>DDXW01000031.1 GCA_002347285.1 Rhodocyclaceae bacterium UBA2250 | reverse complement strand
ACGTTTGCGTGTGCGATTGCCCTGTCTAGTCCGCCGGAAGGGGTATGGCTATTACCCATAGGAGGTATGTGGTTCCCGCCGCGGAGTGCTATGCTGCGTTGCGTTGTTGTGTATTTTCACAGAGGAGAATCGTCATGAGAATTCACCCGATGCTGACGCTGCTGGCCGCCGGCGCCCTGTTCGCGTCCACCGCCCAGGCGTACGACGCCGACTGGAAGCGCGGCCGCGTCTATTATCGCAGCGTGTGCACCTCCTGCCACGTCGCCTCGCCGATCGGCCAGATCAATCCGAGCGCGAAGACCAAGGCCGAATGGACCGCCTACCTCCAGGCCGACAAGCACGCGAAGGGCAAGGAAAGCGTCAAGCAATACGTCAGCAAGGAGTACCGCGCCAAGATCAAGGGCAGCAACAAGGCGGCCGAGAAGTTCGCCGACGTGCCCGATCAGGAGTTGATGGAAGACATCAAGGTCTTCCTGCTGCGCAGCGCGAAGGACGGCGAAAGCCCGGCCAGCTGCAGCTGATCTCCGACCGACGAGGCGACAGCGGCCTGCCGGCTCGGACGAGCTCCGGCAGGCCGTTTTGTTTGGAACAACCATTGCGCAAGGGGAATAACGCATGAGCGAGGGCAACGGCTGGCTGGCCGGCTTCAAGGCCGACTACGAGAGCATTTTCGTCGAGGAGTGGTCGCATTACACCGGCGCCATCCTGCTGGTGCTGGTGGTGATCGCGCTGATGATCAACGGCCTGTTCTGGGGGGTGTTCGGCGGCGTGCGCTACTGGGGCGACCAGTTCAACCATCTGATCGGCCTGGCGCCGCTCCTGGGCATCGCGCCGCCCGACGAGGGCTGGCTGACGCACCGCATGTCGCTGATGAACATCATGCTGCTGCTGGGCGCCTTCGCCGCCGCGCTGATGTCGCGGCAGTTCCAGCCGAACCGCCCGCCGAAACTCGAACTCGTCTGGGCCGCGCTGGGCGGCACCCTGATGGGCACCGGCGCTTCCCTCGCCGGCGGCTGCACGACCGGCGGCTTCTTCAATCCGGTGCTGCACTCCTCGCCCGCCGGCTGGGCGATGTGGGCCGGTCTGCTGATCGGCGCGGTGGTCGGTCTCAAGCTGCTGCTGTGGACGCTCGAGAACATCAGCTGGGGCATGGAGGCGCCGCCGACCATCAACGTGCCGGATAGCGTGACCGGGCTCTACCCCTTCGCCGGCCTGGCGATCCTCGTCGGCATGCTGGTCTGGGCGGCGAGCTGGTACGCCTCGCCCGATACGGTGCTGGCGACGCGCGCGGTGATCGTGCTGCTGGGCTTCTGCATCGGCTTCATCATGCACCGCTCGCGGCTGTGCTTCGCCCGGGCCTTCCGCGAGCCGTTCATGACCGCCGAGGGCGACATGACGAAAGCGGTCATTCTCGCGCTGGCGATCGGCATCCCGCTCGCCGCCTTCCTGTTCGAGAAGAAGGTGATCGATCCCTACATCGCGATCCCGCCGACCTTCTGGATCGGTTCGCTGCTCGGCGGCATCACCTTCGGCATCGGCATGATCTTCGCCGGCGGCTGCGCCTCGGGTTCGCTCTGGCGCATGGGCGAAGGCCACCTCAAGCTGTGGGTGGCGATGTTCTTCTTCGCCTGGATGGGCTCGACCGTCGGCGCGATCCTCAAGAAGACCGGCATCACCGCGGTCGATCCCGACAACGTCGAGAACTTCGAGGTCACCGCCGTCGGCTACCAGGCCTACTGGCCCGAGCTGCTGCCCGGCTGGGGCTGGACGCTGATCGTCGGCGGCCTGCTGCTGGCCGTCTGGTACGCCTTCGTGCGCTACAACGAATCGACGGAAAAATTCACCGTGCTGTAATTCGTCAATCGATCTTGAGGGAGATCATCATGAAACGCAAGCCGCTGTATGTCGCACTCTCGGTCGCGGCGTTGGCCTTTGCCCCGCTCGCCTATTCGCCCACGGTTCTCGCCCAGGCCGGCATCGCCCGGCCCAAGGAAGGGTGGTACAAGCACCTGATCGAGTTCGACCAGGTCAAGCCGCACGCCGAACTGCCGAAGGACATGGAGATCAAGGGCACCACGCGGCTGATCGATTCGCGACCCGCCGCGCGCCGCTACGACATCGGGCACATCCCGACCGCGATCAACCTGCCGGACACCCAGTTCGAGAAGCTCGCGCCGACGCTGCTGCCGGCCGACAAGGCCACGCCGCTGATCTTCTACTGCCAGGGCTTCGAATGCGACCTATCGCACAAGTCGGCGTTCAAGGCCGAAGCGATGGGCTACACCAACGTCAGGGTCTATCCCGCCGGGCAGCCCGAGTGGGAAGCGAAGGGCGAACCGGTCGCCGTCAGCCTCCCCCACATCAAGAAGCTGATGGAAGAGAAGGCGGACTTCGCGCTGATCGACTCGCGTCCCGAGCGCGTCTTCGGACAGGGCAGCATTCCCGGCGCGATCAACATCTCCGACTCGAAGTTCGACAAGGAGACCGCCAAGCTGCCGGCCAGCAAGGAGACGACGCTGATCTTCTTCTGCGGCGGCCTCAAGTGCGACCTGTCGTCGAAGTCCGCGCTCAAGGCCAAGGCGCTCGGCTACAAGAAGGTCTTCATCTTCCCCGAGGGCTACCCGGCCTGGCAGGCGGCGACGGGCGCAACCGCGGCGGCGCCTGCCGCCACGGCGCCGGCGGCAGCAGCCGCCGCGCCCGGCATCGAACCGGGCAAGGAAAAAGGCAGCATCAGCGTCGCCTCCTTCGAGCGCATCCTCAAGGAGAACCCGGCGCAGATCGCCATCATCGACGTGCGCGACGAGAAGGACGTCAAGAAGGGCACCTTCCCGGGCGCGATCAACATTCCCGTCGGCGACATCGAGAAGAAGATCGGCGAGCTGCCGAAGGACAAGCCGATCGTGTTCGTCTGCTCGACCGGCGCCCGTTCCGGCGAGGCCTACGACACGGTCAAGATGCTCGGCGGCAAGGACATCGCCGCCTACTTCCTCGACGCCGACGTGAGCTTCGCCGCAGGCAACCAATACACCATCAAGCCGCATTGACATGAAACAAAGGCTCGCTCTCCTCATGGCCGCGTCCGCAGCATGCGCCGCGCTGATTGCACCGCCTGCGGTCGCGGAAGACACCCGCCTGTTCGCCAAGCTCACGCCGGCGGCGCAGGAGACCCTGCGCCAGGAGATGCTCGACAACCTGCTGGCGCTCAACGAGATCCTGTCGCTGCTGGCCGACAACAAGGTCAAGGAAGCCGGCGAAGTCGCCGAGGAACGCCTCGGCCGCAGCGCGATGGGCAAGAATGCCCGGCTGCCCTTCGAGGCACGGCCCGGACCGCAGATGCCGCGCGAGATGCACAAGCTCGCCATCGACGGCCATTTCGCCGCCAGCGAATTCGCCGGCACGGCCGCCAGCGGCAATCGCGACGCCGCGTTGGCCAAGCTGCCGGCGCTGATGGGCGCCTGCATCGCCTGCCACGCCTCTTACCGCACGCGCTGAAACTCGGCGCCGGCGAGGCGGCGCTCAGCCTTCCTTGAAGCGCAGCCGGACGCCCAGCCCCGGCGCGCCGCAGCCGTCGGCCAGCGCGAGCCGTGCGCCGTGCAGTTCGGCGATGCGCGCGACGATGGAGAGCCCCAGACCGCTGCCGGCGATCTCCTGACCGGCGAGACGATAGAAGCGCTGCAGCACGTTCGCACGCTCCCCGGCCGGGATGCCCGGCCCGCTGTCGTCGACCCGCAGAGCGCCGGGAGCGATGCCGACCTCGACCCTGCCGCCCGGCGGCGTGTAGCGCAACGCGTTATCGAGCAGATTGCGCAGCAGGATGCGCAGCAGATCGGCATTGCCCGCGACGACGACCTCCTGCGGTGCATCGAGTTCGAGGGCGATATCTTTGTCCAGCGCCGCGGCGCCGTGGTCGGCGCACACCTCGGCGGCCAGCGCGTCGAGCCGTACCGGGGTCAGCGCCGGCGGGGTGGCCGGATCCAGCCGGGCGAGCGTCAGCAGCTGGTCGACCAGATGGCCGGCGCGCCGGCTGCCGGCGACGATCTGCGCCAGCGCCTGCTCGCGCTCCGCCGCGTCGCGCGCGCGCTGCGCCACCTGGGCCTGCGCGGAAAGCGCCGCCAGCGGCGTGCGCAGTTCGTGGGCGGCATCGGCGGTGAAGCGGCGCTCGCCCTCGAGCGTGCGCTCGACGCGCGCGAACAGGTCGTTGAGCGCGCCGAGCAGCGGTCGGATTTCGCGCGGCGCCCGCGCAGGCGCCACCGGGTCGAGACGTTCGGGGGCGCGCGCGACGATCTCCGCGGCGATCTCGTCGAGTGGCGCCAGCCCGCGGCGCGTCGCGAACCAGATCCAGCCGCCGAGCAGCGGCAGGCCGAACAGCAAAGGCCGCAGCAGGCTTTCGACCAGGTGCTCGGCCAGTTCCTTCTGCACGCGCTTTTCGAGCTTGTCGTGGCGCTCGCGCTTTTCGAGCAGATCCATGACCTCCTCGCGCGCCTCGACGTAGGCGAAGCCGATCGCCACCAGCCAGCCGGCGGTGACGCCGCCCAGCAGCCAGACGAGCAGGTGCCGGCGCAGCGAGAACCAGCGCGTGGCGGTCGCCGTCATGGCTTGGGCATCATGTAGCCGACGCCGCGCAGCGTCCTGATGCGCTCGGCACCGAGCTTGCGGCGCAGGTGGTGGATATGCACTTCGAGCGCGTTGCTGTCCGGCTCGTCGTGCCAGCCGTAGAGCGAGGCCTCGAGCTGGGCGCGTGTCATCACGCGGCCGGCGTTCTCGGCGAGGAGCTGCAGCAGCGAGAACTCGCGCACTGAGAGCTCGACCGGCGTATCCGCCAGGCTGACGGCGCGCGCGGCCGGATCGATGCGCAGGTCGCCCAGCTGCAGGACCGGCTGGGCGCTGCCCGCCGCGCGCCGCGCCAAGGCGCGCACGCGCGCCGCCAGTTCGTCGAGGTCGATCGGCTTGACCAGGTAGTCGTCGGCGCCGGCGTCGAGTCCGGCGATCTTGTCGCCGGTCGCGTCGCGCGCGGTGAGGATCAGCACCGGCAGCGCCTGGCCGCGCGCGCGCAGGCGGCGCAGCACCTCGAGGCCTTCGAGGCGCGGCAGGCCGAGATCGAGCACCAGCAGGTCGAAGGGCTCGCTCTGCAGCGCGAGATCGGCCGCCTGGCCGTCCTTCACCCAGTCGACCGCGTGGCCGGCCTGGCGCAGGCCGACCATCAGGCCGTCACCCAGTTGCGGATCGTCTTCGGCGAGCAGGATGCGCATCGCGGCAGTTTAACGCGCCAGCCACCAGGCGCAGACGGCGGCCCAGCCGAGCAGCAGCGGCACGGCCCACAGGCGCGCGCCGGCAATCGCTTCGCCCGCTTCGCCGAACTTGCGGCCGGTGAACATCGCGCGCACGAGGTTTTCGCGATGCGCGAGGCTGCCGACGATCACGCCGGCGACGTGCAGGCCGGCGACCGCGAGCATCGCCGTGGCCAGCCCTTCGTGCAGTTCCTCGAACATCTCGCCGCCAAGGTTGGCAAATGAGTCGTTGTAGGTCAGCCAGCCGGTCGCGCCGGTCAGCAGCCCGAGAACCAGCAGGGCGACGATGGCCAATGCGCCGGCGGGGTTGTGGCCGGCCGCATGCACGGGCCGTCGCGCGAGCACGCCGCGCAGATAGGCGACGACGGCGCCCGGCGCGCGCACGAAGCCGGCGAAGCGCGCGTGCCGCGTGCCGACGAAGCCCCACAGCAGGCGAAACAGCACGATGCCGACCACCGTGCCGCCGGCGAGGACATGCACGAGGCGCAACTCCTCGCTCTCGCTCGTCAGCCAGGCCAGCGCGAAGGCGCCGGCGAGCAGCCAGTGGCCGATGCGCACCGGCCAGTCCCAGACGAGGATCTTTTGCATGGTCAGTCCTCCCACCGTCTTCCGTCCGGCATGACGATTTCGCGCTCGCGGTAGCTGCCTTCCTCCGCCCTGGTATGGCAGGCGACGCAGTTCGCCGGACTCTTGACCTTGGCGTGCGTCCAGTCAGTGGGCGGCACCTCGTGGTGCTTGCGCCGGAACCAGGCGGTGGCGGTCAGTCGCGGCGGCTCGCCGGTCGCCGCCTTGCCAGCGCCGAGTTTCCGCACGCTGCCGGCATTGCGCACCAGGAAATCCTCGATGGCGCGGCGCGTCTTCTCGTCGAGGCTGGCGTTGTCGCCGTAGTGCTTGTCGAGACTCGCCATCACGCGGCGCCAGTCGTCGGCGGCAAGCAGCTGGGGCGGAAAGGCGAGGTGGCAGCTCGCGCATTCGGCCTGGAAGGCCGGCGGCGCGTCGGCGGGCAGGCGCAGCTTGTCGGCGTGGGCGGCGAAGGACAGCGGCAGCAGCATGGCGGCGAGCAGCAAGCGCGGTGTTTTCATTTCAGCGCCCCCCCAGCAGAAACGCGACGAAGTCGGCTTTCTCGGCGGCGCTGCATTCGCGGCCGACGACCTCGGTGCAGTTGCGGCGGAACCATTTCTCGACCTTGGCCGGATCGGTAAAACGTCCGGCGTTGGCGGCGGGCGCCAGCGGCTTGATCGCCTTGTCGGTGACGACGTGCCGGCCCGGCTGCGCCGGATTGTCGGTATGGCAGCTTGCGCAGGACGGCATCTTCGCCGACGCGCCGAAGCGGTGCTGGAAGAACTCCGCGCCGCGCTGGGCGGACGGCTGAAAGCCGGCGGACTGCCGCGCCGCCTCGGCGCGGTAGCCGTCGAGCAGTTCGGCGGGCGTGGCGGCCTGTGCGGCGGCGGCGCAGAGGGTGGCGAGAATGGCGAGGGTGGCGTGTTTCATGACCGGACTCCTTGGCTGCTGTTGAACATGGCAGCCAGTCTGCCGGGCGAAACTTAAGGAGAGCTTAGCGCTGGCTTATGCCAGGCTTATCTTGAGCGGAGGTACCGTCTTCCTCGGCGAGATCCCACAGCTCATGCGCATCGAGCAGCAGGCGATAGCGCGCCTCGTTGGCGTCGAGCTGGGCCTGGGTGGCGGCCAGCCGCGCCTCGATGGCCTGGCGGCGGGCGGTCTGCAGCTCGGCGAACTGGCCTTCGCCGAGGCGCCAGGCCTTGTCGAGCAAGCGCGCGTTCTCCTCCATGCGCTGCGCCACGTCGGCTTGGCGTCGCCAGTGTCCGTGACTGCCGATGGCGGCGTTGATCGTCTGGCGCGCCTCGGCTTCGGCACGCGCGAGGGCCAGCGCCTCGCGCGCGGCGGCGGCATCGGCCTCGGCGCTGCCGGCACGCGCGCCCGCGGCACGCGCCGCGCCCGGCAAGGGAACGGTGAGCTGCAGGCCGACGATGCGCTCCTGGCCGTCGCGCTCGCGTCCCATCGTCAGGCCCAGCGTCGGATCAGGGAGGCGCTCGGCGTCGAGCCGGCCGGCTTCGAGGCGGCTGCGCAGCGCCGCGCTGCGCGCAACCGCCAACTCGTGGTTCGCGGCGAGGATGCGCTCGCGCCAGCGGTCCCTGGCGCCCGGATCGTCGGCCATTCCCACGGGCGGCTGCAGTGCGACGCCCTCGGGCAGCGCGATGTCCGGGAAGTGCTGGCGCAACTCCACCGCCGCGCGCTCGCGCCGCGCCTGCGCCTGGGCGAGCTGCGCCTCGGCCTGGACGATCTGCGCTTCGGAGAGCAGCGCCTCCAGTTTCGCCGCCTCGCCGGCGCCGACTTTCTTCTGCACGGCCGCATGCTGCGCACGCAGGACATCGACCTGCGCCTGCCAGTCGTGCGCCGCCGCAGCCTCGCGCTGCCACTCGAACCAGCGCGCGAGCAGCTGGCGGCCGCTTTCGTGCATGGCGTCGCCGAGTGCATGCTGTGCCTGCGCCACGCCCGCCGTGCCGATCTCGGCGTCGAGCGCCGCCTTGCCAGGCAGTCGGATCGCGCGTTCGATGCCGATCTCGTGCTCGCGGTAGCGCTGGTCGGCGGAGCGGTCCTGGCGCCGCTGACTGGCAAGGCGCAACGCGAACTCGTGCGGTCCGGCGTCGAGCCGGTCGCGGTTGGCCTCCTCGGCGCGGATGCCGGCGGCGGCGGCGCGCACGAGCGGATGGGCCTGCAGCGCTTTCATCACCTGGGTGGTCGGCGGCAGGTCGGAACCGTCGGCGGCCCAGCCCAGGCAGGCCGGCATCAGCAATATGACGAACAGCCGTTTCATGCGAACCTCCCGGAAGCGGACACCGGCGTTTGCCACCAGAGGCTCTCGTGGCTGCGCAGGTCGGTCCGCAATTGCTCCAGCAAGGCCGCGACATGCTGCATGTCCATGAGGATCTCGATACGCACGCGCTCGGCGCATCCCCGCACTTGTTCGGCCGGGCTGGCGATGCTGTCCGGATCGCCGTGGCCCTCCACGTAATGGGTGGTGAACGAACCGACCCACTCCGGATGTCCGAGCAAGTGGTCGATCACCTGGTCTTTCATGGCGTTCGGCAGGATCAGGTTGAGGCAGACGTCGAGGCGCTTGCTCATGATTCGCTTCCCCAGCGTTGATAGAGGATGGGCAGCATCACCAGGGTCAGCAGCGTCGAGGTGACGAGACCGCCGATGACGACGATGGCCAAGGGCCGCTGGATTTCAGAACCCGGCCCGGTGGCGAACAGCAGCGGCACGAGGCCGAAGGCGGCGATGCTGGCCGTCATCAGCACCGGCCGCAGGCGGCGCTTCGAGCCATCGACCACCACCTGCCGCAGCGGCAGGCCCTGGGCACGCAGCTGGTTGAAATGGGAGATCAGCACCAGGCCGTTGAGCACCGCGATGCCGAGCAGCGCGATGAAACCGACCGAGGCCGGTACCGACAGGTACTCCTGCGACAGCAGCAGGGCGAAGACGCCGCCGATGAGCGCGAAGGGAATGTTCACGAACACCATCGCGGCCTGCCGCAGCGAGCCGAAGGTAGTGAACAGGATGTGGAAGATCAGCGCCAGCGCGATCGGCACCACCAGCAGCAGGCGCTTGGCGGCGCGCTGCTGGTTCTCGAACTGGCCGCCCCACTCGAGCTGCATGCCGGCGTCGAGCCGGATCTCGGCGGCCACCCTCGCCTTGGCTTCCTCGACGAAGCCGACCAGGTCGCGGCCGGTGACGTTGGCCTGCACCACCGCCATGCGGTTGGCGTTCTGGTGGTCGATCTTGACCGGCCCGGCGACGCGCTTGAGGCGCGCCAGCGCGGAGAGCGGCACGTTGCCGCCGTCGGGCAGCGCCAGCTGCATGCCGGCGAACAGCGCCGGCGAATTGCGCATGCCCTCGCCGCCCTTGATCACCAGCGGCGTGCGGCGGTTGCCCTCGAGCACCAGGCCCACCGGCTGACCTTCGATCTGGGCGCGCAGCGCGGCGGCGATCTCCTCGACCGACAAGCCGAAGCGCCCGGCGGCCAGACGGTCGATCTCGACGGTGAAATACTGCACCCCCTCGTTCTTCACCGTCAGCACGTCTTGCGCGCCGGGAATGGTTTTGAGCAGGGCGGCGATTCGCTCGGCCAGCGCGTTGAGCTTGTCGAGGTCGGGGCCGAACGCCTTGATCGCCAGGTCGCCGCGCGTGCCGGTGAGCATCTCGGAAACGCGCATCTCGATCGGCTGGGTGAAAGCGATGTCCATGCCGGGAAAATCGGCCATCACCTTGCGGATCTCGCCGGTCAGCCATTCCTTGTCGGGAACGCGCCATTCCGCGCGCGGCGCCAGCACGAGGAAGCTGTCGGTCTCGTTGAGACCCATCGGATCGAGGCCGAGTTCGTCCGACCCCGTGCGCGCGACGATGTCCTTGATCTCGGGAATGCGCTCGAGCAGCGCCTGCTGCACCGCCAGGTCGGTCTGCGCGCTGCGCTCCAGACTGATCGACGGCAGCTTGGCGAGTTGCAGCAGGATGTCGCCCTCGTCCATCGTCGGCATGAACGTCTTGCCGAGCAGGAAGAACGCCGCGACCGTGGCGGCCAGCAGGGCCAGAGCCGCCGCAATGACCTTGTTGGCGTTGGCGAGGCTCCACGCCAGCAGCGGCGCGTAGAAGCGCATCGCCTGGCGCGGCAGCCAGGGCTCATGATGCCCCGAGGACGGCTTGAGCAGGTACGAGGTGAGCACGGGGATCACCGTCAGCGACAGCAACAGCGAGCCGGACAGCGCGAAGACGATGGTCAGGGCAACGGGGATGAACAGCTTGCCCTCGAGCCCCTGCAGCGTCAGCAGCGGCAGGAAGACGATGACGATGATCGCCATGCCCGAGACCACCGGCACCGTCACCTCGTGCACCGCGCGATAGACGCGGTGGAGGAAGGGCAGTTTTTCGCCTTCCGCATCGGCGAGCCGGCTCTCGATGTTCTCGACGACGACGACGGCGGCATCGACCAGCATGCCGATGGCGATGGCGAGGCCGCCGAGGCTCATCAGGTTGGCCGACATGCCGGTGAGCCGCATCAGGATGAAGGTGGTCAGCGCCGCCAGCGGCAGCACGCAGGCGACGGCGACGGCCGCGCGCAGGTTGCCGAGAAAGGCCAGCAGCAGGAACAGAACGAGCACGATCGCCTCGCCGAGCGCCTTCGACACCGTGCCGATGGCCCGGTCGACCAGCGCGCCGCGATCGTAGAAGATTTTCGTCGACACGCCCGGCGGCAGCGTCTTCGTGATCTCGGCGAGCTTGGCGCGCACCCCCTCGACGACCGTACGCGCGTTGGCGCCGCGCAGGCCGAGAACGAGCCCCTCGACCGCCTCGTCGCGGCCGCCGTGAGTGACGAAGCCATAGCGCGTCAGGCTGCCGATGCGTACCGTCGCCACGTCGCCCAGGCGCGTGACGCGGCCGCCGGCATCGCGGTGCACGACGATGGCGCGCAGATCCTCGATGGTCTTCGCGCTGCCGTCGATGCGGACCAGCAGCGATTCCTCGCCTTCGGTGAGCCGGCCGGCGCCGTCATTGCGGTTGTTCGCCTCGATGGCGCGCATCAGGTCGCTGATCTGCAGGCCGCGCGCCTTGAGCGCCACCAGAATCGGCACCACCTCGTAGGTGCGCGCCAGTCCGCCGAGACTGTTGACGTCCGCGACGCCGGGCAGGGTGCGCAGCTGCGGCCGGATCGTCCAGTCGAGCAGCGTGCGCTTGTCCTCCAGGCTCAGGTCGCCCTCGATGGTGAACATCAGCATCTCGCCCAGCGGCGTGGTGATCGGCGCCAGCCCGCCGGAGGCGTCGTCCGGCAGATCCTTCAGCACGCCGGCAAGGCGCTCGGCCACCTGCTGGCGCGCCCAGTAGATGTCGGTGCCGTCTTCGAAGTCGATGGTGATGTCGGCAATCGCGTATTTGGCGGTCGAGCGCAGCAGGCGCTTGTAGGGAATGCCCAGCAATTCGACCTCGATCGGCGTGACGATGCGCGCCTCGACTTCCTCCGGAGTCATGCCCGGGGCCTTCATGATCACCTTGACCTGCGTCGCCGAAACATCGGGGAAGGCGTCGATCGGCAGGCCGCTGAAGGCGAAGTAGCCGCCGCCGACCAGGAGCGCCGCCGCGACCAGCACCAGCAGCCGCTGGGTCAGGGAAAACTCGATCAGTCGTGCGAACATGAGCGTATCACTCTCCCGCGCCCAGGCCGAGCCAGGCGCCCTTGATGGCCGCGATTCCCTTCACTGCGATGCTGACCGTGGGCTCGACGGGCGCGGCGACGCGCGAGGACTGGGCGGTTTCCTCGAGTACCTGGACGGCCACCGGCTGGAAGCCTTCGGGTATGGCGACGAATATCCAGGTGCGCGACAGATGGCGCGTCAGCGCGCCGGACGGCACGCGCCAGGCATAACTGCTCGGCGCATCCCGCGGCTTCACATCCACTTGAACGAATTGATTGGGCCGCACGCACGGCACGCGGTACGGCAGTTCGGCGCGCAACCGCAGCAATTGGTCATGTGCATCGACATGCGGCGTCACGACGGTGATGCGGCCGCCCGACGGGCAGCCCGGGATATTCACCGCATCGCCAGGTGCCAGGCCGGCTGCCTGGGCGGGTGTCGCCTGGATTTCGAGCCATAGCGGGCTGAGGCGGCCGAGCTTGAACAAGGGCGTCATGGCATCGACGCGCTGCCCCGGCTGGGCGGGAGCATCCAGCACCACGCCGTCGAAGGGCGCGCGGATCTCGGCGGCGGAGACCAGCGCCCCGCCGGCGCGCGGCTCGGACAGCCCCGCCAGGTGCAGCGCCTGGCGTTTCTCGGCGAGCAATAGCTGCGCCTGACGCTCCGTCGAGCGCGTGACGGACAGCCGCCCCTGGGAAATGATGCCATCGGCGAACAGACTCTCGTCACGGCGCAGGCCCTCGGCAGCCAGTTCGGCCTGCGCGCGCGCTTGGGCGAACTCCCGCTGCGCCTCGATCAGCGCCGTTCCCTGCAGGCGGGCGAGCACCTGCCCCTTCTTCACCGTCTCGCCCTGGGCGACGCGCACCGTCGCCACCATGGCCGGCAAGGGCGAGGCGATCACCTCGATCTGCGCTGGCGGCACGATGACCTGTCCCGGCAGGCGGATGTCCGCCGGCGCCTGCATCCCGCCCAGCGGGGCAGTGGCAATCCCGAGGCGGGCGATCTGCTCCGCTGTCATTCGGATCTCGGCCGCCCCCACCGAGCAGGACGCGCAGACGAACAGGAAAGAGAGAAATGCTCGCATGGCTTCTTATTCCGTCTTGGCGAACTTGCAGGCGTTGACGTCAAGATTGACCTTGTCGCCTGCCTTGATGTCCATCCCTTCCGGGACCGGGAACGCAAGCCGGCGAAGGTGCGAATTCCCCGTATAGCGGATCAGTGCGTACGCTTTGTTTTCCGCCGTTCTCGGACAGGTGTTCGACAGCCGCTCAAGAATTTCCGGATCGTTGCCGATCCTTGTTATGGTTCCCGGCCGCCAGCCATCCTTGTGGACGTATTCCGGACCAATGCCAGCGCATCCTGCCAGCGCAGCGCTTGCGAACAGCACACCAAATCCCACACCGACTTTCATGATGTTTTCCTCTGCTTGAAGGTGTTTCCGCCCCGCGGACGGAAACCGGTTTTAGGCGCCGTCACGTCCGGCCGATGCCAAGAACGCAGAAGGCATTGACGTGGGCACATTCTAGGCCGCGAAACTTAAGACAGCCTTATGGGAACTTTTAGCGCCGCGCTTCGTTTCAAAAGCAGCACAATGCCGGACCGAGATGGCCGACGACGACAAGGGAACGAACCAGAGGATGGACGATGCGGACGAGGCACTGGCCCTGCGCGCCCAGGCCGGCGACCGGCAGGCCTTCGCGCAACTGGTGCGCCGCCATCAGGAGCGCGTGTTCCGCTTCGTCCTGCGCATGCTCGGCAGCCGCGAGGAAGCCATGGACCTGACGCAGGAGACCTTCCTCAAGGCCTACCGTGCGCTGCCCGGCTGGCGGCCCGAGGCGCGCTTCGCCACCTGGCTGTTCCAGATCGCGCGCAACGCGACCCTCGACCAGCTGCGCCGGCGCCAGTTGGTCGAATTCGTCCCCCTCGACGCCGACGCCCCCGGAGAGGCGGCCTGCGAACCGCACGACGCGGCGCCGTTGCCCGAGGAGCGGCTCGCCGACCGGCAGCGCATCGGCCTCTTGGAGCGCGCTCTCGGAGCGCTGCCGGCCGGGCAGCGCGAGATCCTGCTGCTGCGCGAGCTGGAGGACATGAGCTACGCCGAGATCGCCGCGACGCTCGGCGTCAACGAGGGCACCGTCAAGTCGCGCCTGGCCCGCGCACGCGCCGCCGCCCTCGCCCACTACCGCCACCACGCCGGGGAGAGTCCAGATGACCGATCCGCATGAAGTTCACGCCAGCGACAGCGATCTGTCCGCCTATCTCGATGCCGAACTCGATGCCGCCGCGCGTTGTCGCGTGGAGAACCACCTCGCCGCCTGCCCGCGCTGCGCCGCGCGTCTCGCCGACTTCCGGCACTTGGCAGCCGAGTTCGCCCGGCTGCCGCGGGAAAGCCTCGGCTGCGACCTCGCCGGCGTGATCGCTGGCCGGCTCGCCGAAGAAGCGCGGCCCCGCCCGCGGGTGCATGCCAGCGGCTGGCGCGGACTGCTGCCGCTCGGCTTCGGCGCGGCGGCCTCCGTCGCGCTCGGCATCGCCATGGGCGCCGTCCTGTTCGGTGGCGGCGCGGCGCTGCCGCGCATGGCGGCGATGAGCGTGTTCGACCCGATCCCCCCCGGCGGCCTCTGCCCCGGCCTGGACGCCTGCTACGCCAGGGGCGCCGACATGACTGGAGCATTCAAATGAAACCCCGACTGCTGCGTACCCTGCTGGCCTTTTCCGTGCTCATCAACGTTGGCGTGCTCGGCGGCGCGGCCTACCGCGCGCTGACGAGCGAGGACTTTCCCGGCCTGCCGCGCCACCTCGACCTCGACGCCGAACAGACGCATCGCTGGCACGCGGCGGAACAGGGCTTCCTCGCCCAGCTCGCCGACGGCGCGAAGGCGATCCAGGCGCACCGCGACCGCCTGATCCGCGCGATCTTTTCCGACACGCCCGACCTCGCCCTGATCGACGCCGAGCGCGCCGCCATCGCGGCGCTGCAGGACGCACAACAGAAGCGCGTAATCGAACAGTTGCTCAGGGAACGCGAACTGCTCGACCCGGCGCAGCGCGAGCGGCTCGCTGCGCTGCTGCTCGCCCAGCCCGCCGGCCCCTCGGGTTTCGAGCGCCTGCATAAGAACTGAGCCGCCACTCTCCCCAAAAGTCGGCGCTGGCGGCACGGCGAGTGCCGCCGGAATTACGCCTCAACCGCTGAAGAATCCGACGCCAACCAGCACCAGCAGGATCAGGCCGCAGGCGATCAGGGTCAGGCCGAGGATCACCGAGCCGGTGTGGAAGCGGGGGGATGGCGCATCGACGAGATGCTTCTCCAGTTCGCCGGAATCGACCATGCGCTGGTAGTGTGCCGGATGGTCGTGGCGGAACTCCTCCAGCGACTGGGTGCCGGTGAACATCACCACGTCGGGCGGCGGCAGCTTGTCGGGACGGAAATGGTTGTTGAAGAAATGCACGGTGAACAAAAACACCGCCGCGAGGAAGGCTTCCTCGCCGTGCACCAGCGTGGCGACGTTGAACACCCAGCCCGGCAGATAAGTCGCGGTGACATGCGGGAAGGCCAGCATCAGGCCGCTCCAGCCGATCACGTTCACGCCCCAGAACACCGCCCAGTAGTCGAATTTTTCATAGTAGGCCCAGCGCTCGAACAACGGGCGCGGCCCCTTGCCGACGAACCACTTGAACATGCCCCAGCAGTCGGCGAAGTCCTTCCAGTTCGGGATCAGCGAGTCGGGGCCGAACCAGCGGAACCGGCGGTCGCGCAGCAGCTTCTGCATCACATAGACGAAGTGGATGAGGAAGATGCCGATGAACAGGAAGGCGGCGACGCGGTGGATCAGGCCGAGGGCCTTCGGTCCGCCGAGCGCGGCGGCGACGGTGGGCGCCCAGGCGCTCTCGGCGAACAGGGCCGTGGTGCCGGTGAGCACCAGCGTCATGGTGACGAGGGCGAAGACCAGGTGGGCGACGCGCCAGCCCCAGTGGAAGCGGCGGAAGTGCTGGCGCTTCTCGTCGAGCTGCAGGCCCTTGGTGTCGATGCGTGCGTGCGGCTTGCCCTGGCGGCGGTCCTGCCACTCGCGGTAGTACCAGAGGCCGGAATGCAGCCAGAAGAAGGCGAACACGCCGATCAGCAGCGCGACCATGAACTTGCCGGCGATGAACATCTCGGGGTACTTCTTGAAGTCGTGCGTGTTGGCGTGCGGGCCGAAGGAGGCGAAGCCCGGCGTCGCGTCGCGCATGCCCGGCTTCTTGTCGGTATGGCACTTCATGCAGGTCTTCATGCGCTTGTCCGGATGCACCTTGGACTTCGGATCGTCGGCCGCGCGGATGCCGTGGCTGTCGTGGCAATCGGCGCACTTGGCCGTGTAGGCGTAGCCGAGGCGGTTCACCTGGCCGTGGTAGGTGTCGGAATAGCTCGCGAGCGCTTCCTTGTGGCAGTTGCCGCAGGTATTCACGTTGCCGAGCTTGAACTTCTCCGAGGAGGTATTGATGACGCTGTGTGCCGTATGGCAGTCGGTGCACACCGCGCTCTTGATGTCGCCCTTGTCGAGCACCGCCTCGCCATGCACCGAGGCGGCGTAGGCTTCGAGCTGATCCTCGTGGCACTTAGCGCCGCAGGTGTCGGGAATCTCCTTGTGCCAGGCTGTGCGTCGCTCGCTGCCCGCATCACCAGCCTTGCGTGGCGGGACATTGAACTCGTGGGAACCATGGCAGTCCTCGCAGAATGCCTTTGGTTTTTCCGGATTGTCCTCGTCGGGCCTGGCGTGGAATGAGTTCTTGTAGGCCTCGATGTTCTTCACCACCAGGCCGAGGCGCTCCTTCTCCCCGGCTTTGCCTTCCTTCTGAACCGCGGCCCAGAGGTTCTCGTGGCAGCTGATGCAGTTGGGCGGCTTTGCAGCCGTGTTCTTCTGGTGGTTGGCCTGGCTGTCGACGATGTCCGTGTGGCAGGCGACGCATTGCATTTCGGCGTGGACGCCCTTGCCGAACTTGCGCACACCGACAGGGGCGAGAGTCCGCTTTCCGCCGTCCGCGCCGGCCAGCTCGATTTTCTTCTGCTTGCTGTCGTGGCAGGACAGGCAGCCGGCATTGTCGAGCTGGGCGGCAGCTTGTGCATTGACGGCCCAGGCCGGCGCAAGGCCGCCCAGGGCGAACAGGCAAGTGACGATCCCCGCGACCACCAGGGAGCGGGCGCTCCGCGCAGTCATGATTGTTCAGCCTTTCAGCGGTTCAACATCCATTTGGCCACGGCGGTCTGGACCGCGACATCCTTGGTGTCGATGATCTTGTGATCCTCTTTCGTGCCGTCATCCAGTTCCACCTTCTTGCCGGCGGTCATGTGCTTGATCGCCTCCTTCTCGTCGAGCTTCTTCTCCTTGTACTTGGCCGCGATCTTCGCCAACGAGGGGCCCTTCTTGGCCTTGGTGGGATGGTGGCACTTGTGGCAGTCGTTTTCCTTGAAGATCTCTTCGGCATCCACCTGGGCGAAGGCGGGCGTGGACAGGCACAGGCCGGCGATGGCGGCGGACAGGATGATGGAATGGATATGTTGCTTGGTCATTTGTTCTGCTCCTGAGGCGGTAAGAAACCGGCCGTCCGAAGACGGCCGGCGGGGCGGGAATCAGTTCAGCTTGACGGCCGTGATGTCCGCCTTCGCACCAATGCCCAGTGTCTTGACGTAGGACACTTGGTGGCCGCGCGTGGTGATGTTGTCATCATGCACGGCAAAGCCGACGTTGTAGACGCCACCTGCCTTCAGCGTCTTGTCATCGCTGTTGGCCAGGCCGAGGGGGCGCACGATGACCACTGTCCACATACCGTCCTTCCAACTAGCGACGGCGTTGTTTTCCGCGGCGGAGCCCTTGGCGTCCTCGCGGCTGATCAGGTAATCGGGAACCATGTCGCCAACCTTCCAGCCCGCATTCGGGTCGAAGGGCACGGCATTCTGCTCGCGGATCAGGAAGTGGTCGCCCTTGCGCAACTGGTCGGCGGTGATCGACTTGTAACCGACCTTCTTTTCGTCCCACATGAACTTGGGTTGATGGGTCTTGCTGTCGGCGTTGCCGCTGAACATGTCCTTGCCGGCATCGCCGTTGCGGAACTCGAGCACGAAGCCGTCGTCGGCCATGCCCACCGCGTGGCTACGATGCGCGCGCCACTGAATCAGGTCAACGAAGCGGCCCGCCTCCTTGATCCTGGCGATCTCCTCGACCGACTTGCCGGTCTTCCAGTCGGAGGGATTACCGCGCGTCTCGGGCAGGTACTTGCGCACATCACTCTTCTTGAGCGCCGTCAGCAGCGCGTTCGCCGCGACATCTTCCTTGGTGAACTGCTTGGGCATGTCGCGCTGTCCGTCATGGCAAGTCAGCCAGCAGCCCTGCTGGGCAAAGCCAGGCACCTTGCCGTCGTCAATCATGATCGACATGCGATCCTCGTAAATACCAGGCTGCCTGCCTTCCTGCACCACCTTGTCGAGCTTCGGGAAGCCGTAAACCTTCCACTCCTTGCCGTCGAAGCGCAGGTATTGGTGTTCGGTGCCCGGATAAGGGTTTTGCGTCTTCCACTGGAAGCGCAAGTAGGCGTTTTTGTCGTCATAGGCCGCCTGGACGGCGAGATCGACGTAGCCGTTTTTCTTACCTGCGATCGCGGTCGGCTCAAGCGGGTGGTTGCCGCGGAGAATCTTGCTGCCCTGACGCTGCTCTTCCTTGGGATCGTCATGACAGGAAACGCAGGCATCGCCGCGCGCCGTTTCCTTCGCGGCACCGGCATGGGCTTCGCTGCGCAGCCATTCGTAGGAAGATTGCCCCGGGTAGAACAGGGTCACCTTGGTCGCCGGAATCTTGTTCCAGTCGATGGCCTGCGGGCCGCTCGTCATGGAAGCACAGCCGGCAACGATCACGGAAACGCCGAGAAACAACGCGCTTTTTTTCATTTCGATCACCTCGATAGGGTTATTGCCTGCAGTTGGCTATGCAATCGGCATGCCATCAAGGAAACGCGGGTTATGCGGCCATTTGCGCCATCCGCAGCGCAGCGGACTGTCACCGATTCGCGACAATCGTCACTTCTCGGTGACAATTCCCCAGCGCTTCATGCGCACGTAGAGGTTCTGCCGAGGTATGCCGGAAAGACGCGCCGCCGCCGAGACATTGCCCCCCGCGCCGTCGAGCAAGCGCCGCAGGTAGTCGCGCTCGAATTCGGCACGCGCGTCCTGATAGCCCAGGGCGGGCGCGGTTGGCGGCGGCGCAGTCCGGTCCGCATGCTCGACTGCGGGAAACAGATGCGAACGATCGATCGGGCCGCCCGCATGCAGCGCCACCGCGCGCTCGATGCAATGCTGCAGCTCGCGCACGTTGCCTTCCCAGCGGCCGCCTTCGAGCGCATGCACGGCCGCCGGCGTCAGCGGCCCGCAGGCCTTGCCGAACTTGGCGTTGTAGTGTTCGAGGAAATGCATGGCCAGCGGCACGATGTCCTCGGTGCGCTCGCGCAGCGGCGGCATGCGCACCGTGACGACGGCGATGCGGTAATAGAGATCCTCGCGGAAGCGCCCCGCCTTGACCTCGGCGAGCAGTGGCCGGTTGGTGGCGCAGATCAGGCGGAAATCGGTCTTGCGCGGCTGGGTGCTGCCGATGCGCGTGAAGCTGTGGTCCTGCAGCACGCGCAGCAGGCTGCTCTGCAGCTTCGGGCTCATGTCGGCGATCTCGTCGAGAAACAGGCTGCCCCCGTGGGCCTTCTCGAAATAGCCGGCATTGGCTTGGCTGGCGCCGGTGAAGGCGCCCTTCTCGTAGCCGAACAGCAGGCTTTCCAGCAGGCTCTCGGGCAGGCCGCCGCAGTTCACTTCCAGAAAGGGCTGGTCGGCGCGCGCGCTCAGGGCATGGATCAGCTTGGCGGCGATGTCCTTGCCCGTGCCGCTCTCGCCTTCGAGCAGCACCGTGGTGTCGAGGCCGGCCACCTGGCGGATCTGGCCGAGCACATGCTCCATCGCCGGCGACTGGCCGATCACCGTCGGCATGCCGGAACCGCTCGCCAGTTGGGCGCGCAGGCCGTCGATCTCGCGGTAGGCACGGTCGAGTTCGAGGGCCTTGCCGATCACCGCCTCCAGGGCTTCGAGGTCGTCGAAGGGCTTGGTCAGGTAGTCGAACAGGCCATCGCGCACCGCCGCCACGGCGTCACGCACGTCGGCGAAGCCGGTCATCAGGATGCCCACCTGGCGCGGCCGGCGAGCGCGGAATTCGCGCAGCAGGTCGATGCCGTTGGCGTCAGGCAGGCACTGGTCCATCAGCACCAGGTTGAAATCATCGGCGGCGAACAGCCTGCGCGCCTCGGCGCCATCCGTCGCCAGGCTCACCGTGGCGGTGCGGGCCAGCAGACGGTCGAGCAGGATGCGGGTATGGCGATCGTCGTCGACGACGAGAATCTTGGGCGGCATGTCAGGTCGGGGCGGGTTCGTTGTCCGGCGGAGGAGCGTGGCGTTCCGGCAGCCATATCGCAAAACGTGTGCCATGCCCCGGCTCGCTGCTCACCGTCACCTGCCCCTCATGCAGCAGCGCCACATGCTGCACCACGGGCAATCCCAGGCCGGTGCCGTCGCTGCGCGTCGTGTAGAAGGGCACGAAAATCTTTTCCACCACCTCCGGCGCCATGCCACGGCCATGGTCGCTCACCGCCAGGATCCAGCCGGGCAGTCCGCGCACCGCATCCTCCTCGCGGTCCAGGGTAATGACGATGGCTCCGCCGTCGCTCGTGGCCTGGGCCGCATTGACGAGCAGGTTGAACAGGGCGTGGCGGATCAGCACCGGATCGACCGTCAGCACCGCCGCCGGGTCGGACAGCCGCACCTCCACCGGCAGATGCTTGCTCTCGGTCTGGCGGAACAGCAACACCGTGTCCTCGATCAGGTCGGCCATCGGCGTCGGCCTGCTCTCGAAACAGGACACCTTGGTGAACGCCAGCATGCGCTTGACGAAGGCGCGGCAGTCCTCGCCGGCGCCGCGAATCTCCCGCAGCAGCTCGCGCGTGCGCGCCGGATCGCCGGGTTTGCCGTTTTCCCCGAGCTCGCGCTCGGCCAGTTGAGCCAGGTTGACAACGCCGACGAGCGGATTGTTGAGCTGGTGGGCGATACCGCCGACCATCGTGCCCAGGGCCGAAAGTTTTTCCATCTGCAGGATGCGGCGATGCTCGGTGTCGAGGCGCAGCAGCTGGTGTTCGAGGTCGTGCTGGCGCCGGTAATCGCGCTCCACCCGATCGAGGGTGAGGTAAAACATGCCCAGCACGCCGCCCGCCACCAGCAGGCTGATCAGGAGGACGGCGGCCATCGACCACAGGAAGGTGGCCTCCAGCGCGGTGATGTCGCGCATCACCACCAGATCGCCGATATGGATGCCGCCGGCATCCTCGACCGGCACGACGGCGAGGTGCAGGGAGCGGCCCTCATCGCGGATCTCGGCGGTGCGGCCGGCGAGCAGCTGGGTCAGCAGGCGGTCGTCGAGGGCCGCGGGCAGGCGTTCCGTGGTCTGCGCCTGCACCGCATGGGAAGCGAAGCGTCCCCACTCGCCGCTGCGTTTCATCAGGGTCTGGCCGCGCCGCCACTGCTGCTCCTGCAGATGCCGCTTGTCCACCAGCACCAGGATGTCCACGGAAAGGCTGCGGCGAATCTCGTCGATCAAGTGCTCGATTTCCTCGCCGATCTCGATGTAGCCGAGCAGTGCGTCGCCGCGCCGCCAGGGCATGACCAGGCGCAGGGTCAGGGTGCCCATCGCCCCCAGCTCCAGGCCATGGACCGCCGCTTGGCGCTCATGCGCCTGCTGCAAGGTGACGCGCGCGATGGTGTCGCCGAACTCGTCCGGGCTGTGGAAGCGGTAGAGATTGACGAAGTCGGGACGCGTCAGATACAAGTGGGTAATGCGATGATCGTCGCGCAGCCGCGCGAAGAGTTCGCCGCCCTGGCGCGCCAACCCACCGCGGTCGCCGGCGCGCAGGGCACGCTCCATCGCCTCGTTGGTCGTGAGGGCGCGCATCGCCGCCATCATCAGGTTGGTGTCCTTGTCGAGCTTCTGGGCGAAGAGGTTGGCCACCGCCGTCGAGCGCTCGGCCAGGTCCCGGTCGCGGATGCGCGCCTCGATGCCATAGATCGCGACGGCGAACACGCACATGATGAAGGCCAGCACCAGCGCGAACGGCCCGATGAACTTCGCCTTGACGCGCTTGGGCTGGCGGGAGGAGGGAACCTGGTTCATGGTCGGGAGTTTGCCTCAGCGCCGGCGTCGAAACAATCCGCGGGCGGAAAATCGGCGCGCGCGGGAACATTCCGACGCGCCGGACGTTGAAGCGGTGAGGCCGGCAAACGCCGGCTCCCAACAACCATCATCCGTCTGGAGAATCATGCTCATGAAACCGCACCTGCTCACCGCCCTGACCGTGCTTTCGCTCGCCGCCGCGCCGGCCTTCGCTGCCGGCAACGCCCACGACCACGGCCACGAAGCGCACGGCGCCACGCTGCAACTCAACGCCGGCAAGAAATGGGAAACCGACGCCGCGCTGCGCAAGGCCATGGGCGAGATCCGCCAGTCGATGGCCGCGTCGCTGCACGCGATCCACGAGAACAAGCTGTCGTCCAAGGCCTACGGCGGGCTGGCGAAACAGGTGGAAGGCGCCGTCGGCGAAATCGTCGCCAACTGCAAGCTGCCGCCGGCGGCCGACACCCAGTTGCACATCGTCGTCGCCGACCTGCTCGCCGGCGCAGAGCAGATGGCCGGCAAGGCCAAGCGCATGGACGGGGCAGTCAAGGTGATCGGCGCGCTCGACAACTACGGCAAGTTTTTCGACGACCCGGGCTTCCAGCCGATCGCGCACTGAAATCATTACAAGCGGGGCGGCGAACGCAGCGCCGCCCCGCCAGCGCCGACTTTTCAGCGCATCTCGAATGCTTCCTGATGGAAGCGCGCGCCGCCGCCGAGGCGCGCGAGGCCGCGCTTCAGCGCATCGGCCAACCCCTGCGGACCGCAATACCAGATCTCCGTCTTCGCCTTACCTCCGTCTGCCAGGCCGAGCATGCCGGCATCGAGCAGTTCGCCACGACGCGCGTCGTGCACATGCAGACGGATCGTCGGCAGGCCGGCGCACAGCGCCTCCAGTCGGCCGATGAAGGGGTCGGCAGCGCTGTCGCGCGTGCAATAGTGCAGATCGGCGGGTTGCGCCGTCTCCGGTCGCACGCGCAGCGCTTCGAGCCAGGCGAGGAAGGGCGTGACGCCGACGCCGCCGGCCACCCAGACCTGACGGCGCTCCGGATCGCGGCGGTCGAGTTGGAAGCGGCCGTAGGGCCCCTCGACGCGCACCGGCTGTCCCACCGCGAGCGTTTGTCCCAGCCGGCGCGTGTGGTCGCCGAGGGCCTTGACGCAGAAGCGCACCGTGCCGTCGCCGCGGTCGGCGCTGGCGATGGTGAAGGGATGCGCGCCCTCGGCGGGATCGAAGGTGACGAAGGCGAACTGGCCGGGCCGGTGGGCGAACTTGCCGTCGAGGCGACAAGCGATCTCCATGACGTCGCCTGTTTGATTCACCCCCGTCACCGTGCCGGACATCTGTCGCCGCCGACCGATGCGGCCAGCCAGGGAAACGAACGCGGCCGGCACGCCGACGGCGAGGCACAGCGCCAGCAGCGCCCCGGCCGGCTGCGCCCAGTAGGCAGGCGGCGCGAGCAGCGCGGCATGGAAGGCGAGCATCAGGTAGAGCGCCGGCATGGCGCGATGTACATGGCGCCACCAGTGGTAGGGGAAACGCTTCCAGAGCGTCAGCACGAGAATGGCGAGGGCGGCGTAGAGCGCCCATTCGCCCATGTCCTCGGCGATCTCGCGCAACTGCGCATACAGGCCGTCGTACTGGGATTTGGGCAGCCGGCCGGCCTTGCCGATGAGACTCTTGATGACGTCGCCGCTCAACTCGACGAGCCAGTGGGCGGCGCCGAAGCCGATGGCGAGGATGCCGGTCCATTTGTGCAGGCGGTAGATGCGGTCCATGCCGCCCAGCGGCTTTTCGAGCCAGGCCGGGCGCACGGCGAGCAGCATGGCGAGGGACATCAGCGCGAACGACGCCAGGCCGCTGAGATAGAGGCCCTCGCGGCGCGCGATCCAGGGCAGCGCGGCCTCCGGCGGATAGACGGCGGCGGCGAACGCGCCGTACCAGACGGCGGCGACGAGGGCGAGCAGCGGAACGAAGAGGAAGGACATGATCGATCTACCCGGTGCGCGCTTCAATCGTCGTCATGCTCGCGGTGCTTGGTGCGGCGTTCGCGCGGCTCGCCCTTCGGCAGCGGCTTGTCGCCCCAGGCGGCGCGGTAGGCCTCGGCCGAGGTGAAGCGACATTGGCGGTTGGCGCCGACCTTGCCGAGCAAGGCGGTGTTCGGCCTGGCCGGCATGCCGGTGTGGGCCCGGATCTCGGCGCGGATCTGCTCGCAGGATTCGGCCTGGGGCGCGGCGGGCGCAGCGGCCTGTGCGGCGGCGGCGAAGCACAGGGCGAACAGTGGAAGGATGGCTGATTTCATGGCGGGTCTCCTGGGGAGGACGCGTTGAACACGGCCCGCAGTGTGAGACCCGCAACTTAATGCCGGCTTAAGGCCGGCTTAGCGCAGGCTTAATAGATCACTTCGTGCCAGCGCTTGCCGGCCTTCATCGCCGCCTTGCGCTCCTGCCAGGCGGCGGCCGAGCCGGCGACCTCGATCAGCGCGTGCTCGACACTTTCCTGCATCGCGCCGACGCCGGCCAGGTACACATGGGTCAGAGGATCCTGCAGCATCTCCCAGACCTCGGCGGCGTTCCGCGCGATCGCCTGGTCGAGGGCGACCGGCGCGTCGAGCGCCGGGCGCGGGCTGACCGCCTGGAAGGCCTTGAAGGTCGGCTGATAGATGTACTGCGCGAGATCCTTGTTTTCGTCGTTCATGTAGAGCATGTCGAGGCCGGTCTTCGCGCCGTAGAACAGGCGCACCTTGCCGTCCCAGCTGCCGAACTGCTCGTAGATGGTGCGTATCAGCGCGCGGAACGGCGCGATGCCGGTGCCCATGCCGATCATCAGGATGCCGGCCTGGCGGTTCTCCGGCATGGCGAACGGATAGCCGAGCGGGCCGGCGAACTCGACCTGCGCGCCGACCGCGAGGTCGCACAGGTAGTTCGAGGCGATGCCGGGGTAGCGTTCGCCGTTGAAGTCGTCGATGTAGTCGTGGCGCTTGACGCAGAGGGCGAACTCCACGCCGCCGTCGCGCTCGACCGCGTTGTCGGCGACGAGGTAGAGGCGCGGATGGACCTTGTTGCCGTACTGGCCCGGCGCCATCACGCGCACGCACTGGCCCATGCGGCAGTCGAAGGCCGGATCGGCGCGGTGGAACACCAGATGGCGTACCTCTTCCGGCGAGTCGGCGGGCGTGATGCGCTCGGAGCGCACGAGGGTGGCGGTGTATGTCTTGGCGGTGTCGAGCGGATTCGACATGGCGAGGCTCCTGGATGAACGGGGTTGCGGCAATGATAACCCGGGCCGCCGGGCCGGGACGGCGGGCGCTCAGGCCGGCGGCTGCGCCAGCCATTTCAGCAGCAGCTCGTAGAAGCGCTGCGGATCGACCGGCTTGCCGATGTGGTCGTTCATGCCGGCCTCGAGGCAGACGCGGCGGTCCTCCTCGAAGGCGTTGGCCGTCATCGCCACGATCGGCGTGCGGCCGTGGGCCGGCAGCGCGCGGATCGCGCGCGTCGCGTCGATGCCGTTCATCTTCGGCATCTGCATGTCCATCAGGATCAGGTCGTAGGCGCCCGCCTGCGCCCGCGCCACGGCTGCCGTGCCGTCCGTCGCCGTGTCCACCACCAGGCCGGCGTCCTCGAGCAGCGCGCGCGACACCTCGAGATTGACCGGCTCGTCCTCGGCCAGCAGGATGCGCGCGCCGGCGAAGCGTTCGCGCAGCCGCGCCTCGGCCCGGCCGTCGCCGGCAATCGACGGTACGGGCTCGGCCTCGTCCGCCGCCTTGGCGAGGCGCGCCGTGAACCAGAAGGTGCTGCCGGCGCCCGGCGCGCTGTCGACGCCGATCGCGCCGCCCATCATCTCGGCGAGGCGCCGGCTGATGGCGAGGCCGAGGCCGGTCCCGCCGTATTTGCGCGTCATCGAGCCGTCGGCCTGCTCGAAGGCGGTGAACAGGCGCGCCAGGTCCTGCGGCGCGATGCCGATGCCGGTATCGCGCACCTCGAAGCGCAGCAGCGGCGCGCCATCGCCCTCCTCGGCCAGCCGCACCTGCACGACGATGCGGCCGGCATCGGTGAACTTGACCGCGTTGCCCGCCAGGTTGAGCAGGATCTGGTTCAGCCGCAGCGGGTCGCCGCGGAAGCGGCGCGCGGCGAGGTCGGCCGGCACGTCGACGGCGAAGGCGACCCCCTTCGCCGCCGCCTTGTGGCCGAGCAGGCTCGCGAGGTTCTCCAGCACCTGGCCGAGCCGGAAGCCGACGTCATCGAGCGTGAGCCGGTCGGCCTCGATCTTCGAGATGTCGAGGATGTCGTTGATGACGCCGAGCAGGTGCTGGGAGGCCTGGTCGATCTTGACGAACTGCTCCTGCAGCTGCGGATCGTCGGTGCGGCGCAGCGCCAGGGCGGCCAGGCCGATGATCGCGTTCATCGGCGTGCGCAGTTCGTGGCTCATGTTGGCGAGGAAGGCGCTCTTGGCGCGGTTGGCGGCCTNNCGGCCTCGGCGGCCTCCTTGGCCCTGACGAGCTCGTCGGTGCGCTCGCGCACCAGCGCCTCGAGATGCTCCTGGTACCTGCGCAACTCGGCCTCCGCGACCTTGCGGCCGGTGATGTCGCGCGCCAGGACGATGAAGCGCGGCTGCTCGTCGTCGGCGAGGTTTTTCCTGGCGACGGACAGCTCGAAGAAATGCCGGCCGTCCGGCAGCTCGAGCGCATACTCGTGGCCTTTCGACGTGCCGTGCGCATGGGCCTCCTGGAGCGCGCCCAGGCAGACCGCCGCGACGTCGGCGGGCAGCACCTCGGCAAGTCTCCTGCCCAGGAAATGCCCGGGCGGCGCATAGAGCAGGTCGGTGCGATGGGAGTGGTGGTCGTGGATGCGCCCGTCGAGCCCGATCTCGAACAGCAGGTCGGGCATCGCGTCGAGGATCGCCTGCATGCGCCGCTGCTCGGCGCTCAGGTGGCGCACCTGCTGGCGCACCTGCCAGCGCAGCGCCGCCACCAGGATGACGGCCAGCACCAGCAGGCCCGCCAGCAGTACCAGCCACGGCCGCAGCTTCTCCGGCACGGTCGCCGCCGGACTCGCGGCGCGCCAGTGCTGGAGGATGCGGTAGTACTCGGAATCCGGCTGCTGCTCCCAGGCGGCGAGATGGCGGTCGATCGCCGTCAGCAGATCGGCGTTGCGCCCTTTCGCCGCCGCGAAGAACAGTTGCGACGCCTGGAACATGATCGGCGTCTCGACCAGCCGGAAGGCCGGCGCGCGGAATTCGCCGTGGCGGTTGTTCGCGATCGCGGCATCCGCCGCGCCGTTCGCCACGATGCCGAACGCCTCGTCGTAACTCCCGGCCTCGACGATCTCGGCGCGCACGCCGAAGCCGGCGATGAAGTTCGCGAACTCCTCCTCCTGGATGCTGCCGGCGAGCACCGCGATGCGCCGGCCCGCGAGGTCGAAGGGCGAGACGATGCCGTGGCCCGGCTGTGCGTAGATCTGCGCCCAGCTCAGCAGGGCCGGCGTCTTGTGGAAATCGTAGGCCTTTTCGCGCTGCGGCGAGCGCGCCACGTCGGGCATCAGGTCGATGCGGCCAGCCTCGAGCGCGGCCAGGCATTCCTGCCACGCGCACGTCTGGTACTCGAGTCGCCAGCCTTCGACCTCCGCGATGCTTTCGAGCAGGTCGATGAAGATGCCGGCCGGCTTGCCGGCGGCGTCGAGGAAGACCTTGGGCTCGTTCGCATAGACGCCGACGCGCACCTCGCGCGCCTCGCCGGCAATACCCAAACTTGGCGTGACCAGCCATGCCAGAAGAAGCAGAACCCTGATCCCCCCCGTTTTTTTCATGTAGACAGCATAGCAACTATTCGTCCGATTGACAGCGGCACGGCCGCTGCTTAGATTCCGGCCAACATGAGCCTTCCTGCCGCCATCGCCCCCCCTGCCATCGTCCCGTTTTCCATCGCCCGCCTGCCGCGCATCGAGTTCGGCGCCGGCGCCCTGCGCAAGCTGCCCGCCATCGCCGCCGGCTACGGCCGGCGCCTCCTGCTGGTGACCGGCGCGCAGAGCTTCCTCGACTCGCCGCATGCGGCCGAACTGTTCGACGCCCTGCGCCAGCGCGGCTGCGACTGGGAAACCGTCACCGTCGCCGCCGAGCCGGCGCCGAGTTTCATCGATGCGACCGTCGCCGCGCTGCGCGGGCAGGACTTCGCCGCGGTGCTCGGCATCGGCGGCGGCAGCGCGCTCGACTCGGCCAAGGCGATCGCCGGCCTGCTCCAGCCCGGCAACTCGGTGCTCGACCACCTCGAGGGTGTCGGCCCCGAGCTACCTTACGCCGGCCCGGCCACGCCCTTCATCGCGGTGCCGACCACCGCCGGCACCGGCTCCGAGGCGACCAAGAACGCGGTGCTCTCGGTCGCCGGCCGGTACAAGAAATCCTTCCGCGACGAGAAGCTGGTGGCGGAATGGGCGATCGTCGATCCCGACCTGCTCGCGAGCTGCCCGCCGGCGCTGCTCGCCGCCGACGGCATGGACGCCTTCACGCAATTGCTGGAGAGCTTCGTGTCGACGCGCAGCAACCCGCTGACCGACGCGCTCGCCAGGAGCGGCATCATGGCGGTGAAGGACAGCCTGCTGTCCCTTTATGCCGAGCAGTCGGCGTCGGCGCGCGAACGCATGGCCTACGCGGCGCTGCTGTCGGGCATCTGCCTGGCGCAGACCGGGCTCGGCGCGGTGCACGGGCTGGCCGCGCCGCTCGGCGCCTTCTTCCCGGTGCCGCATGGCGTCGCCTGCGGCACGCTGGTCGCCGCGACGACGGCCGCCAACATCGCCGCGCTCAAGGAACGATTCCCCGACAGCCCGGCGCTGCCGAAATACGCCGAGATCGGCCGCCGCTTCGCGATGCAGAAGGGGCTCAACGGCGACGACGCGCGCGCCTTCCTCGTCGCCACGCTGCGCGAGTGGGAGGCGCGGCTCGCCCTGCCCCGCCTCGCGGCCTACGGCATCGCCGCCGGCGACCTGCCGCGCATCGTCGCCCACAGCCGCGGCAGCAGCATGCGGACCAACCCGGTCGCGCTCGCCGACGCCGAACTGACCGCCATTCTTGCCGAGAGGATCTGAGCGCATGCGCCTGCCGAACCTGCTGACCGTTGCCGTCGCCTTCCTGCTTTCCGCCTGCGTGACGCTGCCCGAGGGCGGCCGGCCCGACGTCGCCGAGGGCCAGCTCGGCATGCGCTTCGTGCGCGTGCCGGCCGGCGAGTTCACGATGGGCCGCGCCGAGAGCGTCGAGTCGCTCGCGCGCGCCTTCCCGCAGTACGGCCCGCAGCGCCTGCGCCAGCTCGCCGACGAGACGCCGGCGCATCCGGTGCGCATCACGCGGGCGTTCGATCTCGGCCGCCACGAGGTTACCGTCGGCCAGTTCCGCAGGTTCGTCGAGCTGTCCGGCTACGTCCCCGAATCGGAACGCGACGGCACGGGCGCCTACGGCTTCAATCCCTTCCACGACCCCGCGCGCTCGCCGCGCGGCGACACCTTCGAGGGACGCGACCCGAAATATTCGTGGCGCAATCCCGGCTTCGCGCAGGACGACAGCCATCCGGTGGTCAACGTCACCTGGCACGACGCGGTCGCGCTGGCCGACTGGCTCACCGAGCAGGAGGGCCGCCGCTACCGCCTGCCGACCGAGGCCGAATGGGAGTACGCCTGCCTGGCCGGCGCGCGGACGCGCTACCACAACGGCGACGACCCGCGCCAGCTCGGCCGCATCGCCAACGCCTTCGATCCCGACACGGCGCGGCACTGGCCGCACTGGGAGGAATTCGCGCTCGAGCAGCGCGACAAGTTCGCGTTCACCGCGCCGGTCGGCAGCTTCGCGCCGAACGACTTCGGCCTCCACGACATGATCGGCAACGTCTGGGAATGGACGGCCGACTGGCACGACGACATCTACTACGCGGTCTCTCCGCTCGAAGACCCGCGGGGGCCGGAAACCGGCGACGTGCGGGTGCGGCGCGGCGGCTCGTGGCACACCTGGCCGCTCTACCTGCGCTGCACCTTCCGCAACTGGAACACGCCGCAGACGCGCTATCCGCTGGTCGGCTTCCGGCTGCTGCGCGAAGCCGACGAGTAGAAACCCGGCGCCAGCGGGGCGGCGCGCCTCAATGGACGCTGCCGAACGACGCGCTGAGCGTGCCTTCCGGCAGCGGCAGGCCGGCGATGCGGCAGCCCTGCACGATCGGCCCGCGCGGGAAGAGCTGGTAGAGATAGCGCCGGCCGCCGAGATCGGCGAAATCCTCGGCGAGCGCGCGCGTCAGCATGCGCGCCGTCCAGTGCTCGCCGCTGGCGCGGTAGCGCTCGCGCAGGCAGAAGACGACCGTCCAATGCGCCTCGTCGAGCTCGATGCCCTCCTCGGCCGCGATCTGCCGCGCCGTGAGCGGCGACCAGTGGTCGAGACCGAGCATGTTGCCGTTCGGATCCTGCCGGTCCAGGTTGGCGTTCGCGATGGCCTTGTTGATGTCGTACATGGCAGCCTCCTGTGGGGTGGGTTGGGGAGACAATATCCGACTATTACGCTCTACTATTTCTAGGCTTGTCGAAGGCCGATGTCAAGAGGGAACGATGGCATGAGCTGTGGCCTTGGCCGCCGCCCTGCCGGCGCCGAGTTTCCAGCGCTCAGCGCGTCCTGACCGCGGCGAGGATGCCCTGCAGCAGCGCGAGCGGCGTCGGCGGGCAGCCGGGCACGCGCACGTCGACGGGGATGACGTTCTCGACCGCCCCGCACGTTGCGTAGTTCGGGCCGAACAGCGCGCCGACCTCGCCGCAGCCGCAGCCGCAATCGCCGACGGCGACGACCAGTTTCGGGTCGGGCGTGCTGTCGTAGGCGATCTTCAGCGCGTTCTCCATGTTCTTCGTCACCGGGCCGGTGACCAGCAGCATGTCGGCGTGGCGCGGGCTGGCGACGAACTTGATGCCGCGGCCCTCGAGGTTGTAGTAGGGATTGTTGAGCGCGTGGATCTCGAGTTCGCAGGCGTTGCAGGAGCCGGCGTCGACCTCGCGGATCGTCAGCGCGCGTCCGACGATGCGCAGGATCTCATCATTGAGCCGGTCGACTTCACGATGGACATCGCCCGCCTCGGGCGCGGGCTCGCTGACGATGCCGGTCTTGAGGATGCGTTTGAGGACGGGCCACATGGTCAGATGTCCTGCCCCGAATACGAGAGGTTGAACGACTTGTTGATGAGCGGAAAGTCGGGAACGATGTCCCTGAGCACCGCGTGCTCGAGCGCCGGCCACGCCTGCCACGAAGGATCGTGCGGATGGCAGCGCGCGATGCGGCCGTCGGCGCCGAGTTGCACGCCGACGATCACTTCGCCGCGCCAGCCTTCGATCACGCCGACGCCGGCAGCACCGGGCACCGGCGCCACTTCGACGCGCAACTCGCCGCCCGGCAGGCCGGCCGCCAGCAGGCGGATCAGGCGCAGCGATTCGTAGACCTCGGCGAAGCGCACCGCCACGCGCGCGGCGACGTCGCCGCGTTCGTCGGAGGCCGGGCGCACCGCCAGCGTGCCCCACGGCGCGGGGGGAGCATAGCCGTGGCGGTGGCAGCGCGCGTCGAGCAGCAGGCCGGTGGCGCGCGCCGCCATGCCGGAGAGCGACAACTCCCGCACCAGCGCCGCGTCGATCGGACCGAGAGTGAGGAAGCGGTCCTGCAGGCCGGCGTGCTCGTCGTAGATGCGTTGCAACTCGCGCACTTCGCGCTCGATGGTTTCGGCCTGTCCAGCGATCGCGGCGAGACCGGCGGCATCGGCGTCGACGGCGACGCCGCCGGGCACGATGCGGTCCATCAGGAAGCGGTGGCCGAAGACTTGGGCGTTGAGCCGCACCCAGTCTTCCTTGAGGCGGAAGAACTGCGAGAGGCCGAAGCCGAAGGCCGCGTCGTTGCCGAGCATGCCGAGATCGCCAAGATGGTTGGCGACGCGCTCGCGCTCGAGCAGCAGCGCGCGCAGGTGCAGCGCGCGCGGGCTGGGCTCGACGCCGCAGGCGGCTTCGACCGCACCGGCGAAGGCCCAGGCGAAGGCGCAGGTGCTGTCGCCGGAAACGCGGCCGACCAGCTTCGCGCCCGTCGAAAAGTCGGCGCCGGCGAGGCGGCGCTCGGTGCCCTTGTGCAGATAGCCGAGGCGCTGCTCGAGGCGCAGCACGCGCTCGCCCACCACGGTGAAGCGGAAGTGGCCCGGCTCGATGATGCCGGCGTGGATCGGGCCGACCGGAATCTCGTGCGCACCCTCGCCGCCGACTTTGACAAACTCGTAATCCGTCGGCCGGTTCTCATGCGCCGGGGAATCGCCCGCATCGTGGCGCAGCGGGAACCAGTCGGCCGGCCAGCCGCCATGGCGCAGCCAGGGACGCTGGTCCTCGCCGTCGTGGCGGATGCCGACCAGATCGAAGGTGGCGCGCTGCATGCGGTTCGCCGCCGCGAAGACGCCCGACAGATCCGGATAGACAGGATCATCTGCCGGCAAATCGAGCGTCAGGTACTGCCAGCCTTCGTCGAGCGCGAAGATGGCATGGACGCGGAAGCCATGGCCATTGGAGCGCTCGTCGCTGCCCCACAGCGCGCACAGGCGGCCGTCGTGGCGGTGCACCGAGATGGCGAAGCGCAGCAGGTCCTCGCCGTCGGCGGCGCGGCCGCGCCAGAGCGGCGCGCCGACGCCGGGCTGGCGTTCGAAGTCGATCGGTTCGGCGTGGAAGCGCATGACGTTCAGCCCAGCATGCGCGCGGCTTCGTGGAACCAGCGCGTCAGGTAGGGGGGAATCCACAGGCCCATCATCAGCGCCAGGCCGAGGTGGACGAACACCGGGGTGATCGCCGGCGCGTGCGGCAGGCGCTTGGCCTCCGATTCGCCGAACACCATCGGCTGCACCTTGGCGAAGATGGCGGCGAAGGCGACGCCGAGGCCGAGCAGCAGCAGCGGCGTGGCCCAGGGATGGAACTTCATCGCGTGGGTGAGGATCATGAATTCGCTGGCGAACACGCCGAACGGCGGCATGCCGAGGATGGCCAGCGTGCCGAGCATCAGGCCCCAGCCGATCAGCGGGTTGATCTTCAGCAGGCCGCGGATGTCCTCCATGTTCTGCGTGCCGCACTTCTGCGCCGCGTGGCCGACCGCGAAGAAGATCGCCGACTTGACCAGCGAGTGCATCGTCATGTGCAGCAGGCCGGCGAAGTTGGCCACCGCCCCGCCCATGCCGAAGGCGAAGGTGATGATGCCCATGTGCTCGATCGACGAGTAGGCGAACATGCGCTTGATGTCCTTCTGCCGGCTGAGGAAGAAGGCGGCGGCGAGCAGCGTGAACAGGCCGAAGCCCATCATCAGGTCGCCGGCGAAGCCGCCGGGCAGCGCGCCGTCGGCGAGCACCTTGCAGCGCAGGATGGCGTAGAGCGCGACGTTGAGCAGCAGGCCGGACAGCACGGCGGAGACCGGCGTCGGGCCCTCGGCGTGCGCGTCAGGCAGCCAGTTGTGCATCGGCGCGAGGCCGACCTTGGTGCCGTAGCCGACCAGCAGGAAGATGAAGGCCAGCGACATGATGGTCGGGTCGAGGCTGCCCTTGACGTCGACCAGGTGCGTCCACAGCAGCGCCGTGCCGGTCTCGCCGAGCACGCGCTCGGCGGCGAAGTAGAGCAGGATGGTGCCGAACAGCGCCTGGGCGATGCCGACGCCGCACAGGATGAAGTATTTCCACGCCGCCTCGAGCGACGCCGGCGTGCGGTAGAGCGAGACGAGCAGCACGGTGGTGAGCGTCGCCGCCTCCATCGCCACCCACAGGATGCCGAGGTTGTTGGTGGTCAGCGCCACCAGCATGGTGCACATGAAGAGCTGGAACATGCTCTTGTACAACCGCAGGCGGCCCGGCGTCAGCTTGCCGTGCGAGCGGTCGTTCTTCATGTAGGGATCGGAGAAGATCGCCGTGGTCATGCCGACGAAGGCGGTCAGCGCGACGAAGAAGACGTTCATCGAGTCGATGAAGAACAGCTCGCCGAAGGCGAAGCGCGGGCCGGCGGCGACGATCTCGGCCGTCAGCCCGGCGGCGGACAGGAAGGTCGCCGTGCTGGCCAGCACGTTGATGTGCGGCGCCCAGGCGCGTTCGCCGGCGAAGGACAGCAGGATGCCGGCGCACAGCGGGATGGCGAGGGTGAGGATGAAGAAGTCCATCACCGTTCCTTGAGCTGTTCCATGTGGTGGATGTCGAGGCTGTCGAACTGGTCGCGGATCTGGAAGAAGAACACGCCGAGGATGATCATGCCGACCAGCACGTCGAGCGCGATGCCAAGCTCGACCACCATCGGCATGCCGTAGGTCGCGCTGGTGGCGGCGAGGAACAGGCCGTTCTCCATCGCCAGGAAGCCGACCACCTGGGTAATCGCCTTGCGCCGCGTGATCATCATCAGGAAGGCGAGCATCACCACGGCGAGCGCGATGCCGAGCGTGCCGCGCGCGATGGTCGAGGACAGCTGCGAGATCGGCATCGCGACGTTGAAGGCGATGACGACGAGGACGAGGCCGATCAGCATCGTGGTCGGGATGTTGATCAGCGGTTCGACCTCGCCCTTGATGTGCAGCTGGCGCACCAGCCGGTGCAGGATCCACGGCAGCAGGATCACCTTGAGGACCAGCGTCAGTCCCGCGGAATAGAAGAGATGGTGCTGGCCGGTCTTGAAGGCCATCACCAGCGTCGCCAGGAACAGCATGAAGCCCTGCAGCGCGAACAGGTCGACCAGCTGGACGACGCGGCGCTGCGCCAGCATCGCGAAGGCGAGCAGCAGGATCACCGCCGCACACAGGTTGATCAGCTGGGCGTAGAGCGGCATGCTCGTCATGCCTGCGTCTCCAGCAACAGGTGCACCAGCAGGCCGAGCACCGCCAACAGGAAGGCGGTCCCGAGAAACTCCGGCGCGCGGAAGATGCGCATCTTGGCGTTGATCGTCTCGAGCAGCGCGACGAGGGCGCCACCGATGGCGAGCTTGACCAGCAGCAGCGGCAGCGCCGCGACCAGCGCGAGGAAATTGTCGCGCTCGGCGATGCCCCAGGGGAAGAACAACGCCAGGCCGAGGCAGGAATAGGCGTAGAGCTTGAGGCTCGCCGCCCACTCGATCAGCGCCAGGTGGCGGCCCGAGTATTCGAGGATCATCGCCTCGTGGATCATCGTCAGTTCGAGGTGGGTCGCCGGGTTGTCCACCGGCACGCGCGCGTTCTCGGCGAAGGACACCATCGTGAAGGCAATGCCGGCGAAGGCGATCGACGGATAGATCACCAGCTCGCGATGGGCGAGCGTCTCGACGATGGTCGCCACCGAGGTCGACTGGGCGATCATCGCCATGGTGAAGATCACCATCAGCAGCGCCGGCTCGGCGAGGAAGCCGATCAGCATCTCGCGCCGGCCGCCGAGCGTGCCGAACGAGGTGCCGACATCCATCGCCGCCAGCGCGATGAAGATGCGCGCCAAGCCGAACACGCCGACCAGCGCCAGCGCGTCGGCCGCCGGCGCGAACGGCAGGTCGGACGACAGGCTGGGAATGATCGCGCAGGCGAGCACCATGCAGCCGAAGACGATGAACGGGGCAAAGCGGAACAGCGAGGAGGCGCCGTGCGCCAGCACCACGTCCTTGTGGAACAGCTTGTGCAGCATGTAGTAGGGCTGCAGCAAGGGCGGCGCACTGCGGTTCTGCAGCCAGGCGCGGCACTGGTTGATCCAGCCGGTCAGGAGCGGCGCCAGCGCCAGGGCCAGGGCGACGGCGAAGATCTGGCCGAGGAACCCCGTCAAACTGATCATGGCCGCGCCACCAGCAGAAGGAGGATCAACGTCACGAAGCTGTACATCAGATAGACGGCGATGCGGCCGCCCTGCACCCGAGCGATCAGCGCCGAGATGCCGCCCGCCAGGCGGGCGATCGGCAGGTAAAGCCAGTACCAGAAATGATCCTCGACCTTGACCGTGTAGATCGGCGCGCGGTCGCGGATGCTCGGGAAATGGCGCTGCATGCGGAACATCGGCCCGAAGATGCGGCGGATCGGCTGCGAGAAGCCCTCGGCGGTGTCCTGGGCGCGCGGCCCCTGGAAGTGGTAGCCGCAGTCCCAGGCCGGCGAGTGGCGTACGCGGCCGTGGTAGAGCGTCCTGACGATCCAGCGGCCGAACAGCAGCGTCGCCGCAATCGTGATGAGGAACAGCACCGGCGCATAGCTCGCCCGCTCGGGCGAGATCGGCGCCAGCAGCCACCACCCCTGCTCGGCGACGCGGTCGGCCAGGCCCTTGCCAAGCAGCTGCCGCGTCGCGGCATCGAGCTTCATGATCATCGTGCCCGGCAGCACGCCGAGCAGCAGCGTCAGTCCGGCGAGCCAGACGAGGCCCAGCTTTTCGAGCGGACAGGCATCGTGCGCATCCTTGAGATTGGGCTCGCGCATCTGGCCGAGGAAAATGATGCCGTAGAACTTCACCAGCGCGAAACCGGCCATTGCGGCGGTCAGCGCGACGGCGGCGGCGGCCACCGGCACGATCATGTTGAGCCAGGAATGCGGCAGGCCGGGCGAGAACAGGAACGCCTGCAGCAGCAGCCATTCGGAAACGAAGCCGGACAGCGGCGGCAGGCCCGCCCCGGCGATCACGCCGGCGAGCGCCAGCCAGGCCACCCAGGGCATCGGCCCGATCAGGCCGCCGAGCTTGCCGAGGCTGCGCTGCTTCGTCGCGTGCAGCACCGAGCCGGTGCACAGGAACAGCAGGCTCTTGAAGCCGGCATGGGCGAGGCAGTGGAAGAGCACCGCCGTCAGCGCCAGCGCCGCCAACGCCTCCATCCGGTAGGAATGGAAGATCAGCGTCAGGCCGATGCCGACCGCCAGCAGGCCGATGTTCTCGATCGACGAGTAGGCGAGCAGGCGCTTCATGTCGGACTGCACCGTCGCGTAGAACACGCCGAACAGCGCCGTCAGCAGGCCGGCCGCCAGGGCGACCACGCCCCACCACCACAGCGTCGTGCCGACCAGGTCGAGGCTGACGCGCAGCAGGCCGTAGATCGCCGTCTTCAGCATCACGCCGCTCATCAGCGCCGACACCGGCGACGGCGCGGCCGGATGCGCCTCGGGCAGCCAGACATGGACGGGCAGCAGGCCCGCCTTGGCGCCGAAGCCGAACAGCGCGAGCAGGAAGGCCACCGATCCCCAGAACGGCGAAAGATCCTGCGCGCGCATGCCGGCGAAGGTGTAATCCCCCGCGCCTCCCGTCATCACGCCGAACGACAGCAGGATGGCGATCGCGCCGACGTGGGCGACCAGCAGGTAGATGTAGCCGGCGCGGCGGATCTCGTCGTGGCGGTGGTTGGTGGTGACAAGGAAGAACGACGACAGCGCCATCACCTCCCAGGACACCATGAAGGCGTAGGCGTCGTCGGCGAGCAGCACCATCAGCATGCTGGCGAGGAACAGGTGGTATTCGAGTCCCAGCACGCCAGGGGCGGTGCCCTCGCCCACGCGGAAATAGCCGGCGGCGTAGATCGAGATGCCCGCCGACACGATGCCGAGCAGGATGACGAACACCGCCGCGAGATTGTCGAGCCGCAGGTGGAAGGGCAGGTCGGGCAGGCCGATGAGAAGCTCGGCGGTCTGCGCCGCGCCGCCGAGGGCGACGAAGCCGGTCGCGCCGACGAGAAGCCCGGCCAGCGCGCCGAGCGGGAACAGCACGCGGGCCACGAAGAAGGTGTTGCGCGGCGCCGCCAGGCCGGCCAGTCCGATCGTCGCCCACAGGCAGGCGGCGATCAGCAGGAGGTCGATGGCGAGCAGACTGGGCATGGTGGCGGGGGTTCGGCGCAAACTCGGCGCTGGCGGGGCGGCGGGCGGGTCCTCAGAATTCGTTGCGGATCCTGTTGTAGCCGCGCACCAGCGTCAGGTTGGCGGCGACCACGCTTTCGGAGAAGCTGGTCGCGTCGCCCGTCACCGGCTGGATGCGCGCGAGCTCCTCGTCGGAGTGGACGTTGGTCGTCGACGGGATGTAGAAGCCGGGCGGCACGTGGCAGCCTTCGATCACCGAGTTGTGGCGCACCACCGAGCCGGCGCCGACGGTGCAGTTGAACAGCACCGAATTGAAGCCGATGAAGACGTTGTCGCCGACCGTGCAGGGGCCATGCACGATCGAGCGGTGGGCGATCGAGCTGTCGCGCCCGATCGTCACGCCGCCGCCGGCCTTGCAGTGGATGACGACGCCGTCCTGGATGTTCGAGCCGGCGCCGATGACGATCGGCTCCATGCCGCCCTCCTCGTTCACCTCGTCGGCGCGGATCACCGCGTAGGGGCCGATGAAGACGTTCTCCTCGACGATCACCTTGCCGCACAGGATCGCGGTCGGGTCGACGAAGGCGGACTCATGGACGACCGGGATGTCGCCGCTGGGGTTCTTGCGAATCATGGGGCTCTCGAAAAAAGTCGAATGTTAACCCTTCGCCGGCACGTCCGGCGCGCTCTTCTTCAGCAACGTCGCCGCGTGCTCGATGCCGGCGGCAGAGGCCCGCGCATAGGCCGCCTCGATCGCCTGGTCGGCGGTGGCGAAGATGTTCTCCTGGCCGACCAGGTCGAACAGGCCGGTGGCGCGCATCACGTCGAGCACCTGCTTCTTGAGGCCGGAGAACATCACCGTGATGCCGTTGGCGCGCAACCGCTCGACCAGGTGGTGCACCACCTCTTCGCCGGACGCATCCAGCTCGTTGATGCCGTCGCCGACGACGACCAGCCAGGGCGCCTCAGGATTGCTGGCGACGGCCTCGAGGATCGCGTCCTCGAAATAGGCGACGTTGGCGAAGTAGAGGCGGCCGTCGAAGCGCACCGCGGTGACGGTCTTCGAGGCCGGCAGGTTGTGCACCTTCGCGTCGCGCAGCGTGCCGTCGTGGAAGCGGCCGAGGATCGCGACGCGCGGCGACATGGTGCGGTAGAGGTAGAGGACGATCGCCAGGCCGGCGCCGACCATGATGCCCTTGTCGAGATGCGGCGCGGAGGCGAGCGTGGCGATGAAGGTGACGACGGCGGCGATGCCGTCGTGCTTGTTGGCCTGCCAGGCGTGCTTGACCGCGCCGAAGTTGATCAGGCCGATCACCGCCATGATGATCACCGCCGCCAGCACCGCCTGCGGCAGGTGGTAGAGCAGCGGCGTGAGGAACAGCAGCGTCAGCAGCACGAAGACCGCCGTGATCACCGAGGACATGCCGGTCTTCGCGCCGGCATTGATGTTCACCGCCGAGCGCGAGAAGGAGCCGGACACCGGGAAGGCCTGCGTCGCCGCGCCGACGATGTTGGCGAGCCCCTGGCCGATCAGCTCCTGGTTCGGGTCGATCTTCTGCTTGGTCTTGGCGGCGATCGCCTTGGCGATCGAGATCGCCTCCATGAAGCCGACCAGCGAGATGACGATCGCCGCGGAGAGCAGGCTGCCGATCGCCTCCCACGAGAACTTCGGCAGGCTGAGGGAGGGCAGGCCCTCGGGCACCTTGCCGACCACTTCGCCGCCGCCGATCAGCTTGAGGGTGCCGCCCGAGGCCTTGGCGATGCGCCAGCGATGGCCATCGCTCCGGATGCCAGCCGGCAGTCGGCCGACGGCGTAAAAGGCCGGCGGCTGGTCGTTCGCGCCGGCCGCCTGCTCGAAGACGAAGCTGCGCAGCGCGCGGTTGCGCTTGCGGTTCTCGTCCTCGCGGTCCTTGAGCTGCAGGCCGAGCAGTTCGATCTCGTAGTGGAGCGTCGCCACCTCGTGACCGACGTCGCCGCCCGCCTTCTGCAACTGCTTCAGTTCGCCGCCCTTGGCGGCGATTTGCTCGTTGATTTCCTTGATACGCGACTCGGCACGCACGAACTCGGCCAGCAGCGCCTGCGCCTCGGGTTCGGCGATCTGCTCGACCGTCGCCGTGGCGTTGCGCTCGAACCCGACCTGCCAGGACACCACCGTCGTGATGGCGACGGCGATCAGCACTCCCGGCAGCTTCGGCCGCCACTTGCGGATCGCCCACATGATCGCGATCGCCGCCAGGCCCATCGCCAACGTCGGCAGGTGGGTGTCGCCGACCAGCAGCAGCACGCCCCAGATATCGTTGATGAAGGATTCCGAGCGCCCCATCGGCACCCCGAGCAGCTTGTTGAGCTGCGACAGGCCGATGATCATCGCCGCGGCGTTGGTGAAGCCGACGATGACCGGATGCGACAGGAAGTTCACCACCACGCCGAGCTTGAAGACGCCGAGCGCCAGCTGGAAGAGGCCGACCAGCAGCGCCAGCAGGATCGCCAGCGCGACGAACTGCTCCGAGCCGACCGCCGCGAGCGGCGCCAGCGACGAGGCGGTGAGCAGCGAGGCCACCGCCACCGGCCCGGTGCCGAGCTGGTTCGACGAGCCCCACAGCGCCGCCACCGCCACCGGCAGGAAGCCCGCGTAGAGGCCGTAGTACGCCGGCAGGCCGGCGAGCTGGGCATAGGCCATCGACTGCGGCACCAGCACCAGCGCGACCGTCAGGCCGGCGAGGAAGTCGGCGCGCAGCGTGGCGCCACCGTAGGGCAGCCAGCGCAGGAAGGGGAGCAGGCGCTGCAGGTGGGGAGGAATGTTCATGGTCGGCGAGGCGCGCCGGCAGGGCGCCAGCTTAACGGTTTCTTAACGAAGCGCGTGATATTAGCAGCGCCATAAAATTCGTAGCCATCGGGATTTTTATTTGCTAATCAGGGACGCGAATCCGCCGCCGCGCAAGCGCCGACTTTTCCTTCGGGGTGATAATCCCGCCATGACCGCCCCAGCGCCCCTGAAGATCCTCGTCGTCGAGGACAACCCCGACCTTGCCGCCAATCTCGTCGACTACCTCGAAGCGCGCGGCCACTTGGTCGACACGGCGAACGACGGCTTGAGCGGCCTGCGCCTCGCCGGCACGCAGGCCTTCGACGTGATCCTGCTCGACCTGATCCTGCCGGGACTGGACGGCATCGCCCTGTGCCGTCACCTGCGCGAGAAGATCGGCAAGGCGACGCCGATCCTGATGCTGACGGCGCGCGACACGCTCGACGACAAGGTGCGCGGCCTCGAGGCCGGCGCCGACGACTACCTGGTCAAGCCCTTCGCCCTGCGCGAGGTGGCGGCGCGCATCCAGGCGCTGATACGACGGGCCCGGTCCGCCGTCGTGCCGCAAGTGCTGCGGGTGGAGGATCTGGTCTTCGATCCGGCCACGATCGCGGTCAGCCGCGCCGGCCGGGCCATCGAGCTGCCGCCGATCCCGCTGCGCCTGCTCGAGGCCTTGATGCGCGCCTCGCCGCGCGTCCTCAGGCGGGAAGAACTCGAACGCGCCGTGTGGGGCGACGCCCCGCCGGATTCCGACGCATTGCGCACCCACCTGCACTGCCTGCGTGCGGCGATCGACAAACCGTTCGACCGGCCGCTGCTGCACACCCTGCGCGGCATCGGCTGGCAGCTGGCGGCCCGGGCCGCGACCGATGAGCCGCCGGCATAGCCTGCGCATCCGCGTCGCGCTGGCGTTCGCCGGGCTGGGCGCGCTGCTGAGCCTGCTGTTCACCGTCGGCATCTGGTTCGCCGCCCAAGACGTGTCGCGGCGGCTGATCGACGAAACGCTCGATGCCGAAATGGCGGACTACATGGCGCGCCGCGCCCGCAATCCGCAGTCCTTGCCGCCCGCCACCGCCAGCCTGACCGGCTACCTGCTGCGGCCCGGCGAGGACGCCGGCGATCTGCCGCAGGAAATTGCCGGCCTGGCACCCGGACGCTACGACCTCGTGATCGATGCGACCCCCTATCGCCTCGAGATCGCGGAGCGGGAGGGTGAACGCTATGTGCTGCTGTTCAACGAGACCCGCCAGAAGCGGCGCGAACAGCGTTTCCTCATCTATCTGGTCGCAGGGGCCGGACTGATCACGTTGCTCGCGGCCGTGGGCGGGCTGTGGCTGGCCGGCCAAGTGATCGCGCCGCTCAGTGAGCTGGCCGCCGCCGTCAGCCGGGCCGACCCGCAGCACCCGCCGAGCCTGGCGCGGGCAGGCGGCCCCGGCGACGAACTCGACGAACTGGCCCATGCCTTCGATCGCTACCTGGCCCGGCTGGCCGCCTTCATCGAGCGGGAGCAGGCGTTCGCCGCGGACGCCAGCCATGAGCTGCGCACGCCGCTGGCGACGATCCGCGGGGCCGCCGAGGTGCTCGCGGACGACCCGGGACTCGACGCGGGCCAGCGCGCCCGTCTCGCGCGCATCACCCGCTCCTGCGACGAGATGGGCGAACTGATCGCCGCCCTGCTGCTGTTGAGCCGCGAAGAGGATAGTCAGGCCGAACCGTCCTGCGACGTCGGCCAGGCCATCCGCCAATGTGCCGAGCGCTACCGCGAGCCGGCCGCGGCACGCAACACTCGCCTCGAGCTGCGCCTGGCCGGGCAGGTGCTCCTGCCGGTCCAGTCCGCCTTCGTCACGATGATCGTCGCCAACCTGATGCATAACGCCGTCGCCCACACCCGCGACGGCATCATCACCGTCAGTGTCGATCCGCAGCGGCTGATCGTTGCAGATACCGGCAGCGGCATCCCGGCAGCTGAGCTCGAACTGGTGTTCGAGCGCCACTACCGGGGCGCCGACAGCAGCGGAGCCGGCATCGGCCTCTCCTTGGTCAAGCGCATCTGCGAGCGTCTCGGCTGGCGCATCGCCCTCGCCAGCCATCCCGTGAGGGGCACGACGGCGACGCTCGACTTCGCGCCTTAACGGTCCCTTCACCCTCCGGCAGCTAGCATCGGACGGTCAGGCTGGTTCCGGCCAAGCCAAATATACGTCTCTGCTAATATTCATGGCTCTCACCACGCCCGCTCCCAGCGAAACCACCCCGCCAATGAAAATGCCTGCGGGTCCCCTCGGCAAGTTCTTTCCCTTCCTGCTCTGGTGGCCAATGGTCACGCGCCGCAGCCTGCGCGACGACCTGCTCGCCGGCATCACCGGCGCCCTCATCGTGCTGCCGCAGGGCGTCGCCTTCGCCACGATCGCCGGGCTGCCGCCGCAATACGGCCTGTACGCCGCGATGATCCCGGCGGTGATCGGCGCGCTGTGGGGATCCTCCTGGCATCTCGTCTCCGGTCCGACCACGGCGATCTCGATCGCGGTGTTCGCGGCGCTGTCGCACACGGCCGAGCCCGGCTCGGCCCAGTACATCCAGCTGGTGCTCACGCTGACCTTCCTGGTCGGCGTGTTCCAGCTGATCCTCGGCTTGGCGCGCATGGGCGCGCTGGTCAATTTCATTTCGCACACCGTGGTGATCGGCTTCACCGCCGGCGCGGCGATCCTGATCGCCGCCAGCCAGGTGAAGAACTTCTTCGGCATCGCCATCCCGCGCGGCACGCCGTTCTACGAGATCCTGCACCAGCTCTGGGTGCAGTTCTTCGCCATCAACCCGTGGGTGCTCGCGGTCAGCGCGGTGACGCTCGCCGCCGGCATCCTCACCAAGAAGTACTTCAAGAAGATTCCCTACATGATCGCCGCGATGATCGTCGGCAGCCTGTTCGCCGAAGGACTGGTGCTTCTGGAGGGCGCCGCGACGACCGGCATCGTCACGGTCGGCGCCCTGCCCGCCGGCCTGCCGCCGCTGTCGCTGCCCGACTTTTCGCTGGCGGCGCTCAAGGCCACCATCGGCCCGGCGCTGGTGATCACCATGCTGGCGCTCACCGAGGCGGTGTCGATCTCGCGCGCCATCGCCGTGCGCTCCGAACAGCGCATCGACGGCAACCAGGAGTTCGTCGGCCAGGGGCTGTCGAATATCGTCGGCAGCTTCTTCTCGGCCTACGCCTCCTCCGGCTCGTTCAACCGCAGCGGCGTCAATTTCGAGGCCGGCGCGAAGACGCCGCTCGCCTCGGTGTTCGCCTCGATCGCCCTCGTCATCGTCCTGCTCGTCGTCGCCCCGCTCGCCGCCTACCTGCCCAACGCGGCGATGGCCGGCATCCTGTTCCTGGTCGCCTGGGGGCTGATCGACTTTCACCACATCGGGCACATCTGGCATACCAGCAAGGCCGAGTCGGCGATTCTCTTCGCCACGCTGGTCGGCACGCTGATCAACCTCGAGGCCGGCATCTTCCTCGGCGTCTTCCTGTCGCTGCTGATGTTCCTCTACCGCACCTCGAAGCCGGAAATCATCCCGGTGGTGCCCGCGCCCGAGGAAGGCGCCTACCATTTCGTGCGCGCCCAGGGGCGCCCCGAATGCCCCCAGCTGCGCGTCCTGCGCATGACCGGCTCGCTCTATTTCGGCGCGGCGAGCTACGTGCAGCAGGCGCTGCAGCAGATCGACGAAGAGAATCCGCAGCAGAAGTCGGTGCTGCTCACCTGCTCCGGCCTCTCCTACATCGACATCGCCGGCGCCGAGGTGCTGGCGCAGGAGGCGCGCCGGCGGCGGCGCCTGGGCGGCGGCCTCTACTTCTACCGGCTCAACCAGACCAACATGCGCATGCTGCGCCAGGGCGGCTACACGGACGAGATCGGCGCGGGCGCCTTCTTCCCGGTGATGACCGACGTCACCAGCGCGCTTTACTGGACGCTCAACCCCGAGATCTGCCGCACCTGCAAGACGCGCATCTTCAAGGAATGCAACCGCGGCATCCTGCCCGACGGCCTGCGCCGCCAGCGCCTGCTGTTCGCCACCGACGGCAGCGAATTCAGCCATGCCCCCGAGGACATCGCCATCGCGCTGGCGCGCGACTTCGGCGTCACGCTCGACCTGATGACCTGCGTCGAATCGGCGGCGGATGACGAGACCGCGCGCGCGCGCCTGGCGCAGGCCGAGCGCAAGGCGGCGCAGGCCGGGGTCGCCTGCGAAACCGCGGTGCGCTACGGCAAGCAGCCCATCGAGCAGGTGGTCGCCGCGGCGAAGGCGGCCGACAGCAGCATCCTGATCATCGGCCGCCGCCCGCCGCGCGGCGACATGAAGGAAAAGCTCGTCGGCGACAACGCCCAGCAGATCATCGTCGGCTCGCCCTGCCACGTGCTCGTCGCGAACTGGCAGGCACAGCCCTGGCGGCGGCGCATCCTGATGGCCACCGACGGCGCGCCGATCAGCGACACCATCGCCGAAGTCACCCTGCAGATCGCCAAGGCGACCCGGCTGCCGGTCACCGTGCTGGCCGCCGCGACCGGCGAAGCCGAGCGCGCCAAGGCCGAAGAGGACGTCGCCGAGAAAGTCGGCCTGCTCAGGGTCGAGGGCGTCGTCTGCGAAGGCAGGGTCGTCGCCAGGCCGGCGGAGCAGGCCATCATCGAGACGGCGCAGGAAACCGGCGCCGACCTCGTGGTGGTCGGCAACGACCAGCGCAAGGGACTGGCCCGCCAGCTCGCCGGCCAGCTCACCGACCGCGTCGTCGGCAGCCTCGCCTGCTCGGTGCTGGTGGTCAAGCGCCCGCCGGAGCCGGACCAGCTCGTCGCCGCCGTGAACAAGCAGGCCTAGGCGAGCCGCCTTCGTCCTGAACGGCCGGCTTCGCATACACTACGCCGCTTCGCCACCGCCGAGTTTCACGACATGGGCTACCGACTCTCGAAAATCTACACGCGCACCGGCGACGCCGGCACCACCGGCCTCGGCGACGGCTCGCGCGTCGGCAAGGACGCGCCGCGCGTCGCCGCGCTCGGCGACGTCGACGAACTGAACGCGCTGCTCGGCGTGCTGCTCTGCGAAGAGTTGCCCGACGAGGAACGCGCGCTGCTCACCGGCGTGCAGCACGATTTGTTCGACCTCGGCGGCGAGCTGTCGGTGCCGGGCGGCACCTTCCTCAAGGACAGCCAGCCCGGCCGGCTCGAGGCCGCCATCGACCGCTACAACGCCGATCTCGAGCCGCTCAAGGAATTCATCCTGCCCGGCGGCACGCGCGCCGCGGCGCTCACCCACCAGGCGCGCACCGTCTGCCGCCGCGCCGAACGCGCCGTGGTGGCGCTCGCCCACAATGAAGCGGCCTCGGACGCCGCGCGCCAGTATCTGAACCGCCTGTCGGACCTGCTGTTCGTGCTGGCGCGCTGGCTCAACCGGCATGCCGGCCGCGGCGACGTGCTGTGGCAGAAGGGGGTGAATGCGTGATCCGCTTCAGCGGATGCGCAGCTTCTGATTGTCGAGGCACTTCAGCAGTTCCCCGCTGAGGGTGCGCAGGCGCTGGTTGAGCAGCATCAGCAGTTCCATCAGGAGCTTGACGCCGAGCTTCGCATCCTCGGCCACCAGGCGGGTCAGCGCGGCGCGGTCGAGCACCGCGAACAGCGCCGGCTCCAGGGACACGCAGCTGGCGAAGCGGGGTTCGCCGTCGATCAGCGACATCTCGCCGAGCGTCTTGCCCGGCCCGTCGACGCCCATGCGCTGCGGCAGGCCGCGCGCATCGCGCTTGACGATCTCGATCTCGCCCTCGATCAGCAGCACCATGAAGTCGCCGGCGTCGCCCTCGCGGATGATCTCCGTGCCGGCAGCGACGCGGTAGCAGCGCATGTAGCGCGCCAGCTTCTCGATCTCGCCCCGCTCGAAATCCTCGAACAGGCGGATGCGCTCGATGATGGCGTGGATGCGATCGACATAGGCGCCCGCGTCGCCGAGCGGCTCGAAGGCGGCAAACTTGTCGGGCGTGCTGGTCTGGTTCATGGCGCGATATTACGGAATGTTGTCCGGATATGCTATCGGAACAACAGCCAGATGACCAGCCCCAGCCACAGGGAAAAGGCCGCCAGCAGGTGCGGGTCGGTCAGCAGGTCGCGCGCCGGATCGCCGCCGCCGCGGCCGAGGTGCAGGCGCTGCAGGTAGCGCAGCAGGCCGTAGGCGACGCAGGGCACGGTGGCGATCAGCCAGGGCGTGCCGTGCAGCGCGATGGTCTCCTCGCTGATGGTATAGAGGCTGTAGGCGATCACCGTCGCGGCCGCCGACAGCGTGATGAACTGGTCGAGCATCGGCGCGGTGTACTGGTCGAGCACGCGCCGGTGATGCCGGCCGTCGTGCGCCAGCGCGCCCAGTTCGGCGCGGCGCTTGGCGAAGCCGAGGAACAGCGTCAGCATCAGGCCGCACAGCAGCAGCCAGTGCGACGGCGCGATGCCGATGCCGACCGTGCCGGCGAGGATGCGCAGCATGAAACCGGCGGCGATCAGGAAGACGTCGAGGATCACCACGTGCTTGAGGCCGAGGCTGTAGCCGAGGTTGAGCAGCACGTAGGCGACGAACAGCCACGGCGCCCGCGACGCGGGCAGGCCGAGGCCGGCGAACAGGCCGCCGACCAGGCCGAAGCCGAGCGTCAGGCAGATGGCGGCCAGGGCGATCGCCGCGCGCGCGCTGGTCCGGCCGCTGGCGAGCGGCCGGTGGCGCTTGTCCGGATGGTGGCGGTCCCGCTCGCGGTCGATCAGGTCGTTGATCACATAGACGGCCGACGAGATCAGGCAGAAGGCGATGAACGCCGCCAGCGCCTGCAGGAACAGGCCGGGCGCATCGCTGCGCTCCCACACATGGCCGAACAGCAGGCCGACCAGCACGAAGCCGTTCTTCAGCCACTGGTGGGGACGCAGGAGCCGGATCAGCGGGTGCATGTCTCTTCGGAGAAATAGCGTTCGCAGAAATAGCAGCCGCGCTGCGGCAGCCACGGCGGCAGCGCATAGTAGCGCCGCTTGACCTCGGTCAGCACGGTCGCGCGGTAGGCCGCGTAGTCGAAGCCCCGGCCGCGCACCACCCAGAAGCGCGCGCCGCGGTGCTCGAAGCTCTCGGTGGCGACGGCACGGAACCAGTTGGCGTACCCGGCCTGTTCGCGGGCATCCGGCTCGGTCTTGCGCAGCACGGTGATGTCCGCGCCGTCGTGCCGGCGCCAGTCGGTCAGGATGTCGTCGTGACGCGCATGGCCCGAGCCCGGCCCCAGCACCGGCACGTAGCGGCGCAGGTTGTAGCCGAGCGTGACCGCGTTCGAGTAGCCGTCCGAAACGAGCAGGGCATCGCCCGGCGCCGCCTTTTCGACCAGCGCCCGGCTTTCGAAGGTCAGCACGGTGCCGGGATGGAAACCGAACGAGCGCCAGGTTTCCAGCGGCAGGCGCGAAACGGCGAAGATCGCCGCCAGATGCAGCGCGGCGAAGCCGAGGAAGAAGGCGGCGAGCTTCGGCAGCGCCGCCGGCGAAATGCGCCGTGCCGCCAGCAGCAGCACGAACGGCACGAAGGAGAGCACCCAGTGCAGGCCGATCGTCTTGAACAACGACAGCACGGCGAACAGCAGCAGCGGCACGGCCGCCAGCACCGCGAGGCTGCGGTCGGCCTGCGCAAACTCGGCGCCGGCAGGGCGGCGGCGCCTGAACAGCAGCCACAGCACCGGCGGCGTCAGCACGTAGGCGAGCGTGGCGAAGAAGAGCAGCGGTGTCTGCCAGCCGAGACCGGTATTGCCCTGGCCGTGACGGTTGACGAAATTGAACATGTAGTTCGCCCAGCAGTGGCTGCTGTTCCACCAGGCCATCAGCCCGAGCGCCGGCACGCAGCAGGCATAGGCGATCGCCAGGCCGGCGAAGGCGCGCGGCCGGCGGCGCAGCAGGACGTCGATCAGATAGGCGAAGCCGAGCAGCGCGGCGAAATACTTCGCCAGCACCGCGCCGGCGAGAAAGACGCCGGCGACGAGATACCAGCGCGGGCTGTCGTCCCGCACCGCCCGCAGCCAGGCCAGGCCGGACAGCACGGCGCAATACACCAGCGCAGTGTCGGTGGTGACGAAGACGTTCCAGACATTCGCCGGCGCGAGCAGAACCAGCAGCGCGATCCAGTCGCGCCGGTCGGCCTGGGCGGGAAACAGCCCGGGCCAGGCCCAGCGCACCGCCAGCGCCAGCAGCAGCGGCTGGACGACCTGCGGCAGCCGCAGCCACCATTCCGCATCCGACACCGCGAGCAGCGCGGCAAGCCACCAGCCGATCAGCGGCGGATGGTCGTAGAAGCCCCAGTCGGGCACTTTGCCCCACCAGATGAAATAGGCTTCGTCGCCGGTGACCGGCAGCGCTGCGGCGAGCCAGAAGCGGAAGACGAGCGTCAGCCCGGCGGCGGCGAAGAACAGGCGGCCGGGCGAGACGCGCACGGCGGTCAGCGCGTGGCGAGTGCGGCGCGGCGTTGCCGGACGGCCTCGGCCAACTGGTCGAGGACGGTCACCGTGTCTTCCCAGCCGATACAGGCATCGGTGATCGACACGCCGTGGTCGAGCGCCAGCCCGGGCCGCAGGTCCTGCCGGCCCTCCTTGAGGTGCGACTCGATCATCACGCCGAAGATGCGGTCCTCGCCGGCGGCGAGCTGGCCGGCGACATCGGTCGACACCTCCAGCTGGCGCTTGTAGTCCTTGCGGCTGTTGCCGTGCGAGAAGTCGACCATCACGCGCGCCGCGAGGCCGGCCTTGCCCAGCTCGGTGCACGCCGCGTCGATGCTCGCGTGATCGTAGTTCGGCTGCTGGCCGCCGCGCAGGATGACGTGGCAGTCCTCGTTGCCGTTGGTCGACACGATCGCCGAATGGCCGGCCTTGGTCACCGAGAGGAAGTGGTGCGGCGCCTGCGCGGCGCGGATCGCATCGACGGCGATGCGGATGTTGCCGTCGGTGCCGTTCTTGAAGCCGACCGGGCAGGACAGCCCCGAGGCCAGTTCGCGATGCACCTGCGATTCGGTGGTGCGCGCGCCGATCGCGCCCCAGGCGATCAGGTCGGCGGTGTATTGCGGCGTGATGGTGTCGAGGAACTCCGTCGCGCACGGCAGGCCCATCTCGGTCAGTTCCCACAGCAGGCGGCGCGCGACGCGCAGGCCTTCGTTGATCCTGAAGCTGCCGTCGAGGCGCGGATCGTTGATCAGGCCCTTCCAGCCGACGGTGGTGCGCGGCTTCTCGAAATAGACGCGCATCAGGATCAGCAGGTCGTCCGCATGGCGGTCGCGCTCGGCCTTGAGGCGGCGCGCGTACTCCAGCGCCGAATCGAGGTCGTGGATCGAGCACGGGCCGACCACGACCAGCAGGCGGTCGTCGGCGCCGTGCAGGATGCGGTGGATCGCCGCGCGCGCCTCGTAGGTGGTCGCCGCAGCCGCCTCGGTGGCCGGATATTCGCGCAGGATATGGCCCGGCGGCGAGAGTTCCTTGATCTCGCGGATGCGGACGTCGTCGACGATGTGCTTCATGATGGTGGCCTGATGCGGAAAATGCGCGATTTTACCGCACTGCAGCAGCCTAGCCGGTGCCGCCGACCGTCATGCCGTCGATGCGCAGCGTCGGCTGGCCGACGCCGACCGGCACGCTTTGCCCCTCCTTGCCGCAGGTGCCGACGCCCGGATCGAGCGCGAGGTCGTTGCCGATCATCGAGACGCGCTTCAGCACGTCCGGGCCGTTGCCGATCAGCGTCGCGCCGCGCACCGGCCGCGTGATTTTTCCGTCCTCGATCAGGTAGGCCTCGGCGGCCGAGAAGACGAACTTGCCGCTGGTGATGTCGACCTGGCCGCCGCCGAAGTTGGCGGCGTACAGCCCCTTCTTCACCGAGGCGATGATCTCCCGCGGGTCGCGGTCGCCGGCGAGCATCGTGGTGTTGGTCATGCGCGGCAGCGGCATATGCGCGAAGGACTCGCGCCGCCCGTTGCCGGTGGGTGCCACGCCCATCAGGCGCGCGTTGAGCGTGTCCTGCAGGTAGCCGGCGAGGATGCCGTCCTCGATCAGCACGGTGCGCCGCGTCGGCTCGCCCTCGTCGTCGATCGACAGCGAGCCGCGCCGGTCGGGGATGCTGCCGTCGTCGACGACGGTGACGCCCTTGGCGGCCACCCGCTCGCCGATGCGTCCGGAGAATGCCGAGCTGCCCTTGCGGTTGAAATCCCCTTCCAGCCCGTGGCCGATCGCCTCGTGCAGCAGGATGCCGGGCCAGCCCGGTCCGAGCACGACGGTCATCTCGCCTGCCGGCGCCGGTTCGGCGCCGAGATTGACGCGCGCCTGATGCACTGCCTTTTCGGCATAGTCCTTCAGCACCTCGTCGGTGAAGTAGCCGTAGTCGAAGCGCCCGCCGCCGCCGGCCGAGCCCTGCTCGCGCCGGCCGTTCTCTTCCATGATCACGGTGACCGAGACGCGCGCCAGCGGCCGCACGTCCGCCGCCAGGCGCCCGTCGGAGCGCGCGACGAGGATCGTCTCCCAGCTGCCGGCGATGTGCGCCATCACCTGCGTGACGCAGGGGTCGGCGGCGCGCGCGAGGCTTTCGAGGCGTTCGAGCAGCTTCACCTTGGCCGCGTCCGGCAGCGAGCCGAGCGGATCGGTGCCCGCATACAGCGCCGGCGCACCGCGACCGGCGAGCCGTGGCAGCGCGCCCAGCGAGCCATTCGCGCCGGCCGCCGCGATCGCGCGCGTCGCCCTGGCCGCGCTCAGCAGCGCCGGCAGGCTGATCTCGTCGGAATAGGCGAAGGCGGTCTTGTCGCCGCTCACCGCGCGCACGCCGACGCCCTGCTCGATGTTGAAGCTGCCCGACTTGACGATGCCCTCCTCGAGGCTCCAGGCCTCGGAGCGGGCGAACTGGAAATAGAGATCGGCATAGTCGAGCCGGTGGCCGAACATCTCGCCAAAGACGTTCGAGAGTTGCGCGGGGGTCAGCTCGTAAGGCGCCAGCAGGTGCTGCTCGGCGGTCTGGAAGTGGGGATCGGTCATGGGTTGGGTAGGGTCAGAGTTTTCTGTGTTTGAGGGCCGGCAGGCTTTGTCTCACTTCGGCAATGCGCGCGGGAGCGAGTTCCGCGGCGATCGCGCCTTCGCCCTTGTCGAGGCGCGCCAGCACCTCGCCCCAGGGATCGACGATCATGCTGTTGCCGTGGGTCATGCGCCCGGTCGGGTGCAGCCCGCCCTGCGCGGCGGCGAGCACGTAGCACTGGTTCTCGACGGCACGCGCGCGCAGCAGCAGTTCCCAGTGCGCGCGGCCGGTGGTGTCGGTGAAGGCGGCCGGCAGCACGATCAGGTCGACAGCGCCCTTCGCCCGGAACAGCTCGGGAAAACGCAGGTCGTAGCAGATGCCGAGGCCGATGCGCAGGCCGAGCGCTTCGAACGTGATGGGGGTGGGCGGACCGGCCTCGATGGTCTCGGCCTCGTCGTAGTGCTCATCGCCCTTCCTGAAGCCGAACAGGTGGATCTTGTCGTAGCGCGCGACGCGCCGCCCCTGCGGGTCGTAGACGAGGCAGCTGTTGAGCAGCTTGTCGGGCGCATGGGCGGTCGGCGGCATGAGCGGAATGGAGCCGCCGACCAGCCAGATGCCGTGGCGCGCCGCCTGATCGGCAAGGAAATCCTGCAGCGGCCCGGCGCCGTCGGGCTCGCGCACGGCGAGGCGGTCGGCATCGCTGCCGCCGATGATCGGGAAATACTCGGGCAGGGCGACCAGTTGCGCACCGCGGTCGGCGGCCGCCGCGATCAGCCGCGCGGCGGCGGCGAGGTTCGGCGCGACCTCCGGCGCGGAGATCATCTGGACGGCGGCGATACGGATGGCGGCGTTCATGGCGGAGTCGGACTCTCGGCGGGGCGGGCCTGGATCTTCTCGACCTTGGGGTCGCTCCAGGCGCCGGTGACGGCATACTCGTAGGCGAAGATCTGGTCGAGCGGATCGTTGAGGATCTTCTGCGCCGCCCAGGCGACGGCGCCGGCGGCCGGGTGCGCCAGCATCGCGCCGACGGCGAGCGACTCGCCGAGCGCGGGCTGGACGCGCACCTTCAGATCCTGGGTCTCCGCCACCAGGTTGGCCTGGCCGGAAAGCAGGATCTTCGCCGCCGGGCCGCGGATGCGCAGCTCGTCCGTCGTCATCACCCCCCTGGCGATCCGTGCCTCGCCGACGATGCTGTCGAAAGCGAAACCCTCGCTGAAGATGTCGCGGAAATCGAGGGTGATGCGGCGCGGCAGCGACTGCAGCGACAGCACGCCGAGCAGGCGGCCGACGCCGGGCTCGAGCTTCTTGAACTGTCCCTTGCCGATGTCCGCCTTGACGCGGCCGGACAGGCTGGCGAAATCGAGGGCGAGCGGATTGCCGCGCCAGCGCACGTCGCCCTCGATCCGGCCGTCGCCGTGCCGCACGGCATCCGGCAGGCCGAGCCGGTCGAGCAGCTTCTCGGCGCTGTCCATGTCGAGCTTGAAGGCCAGCGCCGTCTCGGGCGCGGTCGGGCTGGGGCGCCAGCGCCCGTCGCCCGTCAGGCGGGCGGCGTCGTTCCTGACGTCGAACTTCGCCTGCCACGCACCCTCGCGGTTCTCGGCCTTGACCTTGGCCTCGCCGAGCGCCATCTCGCCGAGCCGGAAGCTGTCGATCGCCAGGTCGATGGCCGGCATCTCCCGCGCCGCCTCGGCGGAGTCGATCTCCGGCTCCGCGCCGGCAGCGGCCGGCAGGTGCAGGCGGCTCAGCCGTCCGCCGATGCGTCCGGCGCCGCTGCCGTCCCAGTTCAGCTGCCCCTGCGCCTCGCGGCTGTCGAGGCCGAGATTCCAGCGCGTGCCGCTGCGCGTGCCCTGCAGACGGACGCCGTGGAAATGACGGCGCATCACGTGCAGATCCTCGCTGCGCAGGTCGATGGCGGCCAGCGACGGGAGCGCGGCCGGCTGGCCGTTGCCGCCATTCGCACCGCTGGCACCACCAGTGCCGTTGGCCAGCAGCGGGCGCCAGTCGTCGAGGTCGAGCGCGGGCAGGGCGACGCCCAGCGCGACGCCCTGCGCCGGCGGGGCGGGCGGCGCCTTGACGACCGCCGCGCCGAGCGCCAGGGTGCCGCGCCAACCGCCGTTTTCCTGCTGCAGGCGCAGCGCGGCCGTGTCGCCGAGAGCGACCGACCACTCGTCGCGCTGCGGGTCGATCCGCCCCGTCACGGTCAGGGGCAGGCGGTCGCGCGCCGACTTGTTGAACGGATCGGGCAGGCTCGAGTTCAGCCCGTCGAGGGCGGATTCGATGCGGATCTCCGCACTCGGCCGCTTCACCGTCACCGTGCCGCGCCAGGGCGTCTCGCCGGAGAGATGGTCGAACGCGCGCAGGCCGTAGTGGCTGCGCAGCCCTTGCGCGGCGAGCGTGCCGGCGGCGGCGACGCGCACCACTCCGCCCGGCGCCGACGTCACTTCGAGCGTCAGCGGCTGATCGAGCAGCCGGGCGCGCAGGTTCTTCGCCTGCAGGCGCTCCGCCGTGAACGACAGCTCCCCCTGCGCATCGGTGAAGGGCGGCAGAACCGGCAGCACCTGCAGCCGGTTGTCGGCGAAGCGATAGCGGCCCTGCACCTGCGTGTCCGCGACGTGGCTCAGCGGCATCACCAGTTTCAGATCGAGCTCACCCTGGCCCTGCGGCGCAGCCATCGCTTCGGTGAAGTGATCGATGCGCGCGCCGACCGGGCTGGCCTCGATGAAGTCGAGGAAGCGCTGCGTTTCGCCGCGGGCGCGGCCGGTCACTGTGAGCACTTGCTCATCGGCATCGAGGGCGGGAATGACCGCCAGCATGTCGGACAGCGCCACGCCCATGATGTCGCCGCGCTGCGCGCGGATCTCCATGCGCACCCCCTCGAACAGCAGGTCGCCGTCGATGCCGGTCATCCGCGGCCAGCCGGGCGCGAAGCTCAGCAAGGCGCCATGCACCTTGCTCTTCACCTGGAAGATGCCGCCCTTGCCGTCGGCGAACGGAAATTCGGCGAGCGGGCCCTTGAGGCGCAGGGCGGCGTTGTCGGCCCGCCCACCGACGATCCCGGCGCGCAGCCAGTCGCGCGCCTCCCGATTGACGACCAGCGGCATGTAGCGCCAGACCGCGTCACCGGCCGCGCGCGTCAGCCTGGCGGAGAGGTCGATCTCCCCCGGTCCCTGGCCGGTATAGCGATAGCTGCCGTTCGCTTCGCCGCTCGCGTCGTCGTTGTGGAACACCATGCGGGGAAGCTGGAATTCGACCGTCCCGGCGCGCCGGCGCCAGTCGACCTGGCCTTCGACGGCGGCGAGCGCCAGCGTCGGCTCGGGGAAGACGGCGGGCAGATGGATCTGCGCGTCGCGGCTGTCGATGACGACGGTCCCCGCGCGCTCGTCGCCGTCGAGCCGGCCCGAGATGCCGGCGAAGCCCGGCAGTTCCTTGTGCGCGGCGAGCGCCAGGCCGGCGAAGGCGCCGCGCGCCTGCCAGCCTGTCGGCGCCTCGGGCCGTCCCTGCCAGGTCAGCGCCAGATCGGCGATGCGGCCACGCGGGGCGAAGGCGCGCAGCACTTCATGGAGTTGCGCAGGCAGCGGCACGCGGTCCGCCAGTTCGGCGAGGATGCCGAGGTCGACGCTGTTGGCGCGCAATTCGCCACCTTCGCTCCGGCCGCGCGTGACCAGCCGCAGCGTGGCATCGAGCGGCTGCACCTCGATCCCTTCCGGCGTGGCCAGCGTCAGGCGCCGGATCTCGCCGGCCAGTTCGTCGCCGGCGCGCCGGCCGGCGAGCCGGCCATCCAGGCGGCTTACGGCCAGCGGCGGCAGGTCGGGCCGCAACCGCGCGCTGAAATCGGCGAGATGCACGTCGGCGGTGAAGCCGGTCGGCAGCAGGTTGGCGAACTCGAGCCACAGACGCAGGCCACCGCGACCGTGCGTCATCTCGAGCGGCAGGTCGAGCCAAGGCGACCAGGCGGCGAGGTCGACCGCCGCGATGTCCGCATAGAACTCGCCATGCCATGCCGCCGGGTCGGCCGCCGAATTCCCGGCGAGGTTGCCGCGCAGGTCGATGGCCGCGGCCACCGCGGCGGACGGCCGCGCCGTCAGGCCGAAGCCGTGGTGGCTGCCGAAATTGCGCAGCTCGAAATTCACCTGCCGCAGTTCGAGCGGCGGCGCCCCGCGCAGTTCGTCGCGCCAGACCAGATGTGCATCGCGCACCACGATGCGGCGCTGCTCGAGCAGCCAGTCGGCGAAGCCGCCGTCCCCCTCGCCGCGTATCGGCAGTCCGGCGACGAACAGCGTTCCGGCGGCGTCGCGCCGCATCTCGAGTTGCGGCGCGACGATTTCCAGCCGGTGCAGGCGCAATTCGAGAAACAGCAGCGACGACCAGCCGATCTCGGCGGCGACGCGGTCGAAGGCGAACGCGGGCTGGCCGCCCGGGTCACGCGGGTCGTGGATCTGCAGGCCTTCGATGCCCAGCTGCGGATGCAGGCCGGGCCAGGCGGCGCTCACGGCGGCGATCTTCACCGGCAGGCCGATCGCGGCGGAAAGCTTCTGCTCGATGAGCTCGCGCTGGCCGGCGAGCTCCGGCATGAGGAGATGGCGCCCGACCAGGATCAGCAGTCCCGCCGCGAAATACAGCGCGAGCAGCAGGCCGCCCGTCCAGCGGAGCGCGGTACGGACACGGCCTGAAAGAGGGAAGAGGGTCACGAAGGATGGCGGGCTAGAATGGGGCGGATCGACAGCGTCGGCTGCAGTGAAATTCTAATCCATGACCCACCTGCCCTCTCCCGCCGCCTATTCGCGCTACCTGAGCCGCCTGCTGCAGGCCCGCCCCGAGCTGGAGTGCGAGCTGGCGCCGGGCACCGCGCCGCTGTCCGCCCCGCTGATCCAGGCCTGGCTGGACGAAACGCCGCCGACCGAGGACAGCCTCAAGCCGGCGCTGCGCCGCCTCAAGCAGCGCGCCATGGCGCGCATCGCCGCGCGCGACCTGTCCGGTCAGGCCGATCTGGCGGAAGTCGTCGAGAGCATGACGCTGCTCGCCGATGCCGCCGTCGCCGCGGCGCTCGAGGTCACGGAGGCCGCCCTCGCCGGCCGCTACGGCGTGCCGAGGAACGCCGCCGGCGAGCGCCAGCGGCTGATCGTGATCGGCATGGGCAAGCTCGGCGGCCGCGAGCTCAACGTTTCCTCCGACATCGACCTGATCTTCGTCTATCCCGAGGACGGCGACACGGACGGCGCGAGGCAGGTTTCCAACTTCGAGTTCTTCACGCGGCTGGGCAAGGCGCTCGGCAACGCGCTCGCCGACATCACCGCCGACGGCCAGGTGTTCCGCGTCGACCTGCGGCTGCGGCCGAACGGCGATTCCGGCCCGCTGGTCTGCTCGTTCGACATGCTCGAGAACTATTTCGTCACCCAGGGGCGCGAGTGGGAGCGCTACGCCTGGATCAAGGCGCGGCCGCTCACCGGCGACCGCTGGGAGGAGCTCGAGGCGATCCGCCGTCCCTTCGTCTTCCGCAAGTACCTCGACTTCGGCACCATCAACGCGATGCGGGACCTGCACGCGCAGATCCGCCGCGAGGTGGCCAAGAAGGACATGGCCAACAACGTCAAGCTCGGCCCGGGCGGCATCCGCGAGATCGAGTTCATCGCCCAGGTGTTCCAGCTGATCCGCGGCGGCCGCGACCGCGCGCTGCAAGTCAAGCCGACCCTCGAGGTGCTCAAGCTGCTGGTCGACCGGAGCCAGCTCGAGCTCGACGCGGTCGTCGAGCTGTCGTCCGCCTACCGCTTCCTGCGCCGGCTCGAACACCGGCTGCAGTACCTCGACGACGCGCAGACCCACATGCTGCCGGAGAACCCCGACGACCAGCAGCGCGTCGCGCAGGCCATGGGGTTTGCCAATTACGAGGCGCTGCTGATGGAGCTCGACGACCATCGCCAGACGGTCACGCGCCACTTCGAGGCCGTCTTCGCCGACCCCAACGAACGCAACCATACGCTCGACGCGGTCTGGGCCCAGGCCGACGACCATGCCGAGGAACTGCAAAAACTCGGCTTCGGCGAGGCGGCGGCGCTGTGCGCGCGGCTGGCCGCGATCCGCGCCGGCAGCCGCTACCAGCAGCTGGGCGAGCAGGCGCGCGGCCGCTTCGACGCCTTGGTGCCGCGCGCGATCCAGGCTGCCGCTGCGACATCCGGCCCGGACGCCACGCTGTCGCGCATGCTCGACCTGCTCGAGGCGATCGGCCGGCGCTCCGCCTATCTCGCGCTGCTGCTGCAGTACCCGCAGGCGCTCGATCAGGTGGCGAAGATCGCCGGCGCATCCTCCTGGGCCGCCGGCTACCTGACGAAGCATCCGGTGCTGCTCGACGAGTTGCTCGATCCGCGCCTGCTGCAGATGGCGCCCGACTGGCCGGCCTTCCGCCAGCAGCTCGCCGAGCAGACCGATGCGCTCGAACCCGATACCGAGGCGCAGATGGACGCCCTGCGCGAGGCGCACCACGCGCAGGTGTTCCGCCTCGTCACGCAGGACGTCGCCGGCCTGCTGGCGCTCGAAACGCTCTCCGATCATCTCTCCGATCTCGCCGACATCCTCGTCGAACGCGCGATCGCGCTCGCCTGGCGCAAGCTGCTGACGCGGCACCGCGACGCTCCGGCCTTCGCGGTGATCGGCTACGGCAAGCTCGGCGGCAAGGAGCTCGGCTACGCATCCGACCTCGACCTCGTCTATCTCTACGACGACCCGGCGCCCGAGGCGGGCCAGACCTACGCCAGGCTCGGCACGCGTCTCAACACCTGGCTGTCGTCGCGCACCGCCGCCGGCATCCTGTTCGAGACCGACCTGCGGCTGCGGCCGAACGGCGACGCCGGCCTGGTCGCCAGCTCGCTGGAAGCCTTCCGCAAGTACCAGCTCGAGAGCGCCTGGGTCTGGGAACACCAGGCGCTGACGCGGGCGCGCTTCGTCGCCGGCGACGCGGCGATCGGCGCCGCCTTCGAGCAGATCCGCGTCGAGATCCTCTGCCAGCGGCGCGACCGCGCCAGGCTGCGCGAAGAGGTGCTGGCGATGCGCCAGAAGATGTTCGACAACCTGGCTTCGCGTGGCAACGACGAAGTCTTCGACCTCAAGCAGGACTTCGGCGGCCTGGTCGACGTCGAGTTCATCGTCCAGTATCTGATCCTCGCCCACGCCTGCGATTTCCCGCGGCTGACCGGCAACCTCGGCAACATCGCGCTGCTGCGCATCGCCGCCGAATGCGGCCTGATTCCCGCCGAGCTCGCCGAGACGGTGCGCGACGCCTACCGCGAATATCGCCGCGAACAGCACCTGCGGCGCCTCAACAACCTCGACAGCCGCGTCGACGCCGCGCCCCACCGGGAGCGCATCGCCGCAGTGCGCAAGCTCTGGCACCACGTCTTCGGAGAATAGCCCCCATGCCCGTCAATTACCTCACCCCCGCCCCCGAGCAACTCCATCCCGTCGCCGGCGTGCGCCTCGGCGTCGCCGAGGCCGGCATCCGCAAGGCGAACCGCCGCGACCTGACGCTGATCGAGCTCGCCCCCGGCAGCCGCGTCGCCGGCGTGTTCACCAAGAACCGCTTCTGCGCGGCGCCGGTGCACGTCTGCCGCGAGCATCTGAAACACGAAGACATCCGCGCGCTGATCATCAACACCGGCATCGCCAACGCCGGCACCGGCGCGTCCGGCCTCGAGGCGGCGCGCCAGAGCTGCGCGGCGGTGGCGAAGCTGCTGGACGTCGCGGCCGCCCAGGTGCTGCCCTTCTCGACCGGCGTGATCCTCGAGCCGCTGCCGGTCGAGCGCCTCAAGGCCGGCCTGCCCGCCGCGCTGTCGGCGCTGAAAGCCGACGGCTGGCACGGCGCCGCGCACGCGATCATGACCACCGACACCGTCGCCAAGGCCGCCAGCCGCCGCCTCGCCAGCGCCGAGTTCGCCGCGACGATCACCGGCATCGCCAAGGGCGCCGGCATGATCCGTCCGAACATGGCGACGATGCTCGGCTTCGTCGCCACCGATGCGGCGATCGCCCAGCCGATGCTCGAGCGGCTCGTCAAGGAGGCCGCCGACGAATCCTTCAACTGCATCACGGTCGACGGCGACACCTCCACCAACGACTCCTTCGTGCTGATCGCCACCGGCCAGGGCACGGCGAAGTTCGAGAGCGTCGATGCCCCGGGCTGGAACGAATTCAAGCAGGCGGTGATCGAGGTCGCGCGCGAACTGGCGCAGGCGATCGTCAGGGATGGAGAGGGCGCGACCAAGTACATCGAGATCGCCGTGACGGGCGGCCGCAGCGTCGCCGAATGCAAGGCGGCCGGCTACGCGGTCGCCCATTCGCCGCTGGTGAAGACCGCGATGTTCGCCTCCGACCCCAACCTCGGCCGCATCCTCGCCGCGATCGGCTACGCCTGGAACCTCGACCCGTCGCTCGCCGACCTCGACGACGGCAAGGTGCGCGTCTGGCTCGGCAGCGGCGGCGAGGAGATCCTCGTCGCCGAGAACGGCGGCCGCGCACCGAGCTACCGGGAAGAGGACGGCGCGCGCATCATGAAGCCCGCCGAGCTCCGCGTGCGCGTCGACCTCGGCCGCGGCAGCCAGGCCGCCAAGGTGTGGACCTGCGACTTCAGCTACGATTACGTCAAGATCAACGCGGACTACCGGAGCTGACACCATGAAAACATTCGCCTTGCTCGCGCACCTGTTCGCAGTCCTCCTGGCGGTCAACCCGGCATTGGCAGCCGGTGGTGGCAACGGCGCCGCCCTGGTGACGGCGGTCGAAGGCAAGGTCAGCCGGCTCGCGCCCACCGGCCGCGAGCCAGTGCAGCCCTTCGTCAAGCTCGGCGAGGGCGACGTCATCAAACTGGAACGGGGCGCCCGCATCCGGCTCGTCTACTTCGCCAGCAGACGACAGGAAAGCTGGTCGGGAAGCGGCCAGCTCGCCATCGGCGCAGGCGAGGGCAAGGGCCAGGGGCTGGGCGAGCCGGAAGTCAAGGCGCTGCCGGACATGCTCGTCAAGCAGATCGCCAGAACGCCGAGCCTCGACAACCGGGGCCGGGTCGGCATGGTGCGCCTGCGGTCGATCGGCACCCCCGACGCGGTGGCGAAACTGGAAAGCAACTACCGGCAGTTGCGCGCCGAAGCCGCGGCCGACGATCTCAACCCGGAAATGTTCCTGCTGGCCGGCCTGCTGGAGTTGCGCCAGCTGGATCAGCTGGAAAGGACGCTCGCCGAACTGCAGGCATCGCATCCGGGCAACACGGAAGCCAAGGTGCTGGTGGCGCTCTACCAAAAAACCTTGAAGAACATGAGGGAAAGCGGAAAATAGCCGGCGCATCCTCTCCCTCCTGACCGCCTCGCCGCCGCCATGATCGACCATCTCAAGAGGGCAGCCGCAGCATTGCTGCTGGCCTGCTCCACCACGCTGGCATTCGCGCAAACCTCATGCGACCTCGTGCTGAACGACTACGCGTACTGGCTCACGATGAACCAATCGATTGCCGCGGCCATCCCCGTGAATCGTCCCGAATGCTTCGCCGGCAGCGCCGCGACCGGCGGCATGCGCATCGCCGCCATCTCGTTCGGCCATGCCCGGGCGATTTCGCGCGCCATCGGTTCCCGGCTGAATCCCGTGCCGGACACTCCGATCGCGAGCACCGGCGCATCGACCGGACTGGCTGCCGGCGGCGCCCTGCAGGCATGGAACGTCTGGGGCAACATCGACCAGAACGAAACCAATCTCGACTATCTCGTCAATGCGGGCAGAAACCGCAGCGCCATCGACGTGCGCACCACCGTGGTGGGCGTGGACTACGCCCTGTCTCCGCAGTTGGTCGCCGGCCTCTCGCTGGCCTTCGATCATGGAGAAGGCTGGGGGCGGCGGAATGCCAACGCGAAGAACCATAACGACATCGACGGCAATATGATCGCGCCCTATCTCGGCTACCAGATCGACAAAGAGTGGACGCTCGACGCCAGCTTCGGCTTCGGATCGGGCGACTTCTCGGCCAGCGGCGGTGTCGAGGCCGATGCCGACCGCTGGTTCGCCGCCGCCAACCTTTCCTATGTGCGCTGGGTCGGCAACTGGCAATTCACCGGCAAGGCCAGCTACCTGCACGGCGAGGAGGATTATGGCAACTCGAAGGTCAATGGGGCCACCCAGGCGAATACCGCATCCACCAATACGCTCGACCAGGTCCGCATCGGCGTCCAGGCCGGCTATTGGGTGAACGGCTTCATGCCCTATGCGGGGTTGGGGTATACCTCCAACGTGCACCGCTCGAGCGATCTCGGCGAGGATCCGCTCGGCCGCGATGCGCTGATCGCCGCCCTGGGCGTCAATTTCTTCTCGCTGTCCAGCAAGGTCACCGGCGGCTTCCTCTACGAAGAGGAGCTCAACCGCAGCCGCTCCGACAACCGGGTGCTTTCCGCCAACCTCAACTTCCGCTTCTGACAGATTGGCTGCTTCTGTCGCAATCCGGGCCGCGCTGACCAGCGCGGCCTTTTTGTTCGTCTGCTGCATGGCCGGCTGCGCCGGGCCGGACGGCTTCGGCGGTTCGCGCGATGCCGTCGAGACGTGGAGCCGCCCGCAGGGCTTCGTCGCGACAGGCGCCGGCACTGCGCAGCTGCCTCTCTTCGCGCTGGCGCGCGGCGGCGACGCGGCGGTCCTGCACGTCTATATCGAAGGCGACGGCGCCGGCTGGCCCTCGCGCTTTCAGCCGCCGCGCGACCCGACGCCAGAGCGTCCGATCGCTCTGGCGCTGGCCGCGCAGGATCCGGCGCCGGCGGTCGCCTATCTCGGCCGCCCGTGCCAGTATCTCGATGCGGCAGCGCTGGCATCCTGCCCACCCCGCTACTGGACCAGCCATCGCTTCGCCCCCGAGGTCGTCGCCGCCAACATGCAGGCACTGGATGCGCTCAAGGCGCGCTTCGGCGCGCAGCGCCTCCGCCTGTTCGGCTACTCGGGCGGCGGCGTGCTGGCCCTGCTGCTCGGCGCACGGCGCGACGATGTCGTGCAGGTCGTCACCGTCGCCGCGCCGATAGCGGTGGCAGAATGGACGAGGTGGCACGGGGTCAGCCCGCTGGCCGGCTCGCTCGATCCGGCGACGCATGCCGGCCGTCTGCCGCCGGCGGTGCATTTGGTCGGCGGGCGTGATCGCATCGTGCCGGGCGACGTGGTCGCACCGTTTGCGGCACGCAGCGGCGGCCGTGTGCGTCATGAGCCGGAGTTCGATCATGAATGCTGCTGGTCGCGCGACTGGCGGCGACTGCTGGAGGAAACCCGATGAAAAACCGCATGCGCTGGCTGCTCACCCTGTTGCTGGTCCTCGCCGCCGAAGCCGTGCTCGCGCAGATGCGCCCGCCCGCCTTCGCCGGCGGCGTCCCGGGCCGTGCGCAGTTCCAGTCGATCCTGCAGCAGCGCCATCAGGCGCGCACGCTGCTCTATCGCGAGGCGCTGGAGGAGTTGCGCAAGAACCCCCGGGCGGCCGATCTGGCCGCCTGTGCGCCCGGCGTGAGCGGCCCCTGTCTGGCCGCCGCCTCGCCAGCGCCGAGTTCCGCTGCCGCGGCGCCGCAGACCGGCCGGCGCATCGCACTCTTGATCGGCAACAACCATTACGCCCATCCCATCCCGCCGCTGGAAACGCCGATCGCCGACGTCGGCCGCATCGCCCGCGTGCTGGAAGCGCATTTCGGCTTCGAAACCAGCGTCATCAACGATGCGGGGCAGTCGCGCATCGTCGCCGCGCTCAACCAACTGGCGGCGGAGATCCGGCCCGAAGACCGCGTGCTGCTGTTCTACGCCGGGCATGGCTACCTGATGGACGACATCCGGATGGGCTTCTGGATTCCGGTCGACGCCTCGGTCAAGACCGCGAAAGGGTGGATCTCGAACAGCGACATCGCCAAGCTGCTGGCGGCGATTCCCGCGCGCCAGCTGATCCTGATTTCCGACAGCTGCTTTTCCGGCACGCTGACGCGGGAGCAAAAGATCAGCGACGAACAGACTGCCCAACCCGAAAAGATCCTGCAGCGCCGCTCGGTGGTGGTGCTCTCCTCCGGCGACGACGAGCCGGTCTCGGACGAAGGCAAGGAAGGGCACTCGATCTTCGCCTGGAACCTGATCCGCACGCTCGAGGCGACCGGCCACCTCACTCCCGGCGTGCGCGTCTGGCGCAGCGTCCATGCGAACGTGACGAAGGACTATCCGCAGCAACCCCAGTACGGCGCGGTCATCTCGGCCGGCCACGCGGCGGGCGGCGACTTCCTGTTCCAGCCGCGATGATCGGCAGTCGGATCCCGTCCCTCATCTGGCCGGTGGCCGGCTGGCCCGCGCTCTAGTGCAGGGTGCGCGGCATTGCCAGCACGAACTCCGGAATCGGCGCCTCGAAGCGCGTGCCGTCCTCGGCGACCATCTGGTAGCTGCCCTGCATCGTGCCGACCGGCGTGGCGAGCGGGCAGCCGCTGGTGTAGTCGAAAGACTCGCCCGGCTGCAGCAGCGGCTGGTGGCCCACCACGCCGAGGCCGCGCACCTCCTCGACCTTGCCCTCGGCATCGGTGATGATCCAGTGGCGCGACACGAGCTGCGCGGCCACCGAGCCGCGGTTCGTCACCTTGATGTGATACGCGAAGAAGTAGCGGCTCGCTCCCGGATCGGACTGCTCCGGCATGTATTGCGTCGTCACGCTGACGTGGGCTTCGTATTTTTTCGCTTCGGCCATGTCGGGGTTGGTGCTTATGGGTGTTATCAGAAAGTCTTAGCCGGCCTGATGAAGCTGGCCGCTAGAATCGAAGCCATTCTAATTCAATGTCCGAGGAGGCTTCCATGGCCGCAGTCAAACCGTTTCGCATCGCCCCGTCCATCCTATCCGCCAACTTCGCCCGCCTCGGCGAGGAAGTCGATGACGTGCTCGCCGCCGGCGCCGACATCGTCCATTTCGACGTGATGGACAACCACTACGTGCCGAACCTGACGATCGGCCCGCTGGTCTGCGAGGCCTTGCGCAAACATGGCGTCACCGCGCCGATCGACGTGCACCTGATGGTCAAGCCGGTCGACCGCATCATTCCCGACTTCGCCAAGGCCGGCGCCACCTACATCACTTTCCATCCGGAAGCCTCCGAGCACATCGACCGCACCATCGGCCTGATCCGCGACTGCGGCTGCAAGCCCGGCCTGGTGTTCAACCCGGCCACCCCGCTCGACGTGCTCGAATGGACGCTCGACAAGCTCGACATGGTGCTGCTGATGTCGGTGAACCCCGGCTTCGGCGGCCAGAAGTTCATTCCCTACGTGCTCGAAAAAGCGAAGAAGGTCCGCCAGATGATCGAAGAGCGCGGCCTCAAGACCGAGCTGGAAATCGACGGCGGCGTCGGCCCGGCCAACATCGCCGAGGTGGCGAAGGCCGGCGTCGACACCTTCGTCGCCGGCTCGGCCGTGTTCGGCAAGCGCAACGACAAGGACCCGCACCGCTACGACAGCATCATCGGCGAGATGCGCGCCGAGCTGGCCAAGGTTTGATGGTGGCCGCCAAGGCCGTCCTGCTCGATCTCGACGGCACCCTGCTCGACACCGTGCTCGACCTGCATGCCGCCGCCTGCGGCATGCTCGCCGATCTCGGCCGCCCGCCGGTCGCGCTCGAGGACATCCGCGCCTACGTCGGGCGCGGCATTCCCAATCTCGTCAAGCGCGTGCTGGCCGGCAAGCTTGAGGCGGCCGACGATCCGAACCCGCCGCCGGCCGACGCGCTGGCGAGCTTCAAGAAGCATTACGAGCACTTCAACGGCCGCGCCGCCAAGCCTTTTCCCGGCGTGCTCGAAGGTCTCGACGCGCTCAAGGCCAGGGCGCTGCCGCTCGGCGTGATCACCAACAAGGCGCAGGCCTTCACCATCCCGCTGCTCGAGCGCACCGGGCTGCTGCCCTACATGAGCGTCGCCGTTTCCGGCGACCAGCTGCCGCGCACGAAGCCCGATCCGATGCCGGTGATCTGGGCCTGCGGCCGCCTGAACGTCTCTCCCGCCGACACGCTGCTGATCGGCGACTCGGTGCATGATTTCCACGCCGGCAAGAATGCCGGCTGCAAGGTGTTCCTGGTGCCCTACGGCTACAACGAGGGCCAGGACGTGCATGGCCTCGCGGCCGATGCTATAGTCGCGTCCATCGTCGAAGCCGCGCATTTGATTGACTGAGCCAATCCAGCCGCAATGACTTTCCTCTCCACGACATCCCGCCCCGCCCGCCTCATCGAGGCAGAGGCCTGGCCTTGGCGACCCTGGAACTGATCCCGGTCCGCCCTGCGCGCCATTCTTGTCGCGCGCCTTGTTGAACATCCGTTGTGGAGTTGTCATGAAAGAAGCCGATTTCGACCGCCTGGCCCGCGAGGGCTATAACCGCATTCCCGTCACGCTCGAGACCTTCGCCGATCTCGACACCCCGCTCTCCATCTATCTCAAGCTCGCCGAGGGCGCACACTCCTACCTGCTCGAATCCGTGCAGGGCGGCGAGCGCTTCGGCCGCTACTCCTTCATCGGCCTGACCACGCCGACGCGCATCGCCGTGACCGGTTCGACGATCATGCTGCTGTCGGGCAACCGCGTCGCCGAGCGGCGCGAGCACACCAATCCGATGTCCTTCGTCTCGGAGTTCATGGCGCGCTTCAAGGTGCCGGACATCCCCGGCCTGCCGCGCTTCTGCGGCGGCCTGGTCGGCTACTTCGGCTACGACACGGTGCGCTGCATCGAGCCGAAGCTGGCGGATGCGAACAAGCCCGACCCGCTCGCGGTGCCCGACATCCTGCTGCTGCTCTCGGAGGAGATCGCGATCGTCGACAACCTCTCGGGCAAGCTGACCCTGGTCGTCTATGCCGAGCCGGGCTTTCCCGGCGCCTGGAAGCAGGCGCAGGCGCGCCTCAGGGAGCTGCTCGCCAAGCTGCGTGCGCCGGTGCAACTGCCGGCTGACGCGGTCGCCGCCTCGTCGGCGCCGACTTTCGAGTTCCCCGAGGAGGAATTCAAGGCGGCGGTGAAGAAGGCCAAGCAGTACATCGTCGACGGCGACATCATGCAGGTCGTCCTCTCGCAGCGCATGAGCAAGCCCTACGCCGCCAGCCCGCTGGCCTTGTACCGCGCGCTGCGCACGCTCAACCCCTCGCCCTACATGTTCTTCTTCGACTTCGGCGACTTCCAGGTGGTCGGCGCCTCGCCCGAGATCCTGGTGCGCCTCGAGGACGAGGGCGGGCAAATGAGCGGCAAACGCAAGGTCACCGCGCGGCCGATCGCCGGCACGCGCAAGCGCGGCGCCAATGCCGCCGAGGACGCGGCGCTCGCCGCCGACCTGCTGGCCGACCAGAAGGAGCGCGCCGAGCACCTGCAGCTGCTCGACCTCGGCCGCAACGACGTCGGCCGCGTCGCCAAGATCGGCACCGTCAAGGTCACCGACAGCTACCTGATCGAGCGCTACTCGCACGTGATGCACATCGTCTCCAACGTCGAGGGCGAACTCAAGGACGACGAAGGTCCGGTCTCGGTGCTCAAGGCCACCTTCCCGGCCGGCACGGTGTCCGGCGCGCCGAAGGTGCGCGCGATGGAGATCATCGACGAGCTCGAGCCGACCAAACGCGGCATCTACGCCGGCGCGGTCGGCTATCTCGGCTTCAACGGCGACATGGACCTCGCCATCGCGATCCGCACCGCCGTGCTCAAGGACGGACGGATCCACGTCCAGGCGGGCGCCGGCATCGTCGCCGACTCCGACCCCGACAGCGAATGGCAGGAGACGCTCAACAAGGCGAAGGCGCAGCTGCGCGCCGCCGAGATGGCCGAGTCCGGCCTCGACACGCGCTTCGAGTGAGGAAACCGCCATGCTGCTCATGATCGACAACTACGACTCCTTCACCTACAACCTGGTGCAGTATTTCGGCGAGCTCGGCCAGGACGTGCGCGTGTTCCGCAACGACGCGATCACGCTCAAGGAGATCGCCGCGATGAAGCCGGACTTCCTCGTCATCTCGCCCGGCCCCTGCTCGCCGAAGGAGGCGGGCATCTCGGTGGACGCCATCAAGGAGTTCGCCGGCAAGCTGCCGATCCTCGGCGTCTGCCTCGGCCACCAGAGCATCGGTGTCGCCTTCGGCGGCAAGATCGTGCATGCCAAGCGGCTGATGCACGGCAAGCTCTCGCCGGTGCATCACGCCAACGTCGGCGTCTTCGCCGGCCTGCCCGATCCGTTCAACGCGACGCGTTACCATTCGCTGGCGATCCGCCGCGAGACGCTGCCGGACTGCCTCGAAGTCACCGCCTGGACCGACGACGGCGAGATCATGGGCGTGCGCCACAAGGAGTACGCGATCCAGGGCGTGCAGTTCCACCCCGAGTCCATCATGACCGAGCACGGCCACCAGCTGCTCGACAACTTCCTGAAAGGGAAATGACATGATCACACCGCAAGAGGCGCTGCAGCGCACCATCGAGCACCGCGAGATCTTCCACGACGAGATGCTGCACCTGATGCGGCAGATCATGAACGGCGAGGTGTCGCCCGTGATGATGGCCGCCATCCTCACCGGCCTGCGCGTCAAGAAGGAAACCATTGGCGAGATCGCCGCCGCCGCCACCGTGATGCGCGAGCTGTGCACCAAGGTCGAGGTGCCGCACAACCAGCACTTCGTCGACATCGTCGGCACCGGCGGCGACAGTTCCCATACGTTCAACATTTCCACCGCGTCTGCCTTCGTCGCCGCGGCAGCCGGCGCCACGGTCGCCAAGCACGGCAACCGCGGCGTCTCGTCGAAGTCCGGCGCCGCCGACGTGCTCGAAGCGCTCGGCGCGAAGATCGACCTGCAGGCGCCGCAGGTGGCCGAGTGCATCAAGCGCACCGGCATGGGCTTCATGTTCGCGCCCAACCACCACCCGGCGATGAAGAACGTCGCACCGGTGCGCCGCGAAATGGGCGTGCGCACCATCTTCAACATCCTCGGCCCGCTGACCAACCCGGCCGGCGCGCCCAACACGCTGCTCGGCGTGTTCCACCCCGACCTCGTCGGCATCTGCGTGCGCGTGATGCAGCAGCTCGGCGCGCAGCACGTGATGGTCGTCTGGGGCAAGGACGGCATGGACGAGATATCGCTCGGCGCCGCGACGCTGGTCGGCGAACTCAAGGGCGGCAAGATCAGCGAATACGAGATCCATCCCGAGGACTTCGGCCTCTCGATGGTGGCCAGCCGCAACCTCAAGGTGGCCGACGCCGCCGAGTCGAAGGGCCGCCTGCTCGGCGTGCTGGAGAACCAGCCCGGCCCGGCGCTCGAGATCGTCTGCCTCAACGCCGGCGCGGCGCTCTACGCCGCCAACCTCGCAGCCGACATCGGCACCGGCGTCGCCCTCGCGCGCCTGACCATCGAGAGCGGCAAGGCGCGCGCCAAGCTCGACGAGTTCGTCAAGGTCACGAACGGCCTCTGAGATGAGCGACATCCTCGACAATATCCTCGCGGTCAAGCGCGAGGAGGTCGCCGCCGCGCAGGCCGCCAAGCCGCTCGCCGCGCTGCGCGCCGAAGCGGAGGCGCAGGCGAAACCACGCGACTTCGTCGGCGCCATCCGTGCGAAACTCGGCGCCGGCGAGGCGGCGGTGATCGCCGAGATCAAGAAGGCCAGCCCCTCGAAAGGCGTGATCCGCCCCGACTTCCACCCCGCGGCGATCGCCGTCGACTACGAACGGCACGGCGCCGCCTGCCTCTCCGTGCTCACCGACCGGCAGTTCTTCCAGGGCAGCGCTGAGTACCTGCGGCAGGCGCGCGCCGCCTGCGCCCGGCCGGTGCTGCGCAAGGACTTCATGATCGACCCCTACCAGGTCTACGAGGCCCGCGCGATGGGCGCCGACGCGATCCTGCTGATCGTCGCCGCGCTCGCGGATGGCGAGATGGCCGAGCTGGAGAATCTCGCCTTCGCGCTCGGCATGGCGGTGCTGGTCGAAAGCCACGACGCCGGCGAGCTCGACCGCGCGCTCCGGCTCAAGACGCCGCTGATGGGCATCAACAACCGCAACCTGCGCACCTTCGAGGTCAGCCTCGACACCACGCTCTCGCAGCTTTCTCGCATCCCGGCCGACCGCATCGTCGTCACCGAGTCCGGCATCCTCAAAGCCGCCGACGTGGCGCTGATGCAGCGGCACGGCGTCAACGCCTTCCTCGTCGGCGAAGCCTTCATGCGCGCGCCCTCGCCCGGCGCCGAACTGGCGCGGCTGTTCGACTTCTAGCCGCCCCGCCAGCGCCGAGGTTCGATGACACAGCACACCTTCCAACTCGACAGGGAATTCGTCGAGCTGCACGCGCTGCTCAAGCTGCTTGCCCTCGCCCCCTCGGGCGGCGCCGCCAAGACGCTGATCGCCTCCGGCGCGGTCAGCGTCGATGGCCGCACCGAAACCCGCAAGGCGTGCAAGATTCGCGCGGGCCAGCTGGTGAGGGTTGCGGATGAAGTTGTACGGGTTGAGTAACCGGCTGCTTTCGGCCCAAAGCTGAAATTGCTACCCTACGAAAGCAGGCTGGCTCGCCTGGACACGAGCTATCGCCCAGTGTTTTGATGACGAGGTGGGGGACTCCATGAGGCAGCGGATTGCAAGGCATCAATTGAGCGTCGGCACACCCTTGCCATGGGACGCCTATACGGCTGATGGCATGTTGCTGCTGCGCCGCGGCCAGACGATCGAAAGCGAGAGAGCAATCGATCGGCTGATCGATGAAGGGCTGTTCCTGGAGAACAACGAGGCATCAGGACGCGATGACTTCCCGCCGATCGATACGAAACCCGGCGCGCTCCAATATATTGCCGACGCACAACGATCGCTGGCAGGAGTCTTTTCCCAGCGACTGGAAAACATCGAGAATCTGCAGGCCCGCATCCATCATATTAGTGATGCCGTGTTGAACGCATGCGACGCCCACCCCCGGCTCAGCCTGAGTTCCATAATACTGCTCCAAAACACGGCGTACCCGGTTAAGCATCCGATCGACGTGGCCATCTTGGCGAGATCGCTGGCAGAGGCATTGTCACTCGATACTGAGCTGCAGCGCACCATCGTCTCTGCCGCGCTGACCATGAATATCGGCATGGTCGAAGTTGAAGAGAAGCTCCAGCAGATTCAGGGACCGCTGAACGACAAGCTCAAGGGGATGATCCGGATGCATCCCGGTCTCGGTGCGCAGCGACTCGCGACACTCGGCATCAGCGACGAAAGATGGCTGACCATGGTACGGCAACACCACGAATGCTACGACGGATCGGGATACCCAACCGGCTGCGCGGGCGCAGCCATCGACATAGGCGCGCAGCTCATCGGCCTTGCGGACAAATATTGCGCCATGGTTTCCGGGCATGGCTACCGGCCACCGCAGAAACCGACGACCGCACTCCGCGAGTTGTACATCAAGCATGGAGAGGCCATCAACAAGGAGATCGCCGGCAGCCTGATCCGCGTGCTCGGTCTGTATCCGATCGGCACCCTGGTCCGCCTGGTGACATCGGAAATCGGCGTCGTCACCGGCCCCGGCGAAGGGCCGGACACGCCCGAAGTCTACGCGATCATCGGTCGCAGCGGCACGGCACTGGACGTTGCCTCGCATCGGAAAACGCATTTGGCGAAGTTCGCCATTGAAGATGTCATCACCATCGACAAGCTCAGCGTCCCAGTGCGCATGACCAGCCTCTGGGGCAAAGAGGCAGCGGTCAGCTGAGCGGCCAATCGGCGTCATCCCACCCAGGGAATGGATGGGAGCCACCTACTTCGACTCCCCACCTTCAGCTTTCTCGAGCAGCACAAGGACGAATACGAGGACTGCGTGCGCACGCCGGCGCCGAGTTTCGTCTTTCCGTCCCGCCTGGCTTACGGCAGCGTATCCAGGTGCAGCGCGGCGAGGCAGTCCTTGCGCTGCACCATGCCCAGCAGGCGGCCGTCGGCATCGACCACCGGCATGCTGCGGCCGGGATGCTGGTGAAAGGCGGTCAGGATCGCGCGAAATCCCGCGTGCGCGTCGACCGTCACGGGAGGGGCGACCATCACTTCCGCCACGCGCGTTTCATGGCAGCGGTGGCTCAGTTCGCCATCGTCGCCGATCAGGCGCAGCATCAGTTCCAGGAAGGTCTTGGCGTTCAGGCGGCGCAGGAAATCGTTCTCGGTCAGCATGCCGATCACGCGGCCGTCGCGCTCGACCACCGGCAGGCCCTTGTAGCCGCTCGCGACGATCGTTTGCGCCGCCTCGAACATCGGCATGTCCGGCGCGAGCGCCGGCACGTTGCGCTGCATCAGGCTCTCGGCACGGAGCCGCCCCACCAGCCGATCGACGGCTTGATGGTGGGCTTCGTGGCAGAGCATCTTGAAGTCCTCGGTGCTGATGTCGAGATAGCCGGAAATCTGGCTCATCGCCTCGAACACATCGGCGTCCGAGAGGGGGATTTCGCCGATGTCCGGTTCGCTGGTCGCCGCGCCTGCCATATTCCCCGTCATGAGGCTCTCCTTGTCGTGCTGCATTCGCTGCTCCTGTGCGTGACACCGATTACATCACGCCGTGATATGTTTGCAGCCGGCGCCGACTCTGTCAACTGCCGGGCGCCGTGCTGCGCGTCAGTCGCCGCTGGCGATCACCGCCCCCACCTCGTTTTCGAGCGCGACGAGGTCGTCGGGGGAAATGCCCAGCGTACCCATGCAGGCATCGCCCAGCTTGTCCCACTCGCGGGTCCAGCTCATGCCGCTGTGCTTCTGGATCAGGTGCTCGGCCGTCTGCGTCAATGCGATCAGTTGCCGCACGCCGAGCGGCAGCGGTTCGGCGCCGCTGCCTTCGATGGCGGCGATTTCGTGATGGTGACGGATCGCCTGACAGGTCTCGGCCGGCAGCAGCCATTCCTGCGCCAATTCGGCGCCGACCACGGCATGGTTGATCGACAGGTGCCGGTCCTCGACGGCGGTGAACAGGTCCTTGGGCTCGTCGTTCGCCTTCTTGAGCACGTCCCGGTAGGCCGGAAAGGGGATCAGCAGGATGGCGATGCCGCAGTCGCGGAACAGCCCGAACGTATAGGCATCGTCGTGGCGCAGCTCGGGACTCGTTTGCAGGCGCTGCGCCAGCCAGGCGGAAACGCGCGCCGCGTGGGCGGCGAAATCCCAGAAACGCTCGAGGTTCGGCACATGGGCGAACATCTTCTGCAGCGCGATGCCGGCGATGGCATGCGTCATCGTCTTGAGGCCCAGCACCATCAGCGCCTCATGCACGGAACGAACCTTCCTGCCGAAGCCGAAAAAGGGCGAATTGGCGACCTTGACGACGCTCGCCGCCAGCCCGACATCCGCGCTGATCGCATGCGCCAGCAAGCGGATATCCGGTTCTTCCTTGCCCATCTCAACCTCGATCCGGGTCAGGATTTCCGGGCGCGGCGGAATGCCGATGGTGCGGATCTCCCGGCCGATGCGCACCTCCAGTTCGTTGCCGCTGCGCCTTGTGCGTGGTTGGCTTTCGTTCATCATCTTCGGAGGTTCCTGTCAGAGCCCGTCAGTATGCCAGATGACAAAAAGTGTAGGTTACCCTCCCAGCCGCAAAATGCAAAGAAAAGGGCCGTCCGCGCAACGCAGACGGCCCTGGCGACGGAGCGGGCAGGACTTACTTGATGACGGCGCTCAACTCGCCCTTCTTGTAGCGTTCGGCCATCTTCTCCAGGCTGATCGCCTTGATCTTGCTGGCCTGACCGGCGCAGCCGAAAGCCTCGTAGCGCGCCTTGCAGATCTCCTTCATCGCCTTGCGGGCCTCGGCGAAGTACTTGCGCGGATCGAAGTTCTTGCGATCCTTGTTGAGGAACTGGCGGATCGCGCCGGTGGATGCCATGCGCAGGTCGGTGTCAATGTTGACCTTGCGCACGCCGTTCCTGATGCCCTCGACGATCTCCTCGACCGGCACGCCGTAGGTCGCGCCCATCTCGCCGCCGTTCTCGTTGATGATCTTCAGCCAGTCCTGCGGCACGCTGGAGGAACCGTGCATGACAAGGTGGCAGTTCGGGATGCGGGCGTGGATTTCCTTGATGCGATCGATGCGCAGCACCGCGCCCGTGGGCGGGCGGGTGAACTTGTAGGCGCCGTGGCTGGTGCCGATGGCGATCGCCAGCGCGTCGACGCCGGTGGCCTTGACGAATTCGGCGGCCTCGTTCGGGTCGGTGAGCAGCTGGTCGTGCGACAGCGTGCCTTCGGCACCGTGGCCGTCTTCCTTCTCGCCCTGGCCGGTCTCCAGCGAGCCGAGGCAGCCCAGTTCGCCCTCGACCGACACGCCGATGGCATGGGCGATGTCGACGACGTGCTTGGTGACGTCGACGTTGTACTTGAAGGTGGACGGGGTCTTGCCGTCCTCCATCAGCGAGCCGTCCATCATCACGCTGGAGAAGCCGGAGCGCATCGACTGGATGCAGACCGCCGGGCTGGCGCCGTGGTCCTGGTGCATGACGATCGGGATGTCGGGATGGGTCTCGATGGCGGCCTCGATCAGGTGGCGCAGGTAGGCCTCGCCGGCGTATTTGCGGGCGCCGGCCGAGCCCTGCATGATCACCGGGCTGTTGGTCTCCTCGGCGGCCTCCATGATGGCCTGGATCTGCTCGAGGTTGTTGACGTTGAACGCCGGCAGGCCGTAGCCGTGTTCGGCGGCATGGTCCAGCAGCTGGCGCATGGATACGAGTGGCATGGAAGTCTCCTCTTTAGATTGGTTGTGACTGGATTCAGGCATGTGACTGCTCGCCGACCCTGACGATCTTCAAGGTATTGGTGCCGCCGGCCTGGCCGATCGGTTCGCCAAAGGTTAGCACGATCAGATCGCCCACCTCGACGGCGCCGGAGCGCAGCAGCTCCTCCTCGGCTTCGAACAGCATCTCGTCGCGTTCCTTGCCGACGTAGCGCGTCATCAGCGGATAGACGCCGCGATAGACGCTGACCTTGTAGCGGGTGCGGATGTCGGGCGTCAGCGCGTAGATCGGCACGCCGCAGTCGAGGCGCGAGATCCACAGCGCCGTCGAGCCGGACTGCGTCAGCGCGGCGATCGCCTTGACCTTGAGATGGTGCGCGGTGAACAGCGCGGCCATGGCGATCGACTGGTCGATGCGCGTGAACACCCGGTCGAGGAAGTGGCGATCGAGCGCCGCCGGATCGGAGGATTTCTCGGCCTCCTGGCAGATGCGCGCCATCGACTGCACCGTCTCGACCGGATAGTCGCCGGCCGCCGTTTCGGCCGAGAGCATCACGGCGTCGGTACCGTCGAGCACGGCATTGGCGACGTCCGACACCTCGGCGCGCGTCGGCACCGGCGAGTGGATCATCGACTCCATCATCTGCGTGGCGGTGATGGCGAACTTGTTGTGCTCGCGGGCGGCGCGGATGATCTTCTTCTGCAGCGCCGGCACCGCCGCGTCGCCGACCTCGACGGCGAGGTCGCCGCGCGCCACCATCACGCCGTCGCAGGCGTGCAGGATGTCCTCGAGGTTGTCGATCGCCTCGCAGCGCTCGATCTTGGCGACGATCAGCGCGTTCGAGCCGGCCTTGTGCAGCAGCTTGCGGGCGAGGCGCAGGTCGCCGCCCGACTTCGGGAATGACACCGCGACGTAGTCGACCTGCAGCTCGGCGGCGATCTTGATGTCCTCGATGTCCTTCGCCGTCAGGGCCGGCGCCGACAGGCCGCCGCCCTGCTTGTTGATGCCCTTGTTGTTCGACAGCTCGGTCCCCTGGCGCACGACGCAGTGGATTTCGCCGTCCTCGATGCGCTCGACGTCCATGATCACGCGGCCGTCGTCGAGCAGCAGGGTGTCGCCGGCGGCGACGTCCTCGACCAGCTCGGGATAGTCGAGGCCGACGCGGCCCGAGTCGCCGAGCGTGCAGGCGGCGTCGAGGATGAAGGGCTGGCCGGGCTTGAGCAGGATCTTGCTGCCGGCGAACTTGCCGATGCGGATCTTCGGCCCCTGCAGGTCGGCCATCACGCCAACCGTGCGACCGTGCGTGCGCATCGCGTGCTGCAGCAGGTCGATGCGCCGGCGGTGGTCGTCGGCCGTGCCGTGCGAGAAGTTGAGCCGGACGACGTCGATGCCGGCTGCGACGAGCTGGTCGACCGTGTGCTGGTCGGACGAAGCCGGGCCGAGCGTTGCGACGATTTTTGTCGTGCGTTGCATGTGAGTAAGGTCAGGCAGCTTGTGGCCGCCCGCCTCGGAAATGATGGGGTTCAGCCCTTGGCGCGCTTCTCGAGGATATCGACGGCGGGCAGCACCTTGCCCTCCAGGTATTCGAGGAAGGCGCCGCCGGCAGTGGAGATGTAGGACACCTTGTCGTAGATGTCGTACTTCTGGATCGCGGCGATGGTGTCGCCGCCGCCGGCGAGCGAGAAGCCCTTGGCGTTGGCGATGGCCAGCGAGACGGTCTTGGTGCCGGCGCCGAACTGGTCGAACTCGAATACCCCGACCGGCCCGTTCCAGACGATGGTGCCGGCCTTGGCGATGATGTCGGCGAGCTGCTGCGCGCTCTTCGGGCCGATGTCGAAGATCATGTCGTCGTCGGCGACCTTGTCCGCGTCCTTGAGGACGGCGGGTTCGTTGGCGTCGAACTGCTTGCCGCAGACGACATCGACGGCGATCGGGATCGAGGCGCCGCGCTTGGCCATCTTCTCGATCAGCGCCTTGGCGGTCGGGATCAGGTCATGTTCGCACAGCGACTTGCCGACGTTATGGCCCATGGCGGCAAGGAAGGTGTTGGCGATGCCGCCGCCGACCACCAGCTGGTCGACCTTCTCGGAGAGCGACTCGAGCACGGTCAGCTTGGTGGAGACCTTGGAGCCGCCGACGATGGCGACCATCGGGCGGGCCGGGTTGGCGAGCGCCTTGTCGAGGGCGTCGAGCTCCTCGGTCAGCAGCAGGCCGGCGCAGGCGACCGGGGCGAACTGGGCGATGCCGTAGGTGGAGGCTTCGGCGCGGTGGGCGGTGCCGAAGGCGTCCATGACGAAGATGTCGCAGAGGGCGGCGTACTTCTTCGCGGTCTCCTCGACGTTCTTCTTCTCGCCCTTGTTGACGCGGCAGTTCTCGAGCAGCACCACCTCGCCTTCCTTGACGTCGAAGCCGCCGTCCACCCAGTTCTGGATCACGCGCACCGGCTTGCCGAGCTTCCTGGCCATCACGTCGGCGACCGGCTGCAGCGAGTCCTCGGGCTTGAATTCACCCTCGGTCGGGCGGCCGAGGTGGGAGGTGACCATCACCCTGGCGCCGGCCTTCAGGCAGTGCTCGATGGTCGGCATCGAGGCGGTGATGCGGGCGTCGGAGGTGACCTTGCCGTCCTTGACCGGCACGTTGAGGTCGGCGCGGATGAACACGCGCTTGCCCTTGAGGTCGAGATCGGTCATGCGGATGAACTTGGGCATGTTTGTCTCCTGGATATCTTTTTTAAAATTAACCACTGAAGCATTGCGCCCGTGTGACGGGACGCAATGCTTGGATGGTGAATCTCTTACTTCGAGGCGACGTGCTTGACGAAGCGCAGCATGTTGCAGGTGTAGCCGTACTCGTTGTCGTACCAGGCGACGACCTTGACGAAGGTCTTGTCGAGCGCGATGCCGGCCTCGGCGTCGAAGGTCGACGGGGCGCTGTTGCCGACGAAGTCGGTCGACACCACCTTCTCGTCGGTGTAGCCGAGCACGCCCTTGAGCGCGCCTTCGGAAGCGGCCTTCATCGCCTTGCAGATGTCCTCGTAGGGCGCATCCTTGTTCAGCTCGACGGTCAGGTCGACCACCGAGACGTCGGAGGTCGGCACGCGGAAGGCCATGCCGGTCAGCTTGCCCTTCAGTTCGGGCAGCACCACGCCGACGGCCTTGGCGGCGCCGGTCGAGGACGGGATGATGTTCTCGAGGATGCCGCGGCCGCCGCGCCAGTCCTTGGAGGACGGGCCGTCGACGGTTTTCTGCGTCGCCGTGGCGGCATGCACGGTGCTCATCAGGCCGCGCTTGATGCCCCNNGGCGCCAGGCAGTTGGTGGTGCAGGAGGCGGCGGAGACGATGGTCTCGCCGGCGTATTTCTCGTGGTTCACGCCGTAGACGAACATCGGGGTGTCGTCCTTCGACGGCGCCGACTGCACGACCTTCTTGGCGCCCGCGTCGACGTGCTTCTGGCAGGTTTCCTTGGTCAGGAAGAAGCCGGAGGACTCGATGACGATGTCGGCGCCGACCTCGCCCCACTTCAGGTTGGACGGATCCTTCTCGGCGGTCAGGCGGATCTTCTTGCCATTCACCACCAGGTTGTTGCCGTCGACCTTGATGTCGCCGTTGAAGCGGCCATGCACGGAGTCATATTTGAGCATGTAGGCGAGATAGCCGGGTTCGAGCAGGTCGTTGATGGCGACGACTTCGAGTTCCGGGAAGTCCTTGGCGATGGCGCGGAACGCCATGCGGCCGATGCGGCCGAATCCGTTGATGCCGACTTTGATAGCCATGTATGTTTTCTCCTGGTTGTGATTAGATGAATGACTCGACGGCCTTCACGACGTTCGCCACCGTGAAGCCGAACTCCTTGAACAGCACGCCGGCCGGCGCGGATTCGCCGAAGCGGTCGATGCCGATCACCGCGCCTTCGCCGCCGACGTATTTCCACCAGCCGTCGGTGACGCCGGCCTCGATGGCGATGCGCGGCAGGCCCTTGGGCAGCACGCTGTCCTTCCAGGCCTGGTCCTGGCGGTCGAAGACGTTGGTCGAGGGCATCGACACGACATTGACGTGGATTTCCTGCTGCGCCAGCGCCTCCTGCGCCTTGAGCGCGAGCTCGACCTCCGAGCCGGTGGCGATCAGCACGGCACGCGCCGCGCCCTTGGCCGGGGAGATCACGTAGCCGCCCTTCCTGATGCTCTCGATGGTGGCGGCGTCGCGCTTGACGAAGGGCAGGTTCTGGCGCGACAGGGCCAGCGAGCTCGGGCCGGTCTTCTTCTCGACCGCGGCGGCCCAGGCCACCATGGTCTCGACGGTGTCGCAGGGGCGCCAGAGGTCCATGTTCGGGATCAGGCGCAGCGTGGCGATCTGCTCGACCGGCTGGTGGGTCGGACCATCCTCGCCGAGGCCGATCGAGTCGTGCGTAAACACGTAGATCACGCGCTGCTTCATCAGCGCCGACATGCGCAGCGCGTTGCGCGCGTACTCGGAGAACATCAGGAAGGTGCCGCCGAAGGGCAGCAGGCCGCCGTGCAGCGCCATGCCGTTCATGATGTGCGCCATGCCGAACTCGCGCACGCCGTAGGAGATGTAGTTGCCGGGCTCCTTCTGGAACACGTGCTTGCAGCCCGTCCAGTTGGTCAGGTTGGAGCCGGTCAGGTCGGCGGAGCCGCCGAGGAACTCCGGCAGGGCAGGCGCCAGCGCATTGATGGCGAGCTGGCTGGCCTTGCGGGTGGCGACGGTCTCGCCCTTTTCATTCGCGGCGGCGATCGCCTTCTTCGCATGCTCGGCCCAGTTGGCCGGCAGGTCGCCCGCCATGCGGCGCTTGAACTCGGCGGCTTCGGCGGGGAAGGCCTTGGCGTAGTGCGCGAACTTCTGGTTCCAGCCGTCTTCCCACTCGGCGCCCTTCTTCTTGGCGTCCCAGGCCTCATAGACTTCCTTGGGAATCTCGAACGGGCCGAAGTGCCAGCCGATGTGCGGGCGGGCGGCGGCGATCTCGGCGTCGCCGAGCGGCGCGCCGTGCACGTCGTGAGTGCCGGCCTTGTTCGGCGAGCCGGCACCGATGACGGTCTTGCACTGGATGAAGGTCGGCTTGTCCGTGACGGCCTTGGCTTCCTCGATCGCCTTGTTCAGCGACTCGGGATCGTGGCCATTGACGTTGCGGATCACGTGCCAGCCATAGGCCTCGAAGCGCTTCGGCGTGTCGTCGGTGAACCAGCCCTCGACGTGGCCGTCGATCGAGATGCCGTTGTCGTCCCAGAAGGCGGTGAGCTTGCCCAGGCCCCAGGTGCCGGCCAGCGCGCAGGCCTCGTGCGAGATGCCCTCCATCAGGCAGCCGTCGCCGAGGAACACCCAGGTGCGGTGGTCGACGATCTCGTGGCCGGGCTTGTTGAACTGCGCGGCGAGCAGCTTCTCGGCCATCGCCATGCCGACGGCGTTGGTGATGCCCTGGCCGAGCGGGCCGGTGGTAGTCTCGACGCCGGGAGTGTAGCCGTACTCGGGGTGGCCCGGGGTCTTGGAATGCAGCTGGCGGAAGTTCTTGATGTCGTCGATGCCGACGTCGTAGCCGGTCAGGTGCAGCAGCGCGTAGATCAGCATCGAGCCGTGGCCGTTCGACAGCACGAAGCGGTCGCGGTTGGCCCACTTCGGGTTGTTCGGGTTGTGGCGCATGTGGTGGTTCCACAGCACCTCGGCGATCTCCGCCATGCCCATCGGGGCGCCGGGATGGCCGGAATTGGCCTTCTGCACGGCGTCCATGGCGAGGGCGCGGATCGCGCTGGTCAGGTTGTTGAACACGGGCGGCTCGAAATCGCTGAAAGTGGCGGACATTAGTGCTTTCCTCCCCGGGAAACGCGAAATTCTACTCGCGAAACCCGGCTGCTAAGGTTGTGGGAATCTGGGGTGCGGCCGGTCAGATGGCCATGGCGCGGCGCTTGTTCTCCATCAGGCGCAGGATCATCGGCGTGAAGATCAGCTGCATCGCGATCTCCATCTTGCCGCCCGGCACGACGATGACGTTGGGGCGCGACATGAAGGAGTCGTGGATCATCGACAGCAGGTAGGGGAAGTCGATGCCCTTCGGGTTGGCGAAGCGGATCACCACGAAGCTCTCGTCCGGCGTCGGGATGTCCTGGGCGATGAACGGGTTCGAGGTATCGACGGTCGGCACGCGCTGGAAGTTCACGTGGGTGCGCGAAAACTGCGGCGTGATGTAGTTCACGTAGTCCGGCATGCGGCGCAGGATGGTGTCGACCACCGCCTCGGTCGAGTAGCCGCGCGCGCCCTTGTCGCGGATCAGCTTCTGGATCCATTCGAGGTTGATGATCGGCACCACGCCCACCAGCAGGTCGGCATGCTGGGCGACGTTCACCTTGTCGGTGACGACGGCGCCGTGCAGACCCTCGTAGAACAGCACGTCGGAGGGCGGCAGGTCCTGCCAGGGCGTGAAGGTGCCCGGCTCCTGCTTCCACGGCGCGGCCTCCTCGTGGTTGTGCAGGTAGTAGCGGCGCTTGCCGCCTCCGGTCTCGCCATACTGCTTGAACAGGCTCTCGAGCAGTTCGAGTTCGTTGGCGTCGGCGCCGAAGTGGCTGAAGTGGTTGTTGCCCTGCTTGGCCTGCTCGGCGGCGGTCTCCTTCATCGCCTTGCGGTCGTATTTGTGGAAGGAGTCGCCCTCGATGATCGCGGCGGTGATCTTCTCGCGGCGGAACACGTGCGCGAAGGACTTGGTGACCGTCGAGGTGCCCGCTCCCGAGGAGCCGGTGATCGCGATGATGGGATGCTTGACCGACATGATCGTCTCCGAAAGAAAAGAAATGGGTTCAGCGGAACAGGGAGCGTGACGAGAACAGCGGCATGTCGTAGCTGCTCGGGTCCTTGCCTTCGACGTATTCCTGGTGATAGCGGTGCAGGCGGTCCACCTCGTCCTTCGAGCCGAAGATGAAGGGGGCGCGCTGGTGCAGTTCAGCGGGCTTGATGTCGAGGATGCGGTTGCGGCCGGTGATCGCCGCGCCGCCCGCCTGCTCGATGATGAAGGCGATCGGGTCGGCCTCGTAGATCAGGCCGAGGCGGCCGCCCTGCTCGCGCGTCCGCTCGTCGTGCGGGTAGAGGAACACGCCGCCGCGGGTGAGGATGCGGTAGGCCTCGGCGACCAGCGAGGCGACCCAGCGCATGCCGAAGTCCTTGCCGCGCGGACCCTCCTTGCCGGCCATGCATTCCTGCACGTAGCGGCGCACCGGCGGTTCCCAGTATTTCTCGTTGGAGGCGTTGATGGCGAAGGTGGATGCCTCCTGGGGAATCTTCATCTGCGGGTGCGTCAGCACGTACTCGCCGATCTCGCGGTCGAGCGTGAAGCCATCGACGCCGGCGCCGGTGGTGAGGATCAGGCGCGTCGACGCGCCGTATTGGATCAGGCCGGCGCAGACGATGTCGACGCCGGGCTGCAGGAAGTCCTCCTGCTTCGCCTTGTGCTTGGGATCGGGCGCGCGCAGGATCGAGAAGATCGTGCCGGTCTGGAAATTGATGTCGAGGTTGCCCGAGCCGTTGAGCGGGTCGAACACCAGCAGGTACTTGCCGCGCGGCTGGGCGACGTTGATGCCGTCCATGTCCTCGGAAGCCATCGCGGCAAGATGGCCCATCGCGACGCCGGCCTGCAGCATCACCTCGTTGGCCATCGCCTCGAGCTTATGGTTCAGGTCCTTGCCGCTGGCGATCAGCGCGCCCTTGCCGACGAAGCTGGCGATCACCTTGCTTGCGGTGGCGATATCGTTGATCAGGCCGGTGAAATCCCCGGTCGCACCCGGAATCTTGCGCTGTGTCTCATTGATGAACTGAGACAGCGTGATGCGAGCAACCTGCATATATCCCTCCTTATCGGCAGCCAGTGAGCGCTTTCTTGTGTTTTCTGCCGGACTGCCTGCCACCCCCGTCGAAGAAAACCCCCGCCCCCGGTCGGGGGCGGGGCCAAACTGGCCAACAGCGCCAGAGGGAGTGGAGAAACAGTTTTCGGCAGAGCCAGCAAGCCCGTCCGCCGAGCAGATGGTCGGAATGTATTAGCCTTGACTCATAAGCGCCAGTCACTTTTTCTTATGGTCAGAATAAGCTCGCTGCTATTGCTGCGCAGCATTGCCGGCGTCATTATTTGGTGAGGGACAGATACAGCATCGGCAGCTGTTCCGGCAGACGCTCGATGCGGTCGAGCACACGGAAGCGGTTGCCGAAAATCTCCCGAACGTACTCGTCCGCTCCGGGGTCGAGCGACAGGCAGAAGGTCGCGATGCCCTGCGCGTCGAGCTCCTCGACGGCCTTTTTCGTGTCGGCGCGCAGGTGCTGCGGGTCGGTGACGTCGATGTCGGCCGGCTCGCCGTCGGTGAGCAACAGCAGGATGCGCTTGTCGGCCTTGCGCGCGCCGAGGTAGTGGCCGGCATGGCGCAGCGCGGCGCCCATGCGCGTCGACCAGCCCGCTTCCATCGCCGCGACGCGCGCCTTGACCGTATCGTCCCAGCGCTCGGAGAAACCCTTGATGTGCTGGTAGCGCACCTCGTGGCGCGTGTTCGAATGGAAGCCGGCGATGGCCAGCGGGTCGCCGAGCCGGTCGATCGCCCAGGCCAGCAGCGACACCGCTTCCTGGCTCAATTCGAGGATGGTTTGCGCCGCCTCGCCAGCACCGAGTTTCTGCTTGAGCGACTCCGACAGATCCACCAGCAGCAGCACGGCAATGTCGCGGCCGTCGGTGCGATGACTCATGTTGATGCGCGGATCGGGCGTGGCGCCGCCCTTGAAGTCGATCAGCGCGCGCAGCGCCACGTCGAGGTCGAGCTCGCTGCCTTCTTCCTGGTAGCGGATGCGCACCTTGTCCTGCGGCTTGAGCAGATCGAGCAGGCGCTTGAGCTGCTTGGCGAGCGCCGCGTGCTTCAGCAGCAGTTTGTCGATGTCGGCAGAGTTGCCGGAGGGATGCAGCGCCTCGTAGACGCTCGCCCAGTCGGGGCGGAAGGTCTGCGTCGCATAATCCCACTCGTGGTAGTGGCGCGGCGGCAGGCCGACGATCTCGGACTCCTTGGCGAGCTGCTTGTTCGGATCGTCGAAGAAATCCTCGTCGTCGCTGTCCTCGATGAAGGTCCACAGATGGCGGTTGTCGTCGCGGTAGTCGATCACCGTGTCCTCGAAGCGCACCTTCGGCAGCTGGTCGCTCTGGCGGCGCGTCCTGGCGACGTAGGCGAGCGCGAGGCCGGCGATCTCGGCCGTGCTGGCCGGTCCGTCGGCGAGCAGTGCGTGGAAGCGCCGCACGAACTCGTTGAGGTCGGCGTCGCGGTAGCCATGGTCGGGGTCGAGGCAGGCGCGCGAGAACATCGCGAGACGGTGGCGCAGGCACGACGTGGTTTCCGGATCGCAGGCATCTTCGACCGGCTTCGGATGCAGCGCGCGGAAGATGCGGCGCAGGCCGGGAAACTCCCTGATCAACAAGGTCTCGACGCGGCAGTCCTCGAAGAACTCGACGGCCATGCGCTGGAACGGGCTCCAGTTGTCGGCGATCTGCGGCGTGCTCCAGCGCCGGTGACCGACCATGTGGGCGAGCACCGCGCGGTAGCGGTCGATGCCTGCGATGGCGCCGGAATCCTCGAACACGTCGGGCACGCGCAGGCCGAGCCTGTCGTAATAGGGAACCGGCTTGCGCAGTTCGTCGAAGGCGGTGGAATACGGCACGAGCTGGTCGTCGTCCCGCCACAGCGCGCGCAGGTAGAGGGAGAGCTGGCGCTCGACGTCGGCGAACAGCGTGCCGCGCCGCTCGCGTTGCAGCACCGCGCGGCTGTCGGCGAGCCTGAGGCCGAAATACTCCTCCTGCCGTTCCGGATGGTGGCTGTAGTTGCGGATGCCGTACTCGACCCAGTTCTTGAGACCGCCGATCGACAGCAGTTCGAGCAGCCGTGGCGCCTGCTCGAAGAGCTGCGGCAGGCCCGGGCTGGGGAAGGTGGTGTGGTGGCCGTGGATCGAGCCGGTGGTGCGCGTCATCAGGTCGCGCGCGATGTCGAGATAGTGCTGCAGTTGCTCGGCAGACTGCAAGCGGCGCGCGACGGCGGCCAGCGTCTGCAGGAAGGGCGCGATGGCCTTGCCGTTCGGCGATTTCTGCATCGCCTTGACGAAGTCCATCACCCTCGGCAGGACGATGTGGCCCTCCTTGCCCATCGCGGCGACCACCGACGGCCATTCCTCGAGGAAGACGAGGATGGGCTCGACGCCGCGCCCGAGCTTGCCGAGAAAGCCCGCCGCGTCGAGATAGGCGTCGAGGTCCGGCCGGTCGATGACCAGCAGGGCCTCGGCCATCATCTCTTCGAACACCTCGGCGACCTGGGGAAAGCGGCTGTCGAGTCGCGCCCAGTACTGCCGCATCAGCGGGTGCTGGTAGGCAACGAGGTCGCTATCGACGTCCGCCACGGCCGCGAGCTCAGACGAAGGTGGAGTCGATCGCGTGGTCGAGCGTCGCGCGGATGTCGGCGTCGTCAGTGATCGGCCGCACCAGCGCCATGCGGCAGGCGTCGCGCGCGTCGACGCCGCGCTTGATCAGCGTCGCTGCATAGACCAGCAGGCGCGTCGAGATGCCCTCGTCCAGTCCATGCCCCTTCAGGTTGCGGCCGGCCTGGCCGACCTTCACCAGCTTGGCGGCCGTGCCCTCGGCCAGCCCCGTCTCCTTCGCGAGGATGGTCGTTTCAAGTTCAGGTGCCGGGTAGTCGAAGTCGAAGGCGGTGAAGCGCTGCTTGGTGGACTGTTTCAGATCCTTCATCAGCGACTGGTAGCCAGGGTTGTAGGAGATCACCAGCTGGAAGTCGGGATGCGCCTGCACCAGCTCGCCCTTCTTGTCGAGCGGCAGGGTGCGGCGGTGGTCGGTGAGCGGGTGGATCACCACGGTGGTGTCCTGGCGCGCCTCGACGATCTCGTCGAGATAGCAGATCGCGCCGATGCGCGCCGCGGTGGTCAGCGGGCCGTCGAGCCAGCGCGTGCCGTTCGCCTCGAGCAGATAGCGGCCGACCAGGTCGCTCGCCGTCATGTCCTCGTTGCAGGCCACGGTGATCAGCGGCTTGCCGAGCTTCCAGGCCATGTACTCGACGAAGCGCGACTTGCCGCAGCCGGTCGGGCCCTTCACCATCACCGGCAGGCGCGCGGCGTACGCCGCCTCGTAGAGCCCGACTTCCCGGCCCTGCGGCTGATAGAAGGGCTCCTCGAGGATGCAGTAGTCGCTCACTTATGGACGCCCAGCTTCTCGCGCCAGCCCGGGAACAGCTTGTCGGCGTCCTTCGGGAAGGACTCGAAGGCGCGCGCGAACTCCTTGTGCTCCTTGGCCCACTGGATCGGGTCGGCCTTGGCCTTCCAGCACTCGTAGGCCTGGCGCAGCGACTTGGCGCCGGCGGCCGGGGAATCGATGTGGCCGTAGGAGCCGCCGCCGGCGGTGTTGATGACGTTGCCGTGGCCGAGGTTCTCGAAGAAGCCGGGCAGGCGCAGCGCGTTCATGCCGCCGGAGATGATCGGCGTGGTGGGCTTCATGCCGTACCACTTCTGGTGGTAGGCCGGCCCCTGGTACTCCTCGCGCTCGATGATGTAGGCGATGGCGCGATCGTCCTTGTCGCCTTCCATCTTGCCGTAGCCCATGGTGCCGACGTGGATGCCGGACGCGCCCTGCAGGCGCGACATCTTGGCCAGCACGTAAGCGGTGTAGCCGCGCTTGGAGCTGGGCGAGGTGACGGCGCCGTGGCCGGCGCGGTGGTAGTGCAGGTACTGGTTCGGGAACCAGCGGCGCGCGGTGGTCACCATGCCGGGACCGCCGACGTAGCCGTCGACCAGGAAGGCGACCTTGTCGGCGTCCGGGCCGAAGGCGGAAAGGATGAACTCGCCGCGGGCGATCATCTCGGCGTGGTCGTCGGCGGTGATGTTGGCCGAGAAGATCTTGGCCTCGCCGGTCTCGTCCATCGCGCGCTTCATCGCGTCGTAGACGAGCGGGATGGTCTTCTTCATCGGCGAGAAGACCTGGTTGCCCTGCGGCTCGTCGTTCTTGATGAAGTCGCCGCCGAGCCAGAACTGGTAGGCCGCAGCCGCGAACGGCTCGGGGCGCAGGCCCAGCTTCGGCTTGATGATGGTGCCGGCGATGTAGCCGCCATCGACGACCGGACGGCCGAGGATGCGCCACAGGTCGGAGATGTCCTTGGCCGGGCCGTCGAACAGCTCGATGGCGCGGCGCGGCACGTAGAAGTCGTACATCTTGGCGTGCTCGATGTCGCCCATGCCCTGATTGTTGCCGATGGTCAGGGTCAGGAAGGACACGATCATCATGCGGCCGTCGATGATGTTGCGGTCGAACAGGTCGAGCGGGTAGGCGATGCGCATCTCCTCGGTCGCCTCGTCGATGTGATACACCAGCGCATCGACGCCCTTGGTGAACTCGTCGGTGGTCGACACTTCGACGTTGGTGCCGGTGGATGACTCGGCGGCGAAGTGGGCGGCGGCCTCCAGATAGCCGGTACCGGCCTTGGGCTTCATCTTGTAGGCGCACAGGATGTGCTTGCCGCCGGCGATCAGGTCTTCTTCCTTCAGGCTCAGGTCGGCATAACGTGCTGATTGATCCATGTTCCCTTCTCCTCTAGTGGTAACGGTGATGTTCGTCTGTCATTTCGCTGGACGGCATCTTAGTGAGAGCAATCCATAAATAACATTCACAAGTTTTTATGCCGACGATAAGCTCTTTTCGTGAATCGTCCGCAAGCCAGCCAGCGTGGTTTTCCCTAGATCCGGCAGCACGGCAAGCGCGCCGGTGAAGTCCTGGCCTTGCGTGTAGGCGTTCTCGGTGATCAGCGTCGGGATGCCTGCGCCCAGGCTGGCCTTGAGGCCGTTTTCCGAATCCTCCAGCGCGAGGCAAGCCGCCGCCGGCACGCCGAGGCGCGCCAGCACCCAGTGGTAGATGTCGGGCGCCGGCTTCTTCGCCGGCACGATGTCGCCGGCGCCGACGACGTCGAACCAGCTTTCCGCCTCCTGCGCGAGGCTGGCGCGCAGCAGCGCGGCGACGTTCTCCGGCGAGGTCGTGGTGGCGATGGCGAGACGGACGCCGGCCGCGCGCGCATCGACGATCAGTCGCGCGACGCCGGGCCGCAGCGGCAGGCGGCCGGCCTGCACCAGGTGCACGTAGTGCTGGGTCTTGAGCGTGTGCAGCTTGCGGATCAGGTTGTCGAAGCCGGGCTTGGCGAGCAGTTCCGGCGCATGCCGCTCGGCGTAGTAGGTCATGCGTTCCTTGCCGCCGGTGACGGCCAGCAGCTCGCCGTAGAGGCGCGCGTCCCAGCGCCAGGGCAGGCCGGCCTCCTCGAACGCCAGGTTGAAGGCGATGCGGTGGCCGTCGCGCTCGGTGTCGGCGAGCGTGCCATCGACATCGAAAATCAGGGCTTGCAGTGTGTTCATGCCCGCAACGATAACGGCGCGAAAGCATAAGGAACAGTCACAATTTCTTATCCCGATGATAAAGTGCAGTCATGAAACACGTCACCCTGCGCCAACTCAAGGTTTTCGAATCGGTGGCCCGCCACCTGTCGTTCTCGCGCGCCGCCGAGGAGCTGCACCTCACGCAGCCCGCCGTCTCGATGCAGGTCAAGCAGCTCGAGGAGCAGGCCGGGCTGCCGCTCACCGAAATGATCGGCAAGAAGGTCTACCTGACCGAGGCCGGCGAGGAGATCGCGCGCCATGCGCGGCGCATCGCCCAGCAGCTGCGCGAAGCCGAGGAGGCGCTCGACGCGCTCAAGGGCGTGCGCGGCGGCCGGCTGGCGATCGGCGTGATCAGCACCGCCAAGTATTTCGCGCCGCGCCTGCTGGCCGAGTTCCGCCGCCGCAAGCCCGGCGTCGAGATCGACCTGCGCGTGCACAACCGCGAGACGATCGTGCGCCAGCTCGCCGACAACGAGATCGACCTGGCGATCATGGGCCAGCCGCCGCAGGAGTTCGCCACCGTCGCCGAGGCCTTCGCCGATCACCCGCTGGTGATCGTCGCGGCGCCCGACCATCCGCTCGCCGCGAAGAAGCAGATCGCGCCGAAGCTGCTCAACGAGGAAACCTTCCTGATCCGCGAGCCCGGCTCGGGCACGCGCGCGGCGATGGAGCGCTACTTCGCCGACGCCGGCATCGCGCCGCGCCATCTGCTGGAGATGGTCGGCAACGAGACGATCAAGCAGGCGGTGATGGCCGGCCTCGGCCTCGCCTTCATCTCCGCGCACACCGTCTCGCTCGAATGCGAGGTCGGCCGCATCGTCAAGCTGCCGGTCACCGGCACGCCGATCATCCGCCGCTGGTTCGTCGTGCACCGCGCCGAGAAGGCGCTGCTGCCGGTCGCCGAAACCTTCCGGGAATTCCTGCTCGCCGAGGCGCCGGCCCTGCTCGCCGACAAGCCGGCCGGCAAGCGCTAGAAACTCGGCGCCGGCGAGGCGGCCGCGGTCAGCCGAGCCACGGCTGCAGCGCCTGCCGCAGCGTGCCGAATTCGCCGCGCAGGCCGGCGAGCGCGGCGGCATCGATCTCGCCGCCGTCGCGCAAGCGCAGATCGAGCTCCTTGCAGCGGCTGGCGAAGGCATGCGCGCCGATCTGCGCGGCCAGCCCCTTCATGGTGTGGCAGATGCGCCCGGCCGCCGGCCAGTCGCGCGCGGCCATGGCCTGCTCGAGACTGCCGAGGTAGGTCGGGAAATCCTCCATGGCCGACCGGATGATTTCCTCCGCCAGCCGGCGGTCGCCATCGAGCATTCCCAGCATGCCGGCTTCGTCGAAGACCGGCGGCGCTCCCGCGGGCGGCGCGCCGGCCGCCTCCGCGACCGGTTCGGCTGGTGCCGCCTTGCCGCCCAGCCATTTCGCGAGCATCGCCTTGAGGCTATCCACCTGGACGGGCTTCGCCAGGAAATCGTCCATGCCGGCATCGAGGCAGCGCTGGCGGTCCTGCTCGAAGGCATTCGCGGTCAAGGCGATGATCGGCCGGTGCAGCCGGCCGTTCTCGCTCTCCCAGCGCCGGATGCGTTGCGTGGCGGCGTAGCCGTCCAGCACGGGCATCTGCACGTCCATCAGGATCAGATCCGCCGCGCCGCCACCGGTGACCGCCGCGACGCCCTGCTCACCGTCCGCGGCGATCGCGCACTCGAGCCCGAGCTTTTCGAGAACGCCGACGATCACCTTCTGATTGGTCGGGTTGTCCTCGACGACCAGCACCCGGCCGGACAGCCGCGCCGCGCCGTGCGCGGATTGCGCGGCCGCCGGCACGCGCTCCGGGCCGCGGCTTTCCGTCCCTTCGGCGACGCGTCCCGCCCGGATGCGGAACCAGAAGCGGGAGCCCTGTCCGGGCGCGCTGTCCACCCCGACCTCGCCGCCCATCAGCGTCGCCAGGCCGCGCACGATCGAAAGCCCCAAGCCGGTGCCGCCGTACTGGCGCGTCGTCGTGCTGTCCGCCTGGGAGAACGGCTGGAACAGCAGCGGCAGCTTGTCCGCGGCGATGCCGATGCCGGTGTCGGTGACGGCGAACTCGAGCATCGCGCCTTCGCCGCTGCGCGCCGTTTCGCGTCCCTCGATGCGCACCTCGCCCGTCGCGGTGAACTTGACGGCATTGCCGATCAGGTTGGAGAGCATCTGCCGCAGGCGATACGGATCGGCGCTGTAGCGCTCGGCCGGTCCATGCCACGTCGCCGCGATGCGCAGCCCTTTCACGCCCGCCGCCTCGGAGAACAGCGCCTGCATTTCCTCGAGCAGGTGGCCGGGATCGAAGGCGAGCGCCTCCATCTCGATCCGGCCCGCCTCCACCTTGGACAGATCGAGGATGTCGTTGAGCAGGGCGAGCAGCGTCTCGCCGGAAGTCAGGATGGTGCGCGCATAGTCCTGGCACTCCTCCGCCGTGAGGTTCTGCTGCAGCAGCAGCTGCGCCATGCCGAGGACGCCGTTGAGCGGCGTGCGGATCTCGTGGCTCATCGTCGCCAGGAAGCGGCTCTTGGCCAGGCTGGCCGCTTCGGCGGCCTCCTTGGCCCGGTAGAGCTCGGTCACGTCGGCCCGGAAGCCGACCACGTGACCGGTCGGTGTGCGCCTTTCCCTGATCTGCAGCCAGCGACCGTCGTCGAGCTTCTGGACGAGGCTGGCATCGCCGTGGCGGTGGGCGTCGAGCAATGCGGCGATCCACGCCTCTTCGCGCCCGGCGGCTTCCGGGTACTGGCCCCGCTCGACGCCGTAGCGGACCATCTCCTCGAAGGTGAAGCCCGGCACGATGGCCGGGGCGGAACGCGCGTAGATCTGCCGGAACTGCTCGTTGCAGAGCACCATGCGGTCATCCGGGTCGTAGACGACGAAGGCCGCGCCGCTGGCCTCGATGGCCGAGCGCAACAGCTGGTCGGCCTGCTGCAGGCGCTTCTCGGCGTTCTTGCGCAGGGTGATGTCGGTATGCGAGCCGGCCATGCGATAGGGCACGCCCTGGGCATCGCGCAGGGCCTCGCCGCGGCCGAGAATCCAGCACCAGGAGCCGTCCCGGTGGCGGAGCCGGAATTCGATCGAGAAGCGCGCGATGCCGCCCTTCAGGTAGGCGTCGAGGAATTGCATGAAGCGCGGCTGGTCTTCCGGGTGCAGCAGCCGTTCGAAGCTCTCGAAAGCGCTCGGCAGTTCGTCGTCGGCGTAGCCGATCATCTCCTTCAGCTTGGGCGACATGTAGAGCGCGCCGCTGCGCAGATCCCAGTCCCAGATGCCGTCGTTGACGCCGTTGATGGCGAGCTGCAGGCGTTCCTCCGATTCCTGCAGCGCCGCGCGGCTGGCGCGCACGGCCGCGACCATCTGGTTGAAGGCGACGATGACGTGCTTGAGCTCCGGGCTGCCCGCCGGCGGCAGCGTCACGGCGAAATCGCCGGCGGCCAGCGACTGCGCGCCCGCCTCGAGCTGTCGCAGCGGCGCGAGACCGCTGCGCAGCACGAACCAGAAGCCCAGCAATACCCCCAGCAACGCGAGCAGCAGAATGGCCATCAGGCTCTGGAGATGGGTCCAGGCGTAGCCGGCCTGCTCCTGGGCGCTCAGGGTCACATGGAGCTCGCCGTAGTTGCGGCCGCCGAAGCCGATCATCGTGCTGCCGGCCCGATCGGCGAAATCGAACAGCGTCACGAACCACTCGGGCGCCGATGAGTCCTGACGGTGTGCCGCGCTGGCGATCCGGCTGCCCGTGGCGTCGGTGAATTCCGCCGCGATCACCGGCGGGTAGGCGACATAGTGGTCCAGCAGTCGCTGCAGGCTCGCATAGTCGCCGACGACCACGGACTCGGCGAGCGCGACCGGCAGGGTCTCGAGTTCCTGCTGCAACTGGTTCATCAGGCTGCTGCGGCTCGCGGCCGCCAGTTCGCGCGCCCCGACGAACAGCATCGCCGCGGCGGCCAGCAGCAGCGCGACGGCGCTGATGGCCAGCAGCCTGCCGATGAACGGCAGCTTGTCCCAGATCCCTCGCATGCTCCGCCTGTCCTAATCCCCGCCTGTCACTGGCGTCCTCTTGTAGAAGTCGACATAGTTCCGGTAATCGGCGGGCGTCGCCGCCCGAAAACCGAAAGGCGGCGACTGGCCGATCACGCGGGCGGAGGCCTCCAGCACCTGCATGCCTTCCGCATCGCCTTCCATGCCGTCGATCGCCGCCCGGACGGCGGCGATCACCTCCCGGGGGACGCGCGGATGCGCCGCGATGGGCAGATTATGAAACGGCTCCGACTCCCAGAGCACGCGGTAGCGGAAATGTTCCCGCTCGGCGAAGGCCTTCATCACCCGGTCGTTCACGGCGGCTGCCGCCACGCGGCCGGCGCGCAGCTGTCCCATGATCCCTTCCTGGTTGCCGCCGAACACCGGCTTCACGGCGATGCCCTCGCGGCGCAGGCGGTCCATCGGCACGACATAGCCGACGAAGGCGACCGGCGAGGGAAAGCCGACTTCCCGGCCGGCGAGATCCGCGAGCCGGCGCACCGCCGAACCGGCCGGCGTGACGATCTGCCCGGCGATCGCCTCGGCGCGCGGCCGCAGGATGACCTGATAGTTCGCCGCGCTCATGCGGGGCTCGAAGATCTGGTTCGAATAGACGAAGTCGTATTCGCCGCGCGCCGTGGCGTCATTCGATTCCGCGGCGGTGCGCGTCACGCGCAGCTGCAGCGCGATGCCCGTCCGGCGCTGCACGTAATCGAGGATCGGGTTCCAGTATTCGGCGGTCGGCACCGCGCTGTGCTGGGACAGGACGCCGAAGGAATAGGTCTCGGCGCCCGCCGCCGGGGCGGCCAGCAGGCCGGCGCCGGCGAGCAGGACGGCCAGGAAACGGCTTCCGGGGATTTTCATGGCGGGAAGGTTCGACACTGAAGGCGGGATTCTAGATTTCCCGGCGGCGCCCGGGCTCGAAAACTCGGCGCCGGCGAGGCGGCTACTTCCTGACCGGCACCGGCCAGAGCGTCACGGTGACGCCGAGCTTGCCCACGAACGCCTTGGCGTAGCGGTCGCCGAGGCGCAGGCGCGGCCCGCCTTCCGCCTGCGCGGACAGCACGATCTCGGTCAGCTCGGCTTCCGTCAGCTGCGTCCTGCCCGCGGCATGCCAGACGATGATGTGGCCGCAGGCATCGCGGTCCACCAGCAGCGCCTGGTCGCGCGGCGCGGCCGGCAGGCGGATGAGGATGCCCTCGTCCAGTTCGAAGGCGCGCGCCGGCCCCAGCGGCGTCGCCACCTCGGGCCCGCCCTGCGGCGCGGCCGTCGCCATGATCTCGAGGATCTCGTCGTCGCTCAGCCGGCTCTCGCCTTCGACATGCCAGACGACGAAGCCCTGCGGCCCCTGCCGGATCAGCAGCACGTTGTCCTCCGCCCATGCCGGCAGCGCCGCCACGGCCAGCAGGAGGAGGAGAAGCCTCAGGATTCTTTCCACTTGATCGAACAGCCGATGCCGGGAATCTGCTCGCGCGGGCCCTGGCCGGTGAGCGCGACCTGCTTCATCGCCTCGAACAGGTCGCGGCGCGCATCCTCCGGCGCGGTCTCCTTGCGCGATTCGTCGAGCCGGCCGCGATACTGCAATTCGAGCCGCGCGTTGAAGCCGAAAAAATCCGGCGTGCACACCGCGCCGTAGGCCCGGGCGACCTCCTGGGTTTCGTCGAGCACGTAGGGGAAGGGGAAGTTCTTCCCGCGCGCGATGCGCACCATGTTGTCCCAAGCGTCTTCCGGGTATTCGGACGGATCGTTGCTCATGATCGCGATGCTGCCGACGCCGAGCGCCGCCAGCTCGCGCGTGTCGCGCACGATGCGGTCGAGCACCGCCTTGACGTAGGGGCAGTGGTTGCAGATGAACATCACCAGCAAGCCGTTCGGGCCGCGCGCCGACGCCAGGCCGTGGCGCTTGCCGTCCACGCCGGGCAAATCGAAATCGACGGCCCGCCAGCCGAAGGCGCAGACGGGGGTGGGGGTGCTGACCATCTCGTTCTTCTCCTTATGGCTTCTCGGCCTTGGCCGCTTCCAGGCCGAGGCGCAGCGGCACCTCGCCGCCGGCGCCCTCCTCGGGCCTGGCCGCTTCCGGCGGCTGCAGGCGCACGCGCTCGGCCGCCACGCCGGCGCCCTTGAGAACCTCGACGACCCCCTCGCCGCGCGTCTGGGCAAGCGCCTGCAGGCGTTCGGCCGGGATCGTCTCGAGCGCGCGCAGGCGCTCGAAGAGTATGCCGTAAAAGTCGCCGCCCTTGAGCTTCTCCACCTCGTCGGCCGCCAGCGTCTTCTTCCCGCGCAGCAGGCCGGACAGGCGCGACACCATCCTGCCTGCCATGCTCTCGGGCAGTTGTCCCGGATTGGCCGCGCGGAAGCCTTCCTTCAGCGCGGCCAGGTCGGCGGCGCCGACGCGCTCCTTGTAGAGCGCCTCGAGCGCTTCCTGCACCTTCGGCTGCTGGGTCGAGATCGGCCCGGGGTCGCCCTTCTCCGCGACCTGCTGGCCGGCCTTGGCGAGCACCGCGCGGCGCAGCTGCCGATCCTGCAGGGCGACGCGGTCGGCCTCGGCGAAGATGCCGCCGACGGCGAGCACCAGCCCCGGCCGCTTGCCCATCGCCTCGGCCAGCCGCGCGATCTTTTCGCGTTCCGGCGGCGTCAGCTGCGCGGCGCCGGCCTCGAAGGCAACGTCCGCGATTTCCTCCGCCCCGCCGCCGAACAGCGCGCCGAGCGCGCGGAACGGCGCGGTGACGATCTTGGTCAGGACATTGACGATCGCCTTCCAGACGATCTGTCCGTAGCTGAACCCGGGATCGTCGAGGCTGCCGGCGACCGGCAGGCCGAGGTCGATGCGGCCGTCGGAATCCTTGAGGATGGCGAGGGCGAGATCGAGCGGCAGATCCTTGGCGGTCGGGCTCTCGACGCGCTCGCCGAGCGTCAGCTGGTCCATGATCACCTGGTTGTCGCCCTGCAGCTGGCGCTGCCTGATCTTGTACTGCAGGTCGAGCGACAGCTTGCCGGAATCGATCTTGCGCCCGGCGAAGGTGGCGGTGTAGGGCGTCAGCCGCGTCATCTCGACGTTGCGGAACTGCACGCGCATGTCGAGGCCGTCGGTCGGGTTGAACAGGTCCACCCGGCCGACGGCGCGCGCCATGCCGTAGTCGTCCACCTCGCCGTCGAGCTCGATCTGGCCGGCCGCGCCGGGGCGGTTCGACAGGCCGGCGATGCTGCCGCGCAGGTTGTGGATGCGCGTGCCGAACGGCAGGACCAGCGAATGGTCGGCGAAATCGAGCTCGCAGCGATGGAAGCGCAGGCGGTCGATATTGACGAGGAAGGCCGGCGGCTTGGCCGGGGCGGCGGCTTTCTCCGGCGGCGCGGCGGGTTGCGCCGCGGCTTCGCCGGTGGTCTTGAGCACGCGCTTGAAGTTGATGCTCTTGTCCTTGTCGATGATCAGCTCGGTGTCGAGACCGGCGAGCCGCAGTTCGCCGAGATCGAGCCGCCGCTGCGTCAGCGTCAGCTTGCGGGTGCCGAAGGACTTCCACGCCAGCAGCGGCTTGCGCACGCCGGGCTCGGTCAGGCGCAGGTCGTTCACCGAGAACTCGCCGCGCAGCCTGGTCTCCTTGGCGTCGCGCGCGTCGAAATGCGCGCTGCCCTTGGTGGACAGCTTGCCGCCGGCGACCCGCAGCGTGGTCTTCGCCGCCAGATAGGGCTGCGCGATCTGCAGCGCCAGATCGCTCAGCTGGAAGTCGGCATCGACCATCGGCCCGGCCGGCACCACCTTGCCGGTGGCCGCGAAACGCCCGCCGCTCCTGGCGACGAAGGACAGGCGCACCGGCAGCGGCGCGGCCAGGTCGTCGCTGACGCCGTCGACCTCGAGCATGATGTCTTCGAGCGCCAGCTCGGCCGGCGGCGTCACGCCGCCGTCGCGCAGCACCACGTCCAGATTGGCGACCGCGACCTGGCCGATCTTGAATCGCCAGGGTGCCGCTGCCTGAGCCGTTCCCTCGGCCGCCGGCGGTTCCGCGGCGGCGGGCGGCTTGGCGGCTGCCAGCGCCGCGAGCGCCTCCTGCAGGTCGATCCTGCCGTCGGCCTTGCGCTGCGCCTGCACGCCGGCGTCCGCGAAGGTCGCCTTGCCGACGCTCGCATCGCGCGCCGCCAGCGCGATGCGGATGTCCTCGACGGTCAGCGCGCCGAATTGCGGCGGCGACTCGATGCCCGGCAGGGCAAGCTTGCCGCCTGCGACGGCGAAAGCGTCGGCGGCGAACTCCTGGCTGGCGAGCTGGAAGCGGCCGTTCTTCAGCTCGACGGCTTCGACGGTCGCCACCGGGCCGTCCGCCTCCTTGAGGGCGACGCGCAGTCCCGTCAGTTTCGCCGTCAGTTGCTCGACCTGCGCATCGAGCTTGTCGCCGACGTTGCCGGCGCGGTAGCTGGCCGACAGCGCCGCCACGCCTTCCGGCGGCACGGACAAGGCATTCTTCAGGTAGGGGCCGAGCTGGGCGAGCTGCAGGTCGGCCAGGATGAAGTTGCCGCTCACCGTCAGCGGGTCGAGCTTGATCTGGCCGGTGAGGCCGAGTTGCGCGCCGGTCGCGGTGCGCGCCGACACGTCGAACTTGCCGTCGTCGCCGGGCAGCGTGGAGATGTCGGTCAGCGTCAGGTCGAGCGGCTCGATGCGCGTGGCGAAGCCGGCGCCGAAGCCGCGCCGGTCGGCGTAGTCGATCTTGCCGCCGGCGAGCACGAAACTGCGGATGTCGAAGCGCGGCAGGCCCTTCTTCTCCTCCGGCTCGGGTTCCTTGCTCTTGAGGGCGTCGAGGAAGGGCGTCCAGTTGAGGCCGCCGCCGGGCAGCTCGACCACCGTCGCCATCGGGCCGTCGAGCCGGATCGCGTCGAGGACCAGCGCCCGGTCGACGAGGCTGGCGGCGGAGAGGTCGACCAGCAGGCCGTCGAAGGACAGCAGCGGCTTGTCCTCGGCATCGGCCAGCCGCAGCTTGCCGAGCCGCAGGGCGAGCCGGAACGGGTTGAACTCCGGCCGGTCGAGCGTCAGGCGGTGGCCGGTCTTCCCGGCGACGAACTGTTCCGCCTGCCACTGGATGATGCGCGGCAAACCCTGCCAGAGGAACAGCAGCACCGCCACGATGCAGCCGACGACGATCAATGCGGTTTTCCTGAGCGCGGACACGGAGAGTTTCATGGCGCGAATCCAGCAAGGTCGTTGTGGAATAATGCCTTGATGATACCCCGCTTCCATTGCCCTTTCCCGCTGTCTCCCGGCGCGCAGGTCGAGTTGCCCGACGCTGCGGCGCACCATGCGCTGAAGGTGCTGCGCATGAAGCCCGGCGATGCGCTGATCCTGTTCGACGGGCGCGGCGGCGAATGGCGGGCCGAGATACTCGGCGCCGGCAGGGCGGCGCCCCCGTCGCGCGTGGCGCTGCGGGAGTTCTCCGCCCGCGAGTGCGAGTCGCCGCTGCAGGTGACGCTGGTGCAGGCGCTGCCGGCCGGCGACAAGATGGACTGGGTGGTCGAGAAGTGCGTCGAGCTGGGCGTGGCGGCGATCCAGCCGGTCGCCGCGAAGCGCAGCGTGATCCGCCTCTCCGCCGAACGCATGGCGCGGCGCGTCGCCCACTGGAACGCCATCGCCGTCGCCGCCTGCGAGCAGTGCGGCCGCAACCGCGTGCCGGTGGTGGCGCCGGTGCTTGATTTGCCTCAATATCTCGCCGAGGCGCAGGGGCAGAATGCGCTGCGGCTGCTGCTCGCGCCGGAAGGCGATGCGGCGCTGCGCGAGCTGCCGCCGCCCGCCGGATCGCTGGCCATGATGGTCGGCCCGGAAGGCGGCTGGGAGGAAAACGAGATGCAGGCGGCGCAAGCGGCGGGATTCCGGGCGCTGCGGCTCGGACCGCGCGTGCTGCGCACCGAGACCGCGGGCGCGGCCGCGCTGGCGGCGCTGCAGGCGCGGTGGGGCGATTTTTAGGGGAGCAGCGACATGTTCGAATCCGCCGAACTCGGCCACAAGATCGACAAGGCCGCCTACAAGAAGGCCGTGCCGCAACTGCGCGCCGACCTGCTCGACGCGCAGTACGACCTCAAGGAACAGGGCAGGATTCCGGTGATCGTGCTGGTCAGCGGCCAGGACGGCGCCGGCAAGGGCGAGACCATCAACATCCTCTACGAGTGGATGGACCCGCGCTACCTGTCGACGCTGGCCTTCGCCGCGCCGACCGACGAGGAGCGCCTGCGCCCCTACATGTGGCGCTACTGGCGCGCGCTGCCGCCGAAGGGCCGCGTCGGCATCTTCGCCGGCTCGTGGTACTCGAGCCCGATCCACGACCGCATCGACGGCGGGATGACCCAGGTGCAGATGGACCAGCGCATCGACCAGATCAACCGCTTCGAGCAGATGCTGGTGAACGAGGGCGCGCTGATCCTCAAGTTCTGGTTCCATCTCACCAAGGAAGGCCAGAAACGCCGGCTCAAGGCGCTCGAGAAGGATCCGCGCACCGCCTGGCGCGTGACGAAATGGAACTGGGACCGCCTCAAGACCTACGACCAGCTGCAGGAAGTCGCCGGCCACGTGCTGCGCCTGACCAACTCGCCGTGGGCGCCGTGGATCATCATCGAGGGCGAGGACGAGCGCTACCGTTCGCTGACCACCGGCAAGATCATTCTCGACTCGATCCGCGATCGTCTCGCGGATGCCGGCAAGCAGGCCACGCCGGTGGCGCCGCCGATCCCGCCGAACATCAACGGCCGCGACGTGATCTCCGGGCTCGACCTGACGAAGAAGCTGGCCAAGAAGGAATACGAGGCGCAGCTCGCCAAATGGCAGGGCCGGCTCTCCGAGCTGGTGCGCGACCCGCGCTTCAGGCAGCGCTCGCTGATCTGCGTGTTCGAGGGCGCGGACGCCGCCGGCAAGGGCGGCGCCATCCGGCGCATCGCCGCGGCGATGGACGCGCGCGACTACCAGATCGTGCCGACCGCCGCGCCGACCGAGGAAGAGCGCGCCCAGCCCTACCTGTGGCGCTTCTGGCGGCACATCCCGCGCACCGGCCGCGCGACGATCTTCGACCGCTCGTGGTACGGCCGCGTGCTGGTCGAGCGCGTCGAGGGCTTCTGCGCCGAGGCCGACTGGCTGCGCGCCTACAGCGAGATCAACGACTTCGAGCACGAGCAGGTGCAGGCCGGCGCGGTGGTCGTCAAGTTCTGGCTGCAGATCAGCAAGGAGGAGCAGCTGCGCCGCTTCAAGGAGCGCGAGAAGATCGAGTTCAAGCGCTTCAAGATCACCGACGAGGACTGGCGCAACCGCGAGAAATGGGACGCCTACCACCGGGCGGTGTGCGACATGGTCGACCGCACCAGCACCGGCATGGCGCCGTGGACGCTGGTCGAGGCCAACGACAAGAACCACGCGCGCGTCAAGATCCTCCGCACCCTCTGCGAGCGGCTCGCCGCCGCGCTCGAAGCGCCGATTCCGGCGGCCGGCTTTCCGCCGGCCGGCAAGACGAAAGACCTCAAGAAGAAAGGCAAGAAATGAACGAAACGGATGCCGGTACGCTGACCGATGCGCGGCTGGTCGCCTGGGTGCGGCAGGCCGCGCCGTACATCCACGCGTTCCGCGGGCGCGCCTTCGTGATCGCCTTCGGCGGCGAGGTGCTGCAGACCGGCGTCGCCCAGGCGCTGATCCACGACATCGCGCTGCTCGACAGCATGGGCATCCAGCTGGTGCTGGTGCATGGCGCGCGGCCGCAGATCGACGCCGAGATGCGCGAGCGCGGCCTCACGCCGCGTTACCACGACGGCTTGCGCGTCACCGACGCCGCCGCGCTCGAGTGCGTCAAGCGCGCGATGGGCGTGACGCGCATCGAGATCGAAGCGCTGCTCTCGCAGGGCCTGCCGAACACGCCGCTGGCCGGCGCCTTCCTGCGCGTCACCGGCGGCAACTTCATCTCCGCCAAGCCGGTCGGCGTCGTCGACGGCGTCGACTTCCAGTTCACCGGCGCGGTGCGCAAGGTCGAGGCGGACGAGATCCGCGCCGACCTCGCCCAGGAGAACGTCGTGCTGATCACGCCGATCGCCGCCTCGCCCTCGGGCGAGATCTTCAACCTCGCCTGGGAGGAGGTGGCCGAGGCCGTCGCCACCGCGATCAAGGCCGACAAGCTGATCTTCCTCTGCGACGCCAACGGCCTCGTCGACAAGAAGGGCCAGCAGATCGACGCGCTGACCGTCGAGGAAGGCGAGCAGCTGCTCGCCAAGAAGGTGCCGCAGGCGCCCGAGGTGGCGCGCGTGCTGCCCGCCGCGCTCGACGCCTGCCGCAACGGCGTCGGCCGCGTGCATTTCCTCGACCGCGCGCAGGACGGCGCGATGCTGATGGAACTGTTCACGCGCGAGGGCATCGGCACGGTGATGACGCGTGCGCCGCTGGCGCGCCTGCGCGAGGCGACGGCGGAAGACGTCGGCGCCGTGCTCAACCTGATCGCCCCGCTCGAGGCCGACGGCACGCTGGTCAGGCGCAGCCGCGAGCGCATCGAGATGGAGATCGGCCATTTCTCGCTGCTCGACCACGACGGCGTGGTGGTCGGCTGCGCGGCGCTCTATCCGCTCAGCAAGGCGCGCGGCGAGCCGGCCTCGGCCGAACTGGCCTGCCTCGCGGTGCTGCCCGCATACCGGCGCGCCGGCTACGGCGACCAGCTGCGCCGCCACATCGAGGCGCGCGCCAAGAAGGCGGGCATCCGCCGGCTGTTCGTGCTGACGACGCGCACCGCGCACTGGTTCGTCGAGCGCGGCTTCGTCGACGTCGGCCTCGAGGCGCTGCCCAAGACGCGCCGCGATCTCTACAACTACCAGCGGCGCTCGAAGGTGCTCGCCAAGAGCCTGTAGAATCGCCGTTCCAGCACACGAGGATTTCCCCCATGGCACGAACGGTCAATTGCATCAAGCTCGGTCGCGAGGCCGACGGTCTCGACTTCCCGCCAATGCCCGGCGAGCTCGGCAAGCGCCTCTTCGAGAACGTCTCGAAGGAAGCCTGGCAGCAGTGGATCCGCCTGCAGACGATGATCATCAACGAGAACCGTCTCAACCTCGCCGATCCCGCGCACCGCAAGTACCTCGCCGAGCAGGTCGAGAAGCACTTCTTCGGCACCGGCGCCGACCGCGTCAGCGGCTACGTGCCGCCCAGAAGCTGAACGGACCGGTTATTTCGTCAGCTGTTTGACGCCGTCCGGCGTCGCCAATAGCAGCAGATCGGCGCCGCGCCGCGCGAACAGGCCGTTGGTGACCACGCCGACGATGCCGTTCAGCGTCGTCTCCAGCGCGGCCGGGTCGGCGATCTGCCAGCCATGCACGTCGAGGATCTCGTTGCCGTTGTCGGTGACGAAGCCTTCGCGCAGCCTGGGCTGGCCGCCGAGCCTGACGATCTCGCGCGCCACGTAGGCGCGCGCCATCGGGATCACCTCCACCGGCAGCGGGAACCTGCCGAGCGTCGCGACCAGCTTGCTCGCGTCGCAGACGCAGACGAACTTGTCGGCCACCGCCGCGACGATCTTCTCGCGCGTCAGCGCGCCGCCGCCGCCCTTGACCATCTCGAGCCGCGCGGTGATCTCGTCGGCGCCATCGACATAGACCGGCATGCTCATCACCTCGTTGAGGTCGAGCACCTTGATGCCGTGGCCTTCGAGCCGCTGTTTGGTCGCTTCCGAACTGGCCACCGTCGCACTGATGCGGTCCTTGATCTGCGCCAGTTCGTCGATGAAGAAGTTGGCGGTCGAGCCGGTGCCGACGCCGACGATGCCGCCGGCCGGCACGTTGGCCGCCACGTAATCGGCCGCGGCCTTGGCCACCGCCTGCTTGAGTTGGTCCTGGGTCATGCTCATGCTGCGTCCTCCTTGAATGGCCGCCCGCTCATGCGGCGGGCCGTGTTCTTCTGCTTGCAGTATAAATGAACGGCGACGGCGCTCCGCCGCCGCAGACCGCAAGCGAGCGCATGGAGAGACGCACGTGCAGAACTGGCATCGCCACCTCTGGGCCAACCGGCTGCAGACTTTCCTGCTGGTCGCTGCCCTGCTGGGCATCGGCATGCTCGCCGGCACCCTGCTGCTGGGCGAGAACGGCCTGTGGATGGCGCTTGGCGCCTGCCTGCTGGTCCTGCTGCTGGCCCCGGCCGCCAGTTCGCGTCTGACGCTGCGCTTCTACGGCGCCCGGCCGATCGAACCCTCGGAGGCGCCGGCGCTCTGGCAGACGATCGACGCCATCGCGGCGCGCGCCGGCCTGCCCGCACCGCCGGTGCCGCATTACGTTCCGAGCCCGCTCGTCAATGCCTTCGCCGTGGGCAGCCGGCATGACGCCGCCATCGCCCTGACGGACGGCCTGCTGCGCGGCCTGACGCCGCGCGAAATCACCGCCGTGCTGGCGCACGAGACCGCCCACATCGCCCACGGCGACCTGCGCGTGATGGGCCTGGCGGATTACGTGAGCCGGCTGACGAGCATCTTCTCCCTGATGGGACAGCTGATGCTGCTGTTCTCCCTGCCCTGGCTGCTGGAAGGCAATGCGGTCGTCAACTGGCCGGCGCTGCTGCTGCTGATCGCCTCGCCGCACATCGCGCGGCTCGCGCAACTGGGCCTGTCGCGCGCGCGCGAATTCGACGCCGATGCCACGGCGGTGCGGCTGACCGGCGATCCGCGCGGCCTCGCCGCCGCGCTGGCGCGCATCGAACGCGCGCAGCGCTCCTGGCGCAGCGTGCTGCTGCCGGGCTGGGGCAATCCCGAACCGTCGTGGCTGCGCACGCACCCGGAAACCGAGGAACGCATCCGGCGCCTGCTGGCGCCGGCCGAGGCGCCTGGACAGGCGGCGCCGGAGGCCGACTGGCAAGTGCCGGACTACCCGCGCCTGAAGCGCTCGACGGCGCGCTGGCATCCGGGCGGCTTCTGGCACTGAAGCCGCCGCCCCGCCAGCGCCGAGTTTCGTTTGGCGGCAACATGGCGATTGCATTATGTACCCAATAGCAGTACGATCAAACCTGATTTCGGTACGGTACGCCCAAAGGCCCCAAACATGCAGTCCGCCCCTCCATCCACAACCGGTTTTGCCAACATCCTATTTGGCAAGGCGCGGCGTGGCGTGCTCGCCCTAATGTTCGGGCAGCCGAACAATGCTTTCTACACCCGCGAGATCGTCAAATGGGTCGGGGCCGGAGCCAGCCAAGTGCAGAAAGAACTGGAACTCCTGACGGCGGCCGGCCTGCTATTGCGCGAAGAGCGCGCGAACCAGGTGTATTACCGCGCCAATCCGGCCGCCACGATTTACCCGGAACTGGTCGGTCTCGTCACCAAGTCCTTCGGCGTCGCCGACGTGGTCCGCGAGGCGCTGGAAGCTTTCTCTGATCGCATCGTCTTCGCGTGCATATACGGTTCCGTGGCGCGCGGCGAGCAGCGCGCCGACAGCGATCTCGACTTGCTGATCGTTGGTTCGTTGCGCCTGTCTGAACTCGCATTGGCGCTGCAATCCGCCGAAACAAGAATCGGCTACCGCATTTCGCCCACCTTGATCGGCAAGTCGGAGTTCAACAAAAGGCTGGACGATGGCGATCCTTTCCTTCGCAAGGTCATGGCTGGGCAAACGATCCCACTCCTAGGCAAAGCGCCCGCCGCTGCCGCGAACGATGACAGCGCCGCTCGATAATCTGGTCCGCATCGGGCAATTGAAACCCGAACCGCCCGCGCGCGACGAGACGCGTTCCTACCTGCGCAAGGCGGCCATGTATCTGCGGGATGCCGAACTCGATGGCATGAGCCCCGCCGGCCGTTTCATGCTGGCCTACGATGCGGCGCATTCGCTGGCTTTCGCCGCGCTGCGCGCCCAGGGCTACCGGCCCGACGCATCGCGCGGCCACCGCGCCGTCGTCTTCCAGACGCTGGAAGTCACCGTCGGCGCTCCCAAGGAATTATGGGTTGCGCTCGACCGCTACCACACCCGCCGCAATGCCTCCGAATACGCGGGCATGGTCGAAGCAAGCGCGACGGAGGCGGACGACCTGCTGGAGCTTGCCCGGCAGCTAGAGGTTTTGTGCAATAGGGCCTTCGGTAACTGACTCCATCGAACTCGAATGACGTTTCTGCAAGTCCTATTAATAGTGACGGTGATGTATGGACCCAGTGCATCCTTGCGCCTTCCTCTTTGCCTCTCCTCTGCCAGGCGAAGAGGAAGGCGAATCGCTTGACGAAGCATTTCTGTCCGCATTGAAATCCGCCGATCCACTTGGGCATACGGACACACGCGTTTATCGTGGCGGCTTTCCCTGCCCAAAAAGATGTCGCGCTTGAGGGTGAGGCAACATCCCCTCTTCTCATTTCCGACGACTTTGACGGGGATGCTCGCTGGGAGGCTATCTATGTTCTGGCTCAGCAGACTGCTCTGAAAGCAATGGAAGAATGCGTCGCCAGGCCGCTTGTCGTTGAGGGCCACGTCTATATGGAAGGAGGGTGTGGTGGTGCGTATGTCGTTATTGAAGACGGCCGCATATCCTTTGCACGGTGGCAGAAAAATGGGGTTGGACACCGGCATTATCAGCGCGGCTATTCGATCCCAGCGGATCAGGCCGGCCAGTCCGCCGAGTCAGCCAAAGCCTATGCAGATGCCTTCGCGCGTGTTCTGCGTCGGAATGGCATCAAGTGCCGATCTGAAATGTATCTGACGTAACGTGCTCAAATTAACCTCGTCCGAGCATCGCCGGACGAGGCTGGCGGGTTTTCAAGCATTACCGTTTTTTTATCGGCGGCAGGTCGGTGCAGGAGCCGTGCGCGACTTCGGCGGCCATGCCGATGGATTCGCCGAGGGTCGGGTGCGGATGGATGGTCTTGCCGATGTCGATGGCGTCGGCGCCCATCTCGATCGCCAGCGCGATCTCGCCGATCATGTCGCCCGCCGAGGGGCCGACGATGGTGCCGCCGACGATGCGGTGCGTTTCGGCATCGAACACCAGTTTGGTGAAACCGTAGTCCGCGCCGTTGGCGATGGCGCGGCCCGAGGCGGCCCACGGGAACCTGGCGACCTCGACCTTGCGGCCGGCCTGCTTCGCTTCATCCTCGCCGAGGCCCACCCACGCGACTTCGGGATGCGTGTAGGCCACGCCCGGAATCACGCTGGCGTCGAAATGCGCCTTCTGCCCCGCCGCCGCTTCGGCGGCGACGTGCGCCTCATGCACCGCCTTGTGCGCGAGCATGGGATTTCCCACCACATCGCCGATCGCGAAGATGTGCGGCACGCTGGTGCGCATCTGGCTGTCGACCGGGATGAAGCCGCGCTCGTTCACCTGCACGCCGGCCTTGTCGGCGCCGATCTTCCTGCCGTTCGGGCTGCGGCCGGCGGCCTGCAGGATCAGGTCGTAGCGCTGGGCCTCTTTTGGCGCTTTCTCGCCCTCGAACGTCACCCACAAGCCATCGTCCTTCGCCTCGACCGCAGTGGTCTTCGTCTTCAGCATGATCCTGTCGAAGCGGTGCGCGTTCTGCTTCTCCCAGACCTTGACGGCGTCGCGGTCCGGACCCTGCATCAGGCCGTCGAGCATCTCGACCACATCGACCTTCGCGCCGAGCGTCGAGTAGACGGTGGCCATTTCGAGGCCGATGATGCCGCCGCCGATGACGAGCATTTTCTGCGGCACCTGCCTGAGTTCCAGCGCGCCGGTGGAATCGACGATGCGCGGATCGTCCGGAAGGAACGGCAGATGAACGGCTTGCGAACCGGCGGCGATGATGCACTGCTGAAACTTGACGACCCTCTTCTCGCCGGTCTTTTCCTGGGCGTCGCCCATGGTCAGTTCGACTTCGAGGTGGTTGGCGTCGAGGAAGTGGCCGTAACCGCGCACGACTTCGACTTTGCGCGCCTTGGCCATGCCGGTCAGGCCCGTCGTCAGCTTGCCGACGACCTTCTCCTTGTGCTTGCGCAGCACATCGATGTCGATCTTGGGCGCGGCGAAGCTCACGCCGGCAACGCTCGCGTGCCCGGCTTCCTCGATCACCGCGGCGACGTGCAGCAGCGCCTTCGAGGGAATGCAGCCGACGTTGAGGCAGACGCCGCCGAGCGTGGCGTAGCGCTCGACCAGCACGGTCTTCATGCCGAGGTCGGCGCTGCGGAAGGCGGCCGAGTAGCCGCCGGGGCCGGCGCCGAGCACCAGCATCTCGCATTCGATGTCGGCACTGGCAGAAGTCGGCGCTGGCGGGGCGGCTGCGGGCTGCGGCGCCGGAGCACTTGCAGCCGCGGGCTCGAGCACCAGAACCAGCGTACCTTCGGCCACCTTGTCGCCGACCTTGAGCTTCACCTCCTTGACGATGCCGGCGGACGGGCTCGGCACGTCCATCGTCGCCTTGTCCGATTCGAGCGTGACCACCGCATCCTCGGCCCGGACCGCATCGCCGGGCTTGACGTGCACCTCGATCACCGGCACGTCCTTGAAGTCGCCGATGTCGGGTACTCTCACTTCCATTGGGTTCGAGCCGGTCATAGCATGACCCTCCGGAAGTCGCCGAGCAGCTGGGCGAGGTAGGCATTGAAGCGCGTCGCCAGCGCACCGTCGATGACGCGGTGGTCGGCCGAGAGCGACAGCGGCACGATCAGGCGCGGCACGAACTTCTCGCCGTCCCAGACAGGCTTCATGCTCGACTTGCTGACGCCGAGGATCGCCACCTCGGGCGCATTGACGATCGGCGAGAACGCAGTTCCGCCGATGCCGCCGACCGACGAGATGGTGAAGGTCGCCCCCTGCATGTCGCCCGGCGGCAGCTTGCCTTCGCGCGCCTTCTTCGCGAGTTCGGAAGTTTCCTGCGCGATCTCGACGACGCCCTTCCTGTCGGCGTCCTTGAGCACCGGCACCATCAGGCCGTTCGGCGTGTCGGCGGCGAAGCCGATGTGCCAGTAGTTCTTGTAGACCTGGTTCTCACCATCGAGCGAGGAATTGAGGTCGGGATATTTCTTCAGCGCGGCGACGACGGCCTTGATGATGAAGGCGAGCATGGTCACCTTCACGCCGGACCCATTGTTACCTTGGTTCTCCTTGTTGAGCTGGACGCGCAGCGCCTCGAGCTCGGTGATGTCCGCATCTTCATGGTAGGTGACGGCGGGGATCATCACCCAGTTGCGCGCGAGGTTCGGGCCGCTGATCTTCTTGATGCGCGACAGCGGCTTGACCTCGATCGGCCCGAACTTGGCGAAGTCGACCTGCGGCCAGGGCAGCAGATTCAGGCCGCCCGGCGGCGCGGCGCCCAGACTCGGGGCTGGCGAGGCGGCGCCTGACATCACGCCTTTGACGAAGGCCTGCACGTCAGCCTGGGTGATGCGGCCCTTCGGCCCGCTGCCCTTCACCTGCGCCACATCGACGCCGAGCTCGCGCGCGAAGCGGCGCACCGAGGGACTGGCGTGCGGCTTGATGCCGTCCATCGCCGCGACGACCTCGGCCGGCGAGGGAATGCGCACGGACGGCGGCGCGGTGGTCGGCTCGTGCTCGGTCGGCCGGAAGTCGTGCGCGGCGGCCGCGGGGGCGGCTGGCGCAAGACTCGGCGCTGGCGGGGCGGCGGGTGCAGGAGCCGGCTCGGCTGCCGGCGCAGGTTCGGCAACAGATGCAACGGGCGCTGCAGCAGCGGCTTCAAGAACCAGGATCAGACTGCCTTCGCTGACCTTGTCGCCGAGCTTGATCTTCACTTCCTTGACCGTGCCGGCGGCCGGCGCGGGCACGTCCATCGTCGCCTTGTCGGATTCGAGGGTGATCAGCGCGTCTTCGGCCTGGACAGCGTCGCCCGGCCTGACGTGGATTTCGATGACCGGCACATCGTTGAAGCCGCCGATGTCGGGAACCTTGACTTCGAGTGTCGCCGCCATGATCACACCTTCACCGGGTTGGGCTTGTCCGGATCGAGGCCGTACTTCGCGATCGCCGCGGCGACGGTCTTCTGCTCGAGCGCGCCGTCGTCGGCGAGCGCCGAGAGCGCGGCGAGCGCGACCCAGTGCCGGTCGACCTCGAAGAAGTGGCGCAGCCGCTCGCGCGTGTCGGAACGGCCGAAGCCGTCGGTGCCGAGCACGACGTAGCGCCGCCCGCCCTCGGTGATGAAGGGGCGGATCTGCTCGGCGTAGAGGCGCAGGTAGTCGGTCGCCGCGACGATCGGGCCGCGCGTGTCGGCCAGCAGCCCCTTGGCGTGGCAGACCGGCTTCGGCTCTTCCGGATGCAGCAGGCGGAAGCGCGTGCAGTTGTGGCCGTCGCGCGCCAGTTCGTTGAAGCTGGCGCAACTCCACAGATCCGCCTCGACGCCCCAGTCGTCCTTCAGCAGCTCGGCGGCGGCGATCACCTCGCGGAAGATCGTGCCCGAGCCGAGCAGCTGCACGCGCGGCCCGTTGCTGTTGCTGCCCTTGCGGAACAGGTACATGCCTTTGAGGATGCCCTGCTCCGCTCCGGCCGGCATGGCGGGATGCTCGTAGTTCTCGTTCATCACCGTCAGGTAGTAGAAGACGTCCTCCTGCTCGGCCACCATGCGGCGCAGGCCGTCCTGCACGATCACCGCCACTTCGTAGGCGAAGGCCGGATCGTAGGAGACGCAGTTCGGGATCGTCGCGGCGAGCAGGTGCGAATGGCCGTCCTCGTGCTGCAGGCCTTCGCCGTTGAGCGTGGTGCGGCCGGCGGTGCCGCCGACCAGGAAGCCGCGCGCGCGCGAGTCGCCCGCCGCCCAGCACAGGTCCATGGTGCGCTGCAGGCCGAACATCGAGTAGAAGATGTAGACGGGGATCATCTGCACGCCGTGCGTCGAGTAGCTCGTCGCGGCGGCGATCCAGTCGGCCATCGCGCCGGCCTCGTTGATGCCCTCCTGCAGGACTTGGCCGTCCTTCGACTCCTTGTAAAACATCAGCTGGTCGGCATCCTGCGGCACGTACTTCTGGCCCTCCTGGTTCCAGATGCCGACCTGGCGGAACAGGCCCTCCATGCCGAAGGTGCGCGACTCGTCGGGCACGATCGGCACGATGCGCTTGCCGATCTGCTTGTCCTTGATCAGCGTGTTGAGGATGCGCACGAAGGCCATCGTCGTCGAGATCTCGCGCCCTTCGCCGGTCGCCTTTAGCAGCGCGTCGAAGGCCGACAGCGCCGGCACCGGCAGCGGCTCGACCCGGCGGCGGCGCTGCGGCAGGTAGCCGCCGAGCGCCAGGCGGTGGCTGCGCATGTACTCGAGCTCGGCCGAGCCCTCGGGAAACTTCAGGTAGGGCAGCTCGTGCAGCGCGTCGTCCGGAATCGGCAGCTTGAAGCGGTCGCGGAAGGCCTTGATCGACGTCGTGCCCATCTTCTTCTGCTGGTGGGTGATGTTCTGCGCCTCGCCCGACTCGCCCATGCCGTAGCCCTTGATGGTCTTGGCGAGGATCACGGTCGGCTGGCCGGTGTGATTCACCGCGGCCTGGTAGGCGGCATAGACCTTGTGCGGATCGTGGCCGCCGCGGTTGAGGCGCCAGATGTCGTCGTCGGTCCAGTTGGCCACCATCGCCTTGAGCTCCGGCGTGTTGAAGAAGTGTTCGCGCACGTAGGCGCCATCCTTCGACTTGAAGGTCTGGTAGTCGCCGTCGACGCACTCCATCATGCGCTTGCGGAGCAGGCCCTTCCTGTCCTGCGCCAGCAGCGGGTCCCAGTAGCTGCCCCAGACCACCTTGATGACGTTCCAGCCCGCGCCGCGGAAATCGGCCTCGAGCTCCTGGATGATCTTGCCGTTGCCGCGCACCGGGCCGTCGAGGCGCTGCAGGTTGCAGTTGACCACGAAGACCAGATTGTCGAGCTTCTCGCGGCCGGCCATGCCGATCGCGCCGAGCGACTCCGGCTCGTCCATCTCGCCGTCGCCCATGAAGGCCCACACCTTGCGGCCCTGCGTCCGCGCCAGGCCGCGGTCCTGCAGGTACTTCATGAAGCGCGCCTGGTAGATCGCCTGCAGCGGGCCGAGACCCATCGACACCGTCGGGAACTGCCAGAAGTCCGGCATCAGCCACGGATGCGGATAGGAGGTGATGCCGTGGCCGGAAACGTCCTGCCGGAAGCCGTCCAGCTGCTCCTCGGTGAACCGGCCGAGCAGGAAGGCTCGCGCGTAGATGCCCGGCGCCGAGTGGCCCTGCATGAAGATCAGGTCGCCGTCGTGGTTTTCCGAGGGCGCGTGCCAGAAATGCTGGAAGCCGACGTCGTAGAGCGTCGCCGCCGAGGCGAAGCTGGCGATGTGGCCGCCGAGGTTCGAGTCGCCCTTGTTGGCGCGCAGCACCATCGCCAGCGCGTTCCAGCGCACGTAGGCGCGGATGCGCGCCTCGATCGCGTAGTCGCCGGGCGCCAGCGGCTGGCGGTCGACCGGGATGGTGTTGAGGTAATCGGTGTTGGCCGAATAGGGAATGTTGATGCCGGCGCGGTGGCCCAGCTTGATCAGTTTTTCGATCAGGTAGTGGGCGCGCTCGGGGCCGGCTTCCTCGATGACGGCTTCCAGCGCATCGAGCCACTCGCGGGTTTCCTGCGGGTCGGCATCCGCGCCGGCCGCAGCGGCTGGGCCGGGGTGCATCTCTGACATGTTCTCCTCCTGTTGGAGCGATTGAGACTGGCTGCGCGGGGTGCGCGAAGCGGTTGTTCGTATGCGCCGCCGGGTAGGCGACGCGGCCCATGTTAAAGGGTTAAACTTGCCCTCGCAATCGGGCAGCGCAACATAACTGCAACCCAGGACGCCTAGACTGCCCGGCAAACGACGAGGAGAACGCGCAATGTTCCAGGTTCGCATCCACGGGCGCGGCGGCCAGGGCGTGGTGACCGCGGCCGAGATGCTGTCGGTCGCCGCCTTCGACGAGGGACGCCACGCCCAGGCGTTTCCGAGCTTCGGCTCCGAGCGCACCGGCGCGCCGGTGGTCGCCTTCTGCCGCATCGACGACAAGGAGATCCGCCTGCGCGAGCCGATCATGGCGCCCGACGCGCTGATCATCCAGGATCCGACGCTGTTGCACCAGGTCGACTGCTTCGCCGGCCTGAAGCCCGACGGCTTCATCCTGATCAACACCACCAAGACCTTCGACCAGCTCGGCCTCGGCGACTTCCTGCGCGACCGGCCCGCCGAGCGGCTATGCACCGTGCCGGCGACCGAACTGGCGCTCAAGCACGTCGGCCGGCCGGTGCCGAACGTGCCGCTGCTCGGCGGCTTCGCCGCGGTGGCCGGCGTCATCCGGCTCGAATCGGTGCTCAAGGCGATCGAGGAGCGCTTCGCCGGCAAGGTCGCCGCCGGCAACGTCGCCGCCGCGAAGGAGGCCTACGAGATCGTCAAGGCGGAAATGGAGGAGACCGCCCATGCTTAAACAGATCGAAGGCAGCCGCGCCGTCGCCGAGGCCGTCGCGCTGTGCCGGCCCGAGGTGATCTGCGCCTACCCGATCTCGCCGCAGACGCACATCGTCGAGGCGCTCGGCGAACTGGTCAAGGGCGGCGCGCTCGCCCCCTGCGAGTTCATCAACGTCGAATCGGAGTTCGCCGCGATGTCCGTCGCCATCGGCGCCTCCGCCGCCGGCGCGCGCAGCTACACGGCCACCGCCTCGCAGGGCCTGCTGTTCATGGTCGAGGCGGTGTACAACGCCGCCGGCCTCGGCCTGCCCATCGTCATGACCGTCGCCAACCGCGCCATCGGCGCGCCGATCAACATCTGGAACGACCACTCCGACGCGCTGTCGCAGCGCGACTCCGGCTGGATCCAGCTGTTCGCCGAGAACAACCAGGAAGCGCTCGACCTGCACATCCAGGCCTTCCGCCTCGCCGAGGAGCTCTCCCTGCCGGTGATGGTCTGCATGGACGGCTTCATCCTCACCCATGCCGTCGAGCGCGTCGACCTGCCGACGCAGGAACAGGTCGACGCCTACCTGCCGAAGTACGAGCCGCGCCAGGTGCTCGATCCGCGCGAGCCGGTCTCGATCGGCGCGATGGTCGGCCCGGAGGCGTTCATGGAGGTGCGCTACCTCGCCCATGCCAAGCAGATGCAGGCGCTCGAGCGCATGCCGGCCTACGCCGCGGAGTTCAAGGCGGTGTTCGGCCGCGACAGCGGCGGCCTGATCCATACCTACCGCGCCGAGGATGCCGAAACCATCGTCATCGCCATGGGCTCGGTGCTCGGCACCATCAAGGACACGATCGACGAGATGCGCCTGCCTGAAAATGGCGGCCATCGCATCGGGGTGCTCGGCATCACCTGCTTCCGCCCCTTCCCGCATGCCGCGGTCGCGGCGGTGCTGAAGAACAGCAAGCGCTTCATCGTGCTGGAAAAGAGCCTGGCGGTCGGCAGCGGCGGCATCGTCGCCACCGACGTGCGCATGGCCGTCACCGGCGTGGGCCTGCAGGGCTACACGGTGATCGCCGGCCTCGGCGGCCGCGCCATCACCATCAAGTCGCTGCGCGGCATCTTCGAGCAGGGCATGCGCGACGAACTGGAGCGCGTGAACTTCCTCGACCTCGACCGCAAGGCCGTGGACAAGCAGCTCGCGCGCGAGCGCACCATCCGCCGTTCCGGCCCCATCGCCGAGAACCTGCTGCGCGACGCCGGCGTCGTCGCCGCGCGCAACTACTGAGAAGGGCAAATATGGCCCCCACGCTCACTTTGTTCGCTGCCCCCACAGGGGGCGCTGCCTCCTTCGGGGCGGCCCGTCAGGAGGCATAGCGCCATGTCCTTCCAACCGATCAAGTTCTACCAGACCGGCACCTTCACCGTCGGCAACCGCCTGCTGCCGCCCGAGCAGCGCAGCGTGCAGGCGAGCGCGAAGCGCTTCAACTCGATCAACTCCGGCCACCGCGCCTGCCAGGGCTGCGGCGAGGCGCTCGGCGCGCGCTACGCGATCGACGCGGCGATGGAGGCCACCGACGGCCAGCTGGTCTGCGCCAATGCCACCGGCTGCCTCGAGGTCTTCTCCACGCCCTACCCGGAAACCTCGTGGCAGGTGCCGTGGATCCACTCGCTGTTCGGCAACACCGCGGCCGTCGCCACCGGCATCGCCGCCGCGCTCAAGGTCAAGGACCAGGGCGGGACGCGCGTCGTCGCCCAGGGCGGCGACGGCGGCACGACCGACATCGGCTTCGGCTGCCTCTCCGGCATGTTCGAGCGCAACGACGACGTGCTCTACATCTGCTACGACAACCAGGGCTACATGAACACCGGCGTGCAGCGCTCCTCGGCGACGCCGCCGGCCGCGCGCACCGCGACGACGATGGCCGTCGGCCCCGAGCCGGGCAACGTCTTCGGCCAGGGCAAGTTCGTGCCGGCCATCGCGCTGGCGCACGACATCCCCTACGTCGCCACCGCGACGGTGGCCGACCTGCGCGACCTCGAAGCCAAGGTGCGGCGCGCGATGGAGATCCGCGGCGCGCGCTACCTCCACATCCTGGTGCCCTGCCCGCTCGGCTGGGGCACCGCCGCGCACGACACCATCAGGATGGCGCGGCTGGCCAAGGAGACCGGAATCTTCCCGGTGTTCGAGGCCGAGCACGGCGAGATCAGGGCGGTGCTGCCGATCCGGCGCCAGTTGCCGGTCGAGGAATACCTGAAGCCGCAGAAACGCTACGCCCACCTGTTCGGCAAGCAGCCGCACGTCGAGGTCATCGCCAGGCTGCAGGCGCTCGCCGACCGCAACATCAGACGCTATGGATTACTGGAGCAGGCATGATGGAAAAACCCTTCGCCATCACCCTCGACCCCGGCTCGTCGCTGGCCAACCGCACCGGCTCGTGGCGCACCTTCCGCCCCGAATACGTCGACCGCCTGCCGCCCTGCAACGCCGCCTGCCCGGCCGGCGAGAACATCCAGGGCTGGCTGTTCCATGCCGAAGGCGGCGACTATGAAGCCGCGTGGCGCGCGCTGACCGACAACAACCCGCTGCCCGCGATCATGGGGCGCGTCTGCTACCACCCCTGCGAAAGCGCCTGCAACCGCCAGAACATCGACGCCGCCGTCGGCATCAATTCCGTCGAGCGCTTCCTCGGCGACGAGGCGATCAAGCGCGGCTGGAAGTTCCATCCGTCGGCCCAGGACAGCGGCAAGCGCGTCCTCGTGGTGGGATCCGGCCCCGCCGGCCTCTCGGCGGCCTATCACCTGACGCGCCTCGGCCACCGGGCCGTCATCCACGAAGCCGCGCCGCTCGCCGGCGGCATGATGCGCTACGGCATTCCCAAGTACCGCCTGCCGCGCGATGTGCTCGACGCCGAGATCCGCCGCCTCGTCGACTTCGGCGTCGAGATCCGCCTGCGGACCAAGGTGAGCAACGTGCTGGAGGCGCTGCAGGACGGCTTCGACGCCGTCTTCCTCGGCGTCGGCGCGCACATCGCCAAGCGCGCCTACATCCCGGCCGGCGACGCCAGCAAGGTGCTCGACGCGGTCGCGGTGCTGCACGACATGGAAGGCGCGCAGTTGCCGGACATGGCGCCCATGCTGGGCCGCCGCGTCGTCGTCTATGGCGGCGGCAACACCGCGATCGACGTCGCGCGCACCGCCAAGCGGCTCGGCGCCGAAGAGGCGATCATCGTCTACCGCCGCACGCGCGAGAAGATGCCGGCGCACGACTTCGAGGTGGAGGAGGCGCTGCAGGAGGGCATTTCGATCAAGTGGCTGTCGACCATCAAGGAGGCCGGCGAGGATGACATCATGATCGAGAAGATGGCGCTCGACGACAAGGGCTTCCCGCAGCCGACCGGCGAATTCGAGCGCATCCCGGCCGATTCGGTGGTGCTCGCGCTCGGCCAGGACTCCGACCTCGGCCTGCTCGAGAACGTCCCCGGCCTCGTCACCGACAAGGGACTGGTGCAGGTCGACGCGGCGATGATGACCGGCCATCCCGGCGTCTTCGCCGGCGGCGACATGGCCGGCAACGAGCGCACCGTCACCGTCGCGGTCGGCCACGGCAAGAAGGCCGCGCGCGCGATCGACGCGTATCTGCGCGGCAAGACCTACGCGCCGCCGCCCAAGCCCGAACTGGCCACCTTCGAGCGCATGAACCCCTGGTACTACTCCGACGCGCCGAAGACCGTGCGCCCGGTGCTCGACATCATCCGCCGCCAGTCCACCTTCGAGGAGGTGCTCGGCGGGCTCGACGAGCACAACGCGCTGTTCGAGGCGCGCCGCTGCATGTCCTGCGGCAACTGCTTCGAGTGCGACAACTGCTACGGCGTCTGCCCCGACAACGCGGTGATCAAGCTCGGCCCCGGCCGGCGCTTCCAGTTCAACTACGACTACTGCAAGGGCTGCGGCGTCTGCGCCGCCGAATGCCCCTGCGGCGCGATCCGCATGGTGCCGGAGGAGAACTGAGGCGGCCGGGCGGCCGTCATCTGGTCTCCTCCTGCCCAGGGTTCTCGAGTACCGGCTGGTAGTCCCAGTCGCGGATGTCCTGCAGCATCGTGTCGATATCGACGGTGGGGATCCGCAGCATCCGCAGCGCGGTCGCGCCGAGCCGCAGGCTGGACTCGATCGCCTCGGGGTAGGCATGGACCGCGCCGGCGCCGACCAGGGCCGAACTGGCTTCCAGATCGCGCGCGCGCGCGATGACCGGCACCTGCGGACAATGCCGGCGCAGCGCGGCCACCGCGCTCAGGGCGACGGCGTGCGCGTCGACGGTGATGATGGCCAGGCTGGCGCGCTCGGCCTGGGCCGCCGTCAGCAGCTCCGGGTCGGCGATGTCGCCGTACAGCACGGCATGCCCGTCGGCCTGTCCTTGCCGCACCCGCTTCGGATCGGTGTCGAAGGCCACGAAACTGACGCCGCTGGATTTCAGCAGCACGGCGACGGTATGGCCGACCCGCCCGTAGCCGCCGATCAGCACCTGGGGCGCCGGCTGGCCGGCAAGCTGGTCCGCCAGCGGCGGCGCCTCGGCGGCGGCCGGCCGGGCCAGGCGGGCGGCGATCGCCTGGTTGTAGCGGATCAGCAGGACGCCGCCGATCAGCGAGAACAGGACGGCGTTCAGCACGATCTGGCCGCTCTGCGGATCGATCACGCCGGAATCGAGCGCGATGGCGAGCAGCGCGAAGCCGAACTCGCCGCCGACCGCCAGCAGCAGGGCGGTGCGCCACGCGGCGATCGCGTCCATGCCGCTGCGGCGCACGATCACGACGACGACCGCGATCTTGCTCAGCAGCAGCAGCAGGGCGCCCAGCAGCGCCCAGTGCCAGATGCGGGGCAGCGCGGCCGGCTCGATCAGCATGCCGATGCCGACGAAGAACAGGCCGAGCAGCACGTCGCGAAACGGCCGGATGCTGGACTCGACCTGATGGCGGAACTCGGTCTCGCCGAGCATCATGCCCGCCAGGAAGGCGCCGAAGGCGAGCGACAGTCCCAGGCTGCTGGTGGTCCAGGCCGCCGTCAGCACCACCAGCAGGACCGTTAGGGTGAACAGCTCGGCGGAACGCCGCGCGGCGACCATGTGGAAGAACGGGCGCAAGGCCCAGCGCGCCGCGTAGAAGACGAGGGCGAACGCCAGGACGGCCTTGGCCATGGCCCAGCCGAGTTCCCCGACGAGCTTGTCCATGCCGGTGGCGGCCCCCAGCACGGGAATCAGGATCAGGAAGGGCACGGCGGTCACGTCCTGGAACACCGAAATGGCCAGGCCGAGCCGGCCGTGCGGGGTGGCGTCCTCGCCCTGCTCGGCCAGCTGCCGGCCGATGATGGTGGACGAGGACTGCGCGAAGACGGCGCCGACGACGAAGGCCAGCACCGGACCCAGGCCCGCCAGCCAGAGCAGCACGCCGACCACGGCCGTCGTCAGCACGACCTGCGCGGTGCCCAGGCCGAGGATCTGGTGACGCATCGCGTGCAGTTGCGGCAGCGAATAATTGAGGCCGATCGAGAACAGCAGGAAGACCACGCCGAACTCGGCCAGCACCTTGAACTCCGCGACATGCACCGTCGGCCCGACGGTATGCGGCCCGAGGATCAGGCCGACCAGCAGGTAACCGAGGCTGGTCGGAACATGCAGCCGCTGGAAGGCGATCATGATCGCCACGGCGACGGCCAGCAGCAGGATGATTTGAGCAAGATGGTCCATGGGGCTTGGCGGGTCTGGTCGTATGGGTCGGGCGGGGCGGCGGCGTTCAGCGCCGGTAGAAACCCGAGCGGGTGAGCGCATCGGCGACGCCCTCCGCCATTCTCAGGTAGCCCGGGCCATTGGGATGGATGGCATCGGCCTTCAGCTCGTCCTCGGACAGCACGTCGGCCAGGACGTCGGGAACGACGGCCACGTTCTCCTCGCTGGCCAGTTCCGCATAGAGCGGCGCATCGGGCAGCCGGCCGAGCACCGCGCCGAGCGGAGAGAACCGCGGAACGGCGACCAGCGCGACGGGAATGCCGCGCGACCGAATCTGCATCAGGATCGCCCGGATGCGCTCCTTGACCTCGGCTTCCGGCGTCTTCCGCAGGAAGTCGTTGCCGCCGATTTCCAGCAGCACGAGCGCCGGCCGGGTGTCGTCCAGCGCCGCGGCGATCCGCTCATCGACCCCGGCGGCGGTATCGCCCGGGATGCCGTGATTGTGAATCGACCAGCCGGTGATGGCGGCCAGCCGGGCGGGATAGTCCATGCCCGTCTCGGCGCCGGTGCCGTGGGTGATGCTGTCGCCGATGGCGAGCACCGCCGCCCCCGGCGGAAGCGACGGCTGCCGGGCCTGCTCCCGGCCGCAGCCGCCGAGGAAGGCCAGCAGCGCCGCGAGAACGATGGGCAGCAGGAGCGGGTGACGGATGTTCATGTCCGGCATCTTAGCGGCAGGAGCGGCATGGGCGATAATCGGGCATGCCCTGGTTCGAATTGATCAGCATCGCCGTGCTGGCCGCGCTGGCCTGGCTCTGGTTCGACAGCACCGCCGTGCGGGAAATCGCCGTGCGGGAGGCGCGCATGGCCTGCGCAGCCGAAGGCTTCCAGTTTCTCGACGAGACGGTGGCGATCGCCGGCCTCAAGCCGCTGCGCGACGACGAAGGCCGCCTGACCCTGTATCGCGTCTATGCCTTCGAATACAGCGACACGGGCAACAACCGGCGGCCCGGCAGCATCGTCCTGCTCGGCCGGGAAGTCGTGCGGCTGAACATCGGCCTGCGGCTCGTGCACTGACCCCCATGCCACGACGCCCGACGTCGTCCCTGGTCTCGTCCCGAATGACGATCTCTGAATTCATGGCGGCATCTTGCTAACAAAACTCGGCGCTGGCGAGGCGGCGGCTAACGACCCGAAGCGAAGTTCGCTGCCTGAGAAAGCGGACGTTCAACGTTGAAGGTAAGGGGCCGCCGGAGCGGCATAGCCGCGGAGGGAACCTGCAAGCGCAGCTTGCAGGCAGTCTGGCTGGCCGAGAGTTTAGGTCTTGACGGAAACATATTTCTTTAGCCCCTTTTGCAGAGCATTGGCGAAGCGAAACAGTCGTGTAAGTGGCGGGATTGATGGCTGCGTAAGCAAGTGAAGTCACTAGTGTCCCAACGTTAATCG
>DDXW01000017.1 GCA_002347285.1 Rhodocyclaceae bacterium UBA2250 | reverse complement strand
CCGGGCGACGCGGTGCTGCTCTCGCCGGCCTGCGCGAGCTTCGACATGTTCCGCAACTACGAGCACCGCGCCGAGGTTTTCCGCGCGGCCGTGGCGAGGCTGGCAAGGCCATGAACACGGCGACCCTCGCCCGCCGCCCCGGCGCATCCGCCGCGCCCGCCGAGATCGACGCGCTGCTGCTCTGGCCGGCCGTCGCCCTGCTGCTGCTCGGCCTGGTGATGGTCTATTCGGCTTCGATCGCCACTGCCGAGGGTTCCGCATTCACCGGCCACCAGCCGGCCTACTTCCTGGTGCGCCACGCGGTGTTCCTCTCGGTCGGGCTGGTCGGCGCGCTGATCGCCTTCCAGATTCCGCTGCGCTTCTGGCAGCAGCTCGCGCCCTGGCTGTTCCTCGGCGGCGTGGCGCTGCTCGCCGTGGTGCTGATTCCCGGCATCGGCAAGTCGGTGAACGGCGCGCAGCGCTGGATCGGCCTCGGCCCGATCAACCTGCAGCCCTCCGAGCTAATGAAGCTGTTCGCCGTGCTCTACGCCGCCGACTACACCGCGCGCAAGCTCACCGAGATGGACAGCTTCCGGCGCGGCTTCGTGCCGCTCGCCGCGGTGATGATCGTCGTCGCCGGCCTGCTGCTGCGCGAGCCGGACTTCGGCGCCTTCGTCGTGATCATCAGCATCGCGATGGGCATCCTGTTCCTCGGCGGCATGAACGGGCGGCTGTTCGCCTTCCTGATCGTCGCGATGGGCGCGGCGTTCGCCGTGCTGATCCTTTCCTCGCCCTACCGCTGGGAGCGCATCATCAGCTACATGGATCCGTGGCGGGATTCCTTCGGCAAGGGCTACCAGCTCTCGCACGCGCTGATCGCCTTCGGCCGCGGCGAGTGGTTCGGCGTCGGCCTCGGCGCCAGCGTCGAGAAGCTGTTCTACCTGCCCGAGGCGCACACCGACTTCCTGCTCGCGGTGATCGCCGAGGAGCTCGGCTTCGCCGGCGTCGTCGCCGTCGTCGGCCTGTTCGCGCTGCTGACCTGGCGCTGCTTCATGGTCGGCCGCCAGGCGCTGCTGCTCGACCGCATCTACGCCGGCCTCGTCGCGCAGGGCATCGGCATCTGGTTCGGCTTCCAGAGCTTCATCAACATGGGCGTCAACATGGGCCTGCTGCCGACCAAGGGCCTGACGCTGCCGCTGATGAGCTTCGGCGGCTCCGGCATCGTCGCCAACTGCGTCGCCCTCGCCGTGCTGCTGCGGGTGGATTACGAGAACCGGCGCCTGATGCGAGGCCTCCCGGCATGAAGACGATCGTCATCATGGCGGGCGGCACCGGCGGCCACATCATGCCGGGACTGTCGGTCGCCGACGCGCTGCGCGAACGCGGCTGGCAGATCGTCTGGATGGGCAACCCGGACGGCATGGAGGCGCGCCTCGTGCCGGCGCGGGGCTACGAGATGGCCTGGCTGCGCTTCGGCGCCCTGCGCGGCAAGGGGTTGCTGCGCAAGCTGTTCCTGCCCTTGAACCTGCTGCGCGGCTTCGCCCGGGCCTGGCAGCAGTTCAGCCGGATCAGGCCCGACGTCGTGCTCGGCATGGGCGGCTTCATCAGCTTCCCCGGCGGCATGATGGCCGGCTTGCGCGGCATCCCGCTCGTGCTGCACGAGCAGAACTCGGTGGCCGGCCTGGCCAACAAGGTGCTGGCCGGCGTCGCCGACCGCGTGCTGTGCGGCTTCCCCGACGCGCTGAAGAAGGGGCGGTGGGTCGGCAATCCGGTGCGCGAGGCCATCGCCGCCCTGCCGGCGCCGAGTTTGCGTTACGCGGAACACGAAAAGGAAAGCGGCGGCCGGCTGCGGCTGCTGGTGATCGGCGGCAGCCTCGGCGCGCAGGCGCTCAACGAAAGCGTGCCGCGGGCGCTCGCGCTGCTGCCCGAGGACGAGCGGCCGGAGGTCGTGCACCAGTCCGGCGAGAAGCAGATCGAGGCGCTGCGGGCGGCCTACGCCGCCGCCGGCGTGCAGGCCCACGCGGTCGCCTTCATCGAGGACATGGCCGGCGCCTATGCCTGGGCCGACCTGGTGATCTGCCGCGCCGGGGCGCTGACCATCGCCGAGCTCGCCGCGGCGGGCGTCGCCAGCATTCTCGTGCCGTTCCCGCACGCGGTCGACGACCACCAGACCTCGAACGCGCGCTTCCTCGCCAACGCCGGCGCGGCGATCCTGCTGCCGCAGCACGAACTGACGCCCGAGCGGCTGGCGCTGCTGAAGAACCTGACGCGCGACCAGCTGCGCGAAATGGCCGAGAAGGCGCGCGAACTGGCAATGCCCGCCGCCACCGAATCCGTCGCCAACGTTTGCATGGAAATCGCCAAATGAAACACAAGGTCAAACGCATCCACTTCGTCGGCGTCGGCGGCGCCGGCATGAGCGGCATCGCCGAGGTGCTGGCGAACCAGGGCTTCGAGGTGAGCGGCTCCGATCTGGCCGCCTCGGCGACGACGCAGCGCCTCGCCGAGAAGGGCGTGCGCGTGACGATCGGCCACACCGCCGAAAACGTGGCGGGCGCCGACGCCGTGGTCGTGTCGACTGCGGTGAAGGAGGACAACCCCGAAGTGCTGGCGGCGCGCGAAAGCCATATCCCGATCGTGCCGCGCGCGCAGATGCTGGCCGAACTGATGCGCCTCAAGCAGGGCATCGCGATCGCCGGCACGCACGGCAAGACGACCACCACCAGCCTCACCGCGAGCTGCCTCGCCGAGGCCGGGCTCGACCCGACCTTCGTGATCGGCGGCCGCCTCATCTCGGCCGGCGCGAACGCGCGCCTCGGCGGCGGCGAGTTCCTCGTCGCCGAGGCCGACGAGTCGGACGCCTCCTTCCTGTTCCTCTCGCCGGTGATCGCGGTGGTCACCAACATCGACGCCGACCACATGGACACCTACGGCCAGGACTTCGGCAAGCTCAAGCAGGCGTTCGTCGATTTCGTGCATCGACTGCCCTTCTACGGCGTCGCCGTGATGTGCGCGGACGACCCGCACGTGCGCGAGATCCTGCCGCAGATCGCCAAGCAGGTCGTCACCTACGGTTTCGCGGCGGGCGCCAACATCCGCGCCGAGAACGTGCGCGCCGACGGCGGGAAAATGCACTTCGACTGCGTGCGCACCAACGGCACGGTGTCGCGCTTCCCGGTCACGCTCAACCTGCCGGGCGAGCACAACGTGCGCAATGCGCTGGCGGCGATCGCGGTGGCCACGGAAGTCGGCGCCGGCGACGCGGCGATACAAAAGGCCCTGAGCGAATTCAACGGCGTGGGCCGGCGCTTCCAGCGCTACGGCGAAGTGG
>DDXW01000065.1 GCA_002347285.1 Rhodocyclaceae bacterium UBA2250 | reverse complement strand
ACCAACGGCGTCGCCGAGCGCTTCAACCGGACGCTGAAGGAACAGGCGATCCACGGCCGTATCTTCAAGAACGTCGAAGAGGTGCGCGTCGCCGTCACCGCGTTCAAAGATCGCTACAATCGCCATTGGCGTCTCGAAAAACTGGGCTTCATGTCACCCTTCGAAGCCCGTCAGGCTTATGCCATGCGAAAGGCGGCCTGAGTTGCAAAACCGTGTCCAAACAATCCGAGCCGGTACACTCGGGACGGGACTCAGCCTCGCCATGCCCATCGCATTCGCGGCGGAGAAGCCAGATCCGGCACGCGAGCAGGCGCGCCGCCTGCAGCAGGCCAACCGGAAGCTGGAGCAGGAAAAGGCGCAACTGCTGCGCGAAAAGACTGAAATCGAAAGTCGCCTCAAGGACGAGCTGAAGGCGGCCGAAGGCAAGACCGGCGCGGCACAGCGCAAGGCGCAGGCGGAAGGTGCCCGCGCCGACAGGCTCGCCAGGGACCTGGAAAGCCTGCGCGCCGAAAAGGACAAGCTCGCCGGCAAGCTGGGCGAGACCGAGAAGCGGCTGACCGAAACCGCGGAGCGGCTGCGCAAGGAGGAGGGCGAGCGCAAGCAGCAGGAAACGCTGGCCGCGCAGCGCCAGCAGTCGATCGCGCAGTGCGAGGCGCTCAACGCGAAGATGCATGCCGAGGGCGTGGCGCTGCTCGAGAAATACCGCACCAAGGGCTGCTTCGACGCCGCGTTGCAGGGCGAGCCGTTCACCGGCCTGAAGCGGGTGGAGATCGAAAACTTCGTGGAGGACAGTCGTGAACGACTGGATGCCTACCACATCGAGCATCAGGCGAACCGCTAACCGCAACCGGCCCCCTGCCGTGGCCTGCTGCACGAAACTCGGCGCTGGCGTGGCGGCGCGCAGCCTGCCCTTCGTCGCCTATATCGTTTTCCTGGCGGCGGGGCCGCTGCTCGCCGCTGCGCTGCCAGACATCGACCGGCGCTGGCTGTACGCCGTGCAGATCGGCTGCGTGGCGGTGCTGCTCGCCGTGTTCGCGCCGCGCTACATCGAATTGCACCGATCGCCGCGTCTTGGCGTGTTCCAGTGGCTGGCGACGCTGGCAGCGGGCGTGGTGGTGTTCCTGTTCTGGATCAGCCTCGACCAGCCCTGGATGAAACTCGGCGCTGGCGAGGCGGCGGGTTACGATCCGCGCGATGCCGCCGGGGCGGTGATCTGGCCGCTGGCGGCGGTGCGCCTGTTCGGCGCGGCCGCCGTGGTGCCCGTGATGGAGGAGCTGTTCTGGCGTTCGTTCGTGATGCGCTGGCTCGACCGCCAGGATTTTCTCGCGCTGTCTCCCGCGGCGACGGGCTTGCACGCGCTGCTGCTGTCTTCGCTGGTGTTCGGCGTGGAGCACGACCTGTGGCTGGCCGGTGTCGTGGCCGGACTCGCCTACGGCTGGCTCTACATGCGCACGAACAGCCTCTGGGCGCCGATCGCCGCGCACGCGCTGACGAACCTGCTGCTCGGCCTGTGGGTGCTGCAGTCAGGCAACTGGCGGTTCTGGTGATGATGCTTCCAACTTTTCAAGGGATTCGCATGAGACAACTCGTCTTTCTGCTCGCCGCCGTCTTCCCGTTCGCCCTGCACGCCGACGAGGCGGCCATCCGCAAAGCCTTTTCGGAACGCTATGGCAAGGTTGCCGTCAAGTCCGTGACGGCCACTGCCGTTCCCGGCATCTACGAGGTCTATGCCGACGGGAATATCCTCTATACGGACGAAGCCGGCGATCATTTGCTGATGGGGCCGCTGGTCGAAACGCGCAGCCGGATCAACCTGACGCAGCAGCGGCTGGAGGCGCTCAAGGCGGTGAAGTTCGACAGCCTGCCGCTCGACCAGGCCATCCGCATCGTCAAGGGCAAGGGCGAGCGCAGGATCGCCGTTTTCTCCGACCCCGACTGCCCGTTTTGCCAGCGGCTGGAAAAGGAACTGGCGGGCATGGACAACCTGACGATCTACGTCTTCCTGCTGCCGCTTCCCGAACTGCATCCGCAAGCCGTCGGGATTGCCGGAAACGTCTGGTGCGCCGAGGATCGGGCCGGTGCGTGGCAGGCCTATATGCTCGAAGGCAGAAAGCCCGAGAGCGGAAAAATGTGCGCCTCGCCCATCGACGCCATCGCCGCGCTTGCCGGGGAACTTGGCATCAGCGGCACACCGGCCATCATTCTGCCGAACGGCCGGCGCCTGGAAGGTGCGATTCCAGCAGCCAGCCTGGAAACTCTCCTCGATGGTCCCTGAGTTTCGGGCAGTCGGCCAGAACCGGCATTGAGATCGTCTCCCGTGACGTCACGCCTGCGCCTGGCGCGCTGGCAGCGCGACGAGCAGGCGATCGGCGCACGCGATGCCGCGGTACCGGATGCGCTGCTGGCCGCCATCAATGCACTGGCCAATGGCATTCCCGCCGCGAACGACGGCGCACACTGGGGGCTGAATGAATACTGGGCGACGCCCACGGAGTTCGTCGCCAGCGCGGGCGGCGACTGCGAGGATTACGCGATCGCCAAGTATGCCGCGCTGCGCGCCGCCGGCGTGCCGGCGATGCAGATGCGGCTGATCTACGTGCGTGCGCTGACGGCGCATCGAGAACCACATGGTGCTCGCCTACTATCCGGCAGCCGGCGCCGACCCCCTGATTCTCGACAATCTGGACGGCCGCATGCGGCTGGCCTCGGAACGGGCCGATCTCGTCCCGGTGTTCAGCTTCAACGACGACGACCTGAACCGCGGCGGCGTGCCGATGATCCGGCGCTGGCGCGACCTGCAGCAGCGCATCAAGGCCGAGCAGGAACTTTAAGCTACTCGACTGGAGGCCAGGATGACCCTGAGGCGTCAACTCATCATGGCGGGTGCCCTGATTTTTGCCCTGGCGCTGTTCGGCGTGGCGGTCGGTCAATGGTTCTCGGGGCGCATGTTCGTGCGCGAACAACTGGCGTCGCATACGCACGAGACCGCAACCGCGCTCTCGCTGTCGCTTTCCGCCGCCTTGCGCGCTGGCGATGTCGCGCTGGTGAAAACGACACTGCTGCCGTTGCTCGACCGCGGCTACTACCGCCGCATCGTGATCCGCGACGCGCCTGGCCATGTCGTCGATGCGCAGGACCAGGAAGCACCGGCGACGGACGTGCCGCGCTGGTTTGCCGCGCTGGCAAGGCTCGAAGCGCCGCGGGCCGAATCGCTGGTCAGTTCCGGCTGGCAGGAGGTGGGCCGCGTCGAGGTCGAGGGCGATCCCGAGTTCGCCTTGCGCCAGCTCTGGAACAGCATGCTGAGCGCGCTGTTCTGGCTGCTCGCCGTCTATGCGCTGGCCCTGGCGCTGATGCTTGCCTGGCTGCGCCGGCTTCAACCGCTTGGCCGGCATGATCAACGGCAGGGTCGATGAAGAAGAGGCGCGCGCGGAACGCTTCCGCGCCGCCATGCTCGTCGATCGCGTGACCGGCCTGCCGAACCGGCAGGGACTCGAAGCCGCCTGCGCCAACGATCCGCCGCACGGCTGGCTCGGACTCGTCGCCATCGACGGCATCGAGTCGCTCAACCGCAATCGCGGGTACGCCGCCGGCGATGATTTCGTCGCCGCACAGGCCGAATGCGTGCGCATGGCCTTTCCCGGCGCGACGGTGGCGCGGCTGCAGGCCGTCACGTTCGCGATCCTGGTCGCAAAGCAGCATGGGGCGGCACTCGAGGGAGCGACGCACGCCTGCTGGCGGAAATGGCGCAGCGCGCCGCCACGCAGGGCGTCGATCAGCCGCGCGGCGCGGCCGGCTGGGTTGCCGGGGCGGAAGGCGTCGAGTTGTCGGCGCTGCTGGCGGCGGCCGACCGGGCGCTGGCGATCGCCCAAGCGCAGGGCCACGGCGCGGTCTGCATCCGCAGCGGACCGGATGCGGCCGGCGGCATGGGCGCGCATGCGCTGATGGACTGGGTGGATCAGGCGATCGACACAGGACGGTTCGTGCTGACGCTGCAGAACGTGGTGTCCGTGCCCGAGGGCACGCCGGTGCAGCGGGAAGCCTATCTGCGCCTGCTTGCCCCCGATGGCCGCAAGATTGCCGCACGCGATTTCCTGCCGCTCCTGCAACGCGAAAGGAAGGCCGCTTTCGTCGATCGCGCCGTACTGATGCAGTTGCGCAGCGCCGTCGATGCGGGCTGTGTGGCGCCGGGCATGCTCGCCGTCAATCTTTCGTCCGATACCTTCGCCGCCGGTGAACTGCCGGCCTGGCTGCACGCCGGACTCGATGGCTGGCCGGCCGCCGTGCCGCTGGTGTTCGAACTGCGCGAGACGGACGCTGTCGCCTTTCCCGATGCGGCGGTGCGGTTCGCCATCGCCCTGCGCGAGCGCGGGGCGGCAGTCGCGCTCGATCATTTCGGAACGCATGCGGGCGGTATCGCCGCGCTGCGCCGTTTGCTGCCGAGCTACGTCAAGCTCGACGCCAGCCTGTCGCGCGGACTCGAAGCCGCCGAGCGGCGCTTCCAGGTCGAGGCGCTGGTGCGAGCCGCGCACATGCTCGAGATCCCGGTGTGGGCGCAGGTGTTCGACTCGCCCGGCGCGCTGGAGCTGCTGGCGGAGATGGGCATCGCCGGCGCGCAGGGCTTCACGCTGGCGCCGGAGCAGGCGCTTCAGTAGGCATTGCGGTCGCGGAACACCACCAGGACCGTCTTGACGATGATCCACAGGTCGAGGGCGAGCGACCAGTGGCGCAGGTATTCGAGGTCGTATTCGATGCGCTTCTGCATCTTTTCCACGGTCTCGGTCTCGCCGCGATAGCCATTGACCTGCGCCCAGCCGGTGATGCCCGGCTTGACCTTGTGGCGCACCATGTAACCCTTGATCAGCTTGCGGTAGATCTCGTTGTGAGCGATCGCGTGCGGGCGGGGGCCGACGATGCTCATGCGTCCCTGCAGGGCATTGACGAACTGCGGCAGTTCGTCGAGCGAAGTCCGGCGCAGGAAGGCGCCGAAGCGGGTGATGCGCCTGTCGTCGCGGGTCGCCTGTGCGATGTGATGGCCGTCCTCGCAGACGGTCATCGAGCGGAACTTGTAGACGACGATCTCCTCGCCGTCCAGTCCGTAGCGCCGCTGGCGGAACAGCACCGGCCCCGGCGACGACAGTTTCACGCCGACGGCGATGGCCGCCAGCAAGGGCGCGATCAGAATGAGGATGAGCAGCGACAGGACGATGTCGCTGCCGCGCTTGATCAGTCCGTTCACGCCGATGAAGGGCGATTCGCAGACGGCCACCACCGGCATGCCGCCGACCTGGTCCATGCGTCCCTGGATCAGGTCGGTGACGAAAATGTCCGGCACGAAATAGATGGAAGCGGTCGTGTCGCGCAAGTCGTCGAGCAGGGCGAGGATGCGCGGCTGCGAGGCCATCGGCAGCGTGATGTAGATCTGGTCGATGCGGTTTTCCTTGACGAAGGCGGCGAGCGAGCCGATGCCGCCGAGCAGGATCTGATCCGCGCCCGCCGTTTCAAGGCGCTGGCGCGAGCGGTCGTCGAAAAAGCCTGCCAGGCGGATGCCGAGGAAGGGGTTGCCGCGCAACTGGCCGGCCAGGCTCAGCCCGGTGGAGCTCATGCCGGCGATGATCGCGCTGCGCTGGTGGCTTTGGCGCGACAGTAGCTGAGGCACGAAATGGCGCAGCGCGAGATGGGCGAGCGACAGCGTCAGCGGGGTGGCCGCGAACCAGGCGAGCAGGACTTCCATCGGGTAGAGGGACAGATAGCCGCTCGCGTAGCCGAAGAAGGCGAGGATGAGCGATTGCAGGAACCAGGTGCCGAAGGTGTCCCGGACGATCGCCCCGCGACTGCTTTGCAGCCGCGCGACGCCCGGGAAGTTGAGCGAGAAGGCGATCAGCGCCAGCAGCACGTAATGGGCATCGATGCGCTCCTGGTGAAATAGCGCAGCGGTCACCAGCACCAGCACGACGAGCACGGGATCGAGCAGCATGCCGACCAGCGACATGACGCTCAATCGCGTTCGGAAGGAATGTGCCAGCCGGTCCGTCGAAGCTATCATGTCGTCAATATCGGTCAGTCGGGGCGGACAGCCTAGCTGCGCGACATGGTGGATTTATTACAAAATGCGCCGGCCCCGATTTTTCTGGA
>DDXW01000007.1 GCA_002347285.1 Rhodocyclaceae bacterium UBA2250 | reverse complement strand
GGCCTGATCGTCATCGACTACCTGCAGCTGATGAGTTCGGTGAAGGACAACGAGAACCGCGCCACGGAGATTTCCGAGATCTCGCGCTCGATCAAGGCGCTCGCCAAGGAACTGCAGGTGCCGGTGATCGCGCTGTCGCAGCTCTCCCGCAAGGTCGAGGAGCGCAACGACAAGCGGCCGCTGATGTCCGACCTGCGCGAATCCGGCGCGATCGAGCAGGATGCCGACATCATCCTGATGATGTACCGCGAGGAGTACTACAAGCCCGACACGACGGAGAAGGGCGTCGCCGAGGTCATCGTCGGCAAGCACCGCAACGGCCCGACCGGCACGGTCAAGCTGACCTTCCTCGGCGAGTACACGAAGTTCGAAAACTTCGCCGCCCCCGGCTCCTATTGAAAACTCGGCGCTGACGAGGCGGCGCTAGAGCACTTCCGCCGCGTGATCGGCGAGCCGCGAGCGCTCGCCGCGTTGCAGCGTGATGTGGCCGGAGTGCCCCCAGCCCTTGAAGCGGTCGACGACGTAGGTGAGGCCCGACGAGCCTTCCGTCAGGTAGGGCGTGTCGATCTGCGCGATGTTGCCGAGGCAGACCACCTTGGTGCCCGGGCCGGCGCGCGTGATCAAGGTCTTCATCTGCTTCGGCGTCAGGTTCTGCGCCTCGTCGATGATCAGGAACTTGTTGATGAAGGTGCGGCCGCGCATGAAGTTGAGCGACTTGACCTTGATGCGGCTGCGGATCAGGTCCATCGTTGCCGCGCGCCCCCAGTCGCCGCCATAGCCGGCCTGGTCGCCTTCCTCGCTCGGCTTGTTGAGCACGTCGAGGTTGTCCTCCAGCGCGCCCATCCACGGCGTCATCTTCTCCTCCTCGGTGCCCGGCAGGAAGCCGATGTCCTCGCCGACCGGCACGGTGACGCGCGTGATGATGATCTCCGAGTAGCGCTTGCTTTCCAGCGTCTGCGCCAGGCCGGCGGCGAGCGTCAGCAGCGTCTTGCCGGTGCCGGCCTGGCCGAGCAGCGTGACGAAGTCGATCTCCGGGTTCATCAGGAGGTTGAGGGCGAAGTTCTGCTCGCGGTTCCTGGCCGTGATGCCCCATACCGCGTTCTTGGCATGGGAATAGTCGATCAGGGTCTCGAGTTCCGCCGTCTTGCCGCCGCCGGCCCTGACCCAGGCCTGCAGCGGCTGCGGGCCGTCCTGCCAGACGAACTCGTTGACCAGCAGGTCGGGCGCCAGCGGCCCGCTGACGCGATAGTAGGTGCGGCCGTCCTTTTTCCAGGATTCGAGGCCCTTGGCATGCGTTTCCCAGAAGTTCGGCGGGAGTTCGAGGCTGCCGGTGTAGAGCAGGTCGGTATCCTCGAGCACCTTGTCGTTGAAGTAGTCCTGCGCCTCGAGGCCCAGCGCGCGGGCCTTGATGCGCATGTTGATGTCCTTGGTGACGAGGATCACCGGCCGCTTCGGGTGCTCCTGCCGCAGGTGCAGCGCGACGGCGATGATCTGGTTGTCGGCGCGCGAGGTCGGCAGCGAGGCGGGCAGCACGCCGTTGATCGCCTCGGTCTGCAGGAACAGGCGGCCGCTGGCCAACTCGCGCGACGGGCCGGTCAGTTCGATGCCGTGCTGGATGCTTTCCTCGCTGCCGCTGACGATCTCGTCGAGCAGGCGGCTGGCCTGGCGGGCGTTGCGCGCAACTTCCGACATGCCCTTCTTGTTGGCGTCGAGCTCTTCGAGCGTCATCATCGGCACGAACAGGTCGTGCTCCTCGAAACGGAAGACGCTCAGGGGGTCGTGCATCAGCACGTTGGTATCGAGGACGAACAGCTTGACGGGCTTCCTGGTTTTGCTGACGGGCTTGTCGTTGCGCTTGGCGTGCATGGTTGTCGCTGATCCGGTTAGAGGGCGCGCAGGGCGGCGAGCACCTCGGCCGCATGGCCTTCGGCCTTGACGCCGCGCCAGGCGCGGGCGACGCGGCCGGCGCGGTCGATCAGGAAGGTGCTGCGTTCGATGCCCTTCACCGGTTTCCCATACATGTTTTTCATCTTGATGACGTCGAACAGCACGCAGGCCTTCTCATCATTGTCGCTGAGCAACTCGAAAGGCAGGCCGAGTTTGGTCTTGAAGCTCTCGTGCGACTTGAGGCTGTCGCGCGAGATGCCCCAGATGCTCGCGCCAGCCGCGGTGAATTCCGCGTGCAGGTCGCGGAACTGTTGCGCCTCGGTGGTGCAGCCCGGCGTACTGTCCCTGGGATAGAAATACAGCACCACCGGCCGGCCGCGCAGGAACGACAGTCGAAACGGCTTGCCGCCGGTGGCGGGCAGGCTGAAATCGGGGACTTCCAGTCCCAGGAGGGACGGAGTGGAAGGCGATGCGGCTACGCTCATGTCGGGTTTCTCCAGGCTGACAAAAACTCTTCCCCCTGCAACAGCAAGGTACCCGCACGTCCCGGCACCCTGCCGATCACGACTTCATGGCGAGGAAGTTTATCCATCTCCAGGTCATCGGCCACCGCCTGAACAGAGACGACTTCATAGCCTTGTTCGCCCCAGCCCGCCAGCAGGCCTTCGATGAGTTCCGCGTGTTTGGCGACGGCCGGCGAGGCCGCCAGGCTGAAGACATGGCCGGCGGCGGGCGGCGTGGCGGTCAGTGCCAGCAGCCTGGTCTGCAGCGCCTGCGGATCGGGGCGTTCGCCGTCGGCGAGTTCGTCCAGGGTTGGCAGGGTGGTCGGAATCTGCGGACAGCGCACGATCTCGCCGTTCCAGACCGGCACGAAGGGAAGGCGCCCGCGGCAGTCGCTGGCGCAGGCGAAGCCAAGTCGCTGGGTCAGGCGCAAGGCATGCGGATTCGAGCGCCAGCCAGGCGCGGCGTGCAGCCGCGGCGGCATGCCGAACACCTGCGCGAAGGCGGCGGTCGCGCGGCCGAGCTGATCGGTGCTCCAGGCGCTTTCCGCGCGCTCGGCCTGCTTGATCCAGCGCGCGGACTGCCAGCCGCTCACGCCGGCCTCGAAGCCATCGTCACGCAACCGGCGCAACGCCGCGGCCTCGCGCACGGCGCTGCGGCCGAGCCAGTCCGGCCCGAACGCGAACAAGAAGCTGGCGCCGGCGCGATGGCGCTGCAGAAGTTCGGCTAGAAGCGGCACGCCGATGTGGGCGGCGCGGTAATTCGGTACCTCGATGCGAAGGGCGATTCTCGGTTTCATGAACGCGCGATCAGCCAGACGCCGATGATGATGAAGCCGATGCCGACCAGCTTTTGCGCCCCGAGCGATTCGCCCAGCCAGAGCCAGGCGCCGAGCGCGTTGAGCAGGTAGCCGATGGCGACCATCGGGTAGGCGATGCTGACCGGTACGCGCGACAGCGCCATGATCCAGAAGGCGAGGCTCAGGGCGTAACAGCCGGTGCCGGCGAGAATCGCCGGCTGGGTGGCGAGCCTGACGCCGATCGGCAGGAGGTTGTCCCAGTGGAAGGCGAAGTGGCCGACGGCATTGGTTCCCGCCTTGAGGAACAGTTGGGCAGCGGCGCCGAGCAGCACGGCGAACAGAATCAGGCCGATGCTGACGGGGCTCATGCCGGTCCGCCTTCGATGATCAGCGCGGCGGCCACGGCGCGGCCTTCCGCCATCAGGATGTTGTAGGTGCGGCAGGCGGCCGGCGTGTCCATCACCTCGATGCCGCGGCCGGTCTCGATCAGCGCACGCAGCAGCGCCGGCGCTGGAAAGCGTTGCCGCCGGCCGGTGCCGAGCAGCAGCACGTCGCAGGCGAGCGGCACGAGCTGCGCGATGTGCGTTTCGGCGAGCGCTGCGAACGAGTCCGGCCCCCAGGACGGATCGATGCGGTCGGGCAGCAGCAGCAGGCTGCGCGCCAAGCGGCGACCATCGACGGCGACATGATCGTCGCCGTAGGCGGTGACGACATGCTGCGGACTGCGCGGATCGGTGTGGAGTTTCAAGGGGCGGCAGTGCGGGCGGAGAGGGCGAACGCCCTGTCGCAGTCTGGTTTTCATTTGCAGCGCGACATGGCATTCGGTAGGATTATAACCTTTCACTATCGCCGCCCTCGGGCCCTTCCCGCCATGCAACCCGTCACCAAATCCGCCAAGCTCGCCAACGTCTGCTACGACATCCGGGGACCGGTGCTCGCGCGCGCGCGGCAGATGGAGGACGAGGGCCACAAGATCATCAAGCTGAACATCGGCAACCTCGCCGCCTTCGGCTTCGACTCGCCCGAGGAGATCCAGCAGGACATGATCCGCAACCTGCCGAACGCGGCCGGCTACTCGGATTCCAAGGGCATCTTCTCGGCGCGCAAGGCGGTGATGCACTACACCCAGCAGAAGCACATCAAGGGCGTCGGCATCGAGGACATCTACATCGGCAACGGCGTTTCCGAACTGATCGTGATGGCGATGAACGCGCTGCTCAACACCGGCGACGAGGTGCTGGTGCCGGCGCCCGACTACCCGCTGTGGACGGCCGCCGTCAGCCTCTCCGGCGGCACGCCGCGCCACTATCTGTGCGACGAGGGCGCCGGCTGGCTGCCCGATCTCGACGACATCCGCGCCAAGATCACGCCGACCACGCGCGCGATCGTCATCATCAACCCGAACAACCCGACCGGCGCGCTGTATCCGGAAGAGCTGCTCAAGGAGATCGTCGAGATCGCGCGGCAGAACGACCTGATCATCTATGCCGACGAGGTCTACGACAAGGTGCTCTACGACGGCGCGACGCACACCGCGATCGCCTCGCTGTCCGAGGACGTGCTGACGATCAGCTTCAACGGCCTGTCGAAGAACTACCGCTCCTGCGGCTACCGCGCCGGCTGGATGGTGGTGTCCGGCGACAAGAAGCACGCGAAGGACTACATCGAGGGCCTCGACATCCTCGCCTCGATGCGCCTGTGCGCCAACGTGCCGGGCCAGTGGGGCATCCAGACCGCGCTCGGCGGCTACCAGAGCATCGACGACCTCGTCGCGCCCAGCGGCCGCATGTGCCGCCAGCGCGACATCGCGCACGAGCTGATCACCGCGATCCCGGGCGTCAGCTGCGTGAAGCCGAAGGCGACGCTCTACATGTTCCCGCGCCTCGATCCGAAGATCTATCCGATCACCAACGACCAGGACTTCATCGCCGAACTGCTGGTCGAGGAGAAGGTGCTGCTGGTGCAGGGCACCGGCTTCAACTGGCCGCATCCGGACCATTTCCGGCTCGTCTTCCTGCCGCACGAGGACGATCTGCGCGAAGCGCTCGGCCGCCTCGCGCGCTTCCTCGACAACTACCGAAAACGCCACCACACCTGAGAACGACAAGAACCGCATGAAACCCATCAACGTAGGCCTCCTCGGCATCGGCACCGTCGGCGGCGGCACCTTCACCGTCCTTTCCCGCAACGAGGCCGAGATCACGCGCCGCGCCGGCCGCCCCATCCGCATCGTGCAGGTGGCCGACAAGAACCTCGCACTGGCGAAGCAGGTCACGGGCGGCCAGGTCGCGCTCACCGACGACGCCTTCGCCGTGGTGAACAATCCCGAGATCGACATCGTCGTCGAACTGATCGGCGGCTACGGCATCGCCAAGGAACTGGTGCTCAAGGCGATCGAGAACGGCAAGCACGTCGTCACCGCCAACAAGGCGCTGCTCGCCGTGCATGGCAACGAAATCTTCGCCGCCGCGCAGAAGAAGGGCGTGATGATCGGCTTCGAGGCGGCGGTGGCCGGCGGCATCCCGATCATCAAGGCGCTGCGCGAGGGCCTCACCGCCAACCGCATCCAGTGGATCGCCGGCATCATCAACGGCACCACCAACTTCATCCTCTCCGAGATGCGCGACAAGGGGCTGAGCTTCGATGCCGTGCTCAAGGAGGCGCAGCGGCTCGGTTACGCCGAGGCCGACCCGACCTTCGACGTCGAGGGCGTCGACGCCGCGCACAAGCTCACCATCATGTCGGCGATCGCCTTCGGCATCCCGATGCAGTTCGACCAGGCCTACATCGAGGGCATCAGCAAGCTCGAGGCCGCCGACATCAAGTACGCCGAACAGCTCGGTTACCGCATCAAGCTGCTTGGCATCACCAAGCGCCGCAAGCTCAACGGCAATGCGGCCTTCGAACTGCGCGTGCATCCGACGCTGATCCCGGCCAGGCGGCTGATCGCCAACGTCGAGGGCGCCATGAACGCCGTGCTGGTGCAGGGCGACGCCGTCGGCGCGACGCTCTACTACGGCAAGGGCGCCGGCGCCGAGCCGACCGCCTCCGCGGTGATCGCCGACCTCGTCGACGTCACGCGCATGGCCACCGCCGATCCGGAGAACCGCGTGCCGCATCTCGCCTTCCAGCCCGAGGCGGTCGCCGACGCGCCGATCCTGCCGATGGCCGAGGTCGAGAGCGGCTACTACCTGCGCCTGCGCGTCGAGGACAAGCCGGGCGTGCTGGCCGACATCACGCGCATCCTGGCCGACCAGCAGATCTCGATCGACGCGATGATCCAGCGCGAACCGGCCGAGGGCGAGCAGCAGACCGACATCATCCTGCTGACGCACGTGGTGCGCGAGAGACAGATCGATGCGGCGATCGCCAGGATCGAGGCGCTGCCGGTCGTCAAGGGCAAGCTCATCCGCCTGCGCCTCGAAGAGCTGAGCTGACCGGCCCGCCGATGCTGGTCTGGCTCGGCATCAGCGCGGTCCTGGCGTTTCTTGCGGCGCTCGTTTCCATTCTCTTCGCCGCCCCGCCGGCGCCGAGTTTCCATCTGGCATTCTCCGCCGGCGCGCTGCCGCTGATCTGCGGCGCGATCGTCCATTTCGTGCCGGTGCTCACGCGCACAGGGGTGCCGCCCGCACACATCCGCTTGCTGCCGCTCGTGGTGCAAGCGGCGGGCATCGCGACTCCGCTCGCGCTCGGCGGCGTGCTGCCGTACTGGCTGTTGCATCCGGCGGCGACGGCGACGGCGCTCGCGGCGGTGCTGCTCGCGTTCTGGATCGCGCGGCGCCTGCGCGCCACGCTCGGCGCACCCCATCCGGGCGCGCGCTGGTACGGCGCGGCGCTGCTGTGCCTGTTCCTCGCCGTCAGCCTGGTGCCCCTGTGGCTGGCGCTGCCCGAGCTGCGGCCGGCGCTGCGCCTGTTTCACCTGCATCTCAACACGCTCGGCCTGATCGGCCTCGCCGCGCTCGGCACGCTGCCGGTGCTGCTGCCGACCGCGCTGGGCCGGCCGGAGAGCACGGCGGCGCTGCGCCTGCGCCGCGACCTGCTGCCGGCCGTCGTCGGTGCGCTGCTGGTCGCCGCCGGCGCGGCGGGCGCGTTCTGGCTCGCGCTGCCCGGCGCGCTGCTGCTCGGCTGGGTGGTCGTCGGCGACCTGGCCGCGTGGCGCCGCGCCTACGGCGCGAAACTCGGCGCCGGCGAGGCGGCGCCTCTGGTCGCGGCGACCTGCGGCTTCCTCGTGCTGCTGCTCGCCGGCATGGCGCACGGCGCCGGCTGGCTGGCGGCGCGGCCCGCGCTGGCGGCCTACCTCGTGCTGTTCCTGCTGCCGCTCGTCACCGGCGCGCTCGCCCAGCTGCTGCCGGTCTGGCGCCATCCCGGGCCGGTGACGCCGCGCCGGCGCCGGCTGGGAGCGCGCCTCCTGGTCGGCAGCCGCTGGCGCGCCCTGCTGTTCCTCGCCGGCGGCGTCCTGCTGCTCTTCGATCCGACCGCCGGCTGGCTGTTCGGCGCCGCCGGACTGCTGCTGTTCGCCGCGGTCCTGCTGCGGGCGTTCCGGCTGGACAGCCCGGAACCCAGCGACGATAATCCCCGCCCGAACCGGTAACGCCTTTCCAGACGATCGCCATGAAATACATCTCCACGCGCGGCGGCGCCGCGCCGCAAGCCTTCTGCGACATCCTGCTCGGCGGCCTCGCGCCGGACGGCGGTCTCTACCTGCCGGAAACCTATCCGCAGGTGTCGGCGGCCGAACTCGCGGAATGGCGCGAGCTGCCCTACCACGCGCTGGCCCTGCGCATCCTGCAGAAGTTCATCGACGACATTCCGGCCTGCGACCTGAAGACGCTCACCGATCGCACCTACACGGCGCAGATCTTCCGCCACTGCCGTGCCGGCCGCGACGCCTCCGACATCACGCCGCTGACGACGCTCGAGCCGGGCTTCCACCTGCTCGAGCTGTCGAACGGCCCGACGCTCGCCTTCAAGGACATGGCGATGCAGCTGCTCGGCAACCTGTTCGAGTATGTGCTGGCGAAACGCGGCGAGACGATCAACATCCTCGGCGCGACGTCGGGCGACACCGGCTCGGCCGCCGAGTACGCGATGCGCGGCAAAAAGGGCGTGCGCGTCTTCATGCTCTCGCCGCACGGCAAGATGTCCGCCTTCCAGCGCGCCCAGATGTATTCGCTGCAGGACGAGAACATCGTCAACATCGCGATCAAGGGCATGTTCGACGACTGCCAGGACATCGTCAAGGCCGTGTCGAACGATGCGGAATTCAAGGCGCGCTACAAGATCGGCGCGGTCAACTCGATCAACTGGGCGCGGGTGCTGGCGCAGATCGTCTACTACTTCAAAGGCTACTTCGAGGCGACCCGCAGCAACGACGAGCAGGTGGCCTTCAGCGTGCCGTCGGGCAATTTCGGCAACATCTGCGCCGGCCACGTCGCGCGCATGATGGGCCTGCCGATCGCGCGCCTGGTGCTGGCGACCAACGAAAACGACGTGCTCGACGAGTTCTTCCGCACCGGCGCGTATCGGCCGCGCGGCACCGCCGACACCTACGTCACCTCGAGCCCGTCGATGGACATTTCCAAGGCTTCGAACTTCGAGCGCTTCGTCTTCGACCTGGTCGGCCGCGACCCGGCCGTGGTGCGCGAACTGTGGGCGAAGGTCGACGCCGGCGGCAGCTTCGATCTGCATGGCACGCCCTACCTGGAGCGCCTGCCGGAATTCAGGTTCGTTTCAGGCAAGAGCACGCACGCCGACCGGCTGGCGACGATCCGCGACCTCTGGACACGTCATCGGGTGATGATCGACACGCACACCGCCGATGCCGTCAAGGTGGCGCGCGAACACCTTCTGCCGGACACGCCGATGGTGGTGCTGGAGACCGCGCAGCCGGTGAAGTTCGCCGAGACGATCCACGAGGCGCTGGGCATCGAGCCGGGCCGGCCGCGCGAGATGGAAGGGATCGAGGAACTGCCGCAGCGGGTCGAGGTGCTGGCGGCGGACGCCGCCGCCGTCAAGGCGCTGATCGCGCGCTGCTGCTGAGCGCGGCTAAAGGAACAGTACGGCCGGGAAAACCGTCGCCGCCAGGACCAGCACCAGCCACTCGAGGTTGTAGCGCGCCAGGATGCCGGTGAAGTGCAACACCAGGATCGTGATGGCGGCGACGTAGTAAAGAATGAAAAGCATGCTGCGATCTCCGGACGGCCGGCCATGGAACCTGGCACGTTTGCGGCGATTATGACATAAAGGCCGCTGCCGGGCCTGTCGTGCGCGATGACAACACTGCCCGCACAAAATGTCGCGATTCTCTTGACGCGCCGAACGGGAGTGCAGTTAGAATCGTCGCCGGCAATTTAGCCTTTCAACCTGAGGAGCAAACCGACATGAATAAAGGGGATCTCATCGAAATCGCCGCCAAGGAAGCGGACATCAGCAAGGCCGCCGCCGGCAAGGCCCTGGATGCGATCATCGATGCCGTCGTCAAGTCCGTCACCAAAGGCAATGCCGTGACGCTGGTCGGCTTCGGCACGTTCAAGGCCGCCAAACGCGCTGCGCGCACCGGCGTCAATCCCAAGACCGGCGAGAAGCTGAAGATTGCGGCGACCACCGTGCCGCGCTTCACCGCCGGCGCCGGCTTCAAGGCCGCCGTGGCAGGCAAGAAGAAGGCCGCCAAGAAGTAAGCGACCGGATCGGTCGCATCAAGAAGGGCACGGTCGCGACCGTGCCCTTCTTGTTTTGCGGGCAACCCGTCACGCCATGCGCAGCACCTGGCGCCGGTAGAAGAAGCCCGCCAGCAAGGCCAGCAGGCCGCAGACGATCAGCGTCGGGCGCACCCCGACGGCCTCGCCCAGCACGCCGGCGGCGAGGCTGCCGAGCGGCGCGACGCCGAGGAAAGCGGTCGAGAAGATCGCCATCACCCGGCCGCGGTAGTCCTCGGTGACTTCGAGCTGGATCAGCGTATTGCTGCCCGCGACCGTCAGCACGACGGCAAAGCCCAGCGTCGCCAGCAAGGGGTAGGCGAGGGCGACCGTCGGCACGAGGGCAAACCCGAGCAGCGCCGCGGCACCGGCGAGCGCGGTGCGCGCCACGAGGCGGTCGAGAGCGGCGGCGTGCTTGCCGCCGCGCAGCGCGAGAAACAGCGCGGCGCACAGGGAGCCGCCGCCGGCGCTGCTGATGAGGAAGCCGTAGGTGCCCGCGTCGCCCTGGAAGAAGTCGCGGGCGAACACCGGCATCAACACCGCATAGGGCGTGACGAGAAAGCTGAAGCAGGCGATCATCAGCAGCGTCTGCCGGATGCGCGGCTGATGGAAGGCGTGGTCGAGCCCGGCGCGCAGCGCGGTCCAGGCGGGCTGGTGCCGCTGGCGGGGCCGCGGCGCGGTGCGGATCGCGGCGAGCGCGGCCAGCACGCCGAGATAGGACAGCGCATTGAGCAGGAAGCAGGTCGCCTCGCCGGCCAGCGCGACGATCATGCCGGCCAGCGCGGGGCCGACGAAACGCGAGCCGTTCATCAGGAAGGAGTTCAGGCCGATGGCATTGGGCAGATCGGCCTTGTCTCTGACCAGCTGCGCGACGAACGCCTGGCGCGCGGGCAGGTCGACGGCATTGATGCAGCCGAGCAGGAAGGCCAGCAGCACCAGCAGCGACGGCATGACGCTGCCGGTGACCGTCAGCGCGTAGAGGACGATCGCCTGGACCATGGACAAGAACTGCGTCAGCAGCAGCAGGCGGCGGCGATCGAGGCGATCGTTCCAGACTCCCGCCGGCGTGCTGAAGAGCAGGATCGGAATCTGTCCGGCGAAGCCGACCAGTCCCAGCATGGCGGTCGAATCGGTGAGCCGGTAGGCCAGCCAGGTCATGGCGACCTGTTGCATCCAGGTGCCGACCAGCGAGATCAACTGGCCGGCGAAGAACAGGCGGTAATTGCGCGAGCGAAAGGCGGGCAGGGCGGGCATGGCACGATGCTACGGGAAAATGCGGCGCAGGCGGGCTGGAACCGCCCGCTGTTGTTTGGCATAGAATCGATGCTCGCGCAGCTGAAATAACGAGGAGGGGGAAGCGCCATCGATACCCCGGCCATACTGATCGTGGATGACATGCCCGAGAACCTGACGGTGCTCGGCGAGGCTCTGCACGCCAGCTATCGGGTGCGGGTGGCGAATTCGGGGCGGCGGGCGATCGAGATCGTTCATGCGGCCGCTCCGCCCGACCTGATCCTGCTCGACGTGCTGATGCCCGACATGGATGGCTATGCGGTGCTCGAGCAGCTGCGCGCCGCGCCGGCCAGCCGCGACATCCCGGTGATCTTCGTCACCGCGGCCGATTCGGATGCCGACGAGGAGCGCGGCCTTGCGCTGGGCGCCGTCGACTTCATCCACAAACCGATCCGGCCGTCGATCGTGCAGGCGCGCGTCAAGACCCATCTCGAACTGAAGGCGGCACGGGACGCGCTCCACGACCGCAACCTCAATCTCGAGCTCGAGGTGCAGCGGCGCATCCGCGAGAGCCAGCTGATCCAGGACGTCTCGATGCGGGCGCTCGCGAGCCTGGCCGAGACGCGCGACAACGAAACCGGCAACCACATCCGCCGCACCCAGCACTACGTCGAACTGCTGGCACGGCATCTCGTCGGCCATCGCCGCTTCGCCGCGCTGCGCGCCGACGGCATCATCGAGCTGATCATCAAGGCCGCCCCGCTGCACGATATCGGCAAGGTCGGCATTCCCGACCATATCCTGCTCAAACCCGGCCCGCTCACTCCCGAAGAGTGGCGCATCATGCGCACGCACACCAAGCTCGGCGCCGACGCTCTCGAGGCGGCGCTGATCGACGAGGACGACCATACGCCGCTCGCCTTCCTGCACATCGCGATGGACATCGCCTATTCCCATCACGAGAAATGGGACGGCAGCGGCTATCCGGACCGGCTCAAGGGCGAGGCCATCCCGCTGCCGGCCCGCCTGATGGCGGTGGCAGACGTCTTCGATGCACTGATCTCGCGGCGCGTCTACAAGCCGGCGATGCCGTTCGATCAGGCGGCCACCATCATCCGCGCCGGCCGGGGCACGCATTTCGACCCCGACATCGTCGATGCCTTCGTGGAGCGCTTCGACGACTGCGTGGCGATCGCGCAGCGGTATGCCGACGACTGACGCCGCCGCGCCAGCGCCGACTTTCGCGATGACCGCCCTTCGTTGGCGGATTCTGCTCGTGGCCATCGTGCTGCTGGGGTGGTGGTGCCTCGCCGCGCCGGCCCTCGCGACGGCCGGCAACGAACAGAAGCTGACGCTCGGTGTTTTCGCCTACCGCGACAAGGCGGTCACGCTCGCGCGCTGGCAGCCCATGGCCAGGTACCTCGACAACGCGTTGCCGGATGTGAAAGTCGAGCTACTCGTGCTCGATACCGAGGAAATGGCGGCAGCCCTCCAGCAGAAGAGGCTGGATTTCGTCTTCACCAACCCGCGCCACTACATCAGCCTGAAGCAGGACAACGACCTGTCGGGGGCGATCGCCACACTCGTCGAGCGCGAAGACGGCCTGCAGGCGCCGGTGCTGGGCGGCACGATCGTCGTGCGCGCCGATCGCGGCGACCTCAACCACCTGACCGACCTGCGCGGCAAGCAGGTCGCCATCGCCAGCAGGGAATTGCTGGGGGCTTTCGCCGCGCCGCTCTACGAGCTGGCCAAAGCCGGGGTTTCCGAATCCGCCATGCGTTTCGAGGAGATCGGCCTGCCACAGGACCGCGTCATCGAGGCGGTGCTGGCCGGGCAGGCGGATGCCGGCTTCGTGCGCAGCGGCCTGCTCGAACGCATGGCGCAGGAGCGCAAGCTCGACGTCACCCGGCTCAAGGTGATCAACCGCCAGAGCCTGCCCGGCTATCCGTTCGTCGTGTCGACGCGGCTCTATCCCGAATGGCCGCTCGTCAGCCTGCCGCATGTGGACCAGGGGCTCGCGCGGCGCGTGGTCGCGGCCCTGCTCGCGATCAAGCCCGGCGACGCCGTGGCGCGCAGCGCGCGCATTTACGGCTTCAACGTGCCGGCCGACTACCAGCCGGTGGAGCAGATGCTGCGCGAACTGCGCCTCGCCCCGTTCGATCAGGCGGCGCCGATCACCTGGCGCGACCTCTGGGCCCAGCACGGCCTGGTGCTCGGCGGCCTGATCGCGAGCCTCGCCGCCGCCTGCTTCTTCCTGCTGTTCCTGGTGATCAACATGCGGCGCCTCGCCGTCGCGCGCCACAGCGCCGAGGCCACCGCCCGCCAGTTGATGATCGAGCGCAGCCAGCTGCATGCCGAACAGGCTGCGCTGCAGGTGTCGGAGCGGCGCTTCAACTCGGCGTTCAACTCGAGTCCGATCGCCGTCTCGATCGCCACCCTGTCCGAAGGCCGCTTCGTCGAGGTCAATGGCAACTTCGAGCGCGATTTCGGCTATGTCCGCGCCGAGATGGTCGGCCGCACCTCGACCGAGATCGGCCTCTGGCCGAGCGAGGAGAAACGCGGAGACTTCCGGGCCATGCTGCTGAAATCCGGGCGTGTCGTCGATCACGAGACCCGCTTCCGCCACAAGAACGGCGCGCTGCGCGACGTCAGCATCTCCGCCGACATCGTCCAGCTCGACGAGCCCTGCATCCTCGCCTATGTCTTCGACATCACCGAGCGCAAGGGGATCGCCGCGGAGCTCGACCGCCATCGCCACCACCTGCAGGAGCTGGTCGAGGAACGCACGCGTCAGCTGGCCGAGGCGAAGCGGGCCGCCGAAGCGGCAAGCCTGGCCAAGAGCGCCTTCCTCGCCAACATGAGCCACGAGAT
>DDXW01000022.1 GCA_002347285.1 Rhodocyclaceae bacterium UBA2250 | reverse complement strand
TGCGGAATGCACAGAGCATGTGGCGCATGCACTGAGGCCGCTGCCTGGCGTGAGTGATGTGCAGGTCTTTCTGGGAGCCGAGAAAGCGAAGATCATGTACCAGGATACCCCGCCGTCCAACCAGGCCATAACAGACGCAGTCGCAGATGCTGGTTACCAGGCGGTGTTTGCGGATACTGCCATCGGCAGCTCTGACGAAAAATCAATCCAGCCGTACAAAGAAATTGGCAGCAGGCTTTTGGCAGCGCTTGGCATCCTTTTCGGCCTGGTGCTCTTTATTGTAGTCGCTGGTGAATTCCTTGGATTATTCGAAAGTATTACAAACGCAATTCCCTGGCCCGTCTGGCTGGTTCTGGTACTGGCCATCAGCGCTCCAATCCTGAACAAGGTCATTCACGCAGCGCTCAAGGGACAGGTTATTTCCCACACGCTAATGACAATGGGTGTTCTGGCTGCCATCGCCGTCGGCGAATGGGCGTCCGCTGCGGTGGTTGGGCTGTTCATGCGCGTGGGCGATTTCGTTGAACGGTTTACCACCGAACAGGCGCGCCGGACGTTAAAAGCGCTAACCCAGTTTGCCCCCCAGACTGCCCGTGTGGTGCGGGATGGCCAGGAATCCCTCATCCCGATTGACCAGGTACATAAAGAGGAAGTCATCATCGTCCGCCCGGGAGAGTCCATTCCCGTGGATGGCATCGTGACCAGCGGCTCTGCCAGTGTCGATCAATCCCCCATCAGTGGGGAGAGCATGCCTGTTGCAGCCCTTCCCGGCGCGCCCGTTTTTGCCGCCTCCATCGTGCAGACAGGTATGCTGCAGATCCAATCCAAAGCGGTAGGCATGGATACCACCTATGGCAAGATCATTCGCCTGGTTGAGGAAGCCGAAGCCAACCGCGGTGCTGTCCAGCGCACAGCGGATCGCTTTGCCGGGTATTACCTGCCCGTGGTGGCGTTGATTGCGCTGCTGACCCTGATCTTCCGCCGCGACCCGCTTGCCGCGGCCGCAGTGCTGGTGGTGGCATGTTCCTGTTCGTTTGCGCTCGCTACTCCCATCGCACTGCTGGCTTCCATAGGTTCTGCTGCCCGCAATGGCATCCTGATCAAAGGCGGTAAATTCCTGGAAGCTCTTGCCACCGTGGACATGGTATTTGTGGACAAGACCGGCACGCTGACCATGGGACGGCCGACGGTGGTCGATTTCCGCTGCGCGGACGGCATGGACGAATCGGTGATGTTCGCCCTAGTGCGTGCGCTCGAGCGGGCCTCCGAACATCCGCTCGCCCGCGCGCTGCTCGAAAAAGCCGGCGCTGGCGAGGCGGCGCCGGCGACGAAGCTGCGCGCCGCGACGGGTCAGGGCGTCGAGGCCGCTCTCGACGGCAAGACCCTGCGCATCGGCGTGCCGGCATTCGTCGCGGCACTGCACGGCCAGCCCTTGCCGGCATGGAGCGGAGAATGGCTGGGAACGGGCGACACGGTCGTCGCGCTCGGCGACGGCGACGGCTGGCTGGCCTGGTTCCGCATCGCCGACGCCTTGCGGCCGGGGGCGGCCGAGGCGCTGCGGCAGTTGCGGCAGACGGGGGCGCGCCTGAGCATTCTTTCCGGCGACTCGCCGCGAACGGTCGCCGCCGTGGCGGCGGAGCTGGCCGTGGATGACCATCATGGCGGCATGACGCCCGAGGACAAGCATGCCTTCCTGCGCGAACTGCAATCCGGCGGCGCGACGGTGGCGATGGTCGGCGACGGGGTGAACGACGCGCCGGTGCTGGCGCAGGCGCACGTCTCGGTGGCGATGGGCGGCGGCACCGACCTCGCGCGCAGCCAGGCCGACGTGGTGCTGCTGTCGGACGATCCGCGCCATCTCGCGCGCGGCGTCGCGCTCTCGCGCCGCACGCTGGCGATCATCCGGCAGAATCTCGGCTGGGCGTTTGCCTACAATGTGGTGGCGATTCCGCTGGCGATGGCCGGCTGGATCACGCCCTGGATGGCCGGCGTCGGCATGTCGGCCAGTTCCCTGCTGGTGGTGCTGAACGCCCTGCGCCTGCAGCCTGCGACGGAGTCACGCAAATGGAAAGCCTCTACCTGCTGATCCCCGTTTCCATCGTGCTGGTCTTCCTGATCGGCGCGATCTTCTGGTGGTCGCTCAAGAGCGGCCAGCTGGAAGACCTCGAAGGTCCGGCCTACCGGGTGCTGATGGACGACGACCGCCCCGTGGAGACGAAAGACGCTTCTGCGAGTAAGGACAATCGCGATTCTGTTGACTCAAATCAAAGTGTTTGACGAGGGCGAACCGCATACTGCGCGCCAGTTTGTTGCGAAGCGCTGGAGTGCCGGAATGCGGCGTCTGGCGAATCGCCTGATCGGTTAGTCTCTCTGTTGGGGTTGGGGGTGCGCTTCGGCGCACCCTTTTTTTTGCCTAAATCCATAACGACAAAATGGTTAAATGCCCCCATAAGATTTATTGCTGTGCAGCAAAGTTGATCTGAGTCAAAATGTCGCGCCGTTAGTGCAGTAACCTGCCGCCCAAGCATCCATCCGCCCGCAGCGGGCGGCAGCGAGCAAGCCGGTTTCCGTATTGTCACAATGAGAGGGGTGAAAACCATCATGCAATCGCAAGCGACTTACAACTACAAAGTCGTGCGTCAGTTCGCCGTGATGACCGTAATCTGGGGCATCGTCGGCATGCTGGTAGGCGTCATCGTCGCCTCCCAGCTGGTCTGGCCCGAACTGAATTTCGTCGAGTGGCTGTCTTACGGGCGCTTGCGCCCGCTGCATACCAACGCGGTCATCTTCGCCTTCGGCGGTTGCGCGCTGTTCGCCACCTCCTACTACGTGGTCCAGCGCACCTGCCATACCACGCTGTTCGCGCCCGGACTGGCCGCCTTCACCTTCTGGGGCTGGCAGCTGGTGATCGTGCTCGCAGCGATCTCCCTGCCGCTCGGCTACACCCAGGCCAAGGAATATGCCGAGCTCGAGTGGCCGATCGACCTGCTGATCACCGCGATCTGGGTGGCCTACGCGATCGTCTTCTTCGGCACCATCGGCCAGCGCAAGACCAAGCACATCTACGTGGCCAACTGGTTCTACGGCGCCTACATCATCGCCGTCGCCCTGCTGCACATCTTCAACAGCGCCTCCATCCCCGTCTTCGAGAGCGGCATCCTGTCGCCGAAGTCCTACTCGGCCTACGCCGGCGTGCAGGACGCGATGGTGCAGTGGTGGTACGGCCACAACGCGGTGGGTTTCTTCCTGACCGCCGCCTTCCTCGGCATGATGTACTACTTCGTGCCGAAGCAGGCCGGCCGCCCGGTGTATTCCTACCGGCTGTCCGTGGTGCACTTCTGGGCGCTGATCTTCACCTACATGTGGGCCGGCCCGCACCACCTGCACTACACCGCGCTGCCTGACTGGACCCAATCGGTGGGGATGATCTTCTCGCTGATCCTGCTGGCGCCGAGCTGGGGCGGCATGATCAACGGCATCATGACCCTGTCCGGCGCCTGGCACAAGCTGCGCGACGACCCGATCCTGAAGTTCCTGGTCACTTCCCTGTCGTTCTACGGCATGTCGACCTTCGAAGGTCCGATGATGTCGATCAAGACGGTGAACGCGCTGTCGCACTACACCGACTGGACGGTCGGCCACGTGCACTCCGGTGCGCTGGGCTGGGTCGGCATGGTATCGATCGGCTCGCTCTACTACCTGCTGCCGCGCCTGTTCGGCAAGACCGAAATGCACTCGACCAAGCTGATCAACGTCCATTTCTGGCTGGCGACCCTCGGCACCGTGCTTTACATCGCCGCACTGTGGATCTCCGGCGTGATGCAGGGCCTCATGTGGCGCGCGACCAACCCCGACGGCACCCTGACCTATTCCTTCGTCGAATCGGTCAAGGATTCGTACCCGTTCTGGACGATCCGCGTGATCGGCGGCCTGCTGTACCTGTCTGGCATGGTGCTGATGGCGTGGAACATGTTCAAGACCATCGCCGCCGGCCGCGCGGTCGACGACGCCAAAGTCCTCGAACCCGCGCACGCGCACTGATCGCAAGGGAGAAAAGACATCATGTTGACGCATGAGAAAATCGAAACCAGCAACACGCTGATGATCATCCTCACGACGCTGGTCGTGAGCGTCGGCGGCCTGCTCGAAATCGTCCCGCTGTTTTTCCAGAAGTCCACCACCACGCCGGTGAACGAGCTGGTCAAGCCCTACGACGCGCTGCGCCTGGCCGGGCGGGACATCTATCTCCGCGAGGGCTGCTACAACTGCCATTCGCAGATGATCCGCCCGTTCCGCGCGGAAACCGAGCGCTACGGCCACTACTCGGTGGCGGGCGAGTACGTCTATGACCACCCGTTCCAGTGGGGTTCGAAGCGCACCGGTCCGGACCTGCACCGCGTCGGCGGCCGCTACTCCGACCAGTGGCACAAGATCCACTTGCTGAACCCGCGCGATGTCGTGCCGGAGTCGAACATGCCCGCCTATTACTGGCTGGATCGTCCGCTCGAGGATCCGCACATCGGCGCGAAGATGGCCGCCCTGCGCACGGTCGGCGTGCCCTACACCGACGAGGAGATCGCCGAGGCGCCGAAGGCGCTCGAAGGCAAGACCGAGGTGGAGGCCGTCATCGCCTACCTGCAGGGTCTCGGTCAGGCGCTCAAGCAGTCGCGCTAAGCCCAGATGGACATCAACGACCTGCGTACCCTGTTCACGGTGCTGGTGGTGCTGCTGTTCGTCGGCATCGTGATCTGGGCCTACTCCGCCAAGCGCAAGGCATCGTTCGACGAGGCCGCCAAACTGGCGCTCGACGACGACGACGAGAAGCCGCACGGGCGGGGCGCAGGCCAACAGCATAACTGAAAGGAATTCGTCATGGATTTCAAAATTACCAGCGATTTCGTCAGCGGTTTCTGGAACCTCTACGTGATCGTCATCGTCCTGGCCAGCGTCATCGGCTGCGGGATCTTCCTGTGGATGCAAGGCTCGGCGAAGCACAAGCCGGGCGAGGTGACGGGCCATGTCTGGGACGAAACGCTCGAGGAATACAGCAACCCGCTGCCCAGTTGGTGGCGCTGGATGTTCTACATCACCGTCATCTTCGCGCTGGTTTATCTGGCGCTCTATCCAGGCTTGGGCAACTTTGCCGGCAGCTTCGGCTGGACGATGCGCGGGCAGTACGAAGCCGAGATGAAAACGGCCGAAGAGAAGTATGGTCCCAAGTTCAACCAGTTCCTCAAGCAGGATGTCATGGCCGTGGCTGCCAACCAGGAAGCGAAGGAAATGGGCCAGCGCCTGTTCCAGACCTACTGTGCCCAGTGCCACGGCGGCGACGCCGGCGGGGCGCCGAGTTTCCCGAACTTGAAGGACGGCGACTGGCTGTGGGGCGGCACGCCCGAGAAGATCAAGGAAACCATCACCGGCGGCCGCATGGGCGTGATGACGCCCAAGGGCACCAAGCCCGACATGGATGCCGAGCAGGTCAGGAATGTCGTGCATTACGTCCGTTCGCTCTCCGGCCTGACTGCCGATTCCGCTCGCATCCAGCGCGGCGCGGAACTCTTCCCGCAAGCCTGCGCCGCCTGCCACGGCCCGGACGCCAAGGGCAATCCCGAGGCCGGTTATCCGAACCTGACCGACAAGGTCTGGCTGCATGGTTCCGCCGAGGCGAAGCAGATCGAGATCGTCACCAAGGGCATGCAAAACCAGATGCCGGCCTTCGGTGATTTCCTCGGCGAAGCGAAGGTGCATCTGCTGACGGCCTATGTCTGGGGGCTCGGTGGGGGCGTCAAACCGGCGGCACCTGAAGCAGCGGCGGCACCGGTCGCCGAGGCAGCGGAGGCCGAGCAGAAGTAGGCGCAACAACAGCTCCGGCCCGCTCTGCGGGCCGGAGGCAGCCCGGGCTGGGGGAAGCGTGCAAGCGCGACCGGGCGGAACATACCGGGCGGTATCAGGGGATTGCCCGATGCGTCGTCGATTCGTAAAGTCGCACCTGTCAACCCATTTACCCTTGATCGGTTCCAGCCATGAGTGAAAGCGCCCCCGGCAACAAACAGCCCGCCAAGCAAGGCGAGGTTGTCGAATCCCTCTACAAGAAGCGGCAGAAAATCCACGCGCGCTCGGTGACCGGCGTTTTCACCACCTGGCGCTGGGTGCTGGTGTGGTTTACCCAGCTGCTTTATTACGGTCTTCCCTGGCTGCAGTGGAACGACCGCCAGGCGGTGCTGTTCGATCTGGTCGAGCGCAAGTTTTACATCTTCGGCCTGGTGCTCTGGCCGCAGGATGTGTTCTACCTCGCGGTGATCCTGATCATCTCGGCTTATGCGCTGTTCCTGTTCACGGCGGTCGCAGGCCGCCTCTGGTGCGGCTATTCGTGCCCGCAGACGGTCTATACGGAGATCTTCATGTGGATCGAGCAGAAGATCGAGGGCGACCGCAATGCGCGCATCAAGCTCGACCAGGCACCCATGAACGCCCGCAAGCTCCGCCTGCGTGGCATGAAGTACGGCATCTGGGTGCTGCTCTCGCTATGGACCGGCTTCACCCTGGTCGCCTATTTCACGCCGGTGACGGTGCTGTGGGACGAGATCTGGGCCTGGACGCTGGGACCGTGGGAGACCTTCTGGATCTTCTTCTACGGTTTCATGACCTATCTGTTCGCCGGCATCATGCGCGAGCAGGTGTGCCTCTACATGTGTCCATACGCCCGCTTCCAGAGCGTGATGTTCGATCCGGACACGCTGGTGATCACCTACGACTCCGAGCGCGGGGAACCGCGCGGCCAGCGCAAGAAAGGGGTGGATCCGAAAAGCGTCGGCAAGGGGGATTGCATCGATTGCGGGTTGTGCGTGCAGGTCTGTCCGACCGGCATCGACATCCGCAACGGCCTGCAATACGAGTGCATCGGCTGCGCGGCCTGCGTCGACGTGTGCGACCAGGTCATGGACAAGATGAACTACCCCAAGGGATTGATCCGCTACACGACCGAGAATGCCCTCGAGAAGCGTTGGGGGCGCAAGGAAATCATTGGTCATGTCCTGCGCCCCCGCATCATCGTCTACACGACCATCCTGATCGCTATCACGCTCGGGCTGGTCTGGGGCCTCGCCCACAAGGCGGATCTGCGCGTCAACGTGATCCGCGACCGTGCAATTCTTGCCCGCGAGGTCGAAGGCGGGCAGATCGAGAACGTCTATCGCCTCCAGGTGATGAACGTCACCGAGCAGGCGCATCGCTACGCGGTCTCGGTCAGCGGACTGGACAACATCCGACTGGCGGAGGACGGCGTCATCGAGGTGCCGCCCGCCACGACCAAGAGCTTCGCCGTGGCCGTGCGCGTGCCGCCGGAAGCGGCCGGCAAGGGGTCGCACACGATTTACTTCGATGTGAAGGCGCAGACGAACGAACACTTGGCCGTGCATGAGAAGGCCACATTTTTGATGCCGTGAGGAATGATGACGACGATGGCGACTACTGAAGGACGCGCTGCCAAACGTTGGTATCGCGAACCCTGGCCCTGGCTGCTGATGGCGGGGCCCGTCATCGTCATCATTGCCGGCTTCGTGACGGCCTGGCTGGCGGTGCGCAGCAGCGATGGCCTCGTGGCCGAGGATTACTACAAGCAGGGCCTGGCTGCCGGCGAAACGCTGGAGCGCAGCAAGCGCGCCGAGGAGCTGGGGGTCGGCGCCGCGCTGCGGCTGACCGGCGACCGCGTCGAGGTCCGGCTCGACATGCGATCAGCCACGGGTGCCGACGTTCCGGCGGCGTTGCTGCTCACCCTGTCGCATCCAACGCGCGCCGGCATCGATCAGAAGGCGCGCCTCCAGTGGATGAAAAATAGCTACGTCGGCGTGCTGAACCTGCCGGCATCGGGTCATTGGCTCGTTCTCGTGGAGGACGAGGCGCGGACCTGGCGCGTGATGGCCAGCGTGATGCTGCCCGCAGCGGGCGAGGTCATCATCGGCGGGGCAGATGCTGCCGGCAAGGAGTGAGATTTTTTATCAACCAGGTGAGGTGAAGACATGGAAGCCCTGAAACTGCTGTTCGGTTCCGATATCGGTCTGCTGAGCGTATTCACCATCGGCTTTGCAACCTTCTTTGTCATCTACATCTACAGGTTTGCCAAAAAGCACATGGAAGAGGACGCGAAGAACGCCGGCAATCGGTGAATGCCGGTGACCGCGTCGGGGCTGCCGGTTCGTCGGCAGCCTTTATTGGCTTTCAGCCATGGGCGGGGCCGACGCCGATCGGCGGCGGCGCGAGATTGACGATGCGGGTGAACAGGTCGCGAAACTCGTGATCCGGCTTGGCACCGAAGCGCGGGTCGCCGTTTTCGCCGAAGGCTTCGAGACTTCCCGGCGCCCCGGCTTCGAGTTGCCCGAGCGCCTGTTCCAACTGGCGCAGACGTTCGGCGCTATCGACATGCTGTTGTTCGAGCGTCGCGATGATCTCATCCGCCTCTCGTGTGCGCTCCCTGAGACGTGCGAACAGGTAGGCATCTTCCTTCGGGTGGTGCAGGCGTTCCGAGAAGGCGTCCATGTAGTGAAGCATCGCCCACAGCAGCTTGAAGTCGGGCTCGCTGCCCTTCTCCTGCATTTCCCTGACCAGAAACCGCAGACCGTGCAGCACTGCTCCCAGCGAGCGATGTTCGTCATGGATGATGGCGAGAGCCCGGTTGAGCATGGCGCGATCAGCGGTAGACCAGGACGGGAATCCGTGAATGGGTCAGCACCTTCTGCGTCTCCGATCCCAGCAGCAGGCCGCTGATGCCGCGCCGGCCATGCGACGCCATGAAGATGAGGTCGCAGCCCCCGCTTTCGGCGGCAGCGATGATGGCTTCATAGGGGATGTCGCTGGTTTCGCTCTTCAGGGTGCAGGACACGAGGGCGTCGGCAGCCTGTTGTGCGCAGCTGTTGAGCACCGTCTGGGCCTGCTGCTCGGCCATTTCGGCAAACTTTTCCGGAGTGGTCGGGTCGATCAGCGCACCCTCGCCGTAGAAGGCCACCGGATATTCCGGCTTGGCGTAAAAGAAGGTGATGTCTGCGCCTGCTTCTTTGGCGAAAGCGATGGCACGCTTCACGGCCTCCTGCGAAAGAGGCGAGCCATCGGTCGGAACGAGAATGTGCTTGAACATGGTCGCGATTACTCCCTTTCTGCGTGTATGTCATATTGATGCAGATCAACACGGCAGGCATTGACCTTGTCACAATCATAGCGCAATCAAGGAGAAGGGATCATGGCAACGAACAGGCGCACGGTGACGGCGGTTTCGCCCCATCGCACCTTCCGGGCGATTCACGAAACCGCCCAGACGACCCTCGACCCGCTGGGCGTGGTGATGCCGCTGCTGAACTCTCAATTGGCGTGGGCGGCCCATCCGCAGGAGTTGGCCGAGGCCGCTGCCGAGTTCTCCCTGCGCATGCTCGACCTGCAGTGGTATTCGTGGCAGCGCATGTTCGGGCTGCCGAGCCGGGATGTCGAGGAGCCCAATCCCGGCGACACGCGCTTCGCCGACCCGGTGTGGACGGAGTCGGCCACCTGGGATCTCGTCAAGGAGTGGTATCTGACCTTCACGCACCACATGCAGGACATGCTCTACCAGACGCCGGGCATGTCCAGCCGCGACCGTCGGCGCGCGGCCTTCTGGTGGCGGAAATGGCTCAACGCGATGGCGCCGACGAACTTCCTGCTGACCAATCCGGTGGCGATGCGCAAGGCGGCCGAGAGCAATGGCGAAAGCCTGGTCCGCGGCTTCCGCAACTTCATCGACGACCTGCGGGCGGGCAACATCCGCATGACGCGGCCGGACGACTTCCAGGTCGGCGGCAACCTCGCCACCACGCCCGGCAAGGTGGTGCTGCGCAATCGCCTGCTCGAGTTGATCCACTATGCGCCTACCGCGCCGGCGGTCCATCGCATCCCGCTGCTGATCGTCACGCCGTGGATCAACAAGTTCTACATCCTCGACCTGGTGCCCAAGAAGAGCATGGTCAAGTTCCTGCTCGACCAGGGCTTCGATGTCTACATCACGAGCTGGAAGAACCCGGATGCCGGGATGGCCGAAGTCGGCTTCGACGATTACCTGACAGAAGGTATCGATGCGGCCGTGGCCGCGGCGTGCAGCATCTCGAAGAGCGCCAGGGTGCATGCGGTTGGCTACTGCATCGGCGGAACCGCGCTGGCTGCCTATCTGGCCTGGGCGAACCGCCGTCATGCTCCCAAGGATGTCCCGGTTGCCAGCGCCACGTTCTTCACTACGCTGGTCGATTTCCACAAGCCCGGTGACATCGAGGTATTCCTCGACGAAGGCAGCTATCGCTTCCTCACGCGCAAGATGCAGGAACAGGGTTTTCTCGACGGTCAGTCGATGGCGGCCGCCTTCCGCCTGCTGCGCTCGAACAGCCTGATCTGGCATTACGTCGTGCATGGCTACCTGTACGGCGAAACGCCCCCGCCGTTCGACGTGCTGTTCTGGAACATGGACACCACCCGCATGCCGGCGAAGATGCATTCCTGGTATCTGCGCAACCTCTATCTCGACAACAAGCTGATCAAGAAGGACGCGCTCGAGATCGCCGGCCAACCGATCGATCTCTCCCGCATCGTCCAGCCGGTCTATGCGGTGGCGGCCGCCGACGACCACATCGCGCCCTGGCGGCAGACCTTCCGTCTCAACACCCATGTCGCGGGGCCGAAGCGCTTCGTGCTGTCGAGTTCCGGCCACATCCTCGGCATCGTCAACCCGGTCGTGCATCCGCCCAAGCGGGAATACTGGGTGGCCGCTGCCGAGCGCCACGACAGCTGGGACGACTGGCAGGACCGGGCCAAGCACCATGCCGGCAGCTGGTGGGAGGACTGGATGGCCTGGCTCAAACCGCAGGCCGGCGAGCCGGGCAAGCCGCCGGTCGTCGCCAACAAGGCCTACCCGGCGCTGGCCGACGCGCCCGGCAGCTACGTGCTGGAAAAGTGAATACTCGGCGCTGGCGGAGCGGCGCTTCGACGCGATGGGCTTGAGCTATCATGGCGCCCTATAACTAAGGCCGTAGAACGGCGGCAGTTCCGCCGCCGGCAACGGTTTGGACATCATAATGAAATGTGTGGATGACTTCCGCCTGCGCCTGGGCAAGCACGAACTGGTGCCCATCGTCATCGGCGGCATGGGAGTGGATATTTCGACGGCCGAGTTGGCGCTCGTGGCGGTGCGGCTCGGCGGTATCGGGCATATTTCCGATGCCATGCTGCCGACGGTTTCCGACCGCCCGCATCAAACCAAATACGTCAAGGACAAGCTCAAGCAGTACAAATACAACGTCGACAACGCCGACAAGTCGGCCGTGCGGTTCGATCTCGGCCTGCTCGCCGAGGCAACCGAGCATCACGTCCGCAAGGTGATGGAGACGAAACGCGGCAGCGGCCTGGTCTTCATCAACTGCATGGAAAAGCTGACGATGAACGCGCCGAAGGAAACCTTGCGAGTGCGGCTGCGTTCGGCGCTCGACGCCGGCATCGACGGCATCACTCTCGCTGCCGGCCTGCATCTCGGTTCCTTCGCGCTGATCGAGGACCACCCGCGCTTCCGCGACGCGCAGCTCGGCATCATCGTCTCCAGCTTGCGCGCGTTGCAGCTGTTCCTCAAGAAGAGCGCCCGCACCCACCGCCTGCCGGACTATATCGTGGTCGAGGGGCCCCTCGCCGGCGGCCATCTCGGCTTCGGCATGGACTGGGCCAATTACGACCTCGCGACCATCCTCGCCGAGATCCGCGCCTGGCTGACGGCGGAGCGGCTCGACATTCCGCTGGTTCCGGCCGGCGGCATCTTCACCGGCGGCGATGCGGTGGGCTTTCTCGAGAACGGCGCGGCAGCCGTGCAGGTGGCGACCCGCTTCACCGTCGCCAAGGAGTGCGGCCTGCCCGACGAAGTGAAGCAGGAGTATTTCAAGGCGAGCGAAGCCGACATCGAGGTCAACGGCATTTCGCCCACCGGCTATCCGATGCGCATGCTGAAAGGAAGCCCCGGCATCGGCGCCGGCATCCGGCCGAACTGCGAGGCCTACGGCTATCTGCTCGACGCTTCGGGCAACTGCCAGTACATCGACGCCTACAACCGCGAGGTGGCCGCCCATCCCGGCGCCAAGAAGATCCAGGTATGGGACAAGACCTGCCTGTGCACGCACATGCGCAACTTCGACATCTGGACTTGCGGACACTACACTTATCGCCTGAAAGACACGACGCGGCGCCTGCCGGACGACGGCTACGCGCTGCTGACCGCGGAACACATCTTCAACGACTACCGGTACAGCAAGGGCAACGAGATCGCCTTGCCCGCCGCATGATGCGGCCGGCGGGCTGATTGGCAAGGAGGGGTGCATGGCAGGGATGACGCAGGATACGGGTCGCGAGTTGCGCCGCATCGTCCGCACCAACGAGGAAATCAAGAGCGTCGTCGCCACCGCCTTCAAGATCAACCTGATGGCGATGAACGCGATCTTTCTCGCCAAGCGCGCCGGCCAGTCGGCCCTGGGCTTCGGCGTGCTTTCGAACGAGCTGCGGCGCTTCGCGATGGACTTGCAGAAGCAGATGACCCAGCTGCGCGAGATGACCTACGGCAGCGTCGCTACGGTGACGGCCCTGGTCAAGCAGGCGCGGCTGAATCGCGTGCTCGAGCGGGTGCGCAAGGAGTCGACCGGGGTCGGCCGCAGCCTGATCGACGAATTCCTGCGCACGCGGCACGGACTGGCGCTGGCGCGCCACCGCGAACAGATCGGGGCGCTGAATCGCCGGCTGTCACAGATGATCGCCGATACGGCGCAACTGGTCGAACTCGGCAGCGTGCTGGCGCGCTCGGCCAAGATCGAGGCCGCCTACGGCGGCCCCTTTTCCACCGCGCTGATGCAGGTTTCCAGCGATTTCGAGCGCACCATCGGCGAAATCCAGCGCTCGCTCGTGAACCTTTCCAAGCAACAGGATGCGAATCCATGAAAACAGCCCGCGTCATTTACGAGGAAGGTGGCCACAAATGGATCGCTGTCGTGCGCGATCCCAACCGGCCGGATTACGTGATCGACACCAACGAGTACCTGGTGACCGACGGCGACGAGGCGATCCTGCTCGATCCGGGCGGCAGCGAGATATTCCCGGCGGTGTTTTCCGCCGTGTCGACCGAGTTCGACCCGCGGCGCATCAACACACTATTCGCGAGCCACCAGGACCCGGATATCATCTCCTCGCTGTCGCTGTGGCTCGAGTTCAATCCGGACATCAAGTGCCATATCAGTTGGCTGTGGTCCAGCTTCGTGCCGCATTTCGGCGGTGATCGGGACACCTTCGTCGCGCTGCCCGACGGCGGTGCGGACATCCAGGTCGGCAACCAGCGGCTGCAGGCGATTCCGGCCCACTATCTGCACTCCTCGGGCAATTTCAACCTGTACGACCCGAAGGCGAAGATCCTGTTCTCCGGCGACATCGGCGCTGCCCTGTTGCCGCCCGGCGAGAACGGGCTGTTCGTCGAGGATTTCGACCGGCACATCCGCCACGCGGAAGGGTTCCACCGGCGCTGGATGGGCTCCGAGAAAGCCAAGCGCGACTGGTGCGCCCGCGTCAGCCAGCTCGACATCGAGATGATGTGCCCCCAGCACGGGGCGATCTACCGGGGCGAGCAGGTGCGTCGTTTCATCGACTGGTTCGCCCAGCTCGAAATCGGCTTGGTGAAAGGGTAGATCGAAGGTTTGACCCGCATCAAGGCGGTTTTGTCGCGCGGAGGGACAATCGGGCCTTCCCCCGAACCAAGGTACACGCCCCTATGTCTGGCTTGACCGATCCGATGCATCATCATCACAAGCATTGCGATGAGCTCTTCGCCGATGCCGAGGCCGCCGCCGCCGA
>DDXW01000046.1 GCA_002347285.1 Rhodocyclaceae bacterium UBA2250 | reverse complement strand
GGGCAACGTGCGCCAGCTCGAGAACCTCTGCCACTGGCTCACGGTCATGGCCCCCGGCCAGCTCGTCGAGATCGACGACCTGCCGGCGGAAATGCGCGAAGCCGGCCCGGAGGGCACGACTTCTGACTGGCTCGCGCTGCTCGCGGCGAGCGCCGACGATCTCCTCGCGAAGCAGCCCGGCACGGTCTGGGAGGTACTGACCCGCGATTTCGAGGCGACGCTGATCCGCCGCGCGCTGGCCGCCACCGGCGGGCGGCGCATCGAGGCGGCGCAGCTGCTCGGCATCGGCCGCAACACGATCACGCGCAAGATCCAGGAACTCGGGCTCGACGAGAAGGGCGGCTAGCGTCCGGCCCCGCCGCCGCTTTCGGTATAGTCGCGCCATGCCCGACCTTGCCGCGATCGCACGCTTCCTCGGTCCGCAGGCGCGTCGCTTCGATGTCGACCTGCTGCCGGTCTGCGCGTCCACCAATGCCGTGCTGCTCGAGCGCGCCGAGGCCGGCGCTCCCCCGGGCAGCGTCGTCGTCGCCGCGACCCAGACGGCCGGCCGCGGCCGGCTCGGCCGGACCTGGCTCTCGGCCCCCGGCGACAGCCTGACCTTCTCGCTGCTGTGGCGCTTCGCGCCCGGCACCGCGCCGGCGGGGCTGTCGCTCGCCGTCGGCCTGGCAGTGGCGCGGGCGCTCGCGAAACTCGGCGCCGGCGAGGCGGCGCTGAAATGGCCGAACGACCTGCTGAAGGACGGCAGGAAGCTGGGCGGCATCCTGGTCGAACTGGTTTCCGGAGCACCCCATGCCGCGGTGATCGGCATCGGCCTCAACCTGCGTCTGCCCGCGGCGATGCCGGAAGAGCTGCGCCGCCAGAGCGCGGCGCTCGACGCGGCGGTCGCTCCGGACCGGCTGCTCGCGGCCATCCTGCAGGAATTGCTGGCGGTGCTGGAAAGCTTCGCGGCGCGGGGCTTCGCCGCCTTGCGCGACGAGTGGCGCGCGCATCACGCTTACGAGAACCAGCCGGTGCGCCTGCTCTCCGACTTCACGCCGCCGCGCGCCGGCATCTGCCGCGGCGTCGCCGATGATGGCGCGCTGCTGCTCGAAACCGACGGCAGGATCGAGCGCATCCTGTCCGGCGAGCTTTCCCTGAGGCCGGCATGACGCTCCTCTGCCTCGATGCCGGCAACACGAGAATCAAATGGGGATTGCACGACGGCGCCGTCTGGCGGGCGCAAGGCGCCTGCGCGCATGCGGAGGTCGACGCGCTCGCCCACGCCCTGCCGGCGCGGCCGGCGCGCATCGTCGCCTGCAACGTCGCCGGCGCGCCGGTGGCCGCGCGCATCGAGACGCTCGCTGCGGCGCTCGGCGCTCCACTCGAATGGTTCGCCAGCGCGCCTGCCGACGCCGGCGTGACGAACGGCTACGACAACCCTGCGCAACTGGGCGCCGACCGCTGGGCGGCGCTGATCGGCGCGCGCGCGATCCATGCGGGCGCTGCGCTCGTCGTGATGGCCGGCACCGCGACGACCATCGACCTGCTCGACGCGGCGGGAAGGTTTCGCGGCGGCCTGATCCTGCCCGGCCTCGACCTGATGCGCACCGCGCTGGCGCGCAACACCGCCGGGCTGCCCGAGGCGCGCGGCGCCTATCGGGACACCCCGACCAACACCGACGACGCGATCGTCAGCGGCTGCCTGCAGGCGACGCTCGGCGCGATCGAGCGCATGGCGCGCCGCCTCGCCGGCGCCGAGTTTCTGTGCCTGCTCTCGGGCGGCGCGGCGGAACCGCTCGCGCCGCATCTCGAACTGCCGCTGCGGCGCATCGACAACCTCGTGCTCGAAGGGCTGGCGCGCCATGTGCGCGCCGGCGCTTTGCTATGATCGCGCCACCGCCACTGGACAGGACGACGCCATGAGCAATCAACGCGATGTCTGCCTCGTGTTCGCCGACGTGTCCGGCAGCACGACGCTCTACGAGAAGCTCGGCGATGCCGAGGCGCTGCGCGCCGTCGCGCGCTGCGTGCAGGAGATGGAGCGCGCCACCGCCATCAACAAGGGCCGCGTCGTCAAGACCATCGGCGACGAGGTGATGGCTTTGTTCGACAGCGCGGCGCAGGGCATGCAGGCCGCCAGCGAGATGCAGCAGCGCATCGACAACCTGCCGCCGCTCGGGCCGGGCGTCAAGCTGTCGATTCGCGCCGGCCTGCATTTCGGCCCGGCCATCGTCGAGAACGGCGACGTCTTCGGCGACACCGTGAATACCGCCGCGCGCATGGCCGGTTTCGCCAAGGCCGGCCAGATCATCACCACCGCCGACACCGTCGCCGCGCTGCCCGAACTGCTGCGCTCGTCCTGCCGCGAGATCGATGCGCTGGCGGTCAAGGGCAAGGCCGAATGCGTGCGCGTCTGCGAGGTGATCTGGCAGGAAGGCGCCGAGCTGACGATGATGAGCGGCCACGCGGTGCCGGTCGCCACTCCCGACCCGAAGCTCAGGCTGCAATACGGCGGCAGCGAGATCGTCGTCGACGCCGAACGCCCCAGGGTGACGCTCGGCCGCGACCTCGGCTGCGACATCGTCGTCGGCGATCCGCGCGCCTCGCGCACCCACGCCCGCATCGAGCGCCGCCGCGACAAGTTCGTGCTGGCGGACATCAGCAGCAACGGCACCTACGTCACTTTCGGCAGCGAACCCGAGCTGGCGCTCAAGCGGGAGGAGGTGATCCTGCGCGGCCGCGGGCTGATCGTGTTCGGCCATGCCGGGTCGGCGCACGAGCCGGGCGTGACGCTGAGCTTCGCGCTCGAAGACTGACTTTCAGCGGCAATACGGCGGGAGCAGGCTCCCGCCGCGTTCAGATGCTGATCTTCCGGCGCGTCTCCGGATTGCGGATCACGTTCTCGCGCCGCGGCGGCGGTGCGGTCAGCAACGCCGCCGCCGGCAGCGCGTCGAGCTTGCCGACGACTTCCGGCGCGCCGCAAGCGGCCGCGAAGGCCAGCGTCACCTCGCTGCCGTTCCCGCCGGCGACGTTGAGGCAGGTCTTGCCGAATTTCTGGTTGAGCGGCGCGACCAGCCCCTTGGCGATCAGATCGGCCGGATCGTCGAGTCCGCCGGAAATCTCCAGCGCGTAGCGCGCTTCCGCGCCCGAGGCGCCGGCCAGTTCGGCGGCCAGCACCGGGCGCAGTCCGGTGAACTCGCGCAGCAGCGATTCGGCCACGGCCTTGTTCGGCAGGCCCTGCAGCCTGAGCGCGACTTTCTGGCCGACGAAGTGGAAGTGCTGCAGGAAGAAGTTCTTCGAGAACTCCTCGCCGATCAGCTTGCCGATGTCGCGCAGCGCCTGCTCCTCGGTGGCCCAGCTCCGCTTCTCGGGAATCTGCGTGTTGTAGTAGATCTCCTCGCCGCTCTTCTTGTCGGTGCATTTCACCGTCCAGGAGGTCAGCACGAATTTCTCGACCGTGATGCCGGAGGCTTCGAGCGTGTGCGAGAGCTTCTTGAACTTGGCCTCGCCGGTCACGGCGAAATCGGCATTGCCGCCGGCATCGTCGTTGGCGAGGCGGAAGCCGAAGGACTGGATGCGCTCCTTGAGCAGGTTCTCGGCGACCGGCGAGCGCGGCGCGGGCGCGTTCGGGTCGCCCTCGCCCTGGGCGCTGCGCGCGGCTATCGCGACGGAGATCGTCGGGTCGCCGTTGTTGCGGATGAAGTCGATGCGCTCCTCGCGCGACATCTGGTTGAGCGACTTCTGCACCTGGCGCACCTTGACCGTCGCCTTCGCGGTCATCGAAACGAGGCCGTCCTTGCCCTGTTGCGGCGGCTGCTCCTCGCGGATCGCCTGGATGAACTGCCCGCTGTTCGCCAGCAGCTTCGTCTGGATCAGGCCGTAGTTCTGCGCCAGCGAATTCTGCTCGATGAACAGCGCCGCGGCCTTCTCGACCAGCTGGCGGCGCACGTCCTCGCGCAGTTCGGCCTGCATCAGCCCCTGGTCCTGCGCGTAGCGCGGATCGCTCGGGTCGGCGTAGCCGACGGCGGTGATGCTCAGCGTCTCGCCGCCGGCCCGGGCAAGAGTCGGCGCCGGCGAGGCGGCGGGCGACTGCGCCGTCGCCGGATTTTCGGGCGCGGTGCCCGTGCCGTCGCCGCCGCCTTTGAGCATGAACCAGGCGCCGCCGGCCACGGCCAGCGCGGCGATGCCGGCGACCGCCAGCAGCGGCGTCTTGCTGGCTGCAGGCGCAGCGGGTCGTGGCGCGGCGGGAGGCGATGCCGGTCGCGGCGCGGCCTGGACGGTCGCCGCCTCGCTGCCGGCGACCAGCGTGGCGTCGGCGCCGCCGACCAGCGTCGCCTCGGTCGCGGCACTTCGGTTCCGCAGCGCGTCCGCGATCGCTGCGGCGAATTCCTGCGCGGTCTGGAAGCGGTCTTCCGGCCGCTTCGCCAGCGCCCGCCGCATCAGCATGTCGAAGAGCCGCGGCGCCTGGACATTCAATTCGGACGGCGGCGGCGGATCCTCCTTCAGCACCTTGTGCATGATGGTGGTCAGCGTGCCGTTGAACGGCTTGTCGCCGGTGAGGAACTGGTAGAGGATCACGCCGGCCGAGAAGAGGTCGGAACGGCCGTCGACGGTCTGGCCCATGAACTGCTCGGGCGACATGTAGGCGGGCGTGCCGAGCACCGCGCCGGCCTGCGTGAGGTTCGAGGACTCGATGCGGGCGATGCCGAAGTCGGCGACCTTCACCGTGCCGTCCTTGAGCAGGATGATGTTCGCCGGCTTGATGTCGCGGTGCACGATGCCGTGCTGGTGGGCGTGGCCGAGCGCGGCGAGCAGCTGCGCCATGATGCGGCCGAGCTCGGGCAGCGGGAAGCGCTCGTTGGCGTCGAAGTAGTCCTTGAGCTCGCGCCCTTCGATGAACTCCATCGCGATGAAGGCGGTGCCCCCATCCTCGCCCCCTTGCTCGCCGTAATCGTAGATCGCCACGATGTTCGGGTGCGACAGCCGGCCGGCGGCCTGCGCCTCGCGCTGGAAGCGCGCCAGGATCTCGCCGGCCTCGGCGCGCTCGAGCTGGTCGCGCCTGACCGTCTTGATCGCGACGCGGCGCGCGATGCCGGGATCCCAGCCTTCGTAGACGATGCCCATCGCGCCGGCGCCCAGCTCGCGGCGGATCTCGTATTTGCCGAGTTTCTGCGGAAGAGTCATGGCAGCGTCCGTCTCGTTGCGCGATCTATTTGGCCGGGTCGGGTTGGGTGCTGGCGGGGGCGGCCTTCTTGACGACCGGCTTCTTCGCTGCCGGCTTTTTCTCGGGTTGGGGCGGCGGGGGCGGCGGCTTATGCTTCGAGTCGATCTCCCAGACCAGTTGCTGGACGAGGCGCTGCACCATGCCATCGAGCGTCAGCCCGCCCTGCGCGCCCTGCGAGAAGCCCATCACCGACGTCGACTTCGAGCCGACCTCCATCTTCTGCTCGGTGTAGCCGGTGGCGACCTGCTCGGTGGTGTTGGCGTTGAGGATCTTGTAGCGCATGCCGATGATCCAGATGCCGGTGCCCTCGCCGGTCTGCACCGAGCCGGCCACCGTGCTCGCCGCGGCGCCGCCCTGACCGCTGCCGACGATCGAGATCAGCTGGCCGGCGGCGCGGCCGTCGAAGCCCTGCTGCGCCTGCGCCACCTGCTCGGCCTTGAGGATGTCGAACTTGACCACCCACTTGGTCGTCTTCCACTTGCCCTTCTGCAGCACCTTGCGCGCGGCATTGGGGTCGCCCATCGTGTAGGCGAGCTGGAACTCCTGCATCATCGGGCCCATGTCCGAGCGCTCGAGCACGCCGAAGTTGGCCTTGCCCAGCTCGAGCTCGGCGAAGTCGGCGATGTTGTTCGGCCCGAACTTCTGCGTGAAGGTCGCGTTGTTGCTCTTGATCTCGCCCGGGATGACGACCAGCGCCGGCCCCTTGATGTTGGCATGCTCGTATTCGACCGGCTTGTACATCGCCTTGTCGGCCATCTCGTTGGCCTTCTGCGAACTGTCCGAGCCGGCCGTCGGCGACGGATTGTTGGCGTCCTCGGGCCGCGGCGGATTGGACTGCAGGCAACCGGCCGTCAGCAGGCTCGCCAGCATGACGGAAAGCGCCAGGCGCGTCGGCATGTGCTTCATTGAAACGTCTCCCCCTGAAAGGCTTATTTGTGTTTCGAGTCGATTTCAGTAGTGTCCCAACGTTCTCA
>DDXW01000060.1 GCA_002347285.1 Rhodocyclaceae bacterium UBA2250 | reverse complement strand
GAGAACGTTGGGACACTACTGATAAATGTTGTAAGGTCATTGCTTCGGCAAGCCGGGTTCAAAGGGCGAGATTCAGTCAGTGTTGCGGGATGGGCAAAGATCGGATAGCAAGCCGATCAATTTAATAAAAATGTCTTTACAGCCGATAATGTTGCTGATAGCATTTGATACAGATTATCGATAACCCATCTAACCAACTGAAAATTAAGGATTATCTTGGAGTTCGATCTTTCGATTTTTAATCCGAAGGCGCGCTCGCTGGTAGGGCTGAATATCAGCTCGTCGGCAGTCAAGATGGTCGAGCTGTCCGGGAGTCGGGCTGGAGGCTACCAGCTCGATTGCTATGCGATCGAGTCGTTGCCAGAAGGTGCGGTGGTGGATGGCAATATCGCCAACCATGAAGGTGTGGCTGCATCGATCGAGCGGTGCTGGAAGCGGCTTGGTACTTCGACCCGGTATGTGGCGATGGCGTTGCCGACGGCAGCTGTGATCACGAAAAAAATCATCCTTCCGGCCGGGTTGCGTGAATCCGCAATGGAGGTGCTGGTTGAGTCGGAGGCGAATCAGTACATCCCTTTTACGCTCGAAGAGGTGAATCTCGATTTTCAGGTGATCGGCCCGGCGCCGAGCGATCCGGAAGAAGTCGAGGTTTTGATCGCCGCTTCGCGGAAAGAAGGGGTCGAAGACCGCGTCGCATGTGCTGAAGGTGCAAAGCTGAAGCCGGTCGTGATGGATGTGGAGTCCTATGCGACGCTGGCGGCTTTCGAGTTGATTCGGGAGCAGTTCCCTGGCGGGGCGGCGGACAAGATCTTTGCCCTCGTAGATATTGGCGCTAATGCGATGAAGATCACCGTGATGAAAGGTGATCAGCAAACCTACACCCGTGAGCAGGCCTTCGGGGGAAATCAACTGACGCAGGATATGGTGCGTGCCTATGGCATGGGTTTTGAAGAGGCCGAGACCCTTAAGCGCACCGGCCCCCTTCCCGATAATTACGAAAACGAGATCCTGAGACCGTTTCTCGACAACCTGGCGCTCGAAGTGTCGCGCGCTTTGCAGTTTTTCTTTACCTCGACCCAGTTCAGCGAAGTCGATCACATCATCCTGATGGGTGGTGGATCGTTGTTACCGGGTGTCGCCGAGGTTGTTGCCGAGCGGACGCAGATCGATACCGTGATGGCGAATCCTTTCGCCAAGATGTCCGTGTCGCAAAGGGTTCGCCCGAAGCTGCTGTTGTCGGATGCTCCTTCATTGATGGTCGCTTGCGGCTTGGCGCTGCGGAGGTTTGATCCGTGATTCGTGTCAACTTGCTTCCCCATCGCGAGGAAAAGCGACAGGCATTGCGCCAGCAGTTCTATGCCCTGTCAGGCTTGGTGGCCGTTCTCGCCGCGTTCATTTGGTTCCTTGGCTATAGTTTCATCAACAATCTGATCGAGCGCCAGGTAGAGAAGAACAATTTCCTGAAAAGCGAGATCGCTGTGCTCGATAAGCAGATCGAGGAAATCAAGAAACTGAAGGAGCAGACCGAGTCTCTATTGCAAAGAAAACAGGTGATCGAGTCTCTGCAGGCCAACCGGACCGAGACTGTCCATCTGTTCAACGAATTGGCAAAGCAACTACCTTCGGGTGTTTATCTTAAATCGATCAAGCAAGAGGGTCAGAAGGTTACTTTGGCGGGCAATGCCCAGTCGAATGCACGAGTGTCGGCGCTGATGCACAATCTCGATGAGTCTCCCATTCTTGAGCGTCCTGTCCTCATCGAGATCAAGGCTGCCCAGGTTGGGAAGCGACGGATGAGCGAGTTCTCGATGAACGTCCATTTCTCGCGGCAAACCAGCGAGGATGCCGGCAAGGTGGCCACAAAGGCTGGAAAGGGCAAGTCATGAAAAAGATGACTGCTCTTCCGGGTGTTGCGGGCCTCAGTTTGTCGGAGATCGATTTGAAGTCGATTGCCGAGGATTTCAGGACGCTCGATCCGAAAGATCCCGGGGTTTGGCCGCTCATTCCAAGGATCATCATATTATTCGGGATGTTCTTGGTGCTGCTGTTTCTTGCTGGCTGGTTCGGCTGGCAGTCGCAGTATGAAGAACTGGGCGCGAAACGTCAGGATGAAGCAAAGCTGAAGGAGGATTGGCTGGGCAAGAAGAGGCAGGCTGTCAATCTTGAAGAATATCGCAATCAATTGGCGGAAATTGAACGCTCCTTCGGGACGTTGCTCAAGCAATTGCCCAATGCGTCAGAAATGGAGTCTCTCCTGATCGACATCAACCAAGCCGGCCTGGGGCGCGGTTTGCAGTTCGAGCTTTTCAAGCCCGGGGCCGAGGTGGTGAAGGATTTCTATGCCGAACTTCCGATTACAGTGAACTTGACTGGCTCTTATCATGATTTTGGTGCATTTGCCGGTGATGTGGCCAAGCTTCCGCGCATCGTCACGTTGAACGATGTGAATGTCGCTCCCGGGAAGTCGGGTGATGGATTGGTTCTGGCAACGACGGCGAAGACGTTCCGTTATCTCGACGAAAGCGAAATCGCTGCAAGGAAGAAGCAGGAAAAAGACAGGGCAAAAGGGGCGCAAAAATGAAGTGGCTTCGTTTTGTCGTCGCAGGCGCGTTTGCCGCACTGCTGGCCGGTTGCGGCGCCGGGGAGCATGAGGATGTCAAGGAGTGGATGGCCGAGTCTTCGCGTGATTTGAAAGGCAATATCCCTCCGCTCCCCGAGCTGAGGCCTTTCCCGGTGGTTTCCTACGATGCGGCCGACAAGCTCGACCCCTTCAGTTCAGCGCGTATCGAGCCGGAGCGAAAGGAGGGAGCGGGAGCCAACATGCCCGATTTCGATCGTCCGCGCGAGCAACTGGAAAGCTTTCCTCTTGAAACGATCAGTTTCATCGGACTTGTCAGCAAATCGAAGAGCAAGGCCAGGCATGCATTGGTGCAGGTCGATGGCGTCGTTTATCAGGTCGGCGCAGGCAACTATATGGGCCAGAACTTCGGCCGCATCAGCGAAATCACGGATACCGAAATCATTCTCAAGGAAATCGTGCAGGATCCAACTGGCCAGACTGCCGATTGGGTGGAAAGGCAGATGACCCTTCAGTTGCAAGAAGGGGCCGAGGGTAAGGAGTCGAGGAAATGAAATTCACACGCGTATTGGCATGCCTGGTCGCATTCATGGCACTAGCAACGGTTGCCGTTGGGCAAACCGGCAATCAGGCCGTAGCCGGGAAAGCGAACCTCATCGAAAACCTTGCCGTTACTCGGGCAGGCGGGAATACCGTACTCAAGATCGATCTCAAGCAACCGATCAGTGCCGTTCCTTCGAATTTCATGATTGCCAATCCGGCCAGAATCGTCTTTGACTTTCCGGCCACCGAGAATGGGCTCGGCCACAGCAACAAGGCAGTCAATGAAGGCGTGCTTCGCAGCTACAACCTTGTGCAAGCGGGAGACCGTTCCAGGCTAGTGTTGAATCTGGACAGGACTGCACGTTTCGAGGCGCGGAATGAAGATCGTTCGCTGTTCATTACCCTTCTCGATGATGTTCAGGGCGGCGTGGCGGATTCATCGGCTGCAGTTCAGCATTTTGCGCAAATCGGCAAGAACATCGGGAGCGGTGTGCGAGACATCCAGTTTCGTCGGAACAAAGACGGCGCTGGAGTGGTGCTTGTCGACTTGACATCAAGCGATACCGGCATCGATGTCAAGCAGAGGGGAACCAGCCTGCAGGTTGCGTTCAAGAATACGCAACTCCCCGAGTCGTTGCGGCGCCGTCTTGACGTGGTCGATTTCGGTACCCCGGTCAGCACGGTGAATACCCGGGGCGAAGGCAATGATGTCTTGATGGAGATCGTTCCGACAGGTCTGTGGGAGCATACCGCCTACCAAACCGACAATCAGTTCATCGTCGAAGTCAGGCCAGTCAAGGAAGATCCCAACAAGTTGTTTCAGGGAACAAAGAAGGGCTATCAAGGCGAAGCGATTTCTCTCAACTTCCAAAATATCCCGTTGCGCGAATTGCTGCATGTGTTTGCCGACATCACCAATTTCAACATTGTGATCAGCGACTCTGTCGGCGGGAACGTCTCTCTGCGCTTGAACGACGTGCCGTGGGATCAGGCTCTGGAGATCGTCTTGCAGCAAAAGAACCTGGCGATGCGCAAGAATGGCAGCGTCATCTGGATCGCGCCGCAGGATGAGCTCGTGGCGAGAGACGAGCAGATGGTCAAGGCGCGTGAGTCCGCAGTAGCGGCCGACCCTCCCAGGCTCGAGGTGTTTCAGCTGAACTACATGAAGGCCGAAGATTTTGTCACGATGCTCACCGAGCAAAGCCAGGCTGGCGGCGGCGACCCGGCAAAAGCAGAGAAGAGCACAGGCTTCCTGTCGCCAGCCGGCCGGATCACCATCGACAAGCGCACCAACCAGGTCTTTATTTTCGATGTGCCGACCAAGCTTGACATGATCGGCAGCTTGCTGAAGCAGATCGACCGTCCAGTCAGACAGGTATTGATCGAGGCCAGGATCGTCGAGGCCGACACCAACTTCTCCAAGTCGCTCGGCGTGAGAATCGGCACTCATGATCACCGGGGTTTGAACCAAGGCCACAAGATTCTGGGTACTGGCACGCGATTTGGTTTGAGTGGCTCCTCGAAAGATGCATATGCACATTTGCCGGATGCGGGCAACTATCCTGCCGCTGCCATCATTACAGATGTCGATGCGACGACGGGGGAGATTACCTATACACGCGAGGTTCCCACCCCCGTGCTGGCTGACAGCCAACTGGTAAACCTCGGGGTCGCCAACCCGGCCGGACAAATTGCGCTGACCCTGATGAACTCGGCGAAAACGCAATTGCTGACGCTTGAACTCTCTGCGCTCGAGGCAGACGGAAAAGGGAAAACCATCTCGAGTCCGCGCATCATGACGATGGACCAGATGGAGGCGACCATCCAGCAGGGCGTTCGAATCCCATACTTGGTGTCCAGTGCCTCTGGAGCCACCTCGATCGCCTGGCAGGACGCCAACCTGTCTCTGAAGGTGAAGCCCCACATCACGCCTGACGGCCGGGTGATGATGAAGCTGAAGATCACAAAAAATGCACTTGGTCCGCAGGTGAGCCAGTTGCTCGGTTACACCATCAAGACCAAGGAAGTGGATTCAGACGTGCTGGTGGATAACGGTGGAACGGTAGTTATCGGAGGTATCTACGAGCAGGAAGAAACGGATAGCACTACCCGGGTTCCGTTTTTCGGAGATCTTCCTTATGTGGGATTCTTGTTTAAAACTAGAGACAAGAGTGACCACCGGGTTGAGTTGTTGGTCATGATCACCCCGAAGATCATTGACAACGCACTTGCCATGAAGTGACCTTGATCAGGGCTGCTGGCAGCCCTGATCACAAGAAATTGTTCGATTTCCAAAGAGCAGTGGCTTCCATCTTTCTTGTCGGCATGATGGGGTCCGGCAAGACGACGCTGGGCAAGCGTCTGGCGCAAGAATGCGGGCTGGCGTTCATCGATCTGGATCGTGAAATCGAACGACGCAACGGCGTGTCGGTGGCTACCATTTTCGAGATCGAGGGCGAAGCCGGTTTTCGCGCAAGAGAATCGCAGGTTCTGAAAGAGGTCGTCCAGCGAAGCGGCTGCGTCATTGCTACCGGCGGCGGTATTGTCTTGCATCCGTCCAATCGCGCAGTTCTGATGGCCGCCGGAAACGTTGTCTATCTGCATGCGACGCCACAATTGCTTTACGCGCGCACGCGCTGTGACAAGTCCCGTCCGCTGCTGCAGGTGGCGGATCCGTTTGCGCGAATCACGGAATTGACTGCGCGCCGCGATCCACTCTACCGCGAGGTGGCGGATGTGATAATCGAAGCTGGACGGGATGTGAAAAGCGTCGTCGCTCAAATCAAGAACCGAATCTCTACCCCATGCGCACACTGACCGTAAATCTTCGCGAGCGCAGCTACCCGATCCATATCGGTCCCGGGCTATTGGCGTCGGCCTGGCGAGCTAATCGCGAGCATCTGGGTAAGCGTGTTGCTATCGTCACCAACGAAATCGTGGCACCGCTATACCTTTCCCGCCTGCAAGGTGCCTTGGAAAGCGAAGGTACGTCATCAGTGGCGATCGTTCTCCCGGATGGCGAAGAGCATAAGAACTGGACATCCCTGAATGCGATCCATGACCGCTTGCTGGCCGAGCGCTGCGACCGAGCCACGCCGATCATCGCATTGGGAGGAGGCGTCGTGGGGGACTTGGCGGGTTTCGCCGCCGCTACCTACCAGCGCGGCGTGCCTTTCATCCAGGTGCCCACGACGCTTCTGGCGCAGGTCGATTCCTCGGTCGGCGGGAAAACCGGCATCAATCATCCGCGTGGCAAAAACATGATTGGAGCCTTCTGGCAGCCGCGCATGGTCGTTGCCGATACCGATACGCTCATTACCCTCCCTGATCGTGAGCTTTCCGCCGGGCTGGCCGAGGTCATCAAATACGGCTTGATCCGCGATCTCGAGTTCCTCGTGTGGCTGGAAACCAATCTGGACAAATTGATGGCGCGTGATGCGGCTGCCCTGACTTTCGCGATCGAACGCTCCTGCGCCAACAAAGCCGAGGTGGTGTCGGGAGACGAGCTGGAAACGGCGAGAGAGGGGGGGCGAGCGCTGCTCAATCTTGGACATACGTTCGGACATGCCATCGAAACCGGGCTGGGTTATGGCACATGGCTTCACGGCGAGGCGGTGGCTGCCGGAACGGTGATGGCAGCGGAGCTTTCCCGGCGGATGGGCTGGCTCACCGAGGATGATCTGGATCGCATTCGCATGCTCTTTGTGCGAGCCAAGCTACCAGTAGCCGGACCAATGCTCGGCTCGGACAAGTACCTCGAACTGATGGCGCACGACAAGAAGGTGCTGGCCGGCCGTTTGCGGCTCGTGCTGCTGAAAAAACTAGGGGAGGCGGTTACCTGGGCCGCTGCCTCGCCGTCGGAAATCAGCGCGGCCATCGACGCCTGTTGTGCCTGAGATCCTGGCTTCCTATGCGGTTACAGAAGCCGCATCACGCGGAAGAGTCCTGCATGAGCCGCCGCCGAAGGCGCGCGGAGAGTTCCAGCGCGATCGAGATCGCATCATTCACTCGACGGCATTTCGCCGCCTCGAATACAAGACCCAGGTATTTGTTAACCATGAAGGCGACCTGTTTCGCACCCGGCTGACGCATTCGATCGAGGTGGCGCAGATCGCGCGCAGCATTGCGCGCGCACTCGGTCTCAACGATGACCTGACCGAAGCGATCGCCTTGGCGCATGATCTCGGCCATACGCCGTTCGGCCATGCGGGGCAGGATGCCTTGAACGAATGCATGGCGGGACATGGCGGCTTCGAACACAACCTGCAATCGTTGCGCATCGTCGATCGCCTCGAGGAGCGCTATGGGGCCTTCGATGGCCTCAACCTGATGTTCGAGACTCGCGCGGGCATTCTGAAACATTGCGCCCCGGCCATCGCGCGGGAACTCGGCTCCTTGGGTGAGCGCTTCCTCACCAATCGCCGCCCGTCGCTGGAAGCCCAGATCTGCAACCTCGCGGACGAGATCGCTTACAACAATCACGACGTCGATGACGGACTGCGCTCGGGCCTGATCACGCTGGAACAACTCGAGGGCATCAGCCTGTTCGCCCGCCATGCCGCCGAGGCGCACGATGAATTCTCGGGCCTGACGGGGCGGCGCCTGATCCATGAAACAGTGCGCCGCATGATCGATGCTTTGGTGACCGATCTTCTGACCGAAACAAAGCGGCGCATCGATGTCGCCGGGGTGGCAACGCTGGCAGACGTTGAAGCAGCGCCACCCTTGGTAGGTTTCACAGAACCGATGCAGGCGGAGAACCGTGCCCTCAAGGGATTTCTGCGCGAAAAGCTGTATCGTCATTATCAAGTGGTGAGGATGACGAGCAAGGCCAGGCGGATCATCTGTGACCTGTTCTCGGCCTTCATGTCGGATGCTCGCCTGCTGCCGCCGCAGAATCAAGAGCTGGGCCAGAAAGAGGGGATGCCGCGCGCCATCGCGGACTACATCGCCGGAATGACAGACCGCTATGCGATCAAGGAGCACCGCCGCCTCTTTGCGATAGGCGAGATCTAGCGCCCGGAAATATCGCCCGCATCCGCATGTGCGCAGCGTGATGCGCCTGAAACGCAGCGTTCGGAGGGAATGATGGTGGCGCGCTACGTACCAACCACCGGCCTTGCCGGGCTGGATGCGATCCTGTCCGGCGTACGGCCGGGCGACAACATTGTCTGGCACATCCAGTCGCTGGAAGAATACCGCACGCTGGTAAAACCCTATGCCGAGGCGGCGCTTGCGAATGGCCGCCGGCTGATCTATTTCCGCTTTGCCGATCATGCGCAATTGCTGTCCGGCGCCGAGACTTATTGCGTAGACCCGGGGCGCGGCTTTGACGCATTCGTCGACGATGTTCATTCGGTGATCGAAGCGGCAGGCCGGGAAACTCAGTATGTCTTCGATTGCCTGTCCAGCCTTGCCGAAATCTGGCAATCCGATCGCATGATGGGCAATTTTTTCAAACTGACCTGTCCGCGCTTGTTCGATCTCGAAACCGTGACCTACTTCGCGGTCTATCGGAATATCCATTCATCGGCCGGGATCGGCGTCATCACGGAAACCACGCAATTCCTGCTGGACGTATTCCGCTGCCGTGATCGCCTTTTCATTCGCCCCATCAAGGTCCAGCATCGATCCGCGGCGGCAATGAACCTGATCCACGCCTGGGATGCGGGCGACCGGTTTCGGGCCGTGACGGACAGCGGCACGGTTTCGGAGATTCTTGCGAATTCACAGTGGCGTGGGCTCGAGGACAACCCGATTGTCAGTCATTGGCACAAGCAGTTTGCAGCCGCGCGCTCGGTTGCCGCTGCTCGGCAGGCAGGCTATCCGGATCCTGCCGAGTATGAGTGGTTTGCGCGCTTGAAGCGTCTGCTGTTTCCCGACGATGCAGCGATGTCGCTCCTGATCGACGAATACCTGACGCTGGAAGACTTGCTCTCGGTAAGAACACGCATGATCGGGTGCGGCACCATCGGCGGCAAGGCGCTCGGCATGCTGATCGCACGCGCAGTGCTGCGCAAGAACGCTCCGGACCTTCATGAAAGACTGGAAGCGCACGATTCCTTCTTCATTGGTACAGAGGTGTACGATACCTACCTCGTGCATAACGACTTGTGGTGGATACGCCACCGCCAGCGCGATCCGCAAACTTTCCTGGGCGAGGTCCAGGTGGCGCGCGCACGGATCATGGCCGGATCGTTCTCGCCGACCATCATTCGCCAATTCGAAGGAATGCTGGACTATTTCGGCGAATGGCCGTTCATCGTGCGCTCCAGCTCATTCCTCGAGGATCGGTACGGCAACGCGTTTGCCGGTCAGTATGACAGCGTCTTCTGCGCAAACCGCGGTCCTTGGAGCTCGCGTCTGGCCGCTCTGCTTGATGCCGTGCGGCAGGTATACGCCAGCAGCATGAGCGAGCAGGCCTTGCACTATCGCCAGCGACGCGGCTTGCTGGGCGAGAGCGAGAGAATGGCGGTTTTGATCATGCGTGTTTCGGGAACTGTGGGTGGGCGATATTTCCATCCGCATGCCGCAGGCGTCGGCCTGTCAGTGAACCCTTACCCCTGGAATCCGCGTATCGACATGCGCGCGGGGGTGATTCGCCTAGTAGCTGGACTTGGGACCCGTGCGGTCGACAGGGCCGACGACGATTACACCAGACTGGTGGCCTTGAATGCGCCTGAATTGCGTCCCGAGACGAGCTTCGGCGATATTGCTCGTCATACCCAGCGGCGCATGGATGCGCTGGATCTGATCGAGAATCGCATCATCAGCGGGCCGTTCGCCGAGATCGTGCGCGGCCAGTCGGATTACCCGCTGGACCTGTTCGCCTCTCGCGAGGAAGCCGACAAACCGGCATTCCTGACTTTCGATCGCCTGCTCCGGGCTACATCCTTCGTATCCGATATGCGGGAGATGCTTGACCAGTTGCAGTCGGCTTACCGTCATCCGGTGGAGATCGAGTTTGCCCTGAATGTCCTTCCAGGAGACAGCTATCGGATCAATCTGTTGCAGTGCCGCCCGTTGCAGGTGCGAAACGTCGAGGGCGAGGGGAGTGTCAGACCGCCGAAAGGCAAGCCGCGTCTGTTCGAGGCACGGGGGGCCGTGATCGGTCCAAGCAGAGCTGTCCATCCCGATCGGCTGGTCTATATCGTGCCCGCCCGTTACGGGGCAATGAACCAGCATGACAGGCTGGCGGTGGCGCGGCTGATCGGGGCCATCAATCGTGCCAGCGTTGGACGCAAACTGCTGATGCTGGGGCCTGGCCGCTGGGGTACGCGAGATCCATGGCTGGGGCTGCCGGTCACCTTCAATGAGATCAATCAGGTTGCTGCACTGGGTGAAATCGTTGCCATGAATGACAATCTCGTCCCCGATGTGTCGCTTGGAACCCATTTTCTCAACGAGCTGATCGAGGCGGATATGCTCTACTTTGCGTTGTTTCCCGGCCGGAAGGGCAACAGGCTCGACGAGGAACAGATATTCAGATGGCCCAATCGGCTAGGCGCATTGCTGCCGGATGCGGAGCGGTTCGAGCAGGATGTCCGAGTCATCGATCTTGCGCCCGATGCAACCCTCTACGCGGATGCTGAAAGCCAGAATGTAGAGGTTGTTGTATAGATAATTCCTATCTTCGTTGCGCACTCTTCAATGGGCGGGTATATTGAAATAAGTGGCCCTATTTTGGTGCGTTCGCACCGGATTGGGACAAGTCGATCCGGATAACCGACTGAAAAAGGGAGTGATGCGTGAAGTATAAAAATCTGTCTGATTTCATGGACTACGTTCGAGCGAGAGATCCGAATCAACCGGAGTTTCTCCAGGCAGTGCAGGAAGTGATGGGCAGTTTGTGGGAGTTCATCAGCGCCAATCCACGCTACGCGGAAGCTGCTTTGCTTGAGCGCCTGGTCGAGCCGGAACGGGTTATTCAGTTTCGCGTTGCGTGGACCGACGATAAAGGCGAAAGCCACGTGAATCGCGCCTTCCGGGTTCAACATAGTTCGGCGATCGGCCCCTACAAGGGCGGCATGCGCTTCCACCCCTCGGTGAATCTCTCCATTCTGAAGTTTCTCGCTTTCGAACAGACCTTCAAGAACGCGCTGACCACGCTTCCGATGGGTGGCGGCAAGGGTGGCTCCGATTTCGACCCGAAGGGCAAGAGCCGCAGCGAGGTGATGCGTTTCTGCCAAGCGCTGATGATCGAGCTCTATCGCCACCTTGGGCCCGATACCGATGTCCCCGCCGGTGACATTGGCGTCGGCGGACGCGAGGTAGGCTTCATGGCTGGCATGATGAAGAAACTCTCCAACAACGCAGCCTGCGTATTTACCGGCAAAGGCTTGTCATTCGGGGGCAGTTTGATTCGTCCTGAGGCTACCGGCTATGGCCTGGTCTATTTTGCGCAGGACATGCTAGCGCGCAGCAACATGTCTTTCGACGGCATGCGGGTATCGGTTTCCGGCTCCGGCAACGTGGCTCAATACGCAATCGAAAAAATCCTGGAACTGGGCGGCAAGGTGGTGACCTGTTCCGACTCGCAGGGCACGGTGGTCGATGAGGCCGGTTTCACCCGTGAGAAGCTCGACCTGCTGATGGACATCAAGAACAACCACTACGGCCGAGTCTCCGAGTACGCTGAGCGACTCGGCCTCAAGTACATGGCGGACAAGCGGCCTTGGGGGGTGCCGGTGGATATCGCGCTGCCCTGCGCGACTCAAAATGAACTGGACGGCGACGATGCGCGCGAACTGGTGAAGAATGGGGTCAAATGCGTTGCCGAAGGCGCCAACATGCCCTCCACCCTCGAAGCGGTGGATGTCTTTCTGGCGGCGAAGATTCTCTACGCGCCGGGCAAGGCGTCGAACGCCGGCGGCGTCGCCACCTCGGGCCTCGAGATGACCCAGAACGCCATGCGCCTGCCTTGGGAGCGAGATGAGGTGGATGACCGTCTGCATGTCATCATGCGGGATATCCACGCCAATTGTGTGCGTTATGGCGAGAGGGATGGTTTCATTAATTACGTCGCGGGTGCGAACATTGCCGGTTTCGTCAAGGTTGCCGATGCGATGACGCAGCAAGGCGTCTATTGAGCACAAAACCCCGGTGAGTGCCCCTGCCATCGCGGCGGCTGGGTATTGAGCCGGGGTTTGATTGTCGGTATATTTAGCGGTTCGCCTGTTGTCTAGCTAGGCTGGGGCCTTCGGCCCCGGTTTTTTTGACGGCCGTACTTCCAGGAACCGCAAGATGGAACAATCCCGCCGCGAGGGTCTCTACGACCCCGCCAACGAGCATGACGCCTGCGGCGTCGGCTTCGTCGCCCACATCAAGAATCAGAAGAGCCATGCGATCGTTGCGCAGGGGCTGCAAATCCTCAAGAATCTCGAGCATCGCGGCGCCACCGGCTACGATCCGCTGCTCGGCGACGGTGCCGGCATCCTGATCCAGATTCCCGATGCCTTCCTGCGCGAGGAGATGGCGCGTCAGGGTGTCGATTTGCCGCCGGTCGGCGAGTATGGCGTCGGCATGATCTTCCTGCCGCGCAACATGGAGAGCCGCCGCGCTTGCGAGGCGGCGATCGAGCGCACGATCCGCTACGAGGGCCAGACGCTGCTCGGCTGGCGCGACGTTCCGGTGGATAGCCGGGGCCTGGCCCAAGCCGCCAAGGATATCGAACCGGTGATCCGCCAGGTTTTCATCGGTTGCGGCGAAGGCGTCGAGGACGCCGACGCCCTGGAGCGCAAGCTTTATATCATCCGCAAGGAAGCCGGCCACCGCGTGCAGGCGCTCAAGCTGCCCGACGTCAAGATGTTCTACGTGCCGTCGCTGTCGGCGCGCACCATCGTCTACAAGGGTATGCTGCTGGCCGATCAGGTCGGCGAGTACTTCTGCGACCTGCGCGACGAGCGCCTCGTCTCCGCGCTCGCCCTCGTGCATCAGCGTTTTTCGACCAACACTTTCCCGACCTGGGATCTGGCCCACCCGTTCCGCATGATCGCGCACAACGGCGAGATCAACACCCTGCGCGGCAACGTCAACTGGATTCGCGCCCGCGAGCACGGCATTTCCTCGCCCCTGTTCGGCGAGGATCTGCAGAAGATCTGGCCGCTGATCTACGATGGGCAGTCCGACTCCGCCAGCTTCGACAACGCGCTCGAACTCCTGGTGATGGGCGGCTACAGCCTCGCCCACGCCATGATGATGCTGATCCCCGAAGCCTGGGCCGGCAACCCGCTCATGGATGAAGAGCGTCGCGCCTTCTACGAGTACCACATGGCCCTGATGGAACCATGGGACGGCCCGGCGGCGGTGGCGTTCACCGATGGCCGCCAGATCGGCGCCACGCTCGACCGCAATGGCTTGCGGCCGGCGCGCTATCTGGTGACCGACGACGATCTCGTCGTCATGGCTTCGGAAACCGGCGTGCTGCCGATCGCCGACGAACGTATTGTCAAGAAGTGGCGCCTGCAGCCCGGCAAGATGCTGCTGATCGACCTGGAGCAGGGGCGCATCATCGGTGACGACGAAGTCAAGCAGCAATTGGCGACGGCCAAGCCCTACCGCCAGTGGATCGAGAAGTCGCGTTACTTCGTCGACGAGATGCCCGAGGTCAAGGCGCGCGAGCAACTTCCCGCAACGCTACTCGATTTGCAGCAGTCTTTCGGTTACACCCAGGAAGACTTCAAGTTCATCATCGAGCCGATGGCATTGAATGGCGAGGAGGCGACCGGTTCGATGGGCAACGACAGCCCGTTGTCGGTCCTCTCCGGCAAGAACAAGCCGCTGTTCCACTACTTCAAGCAGTTGTTCGCCCAGGTGACGAACCCGCCGATCGACCCGATCCGCGAGGAAATCGTCATGTCGCTGATTTCGCTGGTCAGCCCGAATCCGAACCTGCTCGGCGTGCACGAGACCGAGCCGACCCCGCGCCTCGAAGTGCGCCAGCCAATCCTGACCCCGGCCGACATGGCCAAGCTCAAGCAGATCGACAGGCTGACCAAGGGCACATTTCGCGCCAAGGTCATCGACATCACCACGCCGGCCGCCGATGGTCCGGCGGGCATGAGCGAGTCGCTCTACCAGGTCTGCGTGCAGGCCGAGCGCGCGGTGGGCGAGGGCTATTCCGTGATCGTGCTGTCCGATCGCGCCGTCGATGCACGGCGTGCGCCGATTCCCTCGCTGCTGGCCTGCTCCGCCGTGCATCAGCATCTGGTGCGTGCCGGCCAACGTACCAACTGCGGCCTGGTCATCGAAAGCGGCGATGCCCGCGAGACCCACCACTTCGCCCTGCTGGCCGGCTACGGCGCCGAGGCGATCCATCCCTGGCTGGCTTTCGAGAGCATTGCCGCGATCGCCCCGACCCTGCCGGGCCAGCCGAGCGCCTACGACTGTCAGAAGCGCTTCATCAAGGCCATCGGCAAGGGGTTGATGAAGGTGATGTCGAAGATGGGCATCTCCACCTACCAGTCCTACTGCGGCGCCCAGATCTTCGAGGCGGTGGGCCTGTCGTCCGAGTTCGTCACCCGCTACTTCACCGGCACGCCGACCCGCATCGAGGGCATCGGCCTCAAGGAAGTGGCGCTGGAAGCCCTCAATACCCATGCCGCGGCCTTCGGCAACGATCCGGTGCTCGCCGGCGCGCTCGATTGCGGCGGCGAATATGCGTTCAGGGTACGCGGCGAGGAGCACATGTGGACGCCCGACGCGATCGCCAAGCTCCAGCATGCGACGCGCTCGGGCAAGTTCGAGACGTACAAGGAGTACGCCGCGATCATCAACGACCAGAGCAAGCGCCACATGACGCTGCGCGGCCTGTTCGAACTGTTGCCGGCCGGCGCGCCGGTGCCGCTCGACGAGGTCGAGCCGGCCAGCGAGATCGTCAAGCGCTTCGCCACCGGCGCCATGTCCCTCGGTTCGATCTCGACCGAGGCGCACAGCACGCTGGCGATCGCCATGAACCGCATCGGCGGCAAGTCGAACACCGGCGAGGGCGGCGAGGATCCGCGCCGCTTCCAGAAAGTCGGCGCCGGCGAGACGGTGGGCAGCGTCGTCGGCAAGAACCGCATCGAACGCGACATCCCGCTCAAGGAAGGCGACAGCCTGCGCAGCGCGATCAAGCAGGTTGCATCGGGCCGTTTCGGCGTCACCACCGAATACCTGGCCAACGCCGACCAGATCCAGATCAAGATGGCACAGGGCGCCAAGCCCGGCGAGGGCGGCCAGCTGCCCGGCCACAAGGTGTCGGACTACATCGGCTTCCTGCGCCACTCGGTGCCGGGCGTCGGCCTGATCTCGCCGCCGCCGCACCACGACATCTACTCCATCGAGGACCTGGCCCAGCTGATCCACGACCTCAAGAACGCCAACCCGCAGGCTTCCATTTCCGTGAAGCTGGTATCGGAGGTCGGCGTCGGCACCGTCGCAGCCGGCGTGTCGAAAGCCAAGGCGGATCATCTCGTCATTTCCGGCTACGACGGCGGCACCGGTGCCTCGCCGCTGTCCTCGATCAAGCACGCCGGCACGCCGTGGGAACTCGGCCTCGCCGAGACGCAGCAGACCCTGGTGCTGAACCGTCTGCGCGGCCGCATCCGCGTCCAGGTCGACGGCCAGATGAAGACCGGTCGCGACGTCGTCGTCGGCGCGCTGCTCGGCGCCGACGAGTTCGGCTTCGCCACCGCGCCGCTGGTCGTCGAAGGCTGCCTGATGATGCGCAAGTGCCATCTCAACACCTGCCCGGTCGGCGTCGCCACCCAGGATCCGGTGTTGCGCAAGCGCTTCTCCGGCCAGCCCGAGCACGTCGTCAACTACTTCTTCTTCGTCGCCGAGGAGGCGCGCCAGCTGATGGCCGCAATGGGCATCCGCAAGTTCGACGACCTGATCGGCCGCACCGACCTGCTCGACATGAAGAAGGGCGTCGCCCACTGGAAGGCCCGCGGCCTCGACTTCTCGCGCATTTTCTACATGCCTGGCGTGCCGGCCGAGGTCGCCCGTTTCCATTGCGAAGCCCAGGATCATGGCATCGACAAGGCACTGGACCGCCAGCTCATCGAGCGGGCGCGTCCCGCACTCGAGCGCGGCGAAAAGGTGAGCTTCGAGGTACCGGTGAAGAACCTCAACCGCACCGTCGGCACCATGCTCTCCCACGAAGTCGCCAAGCGCCACGGCCACGCCGGGCTGCCGGACGAGACCATCCACGTCCGCATGACCGGCACTGCCGGCCAGAGCTTCGGCGCCTTCCTGGCGCGCGGCATCACGCTGGAACTGACTGGCGAGGCCAACGACTACGTCGGAAAAGGGCTGTGCGGCGGCAAGATCGTCGTCAAGCCATCCAGGGAGTTCCGCGGCAAGCCGAGCGAAAACATCATTGTCGGCAATACCGTGCTCTACGGCGCCATCGAAGGCGAGGTATTCTTCCGCGGCGTCGCCGGCGAGCGTTTCTGCGTGCGCAACTCCGGCGCCACGGCGGTCGTCGAAGGCACCGGCGACCACTGCTGCGAATACATGACCGGCGGCACCGTGGTGGTGCTCGGCCAGACCGGCCGCAACTTCGCGGCCGGCATGAGCGGCGGCATCGCCTACGTGTTCGACATGGACGGCAGCTTCGAGAAGCGCTGCAACCTCTCCATGGTCGCGCTGGAAAAGGTGCTGCCGGCCGCCAAGCAGGCAGACGACGGCACGCGCCACAATGGCCGGGCCGACGAGGAGCTGCTGCAGGCGCTGATCCAGAAGCACCTCGACGAGACGGGCAGCGAGATCGCCCGTACCGTGCTGGCCGACTGGGCGAAACATCGTGCCAGCTTCGTCAAGGTGTTCCCGAATGAATATCGTCGCGCCCTCAAGGAAATGGCCGCGAAGCAAGTGAAGGAGGCTGCATAACATGGGCAAGCCCACCGGATTCCTCGAGTTCGAACGTCTCGCCGAAGGCTACGAGCCCGTCGAGCAGCGGCTCAAGCACTACCGCGAATTCGTCGGCCACCTGAAGGACGACGAGGCCAAGCGCCAGGGCGCGCGCTGCATGGATTGCGGCATCCCGTTCTGCAACAACGGCTGCCCGGTCAACAACCTGATCCCCGACTGGAACGACCTGGTCTACAAGGGCAAGTGGCGCGAGGCGATCGACACGCTGCACTCGACCAACAACTTCCCCGAGTTCACCAGCCGCATCTGCCCGGCACCCTGCGAGGCCGCCTGCACGCTGGGCGTGAACGCCGAGCCGGTGGGCATCAAGTCGATCGAGCACGCGATCATCGACAAGGCGGGCGAGAACGGCTGGGTCGTGCCGCAGCCCGCCGCGCAGAAGACCGGCAAGAAGGTCGCCGTCGTCGGCTCCGGCCCGGCGGGGCTCGCCGCCGCGCAGCAGCTGGCGCGCGCCGGCCACGACGTCACGGTGTTCGAGAAGAACGACGTCATCGGCGGCCTGCTGCGCTACGGCATCCCCGACTTCAAGCTCGACAAGCGCCTGATCGAATGGCGCGCCGCCCAGCTCAAGGCCGAGGGCGTCAAGTTCCAGCTCAAGACCCTGGTCGGCACTCAGTTGGCTAATGGAATGCCCAAGGGCGTGGTGAATGACGCCACCAAGGTGGTCGCGCCCGCCAAGCTGATGAAGGATTTCGACGCGGTGGTCCTCGCCGGCGGTGCCGAGACCCCGCGCGACCTGCCGGTGCCCGGCCGCGAACTCGATGGCGTACATTTCGCGCTCGAGTTCCTGATTCCGCAGAACAAGGAGGTCGGCGGCGGGCGCAAGAATCCGATCAACGCCGCAGGCAGGCACGTCGTCGTCATCGGCGGCGGCGACACCGGCTCCGACTGCGTCGGCACCTCGAACCGCCACGGCGCCGCGGCGATCACGCAGATCGAGCTGATGCCGCGGCCTCCCGAGCAGGAGAACAAGCCGCTCGTCTGGCCCTACTGGCCGAACAAGCTGCGCACCTCGTCCTCGCACGACGAAGGCTGCGCACGCGACTGGTCGGTCGCGACGAAGGAGTTCATCGGCGAGAATGGCAAGCTGAAGGCCATCAAGTGCGTGCGGCTCGACTGGAGCGGCGGCCAGATGAAGGAGATCGCCGGCTCCGAATTCGAGATCAAGGCCGACCTCGCCTTCCTCGCCATGGGCTTCACCAATCCGGTCGCCAGCGTGCTCGCAGGCTTCGGCGTCGCGCAGGATGCGCGCGGCAACGCCCGGGCGACGACGGACGGCCAGGGCTGCTATGCCACCAGCGTGCCGAAGGTGTTCGCCGCCGGCGACATGCGCCGCGGCCAGTCGCTCGTGGTGTGGGCGATCCGCGAAGGCCGCCAGTGCGCGCGCGCCGTCGACGAGTTCCTGATGGGGACGAGCACCCTGCCGCGCTGATGCCTTGGTAAACTGACGACGTCATGCTGAATGTCGTCATTCTCGCCGCCGGGCAGGGCAAGCGCATGCGCTCCGCCCTGCCCAAGGTGCTCCAGCCGCTGGCCGGCAAGCCGATGCTGGCGCACGTCGTCGAAACCGCACGCCAGCTCGGCGCCGCCAGGATCTGCGTGGTCTATGGCCACGGCGGCGAGGCCGTGCGCGAAACGCTTGCCGCGCCCGACCTCCACTGGGCGAAGCAGGAACCGCAGCTCGGTACCGGCCATGCCGTGCTGCAAGCCATGCCGCTGCTCGACAAACTCGGCGCTGGCGGGGCGGCGGTGCTGGTGCTCTACGGCGACGTGCCGCTGATCGGGGTTGCGACGCTGCGCCGCCTGATCGGCGCAGCCGGCGAAGACAAGCTCGCCCTGCTGACCTCGCAACTCGACAATCCGCACGGCTACGGGCGCATCGTGCGCGTCGGCGGCAAGGTGACGCGCATCGTCGAGGAGAAGGACGCCGACGACGCCGAGCGCGCGATCCGCGAGATCAACACCGGCATCCTCGTCGCGCCGCAGGCGGCGCTGGCGCGCTGGCTGCCGCAGCTCGGCAACCGCAACGCGCAGGGCGAGTATTACCTGACCGACATCGTCGCCATGGCCGTCGCCGAGGGCATGGCGGTCGCCACCGCCTACCCCGCGGCCGACTGGGAAACCGAGGGCGTGAACGACAAGGCGCAGCTCGCGCGGCTCGAACGCATCCACCAGCGCAACCTCGCCGCGGCGCTGATGGAACATGGCGTCACGCTCGCCGATCCGGCGCGCATCGACGTGCGCGGCACGCTCGAATGCGGCCGCGACGTGTTCATCGACGTCAATTGCGTGTTCGAGGGCCATGTCGTGCTCGGCGACGGCGTGCGCATCAACGCCCACTGCGTGATCCAGGACGCGACCGTCGGGCCGAATTCGATCGTCGGGCCCTTCGCCCGGCTGCGGCCGGGTACCGTGCTGGCCGAGGATGTGCATGTCGGAAACTTCGTCGAGGTGAAAAACTCGACGGTCGCCGCGCATTCCAAGGCCAACCACCTCGCCTATATCGGCGACGCAACGGTCGGCAGCCGCGTCAATGTCGGCGCCGGCACCATCACCTGCAACTACGACGGCGCCAACAAGCATCGCACCGTGATCGAGGACGATGTCTTCATCGGTTCGGACACCCAACTGGTCGCGCCGGTCACGGTCGGCAAGGGCGCCACGCTCGGCGCCGGCACCACGCTGACCAAGGACGCGCCGCCGGAGCAGCTGACCGTCTCGCGCCCGAAGCAGGTCTCCATCGCGGGCTGGAAGCGCCCGGTCAAGAAGAAGGAATAGAAGTAGTGGCCCCCCACGCTCGCAAAATCGGCTCGCTGCCCCCCACAGGGGGGCGTATGCCTCCTTGGGGCGGCCCTACGGAGGCATAACATGTGCGGAATCGTCGCGGCCATCGCCGGCGGCAACATCGTGCCGGTGCTCGTCGAGGGGCTGCGCAAGCTGGAGTATCGCGGCTACGATTCGGCGGGCATCGCCCTGCTCGACCCGGCCCTGACGCGGCTGCGCAGCGTCGGCCGCGTCGCCGAGCTGGCGGCGCAGGCGCAGGGGCGGAGCGCGCCGCTCGGCATCGCGCACACGCGCTGGGCCACGCATGGCGTGCCGAACGAGAAGAACGCGCATCCGCACGTGTCGGGCGGACTGGCGGTGGTGCATAACGGCATCATCGAGAACTACGCCGAGCTCAAGCAGGAACTGCTCGCCGCCGGCTACGCGTTCACCTCCGACACCGATACCGAAGTCATCGCGCATCTGCTGCAGGAAACGCTCAAGTCCGCAGCGGACCTTCTCGAGGCGGTCTGCCGCGCGACGCGCCGGCTGGTCGGCGCCTACGCGATCGCGGTGCTGCGCGAAGGGGAGGAGCGCATCGTCGTCGCGCGCCATGGCGCACCGCTGCTGCTCGGCCTCGGCGTGGACGGCAACTACGCCGCCTCGGATGCCGCCGCGCTGCTGCAGGTGACGCGCCGCATGATCTACCTCGAGGAGGGCGATGTCGCCGAGCTGCGCCGCGACGGCGTGCGGATAATCGGCGCTGACGGGGCGGCGGCGCGGCGCGCGGAGCACGAGAGCACGCTCGCCGCCGACGCCGTCGAGCTCGGCGACTACCGCCACTACATGCAGAAGGAGATCTTCGAGCAGCCGCAGGCGCTCGCCGCGACGCTCGAGATGATCGGCGGCGCGCAGACCTTCTCCGCCAACCTGTTCGGCGCCGCCGCGCCGGAAACGCTGCGCGGCGTGAAGGCGGTGCTGATCGTCGCCTGCGGCACCAGCTACCATGCCGGCCTCGTCGCGCGCTACTGGATCGAGCAGCTCGCCGGCCTTCCCTGCAGCGTCGAGGTCGCCAGCGAATACCGTTACCGCGTCTCGGTGCCCGATCCCGACCAGCTGGTCGTCGCGATCTCGCAGTCCGGCGAGACGGCCGACACGCTCGCCTCGATCCGCCATGCCAAGGCCCAGGGCATGCGGCGCACGCTGGCGCTGTGCAACGTGCCGGAGTCGGCCATCGTGCGCGAATGCGCGCTGCGCTTCCTGACGCGCGCCGGTCCCGAGATCGGTGTCGCCTCGACCAAGGCCTTCACCACCCAGCTCGCCGCGCTGTTCCTGCTCGCCGCGACGCTGGCGAAGCAGAACGGCCGGCTGACGGCCGAGCAGGAAGCCGCCCACCTCGCCGCATTGCGCCACCTGCCGGTCGCGCTGCAGAAGGTGCTGGCGCTGGAACCCGGCATCGTCGAGTGGGCCGGCCTGTTCGCCGACAAGCACCACGCGCTGTTCCTCGGCCGCGGCCACCACTACCCGATCGCGCTCGAAGGCGCGCTCAAGCTCAAGGAAATCTCCTACATCCACGCCGAGGCCTATCCGGCCGGCGAGCTCAAGCACGGCCCGCTGGCGCTGGTGGACCGCAGCATGCCCGTGATCAGCGTCGCGCCGAACGACGCGCTGCTCGAGAAGCTCAAGTCGAACCTCAAGGAAGTCGCCGCGCGCGGCGGCGAGCTCTATGTCTTCGCCGATGCCGACTCGCACGTCGAAGAGGAGCCCGGCCTGCACATCCTGCGCCTGCCCGAGCACTACGGGCTGCTCTCGCCGGTGCTGCACGTCGTGCCGCTCCAGCTGCTGGCGTATCATGCCGCGTTAGTGAAGGGCACCGACGTCGACAAGCCGCGCAATCTGGCGAAGTCGGTGACCGTCGAATAAAAACGCCAGGGAGTCAGCCATGCCGAAATTCCATACCGCCTCCATCCGCGCCGTCGCCCTCGTCGGGCACGGCGGCGCCGGCAAGACCTCGCTCGCCGAGGCCCTGCTCCACCGCGCCGGCGCCATTCCCGCGCCGGGCAGCGTCGAGAAGGGCAGCACCGTCTGCGATTTCGAGGCGCAGGAGAAAAGCGCCGGCCATTCGCTGCAGTCGGCGCTGGTGAACTTCGCCTGGGAGGACGTGCATGTGCACCTGATCGACACCCCGGGCTATCCCGACTTCGCCGGCCAGGCGATGGCGGCGCTCGCCGGCGTCGATACCGCCGTGGCGGTCATCAACGCGCAGACCGGCGTCGAACTGATGACCGAGCGCATGATGCGCGCCGCCGCCGCCCGCGGCCTGGTGCGCATGATCGTCATCAACAAGATCGACGCCGACAACCTCGACCTCGCCGGGCTGATGGCCGATATTCGCGACAGGTTCGGTCCGGCCTGCAAGTTCCTCGACCTGCCCTCGCCGGACCACGGCAAGGTGCTTGAAGTCATGGAGCACGACAGCGGCGACGCCGATGTCGATACCGTCGCGCATGCCCACCGCGAGCTGATCGACCAGCTCGTCGAGGAAGACGAAAGCCTGATGGAGCGCTACCTCGAGGACGGCAAGGACCCGAGTGCCGGCGAACTGCACGCCCCCTGCGAGAAGGCGCTGCGCGAGGGCCACCTGATTCCGGTGCTGTTCACCTCGGCCAAGACCGGCGCCGGCATCGACGAGCTGCTGCACGTGCTCGCCACGCTCGCGCCGAACCCCGCCGAGGCCAACGTGCCGCCGTTCTACAAAGGCCAACTCAACGCTGGCGGCGGCGCGACCGAGGAGTTCCAGCGCGAACCGGATGCGGCGAAGCATGTGCTCGCCCACGTCTTCAAGGTCATCGTCGATCCCTACATGGGCAAGGTCGGCGTGTTCCGCGTCCACCAGGGCACGATCCGCAAGGAATCCCAGCTCTTCGTCGGCGACGGCAAGAAGGCCTTCAAGGTCGGCCATCTGTATCAGCTGCAGGGCAAGGACTACGTCGAAGTCGACGAACTGCTGCCGGGCGACCTCGGCGCGATCGCCAAGGTCGAGGAAATCGAGTTCGACAGCGTGCTGCACGATTCGCACGACGAGGACCGCATCCACCTCAGGCCGCTCGAGTTCCCGAAGCCGATGCAGGGACGCGCCGTCGAGACGCAGAAGAAGGGCGACGAGCAGCGTCTGTTCGACATCCTGCACAAGCTCGAGATGGAGGACCCCTGCTTCCGCGTGGAACGTCATCCGAGCACGCACGAGACCGTGATCTTCGGCCTCGGCGAGATGCATCTGCGCTACAAGCTCGAGAAGATGGCGACCCAGTACAAGCTTGAGCTCGCCACCAAGCCGCCGCAGATCCCCTACCGCGAAACGATCACGAAAAACGCCGAGGGCCACTGCCGCCACAAGAAACAGTCGGGCGGCGCCGGCCAGTTCGGCGAGGTCTACCTGAAGATCGAGCCGCTCGAGCGCGGCGCCGGCTTCGAGTTCGTCGACCAGGTCAAGGGCGGCGTGATCCCCGGCGTCTTCATGCCGGCGGTCGAGAAGGGCGTGCGCCAGGCGCTCGAAGGTGGCGTGGTCGCCGGCTTCCCGGTCGAGGATCTGCGCGTGGTCGTCTACGACGGCAAGACCCATCCGGTCGACGGCAAGGAGGTTGCCTTCGTCCAGGCCGGCAAGAAAGCCACGATTGCCGCGATCCAGGCGGCCGGCGCCGTCGTGCTCGAACCCGTCGTCAATATCGAGATCAACGTGCTCGAGGAACACATGGGCGACGTCGCCGGCGACCTCTCGTCGCGGCGCGGCCATGTGACCGGAACCACGCCGCGCGGCCCGGGCCGCATCACCGTGGCCGGCGAAGTGCCGCTCGCCGAGATCAACGACTACGCCTCGCGGCTCAAGTCGATGACCGGCGGCCGCGGCGCCTACGCGATCGAGTTCGCGCGCTACGCCCAGGTGCCGCCGCCGGTGCAGCAGAAGCTGGCGTCCTCTTTCAAGCTCCAGGAAGACGAGGAATAGCCCGGTCGGTTCGGGTTTCCTCCTCCGATCGAAAGAGCCCGCCCCTTGCGGCGGGCTCTTTCTTTACGGCTATACTTTCCGCAGCTGCATAACAAGAAACAGGGATGTCCGGCCGGATGGGCACCCAACAACAAACGGTTCCGGGAGGTTGGTTTGATGTCTTCGCCGCGTCTTGGCGGAAAGATCGTTCTCGCGCTGTGGCTGTGCCTGGCCGTCTGGATCGGCGTCGACTTGTACTACGCCCGCGAGCGCGAACGGCAGAACGCCGAAAAGGTGGCCGGCACGCTGGCGCGGGTGCTGGAAAGTCATCTGCAAACGACCCTGCAGAAAATCGACCTGCGTTTCTCCGAGTTCATCGATGTCCATCGCGACGCCATCCTGCGGCGCAGCCCCCGCTCCGCCATGGAAACGCAATTGGCCGAATATCTCGCCCTGTTTCCCGAGGTGCAGGGATTCCGCATCGCCGATCGCGATGGAAATTTCGTCTACGACACCAGCGGCTCGCATTACGAGATCAACATTGCGGAGCTGCCGTTCTTCCGGCAGTTGCGGGACGGCACCGTAACGGGCGTGGCGGTCTCCGGGCCGATGCGCTCGCGCCTCACGAAGGAATGGGTGGTGATCCTCGCCCGCCGCATCGACGACGAGGACGGCCGCTTCGCCGGCATCATGGTGGCTGCGGTGCGCGCCGATTACTTCGAAAGCCTCTTCCGGAGGCTCGAGATCGGCCGGCAAGATGCCGTCGGGCTGTGGAGCAGCCAGCTGCAGCTGGTCGCCCGCTGGCCGCGCCAGGAGCCCTGGCTCGGCAGGAAGCTGGAAGGCGCGCCGATCCTGGAGCGCCTGGCAGCCGGGGAAAAGACAGGCAGCTATCTCCGCGCCTCGCAGATCGACAACATGCGCCGTCTCATCGCCTTCCGCCAGGTCGAGGGGCTGCCGTTCATCATCACGGTCGCACTGGCTGAACAGGACTATCTGGCCGAATGGCGCAAGCGCGCCCTCTTCTCCGGCGGACTCAGCGCGTTGCTCGCTCTTGCCTTGCTCGCGCTGGCGCGCAGCTGGGCGCGCAGCCACGCCAGCGCCGAGGAACTGGCCGCACGCATGACCGAGGCCTGCCGCGCCAAGGAGGAGGAGGGACGCGCGCTGATCGACGCGATTCCGGCGCCGGCCTGGCTGGTGGACAGCGAGGGGCGCATCCTCGCGATCAACGAGGCTTTTGCCCGCCCGGTCGGCAAACCGATGGCCGAGCTGATCGGCAAGTCCGCTGACGACCTGTTTCCGCCCGAGATCGCCGCCAGGCTGCGCGAAGGGCAGCTGCGCGTCTATCGCGAGGCCGGACCGGTGCGCGAGGAGATCTGGCTCGAAGGCAGCTCGGGCCGCTACCTCTACGATTTCGTGCGCGTGCCGGTCTGGGATGCGGAAGGCAAGCCGCGCGGCATCGCCGGCGTGGCCTGGGACATCACGCAGCGCGTCGAGGCCGAGCAGCGCCAGCGGCTCGTCACCCAGGTGCTCGACAACAGCAACGAAGGACTGCTGATCCTCGACGCGCAACACAAGATCGTGCTCTGCAACCGTGCCTACGAACGCATGCTCGGCTACGCCTCGGCGGAACTGGCTGGTCGCGATCCGATGCTCCTGGCCGGGGAGCGCTACGATACCGATCTCGACGCCCGGGCGCGCGAGGAGGTCGCCGTCCACGGCGACTGGCGCGGCGAAACGTGGCTGCGCACCAGGGCAGGCACGGAGATTCCCGTCTGGTGCAACGTCAGCACCGTGCTCGACGACGAGGGCAAGCCGCAGAGCTACATCATTCAGGTCGCCGACCTGAGCGAGCGCAGAGCCGCCGAGGACCGCATCGAAGCGCTGGCGACGATCGACCAGATGACCGGCCTGCCGAACCGCTACGGCTTCATCCGCGTGCTCGACAACTGGCTTTCCGCCGGGCGCAGCGGGGCGCTGCTGATCTTCGACCTCGACCATCTCGGCCGTGTCAATGACGCCTTCGGCCATGAAGCCGGCGACAACCTGCTGCACGCCACCGGGCAGCGCCTGCGCCGCTTGCTGCGCGAGGGCGACGTGCTCGGCCGCCTCGGCGGCGACCAGTTCGGCGTGCTCGTCACTGGCCGCGTCGATGCCGTCGCCATCGAGGTCATCGTGCGCAAGCTGCTCGACGCCATCGCGCAGCCGCTCACCATCGACCTGAGCCAGGTCGTCTCGACCGCCTGCGCCGGCGTCTGCCTGTTCCCCGGCGATGGCGTGGACAGCGCCACCCTGCTGCGCAACGCCGACGCGGCGATGCACCGCGCCAAGGCCACCGGGGCCAACAACTATCGCTTCTTCTCCCTCAACATGAATCAGGAGATGGCCGAGCGCCTGCGGCTCGAAAGCGACCTGCGCGGCGCCCTCGACCGCCGCGAACTGCAACTCCACTACCAGCCCCAGTACGATCTCGCCAGCGGCCGCCTGGTGGGCGTCGAATGCCTGCTGCGCTGGCGTCATCCCGACCTGGGCAACGTTCCGCCGAACCACTTCATCCCGCTCGCCGAGGAGTCGCGGCTGATCCTGCCGATCGGCCGCTGGGTCATGCTCGAGGCCTGCCGCCAGAACCGCGCCTGGCAGGAGGCCGGCCTGGCGCCGTGGGTCGTCGCCGTCAACCTGTCGGCGGTGCAGCTCCACGACGGCAGCATCGTCGAGCAGGTGCGCGAGTCGCTCGCGCTGTCCGGCCTCCAGCCGTGCTGCCTGGAGCTCGAGATCACCGAGAGCGTCGTCATGCAGGATCCCGAGCACGTCGCGGCCGTGCTCGGCCGGCTGAAGGCGCTGGGCGTGCGCCTGTCGATCGACGACTTCGGCACCGGCTATTCGAGCCTCGCCTACCTGAAGCGCTTCCCGCTCGACAAGATCAAGATCGACCGTTCCTTCGTCACCGACCTCGAGCGCGACCCCAACGACGCCGCGATCGTGCGCATGGTCATCGGCATCGCCAAGGAGCTCGAGCTCAAGGTCATCGCCGAAGGCGTCGAAACCGCCGGCCAGCGCGATTTCCTGCACAGCCACGCCTGCGACGAGGCGCAGGGCTATCTGTTCAGCCGCCCGGTGCCACCGGAAGACATCCAGGCGCTGGCCGCCGCCGGACCGCCCGCTCCCGCCTGAAATTGGCGGAACGGCCCGGAAATTGCTACACTGCGCGCCGCGGCGGCAAACAATCAGTCGAACAGCCCTGCGTCGCGCCGGATCCTCCCGCCGCGTTTCACCCCCTACAGCGTTTCCGCCGCGACTGGTTCGTGTCCTGCACGAGTGGCCGATTCCAGGAGCAATCCATGCATTTCACCGAACTCGGCCTGTCGGCCGACATCCTGCGCGCCGTCGCAGAGCAGGGCTACGACACGCCCACCCCGATCCAGGCCCAGGCGATCCCCGTCGTGCTGGCCGGCCGCGACCTGATGGCCGCCGCCCAGACCGGCACCGGCAAGACCGCCGGCTTCACCCTGCCGCTGCTGCAGCGACTCTCGCAGGATACGAACCTGTCGCTGAAGCGCTTCAAGCCGCGCGCGCTGGTGCTGGTGCCGACGCGCGAACTGGCGATGCAGGTGCAGCAGAGCGTATTCACCTACGGCCGGCACCTGCGGCTGCGCTCCGCCGCCATCTACGGCGGCGTCGCCATCGGCCCGCAGACCAGGCTGCTCAAGGCCGGTGTCGACATCGTCGTCGCCACGCCGGGCCGCCTGCTCGACCACATCGCCCAGCGCGGCGTCGATCTGTCGGGCATCGAAATGCTCGTGCTCGACGAGGCCGACCGCATGCTCGACATGGGCTTCATCCGCGACATCCGCAAGATCCTCGCGCTGCTGCCGAAGCAGAAGCAGAGCCTGCTGTTCTCCGCCACCTTCTCGGACGACATCCGCGCGCTCGCCACCGGCCTGCTGCGCGATCCGGCCAGCGTCGAGGTGGCGCGCCGCAACGCGCCCGCCGAGGCCGTGACGCAGGTCGTCTATCGCGTCGACCGCGACCGCAAGCGCGACCTGCTGATCCGCCTGATCGGCGACAACAACTGGCACCAGGTGCTGGTGTTCACGCGCACCAAGCACGGCGCCGACGCGCTCGCCGAGCGGCTGTGCAAGGCGCGCATCAGCGCCGCCGCGCTGCACGGCAACAAGAGCCAGGGCCAGCGCATCCGCGCCCTCGAGGATTTCAAGAAGCTCAAGATCAACGTGCTGGTCGCCACCGACATCGCCGCGCGCGGCATCGACATCGACGAGCTGCCGCACGTCGTGAACTACGAACTGCCGAACGTGCCCGAGGACTACGTGCATCGCATCGGCCGCACCGGCCGCGCCGGCGCGGCGGGCGAAGCGACCTCGCTGGTCTGCATCGACGAGCACAAGCTGCTGCGCGACATCGAACGGCTGCTCAAGCGCGAGATCGTGAAGCGCGTGCTGCCCGGCTTCGAGCCCGACCCGAAGATCAAGGCCGAGCCGATCCAGAAGCCGCGCGGTGCCGAAGGACAGGGCCGGCGCCAGAAAAGCGCGGCGGAACCGGCCGGCAAGACGGCAGCCACGCACGGCGGCTTCAGGCCGCCCCAGCCGGCGAAGGCGAGCCGCAAGGCGCCGGCACGCGCCGCCGGACACCATTCCGGTGCGCGCCACCACTGAGAGGGGCGCGCGCATGAAAACCGCCGTCAGGCTGTTCTTCAGGACGCTGCGCATCGCGCTCGGCCCCTTCATGCTGCTGTGGGAGCGGCTGAGCCGCCCGCGCGCCGTGGCGCGGCTGGCGCAGGCGCAGGCGCTGGTCGATGCGCAGTGCCGCGATCTGGCGCTCTACGAATTCAGGACATGTCCGTTCTGCATCAGGGTGCGCCAGGAAATGCACCGCCTGGCGCTGCCGATCGAGCGGCGCGACGCGCAGCATCCGGGCACTCGTCGCGACGAGCTGGTCGCCGGCGGCGGCCGGGCGATGGTGCCCTGCCTGCGCATCGCGGCGGCGGGCGGCACGGTCGACTGGCTCTACGAGTCCGGTGCGATCGTCGCCTACCTGCGCGAGCGCTTCCCCGAGCGCTGAGGGAAAAGTCGGCGCTGGCGGGGCGGCGCCGGAAGGGGGACAATGGCGCTTCATCGATATCAGGGATGAATGCATCATGCGTCTCCTGCACACCATGCTCCGCACCGGCAACCTCGACCGCGCCATCGATTTCTATACCCGCGTTCTCGGCATGCGGCTGCTGCGCCGCCAGGACTATCCGGAGGGAAAGTTCACCCTCGCCTTCGTCGGCTACGGCGATGAGCGCGAAAACGCCGTCATCGAGCTCACCTACAACTGGGGCGTCGAGCATTATGACGTCGGCAATGGCTACGGCCACATCGCCATCGAGGTGGACGACGTCTACGCTGCCTGCGCAGAGGCAAAGAAGCGCGGCGCCGCCATCGTGCGCGAAGCCGGTCCGATGAATGCCGGCAGCACGATCATCGCCTTCATCGCCGACCCGGACGGCTACTACATCGAGCTGATCGGCAAGCGCGGCTAGCCGCGGCCCGCCAGCCACGCCCGGTAATCGCTCGGCGCGAGGCCTGTCCATTCGACGCAGGCGCGGTAGAACGCCGAGGGATCGGCGTAGCCGAGTTCGGCAGCGATGACGGCGACGGGGATGTCGGTCTTGGCCAGCCGTGCGAGCGCCAAATCGCGGCGCAGCGCATCCTTGATCTGGCGGAAGTTCACACCTTCCTCGGCCAGCCGGCGATGCAGGCTGCGCGGCGAGAGGTGCAGCCTTGCAGCGATTTCGTCGAGCCCGGGCAGCGCGGGCAGGGCGGCGCGCAGCAGGTCGCGCACGGCGCGCACCGTGTTGCGGTCACGCCGGTAGAGCGTGGCGATGCGGCCCGGCGCACCGACGAGGAAGGCTTCGAGCGCCGCCTCGTCGCGCCGCACCGGCAGATCGAGCAGGTTGGCCTGGAAGCGTGCGGCCAGTCGTTGCGCGCCGAAGCCCGAATCGGCGGTGTAGATCAGCGCGTAGTCGGCAGCGTGCGGCGGCCTCGGGTAGGGGAAGTCGACGGCGTCGAGCGCCAGGCCGCGGCCGGCGAGCCAGCAGGCGAGGCCGTGGATCAGGCGCAGCAGCCATTCGTAGGCGAACACGCGGCCGGGATCGTCGGAATTCGGGGCGAGCGGGCGGGTCTCGGCGATGCGCAGCCAGCCGTAACCGCCTTCCCGCGCGACGCTCACCGCCATGTCGGGCAGCAGCACGCGCAGGAAGCGGGACAGGCGCTGCAGGGCTTCTTCGAGTGAGGGGGCGCCGACCAGGACGCGGGAGAGGAATTCGAAGCTGCCGCCGCGCAGCGGCGCGGAGAACAGGCCGAAGGCCTCGTCGTCGAGCGCCGCCGCGACGCGGTTGTAGAGCTCGGCGTAGGCAGCGAGCGGAATGCGCGCGGACGGATCGGCGAGCACGGCCGGCGCGATGCCGGCAGCTGAAAGCAGCGGGGCGGGATCGCGCCCGGTGCGCGCCATGCCCGCGAGCATGCCGGTGACAAAGCCCATCGCGACCGTGGCGGAATATGCCCGTCCTGCCTTTCTTGCCACAGCAAATCCTTTACTGGCGGTAAGTTGCGATATTGGCGGATTCTGCACGATTGCCGGCGGGGCTGGCAATGGCTTCGTGGCCGGCGCGGGCATAAGATCGCACTGTCCATCGCAAGGAATGCCGCCATGACCGATTTGTCCATCGCCAAGCAGCTCGCCCCCCACAAGCCGAAGCACAAGGTGCGCTTCGTCACCGCCGCCGCGCTGTTCGACGGCCACGACGCCTCGATCAACATCATGCGGCGCATCCTGCAGGCTACCGGCGCCGAAGTGATCCACCTCGGCCACAACCGCTCGGTGCAGGAGATCGTGAACGCCGCGCTGCAGGAGGACGTGCAGGGCATCGCCATCACCTCCTACCAGGGCGGCCACATCGAGTTCTTCAAGTACATGATCGACCTGCTCAAGGCGGGCGGCGGCAGCGAGATCAAGGTGTTCGGCGGCGGCGGCGGGGTGATCGTGCCGGAGGAGATCGCCGAGCTGCACGCCTACGGGGTAACGCGCGTCTACTCGCCCGAGGACGGCGCGCTGATGGGCCTGCAGGGCATGATCAACGACGTCGTCGGCCAGTCGGACTTCGCGCTGGATGGCGAAGTCTCGCTCGACGACCTCAAAGGCGGCGACCGGCGCAAGCTTGCCCGGGCGATCACGCTGCTGGAAAACGACCCGAACGGCAAGCTCGCGCAGGCGATCGAGGGCGCGACGATCCCCGCGGTGCCCACGCTCGGTATCACCGGCACCGGCGGCGCGGGCAAGTCCAGCCTTACCGACGAGCTGATCCGCCGCTTCCGCCTCGACCAGGACGACGCGCTCAAGATCGCCATCGTCTCGATCGACCCGTCGCGCAAGCGCACCGGCGGCGCGCTGCTTGGCGACCGCATCCGCATGAACGCCATCGAGCATCCGCACATCTTCATGCGCTCGCTGGCAACGCGCGACACGGGAACGGAAATCTCCGCTGCGCTGCCGGAAGTGATCGCCGCCTGCAAGCTCGCCGGCTTCGACCTGGTGATCGTCGAAACCTCGGGCATCGGCCAGGGCGACGCCGCGATCGTGCCGCACGTCGATGCCTCGCTCTATGTGATGACGCCCGAGTTCGGCGCCGCCTCGCAGCTCGAGAAGATCGACATGCTCGACTTCGCCGACTTCGTCGCGATCAACAAGTTCGACCGCAAGGGTGCGGCCGATGCCTTGCGCGACGTGCGCAAGCAGTACCAGCGCAACCGCGCGCGCTTCAAGGAAGCCCCGGAAGCGATGCCGGTGTTCGGCACCCAGGCCTCGCGCTTCAACGACGACGGCGTGACCGCGCTCTACCAGGCTGTATCCGCCCACCTGCAAACCAGGGGGCTGAAGCTCAAGGCCGGCAAGCTGCCCAGGGTCGAGACGAGGCAGTCATCGCAGAGCCGCGCCATCGTGCCGGCGCAGCGCGCGCGCTACCTCGCCGAGATCGCCGACAGCGTGCGCGGCTACCACAGGCACATCGGCGCGCAGGTGGGCATCGCCCGCGAGCGCCAGAGCCTGCGCACCGCCAAATCGATCTTCGAAGGCTGCCAGAAGGACGGCAAGGACTTCGACGAGCTGATCGCCTGGAAGGACGGCCAGCTCGATCCGAAGGCGAAGAAGCTGCTCGAAATGTGGCCCGATACCGTCAAGGCCTACAGCGGCGACGAGTACGTGGTGAAGATCCGCGACAAGGAGATCCGTACGGCGCTGACGCACGAGACGCTCTCCGGCACCAAGGTCAGGAAGGTGGTGTTGCCGAAGTTCGCCGACGAGGGCGAGACGCTGCGCTACCTGATGAAGGAGAACGTGCCCGGCAGCTTCCCCTTCACCGCCGGCGTGTTCGCCTTCAAGCGCGAGAACGAGGACCCGACGCGCATGTTCGCCGGCGAGGGCGACGCCTTCCGCACCAACCGCCGCTTCAAGAAGGTCTCCGAGGGCATGCCGGCCAAGCGCCTGTCCACCGCCTTCGACTCGGTGACGCTCTACGGCTGCGACCCCGACGAGCGGCCCGACATCTACGGCAAGATCGGCAACTCCGGCGTCAGCATCGCCACGCTCGACGACCTGAAGGTGCTCTACGACGGCTTCGACCTCTGCGACCCGGCCACCAGCGTGTCGATGACCATCAACGGCCCGGCGCCGATGATCCTGGCGATGTTCTTCAACACCGCGATCGACCAGCAGCTGGCCAAGTTCCATGCCGACAACGGCCGGGCGCCGACCGAGGACGAGGCCGAGAAGATCAAGGAATGGGTGCTCGCCAGCGTGCGCGGCACGGTGCAGGCCGACATCCTCAAGGAGGACCAGGGCCAGAACACCTGCATCTTCAGCACCGAGTTCGCGCTGAAGATGATGGGCGATATACAAGAATATTTTGTGCACAACCAGGTGCGCAACTTCTATTCGGTGTCGATCTCCGGCTACCACATCGCCGAGGCCGGCGCGAACCCGATCTCGCAGCTGGCCTTCACGCTCGCCAACGGCTTCACCTACGTCGAGAGCTACCTGGCGCGCGGCATGCACATCGACGACTTCGCCCCGAACCTGAGCTTCTTCTTCAGCAACGGCATGGACGCCGAGTACTCGGTGATCGGCCGCGTCGCGCGCCGCATCTGGGCCGTGGCGATGAAGCACAAGTACGGCGCCAACGAACGCTCGCAGAAACTCAAGTACCACGTGCAGACCTCGGGCCGTTCGCTGCACGCGCAGGAGATGGCCTTCAACGACATCCGCACGACCTTGCAGGCGCTGATCGCCGTCTACGACAACTGCAACAGCCTGCACACCAATGCCTACGACGAGGCGATCACCACGCCGACCGACGAGTCGGTGCGCCGCGCCATGGCGATCCAGCTGGTCATCAACCGCGAGTGGGGCCTGGCGAAGAACGAGAACCCGAACCAGGGCGCCTTCGTCATCGACGAGTTGACGGACCTGGTTGAGGAAGCCGTGCTCAAGGAATTCGAGGCGATCGCCGACCGCGGCGGCGTGCTCGGCGCGATGGAGACCGGCTACCAGCGCGGCAAGATCCAGGAGGAATCGCTCTACTACGAGCACAAGAAGCACGACGGCTCGCACCCGATCATCGGCGTGAACACCTTCCGCAACCCGGCCGGCGACGCGATCCCGCGCCACGTCGAACTGGCGCGCTCGACCGAGGAGGAGAAACAGTCGCAGATCCGGCGCCTGCGCGACTTCCAGCAGCGCAACGCGGCGCAGTCAGGGCCGATGCTGCAGAAGCTCAAGCAGACAGTGATCGACAACGGCAACGTTTTCGCGGTGCTCGTCGACGCGGTGCGCGTCTGCTCGCTGGGCCAGATCAGCGGCGCGCTCTACGAGGTCGGCGGGCAGTACCGGCGCTCGATGTAAAAATCGACGTTGGCGGGACGGCGGAAGAGGTGCAGGATGCGCCCCTTATTCATTGCGCGGTTTGCTGCAGCAGCTTCGGAGCGATCACGGCCAGGAATTGTTTGGCCGGTTCTTTCACTTCTGGTGCCAGCAGTTCGAGCAGGGTGGCATCATCATGCGCGGCGGCATTCAATGCTTCGCGAAAGGGGAGTAGTTCGCCGTCGGGGAAGGTTGCGTCCCAGGCGGTTAGCAGTGCCATGCCTTTCCCTAGCTTGATGGCAATTTCAGCGAACAATGGGAGTGTCGTCATTTCTTTTGCATCTTCGGAATCAAGCTTGCTCAATGCTTTTTGTAGGTAAGGCAAGGGATCAATGGAAGTGTCGAACATGATGCACATTGCACTGGTTGTGGCAATGGAAAAAGGGGCCGCATTGTTGTCCATTACTCGTCTTGCCGCCGCCACTGCCTCAGGAAATCTTTCTTCGTCGATTCTGAAGAACATCAGGATCGCCCACGGCAGAAACCCCTGGTCGTCATAGTCGAGCACCACTTGGGCGGTGGCTTCGATATCGTTGGCTTTTGTTTCCCCTGATTGCCCATATGCAAGCAAGGTGGAAATCGCCGTCAGGTAAGGCGCATTCAAGCGAAGGGCCAGTGCGGCCATGCCTTCGCGGTCCACGATGGGGGTCGTCTGGTTGTTCTGCGTCGCGGCGGCCATTAGATGTGCCGCTTTGGGACCGAAGTGCTGGATCGTCCTTTCCGATGCGGTTTTGAAGATTGCAAAGATTGCATCCGATTTGTCATCTTCGCCCTGATTATTCACCACATTGCCGAGAGCCTCGTCATCTTCATCCAAAAACAGCGCTGTCGCCAACCACTCTCGGTGCTGAGGATCACTGTGGTCTTTCTCGCGAATTTCCCGCCATTGCTCCCCTAGTTGAATGCGAAGTTGGCGTGCCTTGATATACGATTCGGTTCCCTCTAGGTCGAACAATTCGTTGATGATGCTGTCTTCCTTGAGCTTGGTCAGCAGTTCTAGAGCGCAATCCGTGAGTGCGCGTTTATAGGCCAGATTGTCTAGAGCATCGCTCAGCGCGACCAGTGTTTCGACATCGCGTTGGTCTCCTGTTGTTTGTGTCATGCGTTGCCGGGCCATTGCTAACAATTCCTCATTGCTATACAGACCACGCAAGCACTCGACCAGCCAGATCAACCGCCGACGCAGCCGGCGGCTGGTGCGCATCAGATACCAGATGTTGAAGAAGCGTTCGCCGATCTGGAAGTTGAGGCGCTTGCTTTTCGGTGCCTTGACCTTCTCGACGATGCCGGCGCCGATGAGACGGTCGAGTTGCGAGGAGACGAGGTTGACCTTCCAGCCGAGTTGCTTGGCGAGGGTGTTGGCGTTGGCCGGGTGCCAATGGAGGGCGAGCTTGTCGAGCAGTTGCTGCGACAGGGGCGGCAGTTCCTCGAATCGTGCCTTGTAGAGCGGTGTGACTTCGTCGAGCAGGCCTTCGAGGTCGGAGCGCACGTCGCCGTCGATGCCCTTGAGCAGCACGCCGTAGAGTAGAACGGCGGTGCGGGGGTTGCCGCCGGTCAGTGTATGCAGCACGCGCAAGCGGGCCGGGTCGGCATCGATGCGTTCGACGATGTGCTCGGCCTTGCCGAGGCGGGCGAGGTTCACGATGGTTTCGCGCATCTCGGCCTCGCTCAATCCGCGCAGTTCGTCGATCTTGAAGAAGTCGTAGAAGGCCGCCTTGTAGTTGTAAGTGTCCTCAAGCACCTTGGCGCTGGCGCCGACGATGAGGATTTCCGGGTGCGCTTGCAGGGCTTCGCGCAGCTTCCAGTCCTCATTACGGATGCGCTCGAAGACAAGGTCGATGTTGTCCACGAGCAAGAGCAAGCGGCGTTGCATCTGATTCGCGGCGCGCAGCAGCGCACAGAGCGCACCCTCACCATCCTTGCGGTCGATCTGTTCGACCTCGGCGTCAAGTTTTGTGGATTCGCCGGCTTGACCGCGCGATTCGAGCAGGTCGGAAAGGGCGTCAAGACAGTTGAGCCAGAAGTCGCTTAGGCTGGCGACGTTATATTGTTCCTCGGGAAAGCTGAGAGGCAGCCAGACAGCGTTGAGTTGTGTGTCGTCCTCGACTGCGATGGCGATTCTCCGTAAGAGGGTGGATTTCCCCATGCCGCGCAGGCCGACGATCAGGCGATGCTGTGGGCGATTATAGGTATCCTCACGCTTTAGATCGGCGACGATCCGGTCCAGCAGGGCCGGCCGGGCGACATAGTAGGCGCGGACTTCGTTGGCGTTCCACAGGCGCGGGTTGTAGAGCGCCGGGGACTTGTAGCTGTAGGGCTGGATGGTGGAGTTCATGCACGTAGTTCCTTGAGCCAATACATGCGCAACCATTCCAGGCGATAGGCATAGCGGCCGGTTTCATGGCGGACGAGGTAGCCGTCGCTTTCGAGGATTTGTAGGAGGTGGCGCAGCATGCGATCGCGCGTATCGGGATCATTGACCTGTGCCTGCAATGCCTGCGATAAGGCGTCAGTAGCCATGCCTTCAGGCGCGGGACAGATTAGGTCAAGGATGCGGCTGGCGTATCCAGCTTCGGGCTGCCCCAGCTCGTCGTCGAGACGCTGACGCCAATAGTCGAAATGTACCCGGTATCCATGTCCCAGTAGCTTATCGAAGACGGTGTCGATGGCAGCGGGCGTCGGCCGCGTTTGATGATCGACATATTCGTCGTTCAGATGGCTGAACATCAGTTGCAGGTAATAAGGCACCGGCCAGCCGACTCGCATTATCAGATAGTCGATGGCGGCTTCATCGAGCGGTAGCGAATAGCTTTGTGCAAGCTCGCCAAGGAAACGTCTGGCGGTTTCGAGCGAAAAGGCGTCAAGCTTGTAGGGTTCCAAGTCATTGATAGCATCGCCGATACGAAGCCGCGCAGTCATGGTGTCAAGGCCGATGGAGCCGGCCAAGAGCCATTTGACGCGCTGGAAATGCGTCTGCCGTAGCTCGCGCAGCCAGTAGAGAAAGGTACGGGCACGCTGGCGGCCGGGTTCGCCTTGTTGAAGCAGTTTCACAATGAAGACCGGTAATTCGTCGATACAGACCAGCCAGTTGCCTTCGCTCGCGGTCAATGCCTTACCGATTTCCTCGCCTGCAGCGCGCCAGCCGTCTTCCGCGTCGTTGGCGAAACTGATGTTGGCGCCAGCAACGTTGAACGATTTGATACTTTCGAAGAGCTTGCCGAACTTCTGACCGTTGGTATGCAAGTTTTGAAGCGCCTTGAAAATCTCCTTGACGCAGTCGCGCTCGTCTTCGCAGCCGGCCAAGCTGCAATGCAGGCTGAAAAAACCGTGCTCTTGGGAGGTTTGGCATAGGCGGTAAATCAGTGAGGTCTTGCCGATGCGCCGCGGGGCGAGCATCAGTAAGTGGTTGCTTGCCAGCTTGCGCCAGATTTGGCGCTGCTCGAGTTCACGGTCGAAAAAGTCGTTACCAGTTACAGGTGCGCCGGCCCCGATTTTTCTG
>DDXW01000028.1 GCA_002347285.1 Rhodocyclaceae bacterium UBA2250 | reverse complement strand
ATCCTGTTCTCCGGCGACATCGGCGCTGCCCTGTTGCCGCCCGGCGAGAACGGGCTGTTCGTCGAGGATTTCGACCGGCACATCCGCCACGCGGAAGGGTTCCACCGGCGCTGGATGGGCTCCGAGAAAGCCAAGCGCGACTGGTGCGCCCGCGTCAGCCAGCTCGACATCGAGATGATGTGCCCCCAGCACGGGGCGATCTACCGGGGCGAGCAGGTGCGTCGTTTCATCGACTGGTTCGCCCAGCTCGAAATCGGCTTGGTGAAAGGGTAGATCGAAGGTTTGACCCGCATCAAGGCGGTTTTGTCGCGCGGAGGGACAATCGGGCCTTCCCCCGAACCAAGGTACACGCCCCTATGTCTGGCTTGACCGATCCGATGCATCATCATCACAAGCATTGCGATGAGCTCTTCGCCGATGCCGAGGCCGCCGCCGCCGAAAAGGACTGGGCGCACGCGAAGATGTCGCTGGGCGCGTTCCACGGCGACCTCGAGACGCACTTCCGCACCGAGGAGGAGGTGCTGTTTCCCGCCTTCGAGGCCGCGACCGGCATGACCGGCGGACCGACCCAGATGATGCGCTACGAACATGCGCAGATGCGCGAACTGGTCGCGCGGATGGAAGAGGCCATGCGGGAGCAGGACGGGGAGGCCTTCGCGGGGGATGCCGAAACCCTGCTGATCCTGATGCAGCAGCACAACATGAAGGAGGAGAACATCCTCTACCCGATGATCGACCGCAGCCTGGCCGGCCAGGCCGGTTCGCTCGGTCCGGTGCTGCGCGAAAGGCTGGCGTCAGCGTGAGCGGCGCTCCAGCGACCGACGCCGGCAACGTCGTGGTGATCGACGGCCGCGAGATGCAGCCGCCCGAACCGCTGGAGCGGGCGCTCGCCGCGCTCGACACGATCCCTCCCGATGGAGAACTCGTGATGCTGCTCTATTGCCAGCCGCTGCCGCTGTTCAACGTCCTGCGCAAGAACGGCTACGTCTGGCAGGAGCGGGTCCGCGAGGACGGCACGCACGAAATCCGCATCCAGCGCGCCTAGCTGCAGGGTTGTCTTCGCGCGATGCACCCGAACCTTTCATTCGAACAGGCGCCGCCGATATCGGTGCCGTTCCGTTTCTTCCTGACCGCGCCGCTGTTCGGCATCGCCGCCGGCCTCCTGCTGCTCTGGCAGGGCGGCGAGATGCTGTCATCGCGCTGGATGCCCGCCGCGCTCGCCGCGACCCATCTGCTGGTGGTCGGCTTCATGCTGCAGGCGATGTGCGGCGCGCTCCTGCAGTTCGTGCCCGTCGCGGCGGGCGGCAACATCTGGCGGCCGCGCCTGGTCGCGGGCATCGTCCATCCGCTGCTGCTCGTCGCCGCCGGCCTGCTCGTCGCCGCTTTCCTCAGCTACCGGCCGGCGCTGTTCCTCGGCGCCGCGCATCTCTTCGTGGCGGCTCTCGGCGTCTTCTGCATCGTCGTCGGCGCGGCGGTCTGGCGCACGCCGGCGCAGGGGCCGACCATCGTCGCCTTGCGCATCGCCATGATCGGCCTGCTCGTGACGGTGGCGCTCGGCGCGACGCTCGCGACCGGCCTGGCCAGCGGCGCGCAATGGCCGCTGCTGGCGCTGACCGACATCCATGCCGGCTGGGGGCTGGGCGGCTGGGGGCTGGTGCTGCTGGCCGGCGTTTCCTACTTCGTCGTGCCGATGTTCCAGCTGACTCCGGCCTACCCGGCCTGGCTGGCGCGCGGCGTGCCGTTGCTGCTCATGCTCGTCCTGATCCTGTGGACGCTGCAGTTGCTCGGTTTTCCGGCGGAAATCCGCATGGCGATCCTGTTCGCCGGACTGGCGGTGGCCGGCGCGTTCGCCGTGCAAACGCTGCGCCTGCAATTCCGCCGGCGGCGCAAGGTCAAGGATGCGACCCTGCTGTTCTTCCGCACCGCCATGGTGTGCCTGCTCGTCATCGTCGCGTCTGCCCTGCTGTTCGCGGCCGTGCCGCAGTTCGGCCAGGATGCGCGCGCGCCCGTCTGGCTGGGCGTGCTGGCGCTGGTCGGCGTGTTCGTCACGGCGATCAACGGGATGCTCTACAAGATCGTGCCGTTCCTCAACTGGCTGCACCTGCAGCGGCTCGGCGGCATGACCGTCCTGCCGCCAACGATGAACCAGATGCTGGCCGAGCGCAGGATGCGCCAACAGCTCTATGCCCATCTGGCGGCGCTCGTGCTGCTGCTGGCGGCCGTGTGGTTTCCGTTGCTGGCGCGGCCGGCCGGCCTGGCGTTCGCGCTGGACTGCCTCTGGCTCGCCGCGAACCTGGTGACCGCGGTGCGGGTTTACCGCGATTTCAGAGATCGTATTCGCGCAGCCGCTTGAGATCGTTGATGGTGATCTGCTTGCCCTGTACGGCGATCAGCTTCGCTTCGGCCAGATCGTGGAAAATGCGCGAGAGGGTTTCCGGCGTCAGATTGAGGCGCGAGGCGATGATCTGTTTCGAGGTCGGCAGGGTGATGTCGATGCTCCCCTCGCAGCTGCCATTGCTTTCGTTCGGGCAATGCTGCAGCAGGTAGCCGATGACGCGCTGGGCGCTCGAGCGCAGCGAGTAGGATTCGACGTCCTGGACCAGCGAGTGCAGGCGCATCGCCAGGCCTGCCAGCATGTGGCGGGCGAACGAGGGGTCGCTCTGCAGCAGGTCGAACACGGTGTCCTTGGCGACATGCAGCAGCAGCGTGTCGGAAATGGCCTCGGCGAAGACGGGGTAGGGGCGGTCCATGAACATCACCGCCTCGCCGAAGCTCTGCTTGGGGCCAAGGATATCGACCACCTTCTCGTTGCCGGTCGAGGAGGGGAAGGCGAGCTTGAGCTGGCCGAACACGACCACGTAGAAGCCGCGCGAGGGATCGCCCTTCTGGAACAGCATCTCCCCCTTGGCCAGCCGCTTTTCGCGGGCCTGCGCGGCGATGTGGGCGACCTGTTCCGCAGTCAGTTCCTGGAACAGCGGCAGGCGCGCGAGCAGGGCGGGGATGTCGATGCGGTTTTCGGTATGCTGTGTCATGAGCCTCTCTCCAAGGGGCGCAACCATATCATTCTTTGAGCGGATCGGAACGATGCTCTACGTGGCCATCAAGTACCTGCACATCGCCTGCGTGGTGCTGAGCATCAGCGGCTTTTGCCTGCGCGGCCTGCTGCTGATGCGAAACTCGGCGCTGGCAAGGCGGCGCTGGCTGCGCATCCTGCCGCACGTCAACGACACGATCCTGCTCACGGCGGGCATCGTGCTCACCGTGCTGATCGCGCAGTATCCCTTCCTGGACGGCTGGCTCACCGCGAAGTTCTTCGGCCTCATCGCCTACATCGTCCTCGGCGCGCTGGCGCTCAAGCCGGGACGGCCGCCACGCCTGCGCCTGGCCGCGGGCGGTGCGGCCGTCGCGGTGTTCGGCTGGATCGTTTCGGTGGCGCTGTCCAAGGACGGACTCGGCTTCCTGGCCGGCCTGGCCTGATCAGGCCCGGCGCTCGGACAGCAGCTTCTTCAGCCCGGCGACGTCGAGAATCTGGATGTGCTTCTGATGGACGGTGATCAGGCCGTCTTCCTGGAAGCGCGAGAAGGCGCGGCTGACGGTCTCGAGCTTGAGGCCGAGGTAGGAGCCGATCTCGTTCCGGGTCATGCGCAAGTTGAACTCAGTCGGCGAATAGCCGCGCGCGGTGAAACGCTGCGACAGGTTGAGCAGGAAGGCGGCGAGGCGCTCCTCGGCGCGCATGACGCCGAGCAGCATCATCACGCCGTGGTCGCGGACGATCTCGCGCGACATCACCTTGTGGAAGTGGTGCTGCAGGGCGCCGATCTCGCGGGAGTAGTTCTCGAGGTCGGCGAAGGGGATCACGCAGACCTCGCTGTCCTCGAGCGCGACGGCGTTGCAGGTGTGCTTTTCGGAGCCGATGCCGTCGAGGCCGAGGATCTCGCCGGCCATCTGGAAGCCGGTCACCTGCTCGCGGCCGTCCTCGAGCAGCACGTCGGTCTTGAAGAAGCCGGTCTTGATCGCGTAGATCGCCTCGAAGGCGTCGCCGCCGCGATAGAGGTGCTGCCCGCGCACGACGCGCCTGCGCTGGTTGACCAAGGCGTCGAGCTGGCCCAGCTCGTTGGCGGACAGGCCGACCGGCAGGCACAGCTCGCGCAGGTTGCACTGCGAGCAGGCCTCGCGCAGCGCGGGCAGGGACAGGTGCATCACATGGGCGTGCATGGGGCGGTTCCCTCGGCGAGAACTCGGGCTTTGATCTGCGTCAACGTGGACAAGGCGCGCTTGCTGCATTCTGCATGCCTCAACCGACGGTGTTCATCGTCGTTCGTCTGAGTTGCCACCATCGCCACCATCGTTACCGTCGTGAGTCATTACCAAGAACTTATCTTCGATCCCGAGATCGTTCGTCGCTTCGATGTGAGCGGGCCGCGCTACACGTCGTACCCGACGGCCGACCGTTTCGTCGAAGCCTTCGATGCCGCCGCCTACCGTTCCTGGCTCGGCAAGCGCACCATCGGCGGGATCGGGCGGGCGCTGTCATTATACTTTCACATCCCCTTCTGCAACACGATCTGTTACTACTGCGCCTGCAACAAGATTATTACGAAAGATCATGGGCGCTCGGCCAAGTACCTGAAATACCTCGGCAAGGAAATGGCCATGCAGGCCGCCGCGCTCGACGGCCCGCGCGACGTGATCCAGCTGCATTGGGGCGGCGGCACGCCGACCTTCCTGTCGCACGACGAGATGCGCCGTCTGATGGAGATGACCTGGCAGCATTTCAGGATGCTGCCTGACGGCGAATATTCCATTGAAGTCGACCCGCGCAAGGTCGATCGCGAGACGGTCAGGCTGCTGTCCGAGCTGGGCTTCAACCGCATGAGCGTCGGCGTGCAGGATTTCGACCCGCGCGTGCAGCAGGCGGTGAACCGCATCCAGAGCCTCGAGGAAACGCAGCTCGTCATCGAGTCGGCACGCGAGTTCGGCTTCAAGGGCATCTCGGTCGACCTGATCTACGGCCTGCCCAAGCAGAACGTCATCAGCTTCAACCACACGCTCGACGAGATCATCAAGCTCTCGCCCGACCGCCTGTCGATCTACAACTACGCGCACCTGCCCAACCTCGCCAAGCCGCAGCGGCGCATCAACGAGTCCGAACTGCCCAGCGCCGAGGCCAAGCTGCAGATCCTGCAACTGGCGATCCGCCGCCTCACCGATGCCGGCTATGTCTTCATCGGCATGGACCACTTCGCCAAGCCGGACGACGAACTCGCCGTGGCGCAGCGCCAGGGCCGCCTGCACCGCAACTTCCAGGGCTACTCGACGCATGCGGAGGCGGACTTGCTCGCCTTCGGCGTCTCGGCCATCGGCAAGGTCGGTCCGACCTACTGCCAGAACTACCGCACCCTCGACGAGTACTACGACGCGCTCGACCAGGGCGTGCTGCCGGTGATGCGCGGCCTTGAACTGACCGCCGACGACCTGCTGCGCCGCTCGATCATCCAGGCGCTGATGTGCCATTTCGAACTCTCGATCGAGTCGATCGAGATCGCCCACCTGATCGACTTCAAGTCCTACTTCGCCGCCGAACTGGCCGATCTGGCCGAGATGCAGCAGGCCGGCCTGCTGACCATCGACGACCAGTGGATCACCGTGGAGCCGAAGGGACGCCTGCTGGTGCGCGTCATCGCGATGGTGTTCGACAAGTACCTGCGCGCCGACCGCGAGCGCGTGCGCTACTCGAAGGTCATCTAGGAACTCGGCGCCGGAGGGGCGGCGCTCTTCCTCATTCACGGTGCCGGACAACAGCTTTCTCGCGCTCTTCATCGTCGGCCTGCTCGGCGCCGGCCACTGCGCCGGCATGTGCGGCGGCATCGTCGGCGCGTTGAGCCTGCAGTCGCCCAAAGCCGGCACCGCCGCCATCCTCGTCCATCTGGCCTACAACCTCGGGCGCATTCTCAGCTACGCGTGCGCCGGCGTGCTCGCCGGTGCGCTCGGCCAGGCGGTCGGCGACTTGATGTCGCTGCAATATGCCCTCTATCTGTTCGCCAGCCTGATGCTGATTGCTCTTGGCCTGTATCTGCTCGGCGCGCCGCAATTGCTCGCTCCCGTCGAGCGGGCGGGGCAGGGGTTGTGGCGGCGCATCCAGCCGCTGACCGGGCGTTTCCTGCCGGTGCGGGGCGTGGCGCAGGCGCTGCCGCTCGGCCTGCTGTGGGGGTGGCTGCCCTGCGGCCTCGTCTATAGCGCGCTGACCACCGCGCTGGCGAGCGGCTCCGCGGCACGCGGCGGGCTGCTGATGCTGGCCTTCGGTCTGGGTACGCTGCCCAACCTGCTGCTGGCCGGCCTGCTGCTGTCCCGCTTTCGCCGCTTCGCCCAGGCCCGCATGACCCGTATCGCCTCGGGGTTGCTGGTGCTCGGCTACGGGCTCTATGGATTGTTCAACTTCGGGCATGGGATAATCAGCACCCCCTAATATTTGCCGACGGAGAGAACAACATGGCTGTCACACCGCACGACCTCGTGGTCGAAGCCAAATCCCGGATCAAGGAAGTGACCACCGCCGAGGCGCAGGCCCAGCTCGGCAAGCGCATCATCATCGACGTGCGCGAATACGACGAATACGCCGCCGGTCATCTGCCGGGCGCGATCAACATTCCGCGCGGCGTGCTCGAGTTCAAGATCGGCATGGTGCCGGAATGCGCGAACAAGGACGGCGCCTTCCTGATCTACTGCCGCACCAGCGGCCGCGCCGCCTTGTCCGCCGTGCAGCTGCAGAAGCTCGGCTACGGCAACATCCTCTCGATGGCGGGCGGCTTCGAGGCCTGGAACGGCGAAAACCGGCCGACCGAGAAGCCCGAGCCGATCAACTTCGAGTAAGCCGAACCGAGATGAATGCGCCCCAGCCCCGCCAGGAAGTGGTCGAGCTCGCCATTGGCGGCATGACCTGCGCCGCCTGCTCGGCGCGCATCGAGCGGCAGCTCAACAAGCTGGCCGGCGTCGAGGCGACCGTCAACCTGCCGGCCGAGCGCGCCCACATCCGCTTCGATCCGGCGCAGGCGGACGTCGACAAGCTGATCGCGACCATCGTCAAGACCGGCTTCAGCGCGACGCGCTCGACCGCCGACACGCGCGACGAGGAGAAGGCGCGGAAGGAAGCGAGCTACCGCGCCGAAGTCAAGCGCTTCTGGATCGCGCTGGCGCTGACGCTGCCATTGATCGCGCAGATGCCCTCGATGTTCCAGGCGGACGTGCATGCGTTCCACGCGGTCGAGGACCTGCTGCCGCGCTGGCTGCAGTTCGCGCTGGCGACGCCGGTGCAGTTCTGGATCGGCTGGCGCTTCTACGTCGGCGGCTGGAACGCGATCCGCGGCGGCTCCGGCAACATGGACGTGCTCGTCGCGCTCGGCACCAGCATGGCGTGGCTCTACAGCACGGCGATCTGGCTGCTCGGCTGGAGTCACCTGCACCTGTATTTCGAGGCGTCCGCGACCGTCATCACGCTGGTGCTGATGGGCAAGATCCTCGAGGCGCGCGCCAAGGCGAAGACCTCCGCCGCGATCGAGTCGCTGGTCAAGCTGCAGCCGCAGACCGCGCATGTCGAGCGGGACGGACAACTGGTCGAGCTGCCGGTCAAGAGCCTGATTCCCGGTGATCTCGTGGTGGTGCGGCCGGGCGAGGCGGTGCCGGTCGATGGCGAGGTGATCGCCGGCAATTCGAGCGCCAACGAGGCGATGCTGACCGGGGAAAGCCTGCCGGTCGCCAAGGCGCCGGGCGACCGGGTGTTCGCGGCGACCATCAACGGCGACGGCCTGCTGCGCTGCAAGGCGACCGGCGTCGGCGCGCACACGCTGCTGGCCGGCATCATCCGTCTCGTCGAGGAGGCGCAGGGATCGAAGGCACCGGTGCAGCGTCTGGCCGACCAGGTGGCGGCGATCTTCGTGCCGGTGGTGGTCGGCATCGCGCTGCTGACCTTCGGCTACTGGATGTGGTCCTACGGCGATTTCACCTACGCCCTCGTCAATACCGTCGCCGTGCTGGTGATCGCCTGCCCGTGCGCGCTCGGCCTCGCCACGCCGACCGCGATCATGGTCGGCACCGGCCTCGGCGCGAAGGCCGGCATCCTGATCAGAAACGCCCAGGCGCTCGAGCTCGCCGAGAAGATCAGCGTGCTTGCCGTGGACAAGACCGGCACGCTCACCGAGGGACGGCCGCAGGTCGTCGAAATACTCGGCCCTGGCGAGGCGGCGGAAGTCCTCCGTCTGGCGGCCAGCCTCGAGCAGGGCTCGACCCATCCGCTCGCCGCCGCACTGGTGGCCGAGGCGAAGGCGCGCAGCCTCGCGCTGGAAACCCCGCAGGACGTGACGGCCGTGCCCGGCAAGGGCATGACCGGCACGGTGGCCGGTCGGCAGGTGCATGTCGGTTCGCCGGCCTGGTTCGACGAACTGGGGATCGCCGTCGCGGCGAATGCGCAAGCGCAGGGCAGCCGCATCGCCGTCGCGGCGGATGGCGCCGTGGTCGGCATCGTGGTAGTCGCCGACGCACTGCGCGAGACATCGAAGGCCGCCGTGGCGCGGCTGCGCAAGCTCGGCGTCGAGGTGGTGATGCTCACCGGCGACANNCGGCATCAACGACGCGCCGGCGCTGGCGGCGGCCGACGTCTCCTTCGCGATGGGCGCGGGCGCCGACGTGGCGATGCAGGCGGCCGACGTGACCCTGATGCGCAACGACCTGGGCGGCGTGGCCGACGCGATCTCGCTGTCGCGTGCCACGCTGGCGAAAATCCGCCAGAATCTGTTCTGGGCCTTCATCTACAACGTGATTGGTCTGCCTGCCGCGGCACTCGGCTATCTCAATCCCGTGATCGCCGGCGCGGCGATGGCGATGAGCTCGGTGTCGGTGGTCAGCAATTCGCTGCTGCTCAAACGTTGGCGACCTGGAGGAAAGTGAAATGGAAACGACGACCATCAAGATCAGCGGCATGTCCTGCGGCGGTTGCACCGCCAGCGTGACCAGGGTGCTGAGCGAAACCCCCGGCGTAGCCAAGGCCGACGTGCAGCTTTCGCCCGGCCAGGCGACGGTCGAGTTCGATCCGGCGCAGGTGACGCGTGCGGCGCTGTGCGCGGCGATCGACGATGCCGGCTTCGAGGCCGAGTGAATCCCGCGCGGTGTTGCGCCGCAACAATCTATAATCGCGCTTTTTCCGGGAGCTGACCGTGGCCTTGAACAACGTCCCCTCCGGCAAGGATCTGCCGAACGATTTCAACGTGATCATCGAGATTCCGATGCGCTCGGATCCGATCAAGTACGAGGTCGACAAGGACTCCGGCGCGATCTTCGTCGATCGCTTCATGGCGACGGCGATGCACTATCCCTGCAACTACGGCTACATCCCGCACACCATCGCCGGCGACGGCGACCCGGTGGACGTGCTGGTGGTCACCCAGTTCGCGCTGCCGCCCGGCGTGGTGGTGCGCTGCCGCCCGGTCGGCATGCTCAAGATGACCGACGAGGCCGGCGAGGACGCCAAGCTGCTCGCCGTGCCGGTCGACAAGCTGACGCCGGTCTATCGCGACATCGAGTCGCCGCGCGATTTCCCGCAGGTGGTGCTCGATTCGATCTCCCACTTCTTCGCCCACTACAAGGACCTCGAGCCGGGCAAGTTCGTCAAGGTCGAGGGATGGGTCGATGCCGAGGAGGCAAAGAGGGAAATCATGGCCGGCGTGAAGCGCTTCAACGACGCCAAGAATAAGCCGGCCTACTGATGTCCGCGCGTCTCGCCCTGATACTGCTGCTGGCCCTGCCTGCATTGGCCGGAGCATCGGATTTTCCCGCCGGTTCCGCCTGCGCCCTGCTGGAGGCCGGCGACGTCGCTACCGGCTACCGCAGGCTCGCCGATCTGCCCGCCGCCGCGCTCGCCGGCCTGGTCGGCCAGGGCTTCACCTTCCGTGTCGACGACCCGATGACCGACCGCTGGGAGGTGGAGCACCAGCCCTCCGGAGGCAGCCGCCTGATCTACCGCATGGGCCGCAACGACGTGACCGAGGGTTGGAACTGGCATCCCGAAGCCGACCTCGAGTGCGAGGATTACTACCGCTACAAATACCTGCCGCTCGGCCGCCAGGAGACAGAAACGGCTCCCGCACGCGTCGAGCATGATCCGGCCTACGGCGATTTCCGCGTCACCTATCGGCGCCGCGACGCCTACTACCTCGCCTTCGACAACCCCTACGACTTCTACGCGCGCAACGACGAGGACGGCGGCTTCGCCGTCGAGACTGATGCCGCTGGCGTTGAGACGTTCGCGCTGGTGGCGCGCGGCCGCTTCGCCGCGCCCTACCGGGCCGAAAGCGGCACGTACTGGCGTGCGACCCCCGCGCAGCCGGTCGACCTCTGGCTGAAGAACCGCTACTTCATGGGCAAGCTGGAAACGCTCTGGTTCTGCAGCCCGGACGGCCGCATCCTCGGCAAGCTCGGCAAGTAGCATGGCCGCCCGCGCGCTGAAGGTCGCCGTCGCGCAAATCGATTGCACGGTAGGCGACCTCGCCGGCAATGCATCGCGCATTCTCGCCGCCGCGCAGGAGGCCGCGGCGCTCGGCGCCGACTTGCTGCTGACGCCGGAACTCGCGCTCGCCGGCTATCCACCCGAGGACCTGCTGCTGCGCCCCGACTTCTATCGCGCCTGCGCGGCCGAATTGTCGGCGCTGGCGGGGCGGCTGCCGCTGCCGGCGCTGGTTGGCCACCCCGATACCCACGACGGCGGGCGCCACAACGCGGCCTCGCTGCTGCGCGGCGGCCGCGTCGAGGCCACCTACCGCAAGCACCGGCTGCCGACCTACGAGGTGTTCGACGAGGCGCGCTATTTCCGGCCGGGCAGCGCGCCGTGCGTGTTCGAGCTGGGCGGCGTGCGCTGCGGCGTGAACATCTGCGCCGACGTCTGGGAAGCGGCGCCGGCCGCGGCGGCGCGCAATGCCGGCGCCGAACTGCTGCTGGTGCTCAACGCCTCGCCCTACCACATGCGCAAGCAGGACACGCGCCACGCGACGCTGCGGCGCCGCGTCGAGGAGAACGGCATCCCGGCCGTGTATTGCAACCTGGTCGGCGGCCAGGACGAGCTGGTGTTCGACGGCGCTTCCTTCGCGCTCGACGCGAACGGCCGCCTGACGCATCAGCTGCCGGCCTTCGTCGAGCGGGTGGCGCTCGTCGAGATCCGCGACGGCCAGGTGCTGCCGGGCGAGCAGGCCGCCGAGCAGCCGATCGAGGCGGCGGTCTATGCCGCGCTCGTGCTCGGCGTGCGCGACTACCTCGGCAAGAACGGCTTCCCCGGCGCGCTCATCGGCCTGTCGGGCGGCATCGATTCCGCCCTGACGCTCGCCGTCGCCGTTGATGCGCTGGGGGCGGACCAGGTGCGCGCGGTGATGATGCCGTCGCCCTACACCGCGCAGATGAGCCTCGACGATGCGCGGGAAATGGCGCACCGGCTCGGCGTGCAGTACGACGAGATCCCGATCGCCGCGGCGATGGAGCGGCTCGCCGCCACGCTGGCGCCGACTTTCGCCCAAATTGAGGAAAATGAGGGCCCGAAGCCGGTGTGGGACACCACCGAGGAGAACATCCAGGCGCGCATCCGCGGCATGATCCTCATGGCGCTGTCCAACCGCACCGGCCGCATCGTGCTGACCACCGGCAACAAGAGCGAGATGGCGGTCGGCTACGCGACGCTCTACGGCGACATGGCCGGTGGCTTCGCGGTGATCAAGGACGTCTTCAAGACCTTCGTCTATCGCCTCGCCCGCTACCGCAACGGCATTGCCGACGTGATCCCGGAGAACATCATCGCGCGCGCGCCGTCGGCCGAGCTCAAGCCGAACCAGACCGACCAGGACAGCCTGCCGCCCTACGAGATCCTCGACGCGATCATCGAGGCCTACATGGAGCGCGACCGCAGCCCGCGCGAAATCGTCGCGCAGGGCCTGCCGGCGGACGACGTGCGGCGGGTGGTGACGCTGCTGAAGCGGAACGAATACAAGCGCCGCCAGGCGCCGCCGGGCATCCGCGTCACGCAGCGCGCTTTCGGCAAGGACTGGCGCTATCCGATAACATCCCGTTATCCCGACGAGTGGGACTGAATCCAGGAGCGAACATGAAGAAGATCGAAGCCATCATCAAGCCGTTCAAGCTCGACGAAGTGCGCGAGGCGCTGTCCGAGGTGGGCGTCACCGGCCTGACCGTCACCGAGGTCAAGGGCTTCGGCCGCCAGAAGGGCCATACCGAGCTCTACCGCGGCGCCGAATACGTCGTCGACTTCCTGCCGAAGATCAAGATCGAGCTGGTCGTCGCCGACGCGACGGTGGACACGGCGATCGACGCGATCATCAAGGCGGCGCGCACCGGCAAGATCGGCGACGGCAAGATCTTCGTCACGCCGGTCGACCAGATCGTGCGCATCCGCACCGGCGAGACCGACGAATCAGCCATCTGATCCGAGACGGGCAAGGAAGGCGCCCTCCTTGTCCGGCGGCAGCGGAATCCGCACTCGGTGGCCGCTGCCCGGCGCGATCCGGGTTTCGCTGGCCGCCCCGTCAGCGCCGACTTTTTCCATCCGTCCCACCGTCACGGCTGCATTGCCGGCGGGATGGATGATCTCCAGCCGGTCGCCGACCGCGAAGCGGTTCTTCACTTCGATTTCCGCCAGTCCGTCCGCATAGGCGATCACGTCGCCGACGTATTGGCTCGCTCCCATCTTCGACAGGCCGGAGAGGTAGTTCTGGTATTCCTGGTCCGGGTGGCGGTCGTAGAAGCCGGGAGTGTAGCCACGGTTGGCGAGGTCGTCGAGCCCGGCGAGCAGCGTCGTGTCGAACGGCTTGCCGGCCCGTGCGTCGTCGATGGCCTGCCGGTAGGCCTGGCAGGTGCGCGCGACGTAGTAGGCCGACTTGGTGCGGCCCTCGATCTTCAGCGAATCGACGCCGGCGGCGACGAGTCGCCCGACGTACTCGATGGCGCGCAGGTCCTTCGAGTTGAGGATGTAGGTGCCGTGCTCGTCTTCCTCGATCGGCATCGGCTCGCCCGGCCGTGTTTCCTCCTCGATCAGGTATTTCACGTCGTAGCGCCAGCGGCAGGAATTGGTGCAGGCGCCCTGGTTCGGGTCGCGGTGGTTGAAGTAGCCCGAGAGCAGGCAGCGCCCGGAATATGCCACGCACAGCGCGCCATGCACGAAGACCTCCAATTCCATCTCAGGGCATTGCTGGCGGATCTCGGCGATCTCGTCGAGCGACAGTTCACGCGAGAGGATCACGCGCGTGACGCCCATCGACCGCCAGAAGCGCACAGCGGCGTAATTGAGCGTGTTGGCCTGTACCGAGAGATGGATCGGCATCTCCGGCCAGGTTTCGCGGATCATCGCCATCAGGCCCGGGTCGGCCATGATCAGCGCATCGGGACGCAGCGCCACCACCGGCGCCATGTCCTCGAGGTAGGTCTTCAGCTTGGCGTTGTGCGGGTAGATGTTGCTGACGACGTAGCACTGGCCGCCGCGCGTGTGGGCGAGGTCGATGGCGGCTTTCAGCTTGCCGAGGTCGCCGAATTCGTTGTTGCGCACGCGCAAGCTGTAGCGCGGCTGACCGGCGTAGATGGCGTTGGCGCCGAAGTCGAAGGCGGCCTGCGCCATCCGCAAGCTGCCGGCGGGGGCGAGCAGTTCGGGCGGTTTTTTCACGGGCGCAGGATACCCGTTATCGGGTCACCCGCGCTTTTTCGCCGGCGCCGTGCGACGTTGATAGAGCATCATGTGCCAGGCGGTGAAGCCCAGCAGCGCCACGCCGGCGACCGGATGGTAGCGGCGCAGAATCCGCCGGCCGGCAAATGCGCTCCACGTCAGGACTCCCATGGCCGTCAGCATGCCCGCCTTGGCGAGCGTGCGGCGCACCTGCAGGGTGCGGTCCTTGCGCACTCCGGGGTGCGCCGACCCGGTGCGCGTCAGGCTAGAACTTGCCGGCATCGAGTTGAACCGGTATTTCTTTCTCGACCTCGTCGAAGCGCAGGATGCGTTTGCCCTTGTGTTCCTTCATGAAGTCGTCCGCGTCCTCCTTCGAGGCGAGCGGCACGAACTCGTGGCCCATCGGCCCGAGCACATCGGAGCCGATCACGTAGACTGCCTTCCTGGCATCGATCGGCTGGAGGTTGTAGTAGTCCGTGACCCAGATCGCTGCCATCATCTCGCGGCTATGGCCGGCGGCATATTTCGGCGGGTCGAACCAGAACTTGAACATGTCCTTGGCACCGTCGAAGTGGTGTGCGTGGCCGTCCTTGTAGACGATGGTGGCGACCCAGTGCGGATATTTCGCCACCAGCATGCCGCAGACCGGACAGAGATCCTTCGGCCCGGGCTTCGGGATCGACGAGGCCGGCAGTATCGGCTTGGCAAACGGCTGCGGCGCCTGGGCAAGGACGGGATGCGTGCCGAAAGCCAGCACGATCCCGCTCAGCAATGCGACGAGCGTCTTCATCCCTTGTTCTGCTGCTCCATCATTTTCTTGCGGCGCTCGGCGCGCATCTTGCGGATGCGGGTCACGTCCTTCGACATGTCGGTGTAGGCGGCGAGCAGCGCCTGGTCGAACTTGACCAGTTCGCCGCCGTTGGCGGCCTGTGCGGCCTTGGCAGCTTCCTCGGTGCCGTAGGCGACCTTGCTGTTGGCGGTCATCACGCCCGGGAGCTTGCTGCCGACGAGGAAGGTGGCCTTGTCGACCTCAACCAGCGGCTTGACGTCGCCGGCAGCGGCGTTGTCGCCGACCCACATCGCCTTCGGCTCGCGGTCGACGTTGAGCGAGAGGCTGATCGCGCCGCAGTGCAGCGAGCAGGTGCCGTCGGCCAAGTCGTCGCTGTACTGGATCAGCATGCGCGAATGGTGATACTGCTTGCGATCCATGCCGCAGTAGGGGCACTTCGGATACTTCTCGATGTCATTGACGTTGGCCTGCGGATCGGCCGGCTTCTTCGGGATGAACTGCAGCGGCGTGCCGTCGCCGGGACAGGCCTGCTGCTGGGCGTTGGCCTGACCGGCGACGAGGCCGGCACCGGCGAGCAGGGAGAGTTTGAGGGCTTCGCGACGATCCATGATGTTCTCCTTGATGAAGCGATTGATGATGCTATGCAATATAAGCCGTGGGCGAAGTCTCTGCCTGCGACAAGTTGTCGCACCTAGCCGACCAGCTTGACCATCACGAGGAAATAGCGCAGGCCTTGCCAGAAGGTCGAGATGCCGAGCGCGATGACGAACAGCGCGGCGCCCTTGAGCAGCCAGCCGCGCAGGCGCGGCCCCAGCTTGCCGAACAGCACGGAAGCGGAGAGCATCGAGGGCAGCGTGCCGGCGCCGAAGGCGAGCAGCAGCAGCATGCCCTCGGGCGGCGAGGGGGCGGTGGTGGCCTTGACCGCCATCGCCATCGTCATCGAGCAGGGCATCAGGCCGTTGATCGCGCCGCCGATCAGGGCGCCGAGGATGGGCCCCTTTTGCGCCGCCGTCATGAACTGCTTGCGCAGCCAGGCGATCGGTGCGAAGCCGTAGGCGTTGCGGATCGGCGAGAGGCCGAGCAGGTCGAAGCCGAGGATGATCACGACGATGCCGGCGACGATCTGCAGCACGCCCTGCGCGAGGCCGAGCCGGCCGCTGGAGACGAGCACCGCGCCGAGCGCGGCGGCGATCAGGCCGACGACGGCATACACGGAGATGCGGCCGGCGTGATAGATGAGGTAAGGCGCCGCCCCGCGAGCGCCGAGTTTCATGAAGAAGGCCGACACCAGCCCGCCGCACATGCCGAGGCAATGCCCCGAGCCGAGGACGCCGACCATGAAGGCGGCCCAGTAGGAGAACTCGGCAGCGCTTGCCAAGACTAGTGCTTCTGCAGGCGCAGCGAGTTGCTGACGACCGAGACGGAGGACAGGGCCATCGCCGCCGCGGCGATCATCGGGTTGAGACGGCCGGCCGCCGCGAACGGGATGGCGACGACGTTGTAGCCGAGCGCCCAGAACAGGTTCTGGCGCACGATGGCCATGGTGCGGCGCGAGAGGTCGATGCCGCCCGCGACGCGCGCGATGTCGCCGCCGACCAGCGTGACGTCGGCCGCCTCGACCGCGATGTCGGCGCCGCCGCCGATGGCGAAGCCGACCGCGGCAGCGGCGAGCGCCGGCGCGTCGTTGATGCCGTCGCCGACCATCACCACGCCACCGAAGCGCTCGCGGATGTCGCGCACCGCGTCCGTCTTGTCGGCGGGCAGCAGCGCGGCGCGGTACTCCCGGATGCCCGCGGTCGCGGCGATGCGCGCCGCGACCCGCTCGTTGTCCCCGGTGAGCATCACGACGTGCTCGATGCCCGCGTCGCGCAGGGCCGCCATCACTCCCGGCGCTTCGGCGCGGACCTCATCGGCAAGGCCGAAGAGTGCGACCGTCCTGCCGCTCTCCGCATCGCCCTCCGAGAGCACGAGCACCGTGAGACCGTCGGACTCGAGCGCGTCGGCCGCATCGCGCGCTCCCTGTCCGATCCCGCCCGAGGCCATCGCGCGGCGCAGCGACCCGATCGCGAGCGGCCGCCCCTCCACGGTACCGGAGACGCCGAGACCGGCTGTCTCGACGAGGTCCTCGACGGGCACGGGTTCCCGGGAGGCGGCTGCCTCGACGATCGCGCGCGCAAGCGGGTGGTTGGAGTGCGCCTCGAGCGCCGCCGCATCGCGCAGCGCGTCGTGCTCGCTGCCACCGAAGGTGAGAGTCCGCACCAGACGCGGCCTGCCGTGCGTGAGCGTGCCGGTCTTGTCGAACGCCACCGCGCGAGCCGTCCCCGCGAGCTCGAGGAACGCGCCGCCCTTCACGAGCACGCCGTCGCGCGTCGCCCGCGCGATGGCCGAGACGATGGCCACCGGCGTTGAGATCACGAGCGCGCACGGGCACGACACCACGAGCAGCACCAGCGCACGGTACGCCCACTCGCGCCACTCGCCGAAGCCGCCCCACGGCGCGCCGAGCGAGCCGAGAAGGGGCACGCCCACCGCGATCGCCACCGCAAGCGCGATCACCGCGGGCGTGTAGTAGCGGCTGAACCGGTCGACCAGCCGCTGGACCGGTGCGCGTGAGGCCTGCGCCGTCTCCACCAGTTGCACGATCCGCCTGAGCGTCCCGTCGCTGGCGAGCGCGCTCGTCCGCACCTCGACCAGCCCGGTGGTGTTGAGCGTGCCCGCGTAGACCGCCTCGCCCTCGGACTTGTCGGCGGGAACCGACTCGCCCGTGATGGCCGACTCGTCGAACGCCGAGACGCCGCGCAGGAGCACGCCATCGAGCGGCACGCGCTCGCCGGGGCGCACGACCACGACCTCGCCGACGCGCACGTCGGCGAGCGGCAGCATCACCTCGGCGGTGCCGCGCCGCACGCGCGCCTGCTGCGGGGCGAGCCCCATGAGGTCGCGGATCGAGCGCCTCGTGCGAGCGAGCGAGCGCGATTCCAGCGCCCCGCCCAGCGCGAACAGGAAGATGACCGTGGCGCCCTCGCCCCACTCGCCGATGGCCGCGGCGCCGAGCACGGCGATGGTCATGAGCACGTTCATGTCGAGCGACTTCGCCGCGAGCGAGACCGCCGCGCGGCGCCACGTGATGGTGCCTCCGACGATGATCGCCGCCGCGTACGCGTACGCGGCGACCTGGTCGCCGACGACCGCGCCGAGCAGCCAGCCGAGCGCGATGAGCGCGCCCGACACCGCCACGATCACCTCCGCACGGTTGCGGGCCCACCACGACTGCGGCGCTGGAGGGATGCCCGGCTCGAGGGACTCGGCGGTATGGCCGGCGCCGCTCACCACAGCCAGCACGCGGCTCCGCGGGTCGGCCTCGGCGTCGTATTCGAGCACGAGCACGCCGCTCGCGAAGTTCACGTCGGCGGCAAGCACGCCCGGGATCTGCCGTACGGACTTCGACACGGTCCGCGCGCAGTCGGGTCAATCGAGCCCCGTCAGGCGGTACGCCGCGTGCCCCACGGACCCGGTGGTCTCGAACGCCAGGCGCTCCACGGCCGAGTCGAGCTCGTCTGGGCGCGCGATGGCGGGGTCGTACGTGACGCCGAGCACGCCGTCGTCGATGTGGCACTCGGTCTCGAGCACGCCGGGCAGGCGGCTCACCTGCTCGCAGAGCCGGGCCGCGCAGTCCTGGCAGTAGAACGTGCCGGGGAGCAGCCCGCGGAGGTCGTAAGGCGGCTCCCGTCGTGCGGAGCCTGTGCGCTCCTCGGTCACGCGACGTCCCTACGGGAGAACACCACGACGGATCCCACGAGCGTCACCAGAGCGACAGCAGCGTAGATCCACCATGCCTCGGCGGCGACCGTGCCGTCGTTGATGATCTTGCCGGGCTGCCAGTAGGACACCAGGTTCACCGGCTCGAAGAACCCGGCGGCCTCTGATGCGTTGGCCACCAGGTCGGCGATCCAGAACAGCACCAGGATGCCCGCCGCGATCGAACCCGGCTTGCCGCCATCGCGGAACATCGATGAGAGCAGCATGGCGATCCCGCCGATCGCGAGCATGAACAGCCCGCCGAACGACATGAGCAGGAGGTAGGTCTTCGCGGAGAGCTCGATATCGTATCGCGGGCCGAAGATCATGATGGGCACGAACGAGGCGATCGCGAGCACCACCACGTAGCCCACCATCGCGATCACCCGCGTCACCGCGAGCCGCACGCGTGAGACAGGCTGCGCGAGGGTGAACTCCATCGTCCCGGCGCCGATCTCGCCTGCGAACGCCTTGATCGCGTAGATGATGAGGGCGGAGGCCACGATGAGCATCCACATGAGTCCCAGGTACTCCATCTGGAAGTAGCCGCCGAGCGAGGCCATCGGCACCTCGGTGCCGCCGAAGAGCTGCAGCAGTTCGGGCGGGTAGCTCTCGATGAGTTCGGCGTACTTGTCGCCGCCCATCTGGGGCCAGAACCACGTCATCAGCCAGGCGTAGAGCACGAGCCCGAACGAGAACCAGAAGAGCGACGTGCGGCGCTGGTGGATCGTGGCGCGAAGCAGCGTCCAGCTCATCGCGACTCCTCCCTCTCGGCTTCGGCGTCCGGTGAAGCGTCACGCTCCCGGTAGAACTCCAGGAAGACGTCCTCCAGACTCGCCTGCTGGATGCTCAGATCGGCGACCCTCGTGGTGGCCAGGTGCTTGAGCAGAGCGTCGACGGCGTCGCCGCGCGCCCGCGCGGTGAAGACCGTCTCGCTCACCGCGAGCACGTTGTCGACCCCCGGCAGACCCGCCAGGAAGGACGGGGCCGTGGGTTGCGCGAAGGTCACCTGCACCTGTCGCAGGCGCTTGCCGAGCAGCTCCTTCACGCTCTCCTCGGCAACGAGATGGCCGAGCCGGATGATGCCGACGCGCTCGCACACCCGCTCGACTTCGGAGAGCACGTGGCTGGAGAGGAACACCGTGCGGCCCTCGGCCACGCGCTCGTCGATGACGCTGTAGACCGCTTCCTGGTTGAGGGGGTCGAGCCCGCTCGTCGGCTCGTCGAGGATGAGCAGGTCCGGATCGTGCGCCATGCCGAGGATGAGCGCGAGCTTCTGCTTGTTGCCCTTCGAAAGCTCGCGCACGCGCTTCGACGGATCGAACTCGAACCGCTCGAGCAGATCCTTCTCGAGACGTCCGTGGCCCCCGCGGAAACCGGCGACGTAGTCGAGGTGCCACCCACCCGTCTCGCGGTCGTACAGCCGCACCTCGCCGGCGACGTAGCCGATCCGCGCGCGCACCGCCGAACCGTCCAGCGCCACCGGCTGGCCGAAGAGCATCGCCTCGCCCGAGGTCGGCTTGAGCATGCCGAGCAGGCACCGGATCGTGGTGGTCTTGCCGGAGCCGTTGGGCCCCAGATAGCCGTAGACCGCCCCCTCGGGCACGCGCATCGAGAGGTCCTCCACACCGCGCGTCTTCCCGTAGAACTTGGTGAGCGACCGAGTGCTGATGACGTCCATGCATCCGCTCCTTTGAGGTGAACAGGCTCCGTGACGCTCTCCTTAGACTACCCGAAGGAAACCCCGCGTATGCGACTGCGGACGAATGGCTTCACGGGCTGTCCGTGCGGGGACATACTTGACGTACCGTCCACGGGGAGGTGGTCGTTATGCAGTCCGCTCCACAGCGGAACAAGCAGGTCGCGCTCATCGTCGCGATCGTGGCCGTCGCATTGTTCATCGGCGGCGCCGCCGGGTGGTTCGCGCGCGCCGGCGAGATCGCCGACCTCGAAGAGCGTGTCGAGGGAGCCGAGGAACGGCTGGCGGAACTCGACGCGGAGGAGCCCGAGTTCGAAGAGCCCGAGTCCGGGGAACCCGAGGAGCCCGAGGAGCCCGAGGCCGAGGAGCCCGAGGAGCCCGAGGAGCCCGAGGCCGAGGAACCGGAATCAGTGACCGAGCGCGTGCCGGCGGACGTCGTCAGCGTCCGCACCGCGGGCGGCGTTCACTACCTGACCTTGGACTACATCCAGTTCCTTACCGGGAGTGCGGCGGCTGCTGCCGCCACAGCGCACGGCGACGAATCGCCCCCACCTAATGACTACTACATCGTCAACGACAATCCCCGGCTGCGGGAGTTCCCGATCCAGGCGGGCATCCCCGTGGAGGTCGTCTCCAACGATGACGGCACGGTGGATCCCGACGGTCACACGATGGGTCTGAACGACTGGGTCGCGCGTATCTCCGGCACTCTGTCCGACTACTACACGTATAGCTTCTACTGGGTCACGGTCACCGATAACGTCATCGTAGGTCTAGAACAGCAGTACCTGCCGTAGGAGGCTCTCATGAAGTGGAGCGAACTCTCCCGCAAGCAGCGGACGCTGGCGCTCGTGGGGGCGGCCGTGCTCGGCCTCGCCGTCATCGCCGGTGCCTTCGCGCTCGGCATGAGCCTCGGGGATGACCCGGGCCCCGACACGGCCGCGGACGCCGGAAGCGACACCAGCGAGGCGACCGGAACCACCGAGACCACGTCCACGGACGAGCCGGCAACCGACACCGCCGAACCCGAGGCACCTCCGGTGGCGGAGGCCGAACCTGAGCCGCCGGCCCCCGCGCCGACTCCCCCGCCGGCCGATCCTCGCGTCTTCGGGCAGCTCAAGGGCATCCGCGATGAGAGCGGCGGGGCGTGGGCCGAGCTGTGGGTGGATATCGACACGGCAGTCTTCCTCACGGGCGAGGACGCCCTCGAGTGGCTTACCAGCCAAGGTGATGCCGCGTTCTACCGCGCCATCTACTGGTATGCGAAACCCGACGGCGCCGCCATCACATCACATCGGCTCAAGCCCGACTCCATCAAGGTATGGATGTACACGTACCCGACGGTGCCGCCCGCCGGCTTCTACGGACCTGGCATGACGAAGCAGACGGTGGGCTTCGGTGAGTTCTACGATGCGATCTATATGGCGGGCGACCCGAACTGCCTGCTCAACCGCTACTACTGGTTCACGGTGGAAGGTGGTTACATCACCATCATCGAGGAGCAGCCGAGAGACCCTTGCTACGAGCCGTAAGCGGTGCGCACTACCGCTTACGGCGCTTCACCCCGTGCGACGAGCCCTTGCGCGCGCCCTGCTTGAGGCGGGACAGCACCTCGTCGGCGGTGGTCGACTCGACCTCGGCCTTGAGCTTCACGACCTGGTCGCGCAGCCTCGCGGCGCTCTCGAAGTCGAGCGCCTCGGCCGCCATGTGCATGTCCTCCTCCATCGCGGCGAGGATCCGCGCGAACTCCTCCCGGGGGAGCTTGCCGAGCTCGGCCGCCACGTCTACGCTCGGCTCCAGCCCGACCTCGGTCTCGCGCACATACTGCGCGATGTCGTGGATGGCCTTGCGTATCGTCTGCGGCTCGATGCCGTGCTCGGTGTTGAAGGCCATCTGCAGCGTCCGCCGCCGCTCGGTCTCCTCGATGGCGGTGCGCATGGAGTCGGTCATCTTGTCGGCGTAGAGGATGACCTCGCCGGACACGTTGCGCGCGGCGCGGCCGATGGTCTGGATGAGCGAACGGTGGTTGCGGAGGAAGCCCTCCTTGTCGGCGTCGAGGATCGCCACGAGCGAGACCTCGGGCAGGTCGAGCCCCTCGCGCAGCAGGTTGA
>DDXW01000047.1 GCA_002347285.1 Rhodocyclaceae bacterium UBA2250 | reverse complement strand
GATTAACGTTGGGACACTAGTGATCGTAGGCAAAACCGATCTTGTAGACCGTCATGTCGTCCCATCCGAAACCAGAGCCACCATTGTTACCCAGCAACTGTCCTGCTGCCGGCGGAAAGTGCAGCGGATTGGCAATTGACTTGATCTCGCTGTAGTTGATTCGCTGGATATCGGCGGCGATCACGAGCTGAGGGGTCGCCTGCCATGCCATGCCGAAACCGAAGTTCTCAGGGATGTCGAAGCCGCCCTTCTCCGCGAACAGGCCCTTGTACTCATCAAGTTCCTGCATTGAGGTCTTGGATTGATAGGCCGCGCCGAGCTTCAGGGTCGGGGTGACCTGCCCGGTCCAGCCAATACCAACACCCCAGCCCCAAGAGCTGTCATGGTCGTTGTTCGACAATTTGGCCGGATTGCTCGAAATTGCGCCAAAGGTCGGATTAAGACCGAACGCCTCGAAGGTTTGGTAAGCGATCTTCAGGCTGACGCCGACCGAGTGGTTCTCGTTGAGTTTGTAGGACCAGGTCGGGGCAATGAACAACTGGGACAGATCAACCCCCGCCTTGCCCGTCGCACCAAATGCCGCGAAGGGATTCCGGCCGTAATCGGTTGCCATGCCGCCGTTGCCATAGACGGAAACGCCAAGCGACATGTTGTTCGCGATCATCCGGTTGTAGCCGAATTCCGGAATGAAATAGTTTTCCGAGTCGTTGCCGTCATATTTTCCGTTGGCGCCGGCACCGTTGCCAACAATCGTGGATTCCCGCTGCGGGCGGAAGTATTCGACGCCGACGTCCCAACGATCGCCGAGCAGCACCATGTTGGCCGGGTTGGTGGCGGCCGCCAGTGCGTCCTGACCATAGGCGATGCCGACGCCGCCCATGCCCTTGGCCTTGATGCCGTAGCCGTGCGCAAAATAGCCGTTGGTAGCGAAAGCCGATGTTGAGAGTCCGGCCACGGCGATCAGTGCTGCGATCTTCTTCAGTTTCATAGTCCCCCCTGTTGGGTGTTTCAGTTGGTTGTACAAGCCTTCCAGCAGTAGTGCAATGCAACTCTAGTTCCGCCGCTTACGGAGATCAATCGCTTCCCTCAAAGCCCCCGCCGGCGCGCCGCACCTTCGTTGCGGTGATACGACAATCAGATGAACAGCGTGACATCCGCCTTCTGCGCGACCGGCAGGAAGGAGGCGGCGCCGACGTAGTCCATGCCCTCGACGAAGTCGTCGTGGCTGAAGCCAAACAACTCGACCGTCATCTGGCAGACGACGAACTTGACGCCGGCCTCCTGCGACAGTTCGCGCAGTTCCGCGATGCCGGCGACGCCGTTGTTCTTGATGGTCTGCTGCATCAGGCTGGTGGCGACGCTCTCGAAGCCGGGAATGCCGGCCTGGACGATGTTCGGGATGTTCCAGTTGATGCTCTTGAACCAGTCGGGGCCGAACGGCATCTTCATCGGCATGCCGGGGTTGCCGAGCGGGCTGACTTTGAGATCGGAGACGTCCTTCTTGACCAGTTGCAGGCCGTAGAAGGTGAAGAAGACGGTGACGTCCCAGCCGAGCGCCGCGGCGGTGGAGGCCAGGATGAAGGGCGGATAGGCCCAGTCCAGGGTGCCCTTGGTGGCGATGATCGCCATCGAGGGCGTTTTCGCCTCCTCGCGTTCCTGCAGCAGCGCCCCGAGCTTCCGCGGCAGCAACTCGTCCAGTTTCTGGCTGATCAGTGCTTCGATGTCGGGTGTGGTACTCATTGGTTCTCCGTTGTTATGGGCCGGCGCCGAATAAGCGAATAAGCACATGCCGATGATGCAACTACATCGCAGTGCAACACGAAGCAAATTTGTTTATTATGGCATAGAAAAAAGGCGCCCATCGAGCGATGGGCGCCTTTGCGTCGGAATGCACCGCCGCGGCAGCGCCGAGTTTTACGCGCTTACTTGCGCTTGATGTAGAACTCGAATTCCTTGTTGTTCTCGGCGCTCGAAAGCAGTTCGTTGCCGGTCTGCTTGGCGAAGGCCGCGAAGTCCTTCACGGAGCCCGGGTCGGTGGCGAGGATGCGCAGCGTCTGGCCGCTCTGCATTTCGCCCAGCGCTTTCTTGGCACGCAGAATCGGCAGCGGGCAGTTGAGGCCACGGGCATCGAGTTCGCGATCGAAATTCATTGTTTTCCTCCGGTGAGTGTGGGTGGTTGACGCTTCGGGTTGATGATCATAAGCCGCATTGCAGCTTGCGGCAATCGATGAAACTTATTCCAGGTTCGCACTTTTCTGTTTGAGCAGGATCAACTCCTTCAGGCAACGGATTGGTAATAGAGATTTTGCGGATGATTGGCCTGGGCGAAGAAGAACCAGCGCTCCGCCATCAGGCCGAGATACTGGATGACGAAAGCAAGGGTCAGCGCGCTGCCGGCGGACCGCGACAGGCCGACGGCGAGCAGCCCCGCCGGCACGGCGAAGGCAGCCAGCAGGAACAGCCACTTCACCCCGCGCAGCCATGCGGCGCTTCTGCCGTGGAAGAACTCGCGGGTGTTGAAGCTGCCGCCCATCAGGCCCATCGTCTTCTGCACGATCTTCGGATGCTTGATGCCGATGGCCGTCTGCAGCGTCGACTTGGGTTTGAGGCGCGCGTTGCGGAACAACGACGCCGTGCGGCCGACCAGCCCCAGCAGGGTGATGATCAGCGCCCAGCCCGCCAGCACCGGCATCACTTCCGGCGCGAAATGGCCGGCCAGCGCCGCCGCCAAAGTGAAACCGGAAGCGCCGCCGAGCAGGATGTAGTTGATCACCGTCAGCGGCGTATGCCATTCGCGCAGGAACTTGAGGCAGGCGTAGATCATGCCGGTGCAGATGTAGAGCGCGAAGGCGAGCACGGTGCCGGCCACGCCGAGCATCGCGGTGATATTCACCGGCGTGCCGCTGGGGAGCGTCGCCAGCACGGGGTTGACCCCGCTCCAGTGAGCGACGCCGTACAGGAAGGCGGCCCCGGTGAATGCCGGCAGCACGATCACCTCGCGCGACAGCCACGAGGTGCGCCATTGCGCGGCCGCGCGCCAGGCGCGCTCGGGACGGCCGAGATGGAAGAACGAGGCGACCAGGCCGAGTGCCATCAGCAGCACCGCCATGGCGCTGCCGATGGCGTAGAAACCGCTGGCTTGCGGCGGCAGGAGACCGAACGCGGCATAGGACTCGACCGTGAACAGGGCGAGGAACAGGCCCTGGCCGGCGCCGATCAGCGTGGTGAGGAAGATGACGGAGAACGCGGGATGCATATCGATAGCCTTTACCAGGACGTGACGTCGTCGAGCGAGGGCTCGGCCTTGCCGGGCTTCGGCAGCTGTTGGTCGATCTTGAGCGGGTTGTCGGCACGCTCGAGTTCGTCCTCCCTGATCCTGAGCTTCGTCTTGCGGCGCGGCAGGTAGTGGTTGGCCGGGCTGGTGCCCCATTCGGGCATGAGCTGGTAGCCGCCTGCCTCGCGGATCGCCTGCGACACTTCGGAGTCGGGATCGTGGATATCGCCGAACAGGCGCGCGCTGGTCGGACAGGCACGCACGCAGGCGGGGCGGCGTTCCTCGGCGGTCATCGTCGCGTCGTAGATGCGGTCGACGCACAGCGTGCACTTCTTCATCACCTTCTGCTGCTCGTCGATCTCGCGCGCGCCATAGGGGCAAGCCCACGAACAATACTTGCAGCCGATGCACTTGTCGTAGTCGACGAGGACGATGCCGTCCTCCTTGCGCTTGTAGGACGCCCCCGTCGGGCAGACCGGCACGCAGGGCGGCTCCTCGCAATGCAGGCAGGACTTCGGAAAATGCACCGTCTCGGTATTCGGGAACTCGCCGACCTCGAAGGTCTGCACGCGGTTGAAGAAGGTACCGGTCGGATCCTTGCCGTAGGGGTTCTGGTCGACCATCGGGCCGGCAGCGCCGAAAGTGTTCCACTCCTTGCAGTTGGTTACGCAGGCATGGCAGCCGACGCAGACGTTCAAATCGATCACGAGAGCGAGTTGGGTCATTTCTTCGCTCCGGCAAAGTAATTCCAGATCGACTTGCGTTCAGTCTGCCCGGGATAAGGCTTGAGCGGGGCGAACTGCGGCTCCGTTGTTTGGCTGACTGAGGCCGCCTCGCCAGCGCCGACTTTGTAGATGCGCACGCGCACGTCGTACCACGCGGCCTGGCCGGTGATCGGGTCGGAGTTCGACACGCGCCGTTCGCTGCCGCGTTCGCAGGCCGGCAGTTCTTCGGAGATCAGGTGATTGAGCAGGAAGCCCCGCTGCGATTCGTTGGCGTCGGGCGCCAGGCCCCAGGCGCCCGCCGCCTTGCCGATGGCGTTCCAGGTCCACACCGTCCCCGGCTCGACCGCCTCGGAGTGTTTCGCCATGCACTTGACCTTGCCCCACTGCGACTCGACCCAGATCCAGTCGCCGTCCTCGATGCCGTGCACGCGCGCGGTATGCGCATTCACATAGAGGAGATTGTGGGCGTGGATCTGGCGCAGCCAGGCGTTCTGCGAGTCCCACGAGTGGTACATCGCCATCGGCCGCTGCGTGATCGCCGCGAGCGGATACTTGTGCTTGTCGCTGACCTGCGCCTCGAGCGTGTCGTAGTAGAAGGGCAGCGGATCGAAGAAGGTCTCGACGCGCTTGGCCAGATGCGCCGGCGGCTTCTTCGAGAAGCCCTTGCCCTGCGCCGCCTGGCGGAAGCGCATCAGCACTTCCGAATAGATGTTGATGAGTATCGGCTCGGCGTAGCGCGTGATGCGGTTGCGCTGGCTCCACTCCAGATAGCCCTGGTTCCAGTTGCGCATGTACTGGTAGCTCTTCGGCAGCTCGTAGTGGAAGACGCAGTTGTTTTTCGCGTACATCTCCCACTGGTTCGGGTTCGGCTCGCCGCGCAGTTGCTTCTCGCCGCCCTTGCCGCGCCAGCCGGCGAGGAAGCCGATGCCCGAGCCGGGCTCGGTCTCGTAATTGACGATGAAGTCCGGATAGTCGCGGTACTTGCGCTGGCCGTCCTTCGTCGTGAACGCCGGCAGCTTGAGGCGCGAGCCCAACTCGATCAGCACCTCCTGGAAGGGCTTGCACTCGCCGGTCGGCGGCACCACGGGGATGCGCACCGAGTCGACCGGGCCGTCGAATTCCGAGATCGGCCGGTCGAGGATCGACATCACGTCGTGGCGCTCGAGGTAGGTGGTATCGGGCAGGATCAGGTCGGCGAAGGCCGTCATCTCCGACTGGAAGGCGTCGGCGACGACGATGAACGGAATCTTGTAATCCCCGTTCTCATCCTTGTCGTTGAGCATCTTCCTGACCTCGACGGCGTTCATCGTCGAGTTCCACGCCATGTTGGCCATGAAGATCAGCAGCGTGTCGATCTTGTAGGGATCGCCGCGCCAGGCGTTGGTGATGACGTTGTGCATCAGGCCATGCACCGACAGCGGGTACTCCCAGGAGAAGCCCTTGTCGATGCGCACCGGCTTGCCTTCGTCATCGACGAACAGGTCGTCCGGGTCGGCCGGCCAGCCGAGCGCCATGCCGTCGAGCGGCTTGTTCGGCTGCACCGCGTTCGGGTGGTTCGGCGTGCGGGCGCAGGGCGGGATCGGCCGCGGGAACGGCACCTTGTGGCGGAAGCCGCCGGGGCGGTCGATGGTGCCCAATAAAGACATCAGGATGCCGAGCGCACGAATGGTCTGGAAGCCGTTGGAGTGCGCCGCGAGGCCGCGCATGGCGTGGAAGGCCACGGGGTTGCCGGTGACAGTGTCGTGCTCCTTGCCCCAGCTGTCGGTCCAGGCGATCGGCAACTCGATGCGCTGGTCGCGCGCCGTCACGCCCATCTCGTAGGCGAGGCGGCGGATGGTGCCGGCCGGGATGCCGGTGACGCCTTCTGCCCATTCCGGCGTGTAATCCTGCACGCGCTCCATGAGCAACTGGAACGAGGGCTTGACCTTCGTGCCGTTGATCTCGAATTCGCCGCGCAGGAAGGGATCGGCGCCCTCGGCGTGCGTCACGACCGGCCGGTTGGTGGTGCGGTCCCACCACAGCTTGTCCTGCGGGTCGTAGCAGGCCTCTTCCTCGGGCACCTCGGTGCGCAGGAACATGCCGAATTCGTCGCTGGTCTCGTCGCAGTTCACCAGTTCGCCGGCGTTCGAATACTGGACGAGGAAGTCGCGGTCGTAGAGGCCCTTCTGAATGATCTCGTGGATCACCGCCAGCAGGAAGGCGCCGTCGGTGCCCGGGCGGATCGGCACCCATTCGTCGGCGATCGCCGAGTAGCCGGTGCGCACCGGGTTGATCGAGACGAAGCGGCCGCCGTCGCGCTTGAACTTGGCAAGCGCGATCTTGAGCGGGTTGGAGTGATGGTCCTCGGCCGTGCCGATCATCACGAACAATTTGGCACGATCGAGATCGGGGCCGCCGAACTCCCAGAACGAGCCGCCGATCGTGTAGATCATGCCGGCCGCCATGTTGACGGAGCAGAAGCCGCCGTGCGCCGCATAGTTGGGCGTGCCGAACTGGCGCGCGAACAGGCCGGTCAGCGCCTGCATCTGGTCGCGGCCGGTGAACAGCGCGAACTTCTTCGGATCGGTCGCGCGGATCTTGCCGAGCCGCTCCGCCAGCACCGAGAATGCCTCTTCCCAGGAAATCGGCTCGAACTCGCCCGCACCGCGCTCCGCCCCGGCCTTGCGGCGCAGCGGTTTGGTCAGACGCGCCGGCGAATACTGCTTCATGATGCCGGAACTGCCCTTGGCGCAGATCACGCCCTTGTTGAGCGGATGATCCGGGTTGCCGTCGATGTAGCGCACCTCGCCATCGCGCAGATGGACGCGGATGCCGCAGCGGCAGGCGCACATGTAGCAAGTCGTGTTTTTGACTTCCTGCACGGATTGTTGTGTCATTTCTCTGCTGGCCCTCGACGACGCGATTCGCCCTGACGATCGCGCGGTTGTTTATTAGCGTTTTGCGATATTCTTGCAGCCCCCTGCGCTTGCCACAAGGGGATTATTTTTATTTCCCGATAAGCATCAGGAACCGCCATGCCCCGTCCGATACCCCAATACACCGCCCGCGAGAAGAACCTCGTCAGCCAGACGCTGGTCGAGCGCTTCGGTCAACCCATCCCCGTACAGGCCATCCAGGCCGAGATCCAGCTCGACCTGCTGAAGGAGTACCTGACGCAATGCCCGGCACTGGCCTGGCAGGAGGGCGTCTGCCACTTCGTCGTCTTCAAGACCGGCGACAGCCGCTTCCGCTGCCAGTTCTACTACACCGATGCCGAGCAGTTCGGCACGGCGCAACTCGAATACGACAATCTCGGCGACTGCGTGATCGATCTGCTGCAGGTACAGGGCAAGCATGAAGAGGAGCGCACGCGGATGCTGCGCGGCCTCAACGCCGCCGACTTCTCGAAGGCGAACGACGGCGACGACTATCACGCCCCGCTGATCGTCTAGCCATGAAGATCTGCATCGTTTCCGACAGCCACGACCGCGGCCCGCTGCTCGCGACGGCCATCGAGATCGCCAAGGCCGAAGGCGCCGAAGCGGTGATCCACTGCGGCGACCTGATCGGCACCAACACGCTCAAGGCCTCGCTCAAGCTCGGCCTGCCGATCCACGCGGTGCATGGCAACAACCTCGGCGACCCGGTCGCCATCGCGCGGCTGGCCTGCCATTCGGAAGGCCTGCTGCACTATCACGGCAACGACGCCACCATCGAGCTCGGCGGCCGCCGCATCTTCATCACGCACTACCCGCACATCGGCCGGGCCTTCGCCTGCACCGGCGAGCACGAACTCGTCTGCTGCGGCCACAGCCACGTGCCGGAAATCCACCAGGAGCCGAACGTCAAAGGCGGCAAGACCTGGCTGGTCAACCCGGGAACCGTCGCCGGCCTCGGCGCCCCCGAGGCGACCTGGTGCATGGGTGATCTGGCGACGATGCATTTCGAGATCCGCATCCTGCCCCGCTGAATACTCGGCGCCGGCGCGGCGGCGACATTCGGCTCTTCTATTCCGCCATAGGAACATTCTGGATTCCATTTGATCTAGCGCAGAAACACGGCCTCGGAATGGCGGTTAGAATCGCGCACCCTTTTCAGTAGCACCATTCCACGGAGGCTCGATGACGGCTTCAATCGCAACCAACCAGACCATCCTGGTCGTCGGCGGCGGTATCGCCGGCATGACGGCGGCTCTCGAAGCGGCCGAATGCGGCAAGCAGGTGATCCTCGCGGAAAAAACCCCCACCCTGGGCGGCCGCACTTCCCTGCTGTATCGCTATTTCCCCAAGATGTGCCACCCCACCTGCGGGCTGGAGATCAACCTCAAGCGCCTCCGCGGCAATCCCAATGTGCGCGTAATGACGCTGACCGAGGTGGCCGCCGTCTCCGGCACGCGCGGCGACTACACCGTTACGCTGAAGATCAAGCCGCGCTACGTGAATGAGAGCTGTACCGCCTGCGGCGACTGCGGCAAGGCGGTGAGCGCCGAAATCGCCAACCCGGCCAACTACGGTCTCGACAAGATCAAGGCCGCCTACCTGCCGCATGGCATGGCCTACCCGCAGCGCTACGTGATCGACCCGTCGATCGCCGGCACGCCCGACGGCGAGGCCGCGAAGGCCGCCTGCAAATTCGGCGCGGTGGATCTGGGCATGCAGGAAGAAACCGTCGAACTCAAGGTCGGCAGCGTGGTCTGGGCCACCGGCTGGCGTCCCTACGACGCGGCCAAGATCCAGCCCTACGGCTACGACCGCATCCCGAACGTCATCACCAGCCTCGAATTCGAGCGCCTCGCCGACGTGCGCGGCCCCACGGGCGGCAAGCTGCTGCGCCCCTCCGACGGCAAGGAGGCGAAGAACATCGCCTTCATCCAGTGCGCCGGTTCGCGCGACGAGAACCATCTGCGCCACTGCTCGCGCATCTGCTGCATGGCCTCGCTCAAGCAGACCCAGTACGTGCGCGAAGCCTGCGGCGACGAGGGCAAGTCGACGGTGTATTACATCGACATCCGCGCCATCGACCGCTTCGAGGACTTCTACGCGAACGTCTACAAGGACCCGACCGTCAGCTTCGTCAAGTCGAAGGTGGCGCGCATCGCCGTCAATGAAGCCAACGGCAACCCGATCCTGCACGGCGTGAACACCGAGGGCTACCAGCGCTACGCCACCGAGCACGACCTCGTCGTGCTGGCCGTCGGCATGGAGCCCGAGGTCACCGGCGTCAAACTGCCGGACGACCTCGTGCTCGACTCGTCGAACTTCATCGAAGGCTCGAAGAGCGGCGGCATGTTCGGCGCCGGCAGCGCCGCCAGCCCGCTCGACGTCAACCGCGCGGTGCAAAGCGCCACCGCCGCTTCTCTGAAAGCCATTCAGGTGATCCACAAAACCGCTTCGACGGAGGCATCGGCCTCATGAATACCACTTCCGCCCCCGCTACCCCCAAACACGCCGCCTACATCTGCTCCGGTTGCGGCATCGGCGACACACTGGACGTCGCCGGCCTCGAGAAGGTCGCCAAGACCGAGGGCAAGATGGCCGTCATCAAGACCCATCCCTTCCTCTGCAACGCCGAAGGCGTGCAGATGATCAGGGACGACATCGCCAACGACGGCGTCACCCACGTCTGCATCGCCGCCTGCTCGCGGCGCGCCAAGGCGGAAGCCTTCCAGTTCGACGGCATCGCCCTGTCGCGCGCCAACCTGCGCGAGGGCGTGATCTGGGTCGTCGCCGAAGGCTCCGACCACGACGAAGTGCGCCAGGAAATGGCCGAGGACTACGTCCGCATGGGCTGCGCCGAGGTCAAGAAGATGACCGCGCCCGCCGGCAACGTCAAGGAAACTTCCAGCAAGAAGATCCTCGTCGTCGGCGGCGGCATGTCCGGCATGACCGCGGCGCTCGCGGCCGCCGACGCCGGCTACGAGGTCGTGCTGGTCGAGAAGACCGGCGCCCTCGGCGGCTTCGCCAGCAACCTCTACAAGCGCGTACCCTTCAACGGCCCCTACGCCGAGCCGCAACCGACCGGCGTCGAGGAAATGGCCGCCAAGGTGTCCGGCAACGGCAAGATCAAGGTCTATCTGAACTCGACGGTCGCCGAAACGGCTGGCGCCCCCGGCCGCTTCGCGGTGAAGATTGCCGCCGAATCCGGCAGCGTGACTGAAGAACTCTGCGGCGCAGTCGTCCAGGCCACCGGCTTCACCACCTACCCGCTCGACAAGCTGCCCGAACTGGGCGGCGGCCAGGCCAACGTGGTCGACCAAGCCGGCCTCGAGGCGCTGGCCAAGGCGGCCAACGGCGGCGCCATCAAGCGTGCCGACGGCAAGGAAGTGAAGAGCGTCGTCTTCGTGCAGTGCGCCGGCCAGCGCGGCACGGGCGGCAACGGCTCAGGCTCCCATCTCGAGTACTGCTCCGGCCACTGCTGCGCGACCAGCATCAAGCAGGCGATGTACTTCAAGGGCCAGAACCCGGACATCGACACGGTCGTCATGTACTCCGACCTGCGCGTGCCGGGCATGGGCGAGGACTTCTACCGCAGCGCCCAGCAGAAAGGCGTGATCTTCACCAAGGCCAAGGTCACCGGCGTCAAGGGCGGCGACAGCTGCCAGGTCGAATTCAAGGATCTGATCCTCGACGAGGAGGTCAGTACGGATGCCGATCTCGTGGTGCTCGCCACCGGCCAGGTGCCGAACGCCGGCGTGAACCTCGACGAGTGGACCGCCACCGTGACCGCCGCCGAGAGCGGCGACGAGGCCGCCAAGGGCAAGAAGACCGAACTGCAGAAGATCTCCGTGCTGAACCTGAACTACCGTCAGGGTCCGGACATGCCGCAGTTCAAGTACGGCTTCGCCGACTCGCACTTCATCTGCTTCCCGTACGAGACGCGCCGCACCGGCATCTACGCCGCCGGCCCGACGCGCCGGCCGATGGACATGTTCCAGGCCACGGAGGATGCGATCGGCGCCGCCATGAAGGCGATCCAGGCCGTCGAGAACGTCGAGAAGGGCCGCGCCGCACATCCGCGCGCCTGGGACCTCTCCTTCCCGAAGGCCCGCCTCGAGGGCTGCACCCAGTGCAAGCGCTGCACGGTGGAATGCCCGTTCGGCGCGATCGACGAGGACGAGAAGCGCTTCCCGCTGTTCAACGAAGAACGCTGCCGCCGCTGCGGCACCTGCATGGGCGCCTGCCCGGTGCGCGTCATCTCCTTCGAGAACTACTCCTGCGACACCGTCGGCATGCAGATCAAGGCGGTCAACGTGCCGGACGAGTTCGAGGAAAAACCGCGCATCCTGATCCTCGCCTGCGAAAACGACGCCTACCCGGCGCTCGACATGGCCGGCGTGCAGCGCATGACCTACTCGGCCTTCGTGCGGGCGATTCCCGTGCGCTGCCTCGGCTCGGTCAACACCATCTGGATCACCGACGCGCTGAACTCCGGCTACGACGGCGTGATGATGATGGGCTGCAAGAAGGGCGACGACTACCAGTGCCACTTCGTCAAGGGCTCCGAGATGGCCTACTACCGGATGAGCAAGATCGACGACACGCTCAAGCAGCTCGGCCTCGAGCCGGAGCGCGTGCAGACGCACGAGATCGCGATCACCGACAACGCCCGCGTGGTCAAGCTGATCAACGAGTATGTCGAGCAGCTCAACGAGATAGGCCCGTCCCCGATGAAGGGCTTCGGCTAACAAGGAGCGATGACGATGACTACCGCAAACCAATCTGCCGGCGCGAAGTACAAGAACAGCTTCCTCAAGGAAGTCGAGGCCAACGTCGAGGACGGCCAGTGGGTCAAGATGTGCATGCAGTGCGGCGTGTGCGCCGGCTCGTGCCCGCTCGGCCCAGCCTGGGAACACTCGCCGCAGAAGATCTTCATGATGATCCGCGCCGGCAAGCGCGAGGAAGTGCTGAAATCCGACTCGATGTGGATGTGCACCTCCTGCTACAACTGCATCGTGCGCTGCCCGCGCAAGCTGCCGATCACGCACATCATGCACGGCCTCGCCAACTACGCGCACCGCCTCGGCCTCGCGCCGCAGGGGCAGCCGACGCGCGAGATCGCCAAGCTGTTCTGGGACAACCTCGTCAAGACCGGCCGCGTCAATGAGCTCAAGTTTTCGCTGGCGATGTACTTCAAGGACGGCTTCGGCCAAGGGGTCAAGAACGCGATGGCCATGCAGAGCGTCGGCCTCGGCCTGGTCAAGGCCAAACGCCTCAACCCGATGGAAATCCTCGGCGGCCACTCGTGCAAGGACAAGAGCGGCATCCAGAAGATGATCGCCAAGGCGCGCGAAATCGAAGACCGCCGCAAGGGCCTGGCCTAAGGAGAGTAACGAATGTCGAAGAAGCAATACGCGTTTTACCCCGGCTGCTCGTCGCAGGCCAAGGCCTCGGCGGACAACTTCCTGCGCTCGATCGACGTCGTCTGCCAGAAGCTCGATGTCCAGTTGAACGAGATTCCCGACTGGAACTGCTGCGGCGCCTCGATCGGCTATGGCGAGGGGGGCGAACTGCCGCGCCTGGCGCTCTCCGCGCGCAACCTGGCACTGGCGGAAACCAATTTCGCCGGCCAGGACATGGTGTCGGTCTGCCCCGCGTGCTGGCTCGCCTCGCGCGAGACGGCCGAGCGCCTGCACGAGAACAACAGCCTGCTGGCCGAGTGCAACGAAGCGCTCAAGGAAGCCGGCCTGACCTTCAAGGGCGAGGCCAAGGCCCGCCACTTCGTCGAGGTGCTGATCGAAGACATCGGCTGGGACCAGATGAAGTCGCAGGTGGTCAAGCCGCTCGACGGCCTCAAGTTCGCCGGCTACGTCGGTTGCCAGACCAACCGCCCGTTCGGCATCGCCGGCGAATCCTTCGAGAACCCGCTCTATCTCGACAAGATGGTCGAAACGGTCGGCGCCGAAGCGGTCAAGTACGACCAGAAGGTCACCTGCTGCGGCGGCGCGCTCGCCTTCTCGGAGCCGGACAAGGCGCAGAAGCAGATTCGCGACATTGTCGAATCGGCCTACGACCACGGCGCCGACATGATCGTCACGCCCTGTCAGCTGTGCCAAGCCAACGTCGAGATCTACCAGTCCGAGATCAACAAGAAGCAGGGGACGAAGTTCAACATGCCGGTCGTCTACTACTCGCAGCTGATGACCATCGCCTACGGTGGTACCGCGCAGCAGGCCGGTCTCGATGGGCAGCTGATCAAGGCGGAAAAACTGGAAAAGATCGCGGGCAAGTAACGCAACAAGAACTAATCAAAGGGGATTCACGGCCGGCGCCATGCCGGCCGTTTTTTTGCCGGCCGGAACGAAGCGACGCGGTTTTTTGTTATACTGCGCGCCCTTCGGGCCGATAGCTCAGCTGGGAGAGCGCCGCGTTCGCAATGCGGAGGTCGTGAGTTCGATCCTCATTCGGTCCACCACTATTTAAAAAACCAACCGTTCTCGGTTGGTTTTTTTCGCCCGTTCCCCGCAGTGTTGGCGCGGGTTCGGGCATTACCGCAACGGACGCCGTAGGCCCGGACTACCCGTTTGCGGGCACCTTTTCGTTCTCTGTCCCCGCCCATTCTCTGTTTCTGCGAAGGACGCCGCCGAGCCTGCTCCCCCATTGACGTGGGTTTTCGGCGGCTTGTTCGTCAGGAAAGCCGCTTTCACGCAGGCGATCCGCCCGGAACAGACTATGGGGACGTTTCGGCATCGTGGAAGATAGCCGGTTCAAGGGTCTGGTAGAATTCACCACCACTCCATGAAAGGCCTGCCATACCGGCAGGCCTTTTTTTCTTTACTCGCCAACTGCCGTGATGGATCAATCGCATCAATCCCGGCAATGGAATTTTTTGGCTTCCCGCTCCGTCTAATGGCTTGCGTCGCCCAGATAAAATCTAGACAATGCAACCGATAAGCCCATCCCCCACTTTTTTACCAGGAGGAAATGACTCGATGGACATGATTCGCAGAACCGTGCTCAAGGGCATCGGCGCCAGTGGCGTACTCAGCGCCGCTCTCGCCGCCGGCGTCCTGAAGCCCACCCAGGTGTTCGCCGCGGAAGAATGGAACAAGGCCGCATTCGAAGCCAAGGATCTGGGCGCGGCCCTCAAGGCCATCGGCGCTGCTGCCCCGGCCGAAAGCAAGGACATCGTGCTGGGCGCTCCGGAAATCGCGGAGAACGGTGCCGTGGTGCCGATCACCGTCACCAGCAACATCCCGAACACGGCTTACATCGCGCTGTTTGCGTTGAAGAACCCGCTGCCCCTGACCTGTTCCTTCGATTTCGCCGAAGGCGCGCAGGGCGATATCCAGGTGCGCATCCGCCTCGCCGAAACCACCGCCGTCCGCGCCGTGGTCAAGACTGCCGACGGCAAGTTCTTCAGCACGCAGAAGGAAGTCAAGGTCACCGTCGGCGGCTGCGGCGGCTGAACCAGCCCGTCCGCTTCCATACCCACTCATCCTGATTACGAATAGGAAACGAACATGGCAGATCCGATGAAAATTCGCGCCTCACTGAAGGGCGACGTCGCCGACATCCGCGTGCTGGTGAGCCATCCGATGGAAAACGGCCAGCGCAAGGACAATGCCGGCAATACCGTGCCCGCCCACTACATCCAGACGATGACGGTCGAGATCGGCGGCAAGCCGGTGATCCAGGGCCAGGTCGGCACCGCGGTGTCGCGCAACCCGGTCTTCGGCTTCAAGGTCAAGGGCGCCAAGGCCGGCGACAAGGTCGTCATCAAGTGGCGCGACAACAAGGGCGAGACGCGCAGCGACGAAGCGGCGGTTGCCTGATGAGGTAGAAGGCGGCTTCATGCCGTCGCGACGAAGGGAGGGCTGCGGTCCTCCCTTTTTCATTGGCCGGAACGGGATGGAATAAAACCGCCGCTCCCCGCGTCCTAACGGAAACCTTCATTGAAGAGGCATGCCGATCGTGGGTCTCCTGCATTTCATCAGCCGCACGCGCCAGTTCGAGGAAAAGCTGGCGGAAGCCCGTCCGCGCCTGTGGCGGCTCGCCCATTCCTGGTGCCACAACCGCATGCTGGCGGACGACCTCGTCCAGGAAGCGCTGGCCAAGGCGCTCGACCGGCACGGCCAGTTGCGCGACCCGGAAGCCCTCAATGGCTGGCTCTGCAGCATCCTCGCCAATTGCTGGCACGATCATCTGCGTCGCCGCAGGGACACCACCGACATCGACGAACTCGGCGAAGCCGATCTGCCGGCTGATGGTTGCCCCGAGGACGACTGCCTGCAGAACGAAATCGTGCGGCGCGTGCGCCAGGCCATCGCCGGGCTGCCGACAGGGCAGCGCGAGGTCGTGACGCTGGTGGACCTTGAGGAATTCTCCTACGCCGAGGTCGCCGCCATCCTGGAAATCCCCATCGGCACGGTCATGAGCCGCCTGTCCCGTGCCCGCGCAGCGCTACGCGACGCACTGCGCGAGCAAGCTGCCCCGCAGCCTGCCGTGGTCCGTCAATTGCGAGGCTGACATGAAACGTGAAATTTCCGACGAAATCCTCTGCGCGCACATCGACAACGAACTCGATCCGGCCGACCGCGCGCAGTTGCTCGAGCAAATCGCCGCCGATCCCCAGCTGCGCGGCCGCGCCTGCGAGCTATGGCAACTGAAGCAGATGGTGCGCGGGGCCTATCCCCTGCCAGCGGCGGCAAAGGCGGCCGCCCCCCGCGGCCTCGCCGCGCCGCGCTGGCTGCACGCGCTCGCCGCCACGCTGCTGCTGGCGGTCGGCGTCCTCGGCGGCTGGCTGGCCCACGGCCAGGTCGACGAGGAACGCTTGATGCTCAGCCAGATCGAGACGATCCGCACCGAGGGCGGACGGGTCGTGCTGCATCTGTTCTCCGACGAGCCGGCGCGCATGGAGACGGCGCTGAAGACGGCCGAACGCCTGGCCCGGGAGCGCGACAAGACAGGCCGCCCCTTCCGCGTCGAATTCATCGCCAACGGCCCGGGGCTGCATCTGCTGCGCGCCGGCGGCTCGCCCTATGCGGCACGCATCGTCGCACTGCATGAAGCCTATGAAAACCTGCGCCTGGTGGCCTGCCAGGAAGCGATAGGGCGGCTGCGCGAGCGCGGCATCGAAGTCGTGCTGCTGCCCGGCGTGGACGCAGCGCCTTCCGCGGAAGGCGAACTGGCCGCCAGACTGACGCAGGGCTGGCGCTACCTGCAGTCATAAATATTCTGTACCAATCCATTTAATACTATATTCGCTCAGTCAATCACACCAACGGAGGAGACCATGCGGAAGCCACGCATCCTGGGCGCGCTTTGCGCCATCACGTCGCTGGGCATCGCCCACGCCCAGACGGCCGAAGTCGATCACGCGAAAGCGGATGCCGAGTTCGCCAAGTTCCGTGCCGAGATGGAAGACAGCAATCCGGCGGAACTGTTCGAATTGAAAGGGGAGGAACTCTGGAAAGTCAAGCGCGGCCCGAAGAGCGTTTCGCTCGCCGAAAGCTGCGACCTCGGCCTGGGGGTCGGCAAGGTGGAAGGCGCCTATGTGCAGATGCCGCGCTATTTCGCCGACGCCAACGCCGTCATGGATGCCGAGCGCCGCATCGTCTGGTGCATGGTCGAGAAGCAGGGCTTCAAGTTCGCCGACATCGCCAAGAAGCCGTTCCAGGGCGCCAACGACACCAACCCGCCGGAAATCACCAGCCTCGTCACCTTCGTCGCCGGCCACTCGCGCAACATGAAGTTCGCGGTGCCGCTCAAGGACCCGAAGGTCAAGGAGATCTGGGAAATCGGCAAGGAAATCACGAACTACCGCGCCGGCCCCTACGACTTCTCCTGCAACACCTGCCACGGCTCGGACGGCAAGCGCATCCGCATGCAGAACCTGCCGAACATCGGCACGCACGAAGGCGCCGTCAAAGGCGTGATGGGCTGGCCCGGCTACCGCATGACCGGCGGCGTGATGCTCACCCACCAGTGGCGCATGAACGACTGCTTCCGCCAGCAGCGCTTCCCCGAGCCGAAATACGCTTCGGACACGGTGACCGCCCTGCTGACCTACATGACCGCGAACGCCAACGGTGCCGTATACAAGGGCCCCGGCATCAAGCGCTGACCAGGAGACAGACATGACGAAGAAAATCATCCTCGCCGCCCTCGCCGCCCCCTGCCTCGCGGCCTCCCTGCCGGTCCAGGCCGACGCCGCCTATCGCGGCAAGGCGATCGAAACCATCAAGCGCGATTTCCAGCCGCGCGGCCAGGCCGATCTCGACCGCCTCGCCGAAGACGGCCTGCAGACGATCTGCAACCGCACCGGCAACAATCCGCCGGAATACATCGCCAAGCGTCTCGAAGCCGACCAGATGGCCGCGGTGAAATACCCCGCCGACGGCAAGCTGATGGGCGACTGGAAGAAAGGCGAGAAGCTGGCCCAGAGCGGCCGCGGCTTCACCTGGAGCGACAAGCCCGGTCTGCCGGTCGGCGGCAACTGCTACAACTGCCACCAGATCAGTCCGAAGGAAACCGCCTTCGGCACCGTCGGCCCGACCCTGCTGCATTTCGGCAAGTTGCGCGGCAATACGCCGGAAACGCAGAAGTACGTCTACAGCAAGATCTTCAACGCGAAGGCCCACAACGTCTGTTCCGACATGCCCCGCTTCGGCCATGTCGACGCGCTCAAGCCCGAGCAGATCAAGGACCTCGTCGCCCTGCTGCTCGACCCCGAGTCGCCAGTCAACAAATAAAACAACCCGTGCCGAAAAAAGCCTGGCATGCCAGGCTTTTTTCTTCCCCCCCGAGGAGAACGCCCAAGATGTCGATGCACCGTCGTGAATTCCTGCAGGTCCTCGCCGCGGCCGCGGCCGCCGGCTTCGCCCTCAACAGCCGTGAGCTGCTCGCCGCCCAGGGCGGGGAAAAGCTCTATGACATTCCCCGCTTCGGCAACGTCCACTTCCTCCACTTCACCGACTGTCATGCGCAGCTGCTGCCGATCTGGTTCCGGGAACCGAACGTCAACATCGGCCTCGGCAGCGCGGCGGGCCAGGTGCCCCACCTCGTCGGCGAGCGACTGCTGAAGGCCTTCGGCATCAAGCCCGGCTCGGCCGAGGCGCACGCCTTCAGCTACCTCGACTTCGAGCAGGCGGCCAAGACCTACGGCAAGGTCGGCGGCTTCGCCCATCTCACCACGCTGATCAAGCAACTGCGTGCCGGCCGCCCCAATGCCCTGGTGCTCGACGGCGGCGACACCTGGCAGGGCTCGGCCACGGCGTTGTGGACCCAGGGACAGGACATGGTCGATGCCTGCAAGGCGCTTGGCGTGGATGTCATGACCGGCCACTGGGAATTCACGCTCGGCGACAAGCGCGTCAAGGAAATCGTCGGCAAGGACTTCGCCGGCAAGGTCGACTTCGTCGCCCAGAACGTCAAGACCGCCGACTTCGGCGACGCGGTGTTCAAGCCCTACGCGCTGCGCGAGATGAACGGCGTCAAGGTCGCCGTCGTCGGCCAGGCCTTCCCCTACACCCCGATCGCCAACCCGCGCTACATGGTGCCCGACTGGACCTTCGGCATCCAGGACGAGGAGATGCAGAAGGTCGTCAACGAGGCGCGCGGCGCCGGCGCCCAGGTCGTGGTCGTGCTGTCGCACAACGGCATGGATGTCGACCTCAAGCTGGCCAGCCGTGTCAGCGGCATCGACGCCATCCTCGGCGGCCACACGCACGACGGCGTGCCGCAGCCGGTCAAGGTCAAGAACGCCGGCGGCGTCACGCTGGTCACCAACGCCGGCTCGAACGGCAAGTTCCTCGGCGTGCTCGACTTCGACGTCAAGGGCGGCAAGGTGTCCGACTTCCGCTACAAGCTGCTGCCGGTGTTCGCCAACCTGCTGCCGGCTGACAAGGAAATGGCGGCGCTGATCGACAGGATCCGCGCGCCCTACCTCAGCAAGCTGGAGGAAAAGCTCGCCGTCTCCGAGGGCCTGCTCTATCGCCGCGGCAACTTCAACGGCAGCTGGGACCAGCTGATCCTCGACGCGATGATGGAGGTGAAGGGCGCCGACCTCGCCTTCTCGCCGGGCTTCCGCTGGGGCACGACGATCCTGCCGGGCCAGGCGATCACCTTCGAGCACGTCATGGACCAGACTGCCATCACCTATCCGTATTCGACCCTCACCGAGATGACCGGCGAGCAGATCAAGATGATCCTCGAGGACGTCTGCGACAACCTGTTCAACCCCGACCCCTACTACCAGCAGGGCGGCGACATGGTGCGCGTCGGCGGGCTGACCTACGTCTGCGACCCGAACGCGAAGATCGGCAACCGCATCCAGGACATGCGCCTCAAGGGCAAGCCGCTCGACGCCGGCCGCACCTACAAGGTGGCCGGCTGGGCGCCGGTGGCGGAGGGCGCCCAGGGCGAGCCGATCTGGGAAGTCGTGGCGCGCTGGCTGCGCGACAAGAAGACCGTGACGCCGCGCCAGCTCAACGCCCCGCGCCTGATCGGCGTGGCCGGCAATCCGGGCCTGGCCGCCTGAGCGTGCCATGACGACACGCCTCGTCCTGCTGTTGTTTGGTTGGCTGCTGGCGCTGCCCGGTATCGCCGCCGAAGTCCGCGATCACCCCGCCGAGCGCATCGCGGCGCGTACCTGGGTGATCCATGGTCCGCTCGGCGATCCGTCGGTGGAGAACCAGGGGTTCATGAACAACCCGGCCTTCGTCGTCACCGACGCCGGCGTCGTCGTCGTCGATCCGGGCTCCGGCGTCCAGGCCGGCCGCATGGTGCTGCGCCAGATCCGCAAGGTCACCGACCAGCCGGTGACCCATGTGCTCAACACCCACGTGCATGGCGACCACTGGCTCGGCAACCACGCGCTCCATGACGTTTTTCCCGACGCGAAGATCATGGCCCATCCGCTGATGATCGAAGGCGCGCACGGCGGCCAGGCGAAGCGCTGGCTCGACCTGATCGACCAGCTGACCCAGGGCTTCACGCGCGGCACCCGCGCGGTGATCCCGACCGTGCCGGTCGTCGAGGACCAGCAGTTCAGCGTCGGCGGCGTGACGTTCCGCATCCTCGCGCCGCCCAAGGCGCACTCCGGCACCGACATCATGATCCACGTCGTCGAGGAAGACGTCCTCTTCCTCGGCGACAACGTGATGAACGGCCGCCTCGGCGGCATGAACGACGGCACCTTCCGCGGCAGCATCGCCGCCTGCGATCGCGCGCTCGCCGTGCCGGCGAAGGTCTTCGTCCCCGGTCACGGCCGCACGGGCGGCAAGGAGATCGTTGCCGCCTATCGCGACTATCTGTCGATCCTCTTCGAAACGGCACGGGTCGAGTACGACAAGGACAAGCAGGATTACGAAATGAAGCCGGCGATCCAGGCGAGGCTCCGCAATTTTTCCGGCTGGGTCGGCTTCGACTTCAACCTCGGCCGCCACATCAGCGTCGCCGTGCTCGAAATCGAGGCCATGTAGGCGAAAGGGTTGCGGCGGCGCGGTTCGGCGCCATATTGTGCAAACCTGCCCATCCGAGGAGCGCAATAATGATCCGGATCCGCCCCGCCGCCGCCTGCGGCCATGCCGACCACGGCTGGCTCGAGTCCTGGCACAGCTTCTCCTTCGCCGACTACCACGACCCGGCCGAGATGGGCTGGGGGGCGCTGCGCGTCATCAACGAGGACGTCGTCGCGCCCGCCGCCGGCTTCCCGATGCACGGCCATCGCGACATGGAAATCGTCACCTACCTGCTGTCCGGCCCGCTTGAGCACAAGGACAGCATGGGCAACGGCAGCGTCTTTCGCGCCCCCGAAGTGCAGCGCATGAGCGCCGGCAAGGGCGTGTTGCACAGCGAGGCCAACGCCTCGCCGGACGAGCCGGTGCACCTGCTGCAGATCTGGATCGAGCCGAACGTGCGCGGCATCGCGCCGGGCTACGAGCAGAAGACCTTCGCCGACGACGCCAAGCGCGGCCGCTGGTGCGCGCTCGCCGCGCCCGACGGCCGCGCCGGCAGCCTGACCATCCACCAGGACGCCCTGCTGTTCGCGCGCAAACTCGGCGCTGGCGAGGCGGCGGCTTACGCGCTGGCGGCCGGCCGCCGCGCCTACCTCCATGTCGTGCATGGCCACCTCGTCCTCAACGGCGTCGCGCTCGGCCCCGGCGACGCCGCGAAGATCGCCGACGAAATCCGTCTGCAGCTCACCGCCGACGGCGAGGCCGAAGTGCTGCTGTTCGATCTTCCCTGACCTTGGCTCGACAGGAGGCCCCCATGAAAAAGATCGTCATCGCCTTCCACAGCGGCTACGGCCACACCAAGCGCCAGGCCGAAGCCGTCGCCGCCGGCTTCACCTGCTCGGCCTCGCAGTCGGGCGACAAGCTCAACGCCCTGCAGCAGCTCGCGGTGTTCGCCGCGCAGCACGGCATGCTCTGGGTCAGCCTCGGCCTGCTGCCCGGCAACAACAGCAGCACGGGTTCGGTGCAGGATCTCAACCGGCTCGGCAGCTACCTCGGCGCGATGGCGCAGGCGAACGCCGACCAGGGTTCGGACGCGATGCTGCAGAGCGACCTCGACACCGCCGCGCATCTCGGCCGGCGCGTCGCCGAACAACTGCAGCGGCTCGCCGCCTGATCGCCCGGTAGAATCGGCGCGGTCTCCACCCCCGACCTCGCGCGCCATGGAATTCAAGCTCATCGACTACCGCAACGGCATCTACGCCTTCGACGCCGGCTACGTGCGCCACCAGCTGGCCGCCGTGCATCTGATCGTCGATGACGGCCGCGCCGCCTTCATCGACAACGGCAGCAACGCGAGCCTGCCGCGCGCGCAGCGCGCGCTCGCTGAACTCGGCCTCGCGCCGGAGGCGGTCGATTACGTGATCGTCACGCACATCCACCTCGACCACGCCGGCGGCTCGGGCGCCTACATGCAGGCTTTCCCGAACGCGCAGTTCGTCGTGCATCCGCGCGGCGCGCGCCACATGATCGACCCGGCGAAGCTGATGGCGGCTACCGAGCAGGTCTATGGCAAGGAAAACGCCCAGCGCCTCTACGGCACACTGATCCCGGTGCCGGCCGAGCGCGTCATTGAAACGAGCGACGGCATGGTGCTGAGGCTCGGCGGCCGCGAGCTCGCCTTCCACGACTGCCCCGGCCACGCCAAGCACCACGTCTTCATCCACGACCGCGCCGCCAACGGCATCTTCACCGGCGACACCTTCGGCATTGCCTATCGCGAATGCGACAGCGTCGACGGCCGGCCCTTCGTCTTCCCCTGCCCGACGCCGTCGCAGTTCGACCCGGTGGACTGGCGCGACAGCGTCGAGCGCATGATCGCACTGCAGCCCGAGGCGATGTACCTCACCCACTTCAGCCGCATCGCGCCGCCGCGTCCGCTCGCCGAACAGCTGCTGCGCCGCATCGACGACTGCGTGCGGCTGACGAAGCAGGCCGTGGCGGCAGCCGGCGGCGGCGACGCCCTGCCGATCCTCAAGGAAAAACTGGCCGACTACCTCGTCGCCGAGGCGCAGGCCCACGGCAGCAGGCTGTCCGCAGCCGAGCTGCGCGAACTGTGGGCGATGGACATCGACCTCGACGCGCAGGGCCTGCTGATCTGGGCGCGCGGCGGCTGACACGCCGCCTCGCCAGCGCCGAGTATCGCGGCGCGGGTAAAATCGGCGGGCAATGTCCTCTCCCCGCTTCGTCCATCTCCGCCTTCACAGCGAATACTCGGTCACCGACGGCCTGCTCCGCATCGATGACGCGGTGAAGCGCGCGGCGGCGGACGGCATGCCGGCGCTGGCGCTCACCGACCTCGCCAACCTGTTCGGCATGGTCAAGTTCTATTCGGCGGCGCGCGACCGTGGCTTGAAGCCCATTATCGGCTGCGACGTCTGGGTCGCCGAGGAGGCGGACGCAGCGGCCGATCCGACGCGCGAAACCGCTGCCCGCCTGCTGCTGCTGGCGAAGAACCGCGCTGGCTACCTGCGGCTGTGCGAGCTGCTGTCCTCGGCCTACCTGCGGCCGCGCCGCCACGGCCGCGCGGAGATCGCGCGCGGCGCGTTCCATGGCGACAACAGCGGGCTGATCGCCCTCTCGGGCGCGCAACTCGGCGAGATCGGGCAATGGCTCGCCGCCGACAAGGCCGACAAGGCGGCGGAAGCGGCGCGCCGCTGGGCGGCGCTGTTTCCCGACAGCTTCTATCTCGAGGTGCAGCGCCCCAACGGCCGCGCCGACCAGCCGGCGCAGGAGCGGCTGATCGCCGCGACGCTGCGGCTCTCCGCCGAACTCGGCCTGCCGGTGGCCGCGACGCACCCGGTGCAGTTCCTCGACCCGGACGACTTCCGCGCCCACGAGGCGCGCGTCTGCATCGCCGAGGGCTACGTGATGGGCGACAAGCGCCGGCCGCAGAACTTCAGCGAGGCACAGTACTTCAAGACCCAGGACGAAATGCAGGCCCTCTTCGAGGATCTGCCCGAAGCGCTCGCCAACAGCGTCGAGATCGCGCGGCGCTGCAACCTCTCGGTGCCGCTCGGCAAGAGCTTCCTGCCCGAGTTCCCGACGCCGCACGGCGAGTCGATCGACGACTACCTCGGTCAGCAGGCGCGCGCCGGACTCGAGCAGCGTCTCGCCCACCTCTACCCCGACGCGGCGGAGCGCGACGCCCAGCGGCCGCGCTACGCCGAGCGCCTCGAATTCGAGATCGGCACGATCGTCAAGATGGGCTTCCCCGGCTACTTCCTGATCGTCGCCGACTTCATCAACTGGGGCAAAAGCAACGGCGTGCCGGTCGGACCGGGGCGCGGCTCGGGCGCCGGCTCGCTGGTCGCCTACAGCCTCGGCATTACCGACCTCGACCCGCTGCGCTACGAGCTGCTGTTCGAGCGCTTCCTCAACCCCGAGCGCGTTTCGATGCCGGACTTCGACATCGACTTCTGCCAGGAGGGCCGGGATCGGGTCATCGACTACGTGCGCCGCCGTTACGGCCAGCATGCCGTTTCGCAGATCGCCACCTTCGGCACGATGGCGGCGAAGGCCGTGATCCGCGACGTCGGCCGCGTGCTCGACCTCGGCTTCAACTTCGTCGACCAGTTCGCCAAGCTGATCCCCAACGAGCTCGGCATCACGCTCAAGGACGCGCGCGAGAAGGAACCGCAGATCAACGAGCGGCTGGCGCAGGAAGAAGAGCTCAACGAACTCTGGACGCTGGCGGAAAAGCTGGAAGGCCTGACGCGCAACGTCGGCATGCACGCCGGCGGCGTGCTGATCGCGCCGGGCAAGCTCACCGACTTCTGCCCGCTCTACTCGGCCGACGGCGGCGCCACGGTCAGCCAGTTCGACAAGGACGACGTCGAGAAGGCGGGCCTGGTCAAGTTCGACTTCCTCGGCCTGCGCACCCTGACCATCCTCGCCGAAGCGGTGAGCTTCGTGAAGGAAGTCGAAGGCATCGAGGTGAAGCTCGAGGATCTGCCGCTCGATGACAAGCCGACCTACGACGAGATCTTCAAGACCGCCAACACCACGGCGGTGTTCCAGTTCGAATCGCGCGGCATGAAGGACACGCTGGTGCAGGCGCGCCCCGACTGCCTCGAGGACCTGATCGCCCTGAACGCGCTCTACCGCCCGGGCCCGATGGACTTCATCCCGAACTTCATCAACCGCAAGCACGGCCGAGAGAAGGTGGTCATGCCGCACCCGAGCCTCGAGAAGGTGCTGCGGCCGACCTACGGCATCATGGTGTACCAGGAGCAGGTGATGCAGACCGCGCAGGTGGTCGCCAACTACACGCTCGGCGGCGCCGACCTGCTGCGCCGCGCGATGGGCAAGAAGAAGCCCGAGGAGATGGCGAAGCAGCGCGAGGTCTTCGTCGCCGGCGCGGCGGAGAACGGCATCGGCGAGGCCAAGGCCAACGAGATCTTCGACACGATGGAGAAGTTCGCCGGCTACGGCTTCAACAAGTCGCACGCCGCCGCCTACTCGCTGGTCGCCTACCACACCGCCTGGCTCAAGCGCCACCACCCGGCCGCCTTCATGGCGGCGACGCTGTCGTCGGAAATGGCCGACACCGACAAGGTGCAGTTCTTCTTCAACGACGCGCAGGCGAACGGCATCGCCTTCCTGCCGCCGGACATCAACACCGGCGTGGTGCGCTTCCGGCCGGTCGACGCGCAGACCATCCGCTACGGCCTCGGCGCGATCAAGGGCTCGGGCGAATCCGCGCTCAACGCGATCCTCGCCGCGCGCATGGAGGGTCCGTTCCTCGACCTGTTCGACTTCTGCCGGCGCATCGACCGCCGCGTCGTGAACCGCCGCGTCATCGAGGCGCTGATCCGCGCCGGCGCCTTCGACAGCCTCGACGAACACCGGGCCAAGCTGCTCGCCTCGGTCGGCAACGCGCTCGACGCCGCCGAGCAGGCCGAGCGCAACGCCCACCAGGGCGGCCTGTTCGACCTGCCGCAAGCCGGAACCCAGCCCGAAACGCACTACGTCGAGGTGCCGCACTGGAGCGAGCGCGAGCGGCTGCTCAACGAGAAGCAGGCGCTCGGCTTCTTCCTCTCCGGCCACCCCTACACCGCCTACGCCGACGAAATCTCGGCGTTCGCGCGGCGGCGGCTGGCCGACCTGGAGCCGCAGCGCGAGCCGGCGCTGCTCGCCGGGCTGGTGCTCGGCGTGCGCACGCAGATGTCGCGGCGCGGCAAGATGGCGATCGTCACGCTCGACGACGCCAGCGCCCAGGTCGAGGTGACCGTCTTCAACGAGCTGTGGGACGCCGAGCGCAACAAGATCCGCGAGGACGAGCTGCTCGTGGTCGAAGGCAAGGTGAGCCGCGACGACTTCAGCGGCGGCCTGCGCGTCACCGCCGACCGGCTGATGACGCTCGCCGAGGCGCGCGGCCGCTACGCGCGCGTGCTCAAACTGTCCCTGAACGGGGGATCGGACGGCGCGACCGCCGGACGCTTGCGCAGCCTGCTCTCGCCCTATCGCTCGGCCGACGGTGCCTGCCCGGTGCGCATCCAGTATCGCAACGCCGAGGCGGCGGCCGAACTCGCGCTGCCCGACGCCTGGCGCGTGCGTCTCGACGACCGCCTGCTCGCCGAACTGCACGACTGGCTCACGCCGGACAACGTGCGGGTGATCTACCAGTAGGGCTCACGCCGTCCAGGAATAGCCGCTGCCGGCCAGGGCGGCGAGGAAGACCGCCGCATGGACGACGGCCCACAGCACGAAGCGCCGCTCGATCTGCGCCGGCGGCAGCGAGGAGATCAGGTAGAGGCGGCCGTCCGCCGGCTTGCCGAGCAGGTGCGTGTCCGGCGCGGCGCGCAGCTCGCGGTGGTTGCGTTCCACCGCGCGCCGCGCCGCGGCGCGCGCCAGTTCCCACTCGTGCAGGTCGAGGGTGCCGTCGCCGTTGCGGTCGAAGCGCTCGAGCAGCTGCGGCATGTCCTGCTTCCAGTCCGCCAGCAGGTGCTTGACGTCCTCGGCGACGCTGAGGTCGAGCCCGTCGCCGCCGATCGTGCGGAAGCTGCCGAGCGCGTAGATCGGCTCGCCCTCGATCAGCAGCGCCTGGCTGTAGCGGCGGTCGTCGCGCTGCCAGGTTTCGGTGCCGCGCGGCAGGATCTCGGCGCCCTCGGGATCGACCAGGCAGCGGCCGCTGCCGTCGTCGAGCAGGAAGGACTCCGTCGATTCGCCGCTCTCCTCGGTGACCCACTTGTCGCCCTGCTTGCGCTCGACGCGGTAGCGGTACCAGAGGCAGGGCAGCTGGTTGAGCGGCGCCACCAGCGGCGCGCCGGCCGGCCGGCCGCGCCCGAGCAGCTCGACGTAGCCCTGCGCGGCGGAAGCGACGCTCGAGGTCGGCGTGTCGGCCACCGCGCGCGCGCGGCGCAGCGCCAGCACCCAGGCGACCAGCGCCAGCGCGGCGATGGCGGCAGCCGTGGCGCGCCAGCCGGCCGGCGATTCGAGCTGGGCGCCGACGAACAGCAGCAGCAGGTAGCCGCCCGAGACCAGCCACTGGCCGGGGCCGTGGCGCAGGCGCACCAGCATCGCGCTAGCCGAACAGCTGCTTCAGGTCGACGTCCTTCTTCTCGCTCGCGGCGAAGCGCAGCAGCGTCCGCGCGCCGAAGCGGAACAGGCCGGCGACGACCGCGTCGGGGAACTGCTCGATGCGCACGTTGTTGAGGTTGACCGCCTCGTTGTAGAACTCGCGCCGGTCGGCGATGGCGTTCTCGAGCTGGCTGATGCGCGACTGCAGCTGCATGAAGCTTTCGTTGGCGCGCAATTCGGGATAGGCCTCGGCCACCGCGAAGATCTGGCCCAGCCCCGCGCGCAGCACGCCTTCGGCCTGGCCGAGCGCGGCGATGTCCTGCGTCTCGCGCGCCGCCTGCACGCGGCTGCGCGCCTCGATCACGCGCTGCAGGGTCTCCTGCTCGAACTGCTTGTACTGCTTGCAGGCCTCGACCAGCTTGGGCAGTTCGTCGTGGCGCTGCTTGAGCAGCACGTCGATGTTCGCCCAGGCCTTGTCGACGCCGTGCTTGAGGGTCACCAGGCGGTTGTAGATCGTCACGCCGAAGACCGCCGCCAGCACGGCGATGCCGAGAAACACCAGCAAGGACACGCTCATGATCCCTCTCCCTCGAATTGGTCGCGCCGCGATTAAAACACGATTGGCGGCGCCGCCGCCTCCGACAACACGGCGGGAGCGGCTGGCGCCGCCCNNCCCGCCGGCGCCGAGTCTTGCGGCGGGGACTATGATAGGAACGTCTTCCTCCCGCCACGCTCCATGCGCATCGCGTCGCTCGCCATCGAAGAGGTGCTCGCCAGCCTGCGGACTTCCGCAGCCGGGCTGTCGAGCGCCGAAGCGGCCCGCCGCCTCGCCGAATACGGGCCGAACCGGCTCGAGGAGATCGGCCGGCGCAACCTGCTGCTCGCCTGTGCCGCCGAGTTCACGCATTTCTTCGCGCTGATCCTCTGGCTGGCGGCGGGGCTCGCCTTCGTCGCCGAGCATTACGACCCGGGCCAGGGCATGGGCCGGCTCGGCGTCGCGATCGTCGGCGTCATCCTCGTCAATGGCGTCTTCTCCTTCTGGCAGGAATACCGCGCCGAACAGGCGATGGCCGCGCTGCGCCGGCTGCTGCCGCACCAGGTCGAGGCGCTGCGCGACGGCCGCATGGTGCGGATCGAGGCGGGCGGCCTGGTGCCGGGCGACATCGTGCTGCTCGCCGAAGGCGACAGCGTGCCGGCCGACTGCCGGCTGATCGAGGCCGCGTGCGTGCGCGTGAATGCCGCCACGCTCACCGGCGAAGCCGGCCCGCGCGCCCGCAGCGCCGCGCCGAGCGCCGAGGAAGCGCCGCTGCTGGCCGGCAACCTGCTGCTCGCCGGCACGGCGCTGGTGTCCGGCGAGGCGCGCGCGGCGGTGTATGCGACCGGGATGCATACCGAGTTCGGCCGCATCGCCCACCTGACGCAGACGGCGGGCGAGGCCGTCTCGCCGCTGAAGCGCGAGATCCTGCGCCTGTCGCGGCTCGTCGCCCTGATCGCCTGCGGCCTCGGCCTGCTGTTCTTCGCGATCGGCCAGGCCATCGGGCTGCCGTTCTGGGAGAACCTGCTGTTCGCGATCGGCATCATCGTCGCCAACGTGCCGGAAGGCCTGCTNNAGCGACAAGACCGGCACGCTGACGCAGAACCGCATGAGCGTGCGGCGGCTGTGGCTGGACGGCGCCGGCTGCGATGCCGCCGCGTTCGCCGGCGACACGGCGCCGGCGCGCGCGCTGCTGCGCATCGCCGCCCATTGCCAGGACGCCAGGCTGGTCGATGGCCGGCTGCGCGGCGATCCGACCGAGGTCGCGCTGGCCGCCTTCGCCGCGGCGCACGGCATGGCGGCGGCGGCGCGCCGCCTCGCGGAGATTCCCTTCGACGCCGACCGCAAGCGCATGTCGGTCGTCTGCGCGACGCCCGCCGGGCGCACGCTCTACTGCAAGGGCGCCCTCGAAACGCTGCTGCCGCGATGCGCGCACTGGCGCACCGCGCAGGGCGACGTGCCGCTCGACGCGGCGCGGCGCGCGGAGATCGACGCCGCGCAGGAAGCGCTGGCGACGGCGGGCCTGCGCGTGCTGGCCTTCGCCCAAAGGGAACTGACGGCGGACGAGCCCGCGGCGGAGGAGCGCCTCGTCTTCGTCGGCCTGATCGGTCTCGCCGACCCGCCGCGCCCCGAGGTGCCGGCGGCGGTGGCGCGCTGCGGCGAGGCGGGCATCCGCGTGATCATGTGCACCGGCGACCATCCGCGCACGGCGCTGGCGCTCGCGCGCGACATCGGCCTGATCGAGGGCGACGCGCCGATGCTGATCACCGGCGCCGAGCTGCGCCACATGAACGACGCGCAACTGCAGCTCGCCCTCGACGCGCCCGAGGTGCTGTTCGCGCGCATGGAGCCGGAGCAGAAACTGCGCATCGTCGAGGCGCTCAAGCACAAGGGCGAGACGGTGGCGGTGACCGGCGACNNGGCGACGGCGTCAACGACGCGCCGGCGCTGAAGAGCGCGCACATCGGCATCGCGATGGGCGTCGCCGGCACCGACGTCGCCAAGGAGGCGGCCGACCTGATCCTGCTCGACGACAACTTCGCCAGCATCGTCGCCGCCGTCGAGGAAGGCCGCGCGGTCTACGACAACATCCGCAAGTTCCTCGCCTACATCCTGACCTCGAACGTGCCGGAACTCGTCCCCTATCTGGCCTTCGTATTGTTCAAGATTCCGCTGCCGCTGACCATCATCCAGATCCTCGCGGTGGACCTCGGCACCGACATGGTGCCGGCGCTCGCGCTCGGCGCGGAGCGCCCCGATCCGGACGTCATGCGCCGGCCGCCGCGCGCGCGCAGCGAGCGCCTGCTGTCGCGCGGCGTGCTCGCGCGCGCCTATCTGTTCCTCGGCCCGTGCGAGGCCGCCGCCGCGCTGGCCGCTTTCTTCGCCGTGCTCCATGTCGCCGGCTGGTCCTACGGCCAGCCGCTCGACCGGCTCGACCCGGTCTATCTGCAGGCCACCACCGCCTGCCTCGCCGCGATCGTGGTGATGCAGGCAGCCAACCTGTTCCTCTGCCGCGAGCCGCTGCGCCCCTTCTTCGCGCGCGGCCTGTTCGAGAATCCGCTGATCCTGCTCGGCCTGGCGGTGGAGGCCGCCTTCATCCTGGCCATCGTCTACCTGCCGGCCGGCCAGTGGCTGTTCGGCACCGCCGCCCTCGAGCCCGCCGCCTGGCTGGTCGCCCTGCCCTTCGCGCTCGCCATGCTACTGTTGGAAGAAGGCCGCAAGGCCTGGCTGCGCCGCCGCCTCGGCAGCGCCGAGTTTTAGAGCGAGGCGCGCTGCTCGAAGCCGCAGAAGCCGCCCGGTTCGCCGTCGCCCAGTTCGACGGCGACGTGCTCCACGTCGGCGGCCGGCGGGCCGCGGCGCGCCCAGTTCATGATCGCCGCGACCTGCTCCGGGGTGCCCGCCACCATCGCCTCGACGCTGCCGTCGGCGCGGTTGCGCACCCAGCCGGTGACGCCGAGCAGCTGCGCCTCGCGCGCCATGCAGGCGCGGAAGGCGACGCCCTGCACCCGGCCGGAGATGATCAGGTGGCGGACTTCCATTACTTGACTTGCATGCCGGGCGTCGCCCCGCTGTCGGGTGACAGGAGGTAGAGGCCGGCGGTCTTGCCCTCGGGATCGGAGGCGGCGAGCACCATGCCCTCGCTCAGGCCGAACTTCATCTTGCGCGGNNCGTAGGCCGACTTGATGCCGGCGAAGACCTGCCGCGTGCCGAGCGGGCCGAGGTCGAGCGAGAGCTTGATGAGCTTCTCGGCGCCCTCGACATGGGAGGCTGCGGCGATGCGCGCGATGCGCAGGTCGACCTTCGCGAAGTCGTCGATCGAAATGTGGGTCTGCTGCATCTTGTCCTCGCTCGTTTGCGTAACGTGTTGCTGGTGCTGGGCGTGGCGCTGCGGCGAAGGTTCCGCGGGTGCAAGGGATTCACGGTTGGCGGCGAGCAGCGCCTCGATCTGCTTGCCCTCGATGCGGGCCATCAGGTGCTCGTAGGCGTTGATCGCATGGGCCGGCGGCAGCAGGTGGCCGGCGTCGGCCCAGTGCAGCGGCGCGACGTTGAGGAATTCCTCGGCGCGCTGGGCGAGCTTGGGCAGCACGGGCTTCAGATAGATCGACAGGGTGCGGAAGGCGTTGATGAGGACAGAGCACACCTCATGCAAACGCTGCGCGTTTTCGTCGGATTTGGCGAGTTCCCATGGCTTGTTCTGGTCGACATACTGGTTGACCTGATCGGCCAGCGCCATGACGCGGCGCATCGCGCGGGCGAAGTCGCGCTGCTCGTAGTAGTCGGCGATCTCCGCGGCGGCGGCGCGCAGGCCGGGCAGCGCGGCGTCGAATTTCTCGGCGAGATGTTCGGTGACGAGCTTGCCGTCGAAACGCTTGGCGATGAAGCCGGCGGCGCGACTGGCGATGTTGATGTACTTGCCGACCAGGTCGCTGTTCACGCGGCTGACGAAGTCGTCGAGGTTGAGGTCGATGTCTTCCATCGTGCCGTTGAGCTTGGCGGCGAAGTAGTAGCGCAG
>DDXW01000045.1 GCA_002347285.1 Rhodocyclaceae bacterium UBA2250 | reverse complement strand
ACCAACGGCGTCGCCGAGCGCTTCAACCGGACGCTGAAGGAACAGGCGATCCACGGCCGTATCTTCAAGAACGTCGAAGAGGTGCGCGTCGCCGTCACCGCGTTCAAAGATCGCTACAATCGCCATTGGCGTCTCGAAAAACTGGGCTTCATGTCACCCTTCGAAGCCCGTCAGGCTTATGCCATGCGAAAGGCGGCCTGAGTTGCAAAACCGTGTCCAAACAATCCGAGCCGGTACATAGGGCGTTGTTTTTATTTTGTTTTCACTTGCGGACCTTCGCTTGATAGTCCTACCGTTTTGCACATGCGCAGCCGCGCCGCCATCTATCAAGGAGTTTGCACCATGACAGACAACGTTGATGCCCGTATCACACCCTCGCTGCACCCCGATAACGTCAAGTCTATTGATGGGTTCGACGAACAGACCGCGCCGTATCTCGCGCCGACCATGACGGCATTTAGCACCGCCTACGAAGGCGTGCGTGCAGTTCTGGCGGCGAAGGAAGCGGCAGCCACCAATCCCACATGGAACGACGCGCAGAGGATCATCCACACGGATGACTTCGCGCAAAAGCACCTTTCTCGGATTACCAAGGGCTTTGATGTGACCCGCTCGAATCTGGAAAAGGGTATTGCGATGCTGGAGCAGCAGCTCACCACGCCCATTGAATCGAAGGCGGCAGCAAGCCTCAGCGCCGAGATTCGTTCATACGCGAAAAACCTGACGACCGAAGAGCGCCACAAGTTCATTCAAGAGGCCATTGATGCTGGCGACTAAAAGACTGTCTCGGCCATTTGCGGCGCACCCGCATACCTGTCCGGCCTCGATGCGAACTTCCAGCAGACCTATGTCCGATTCTGGAACGAACGCACGGCACCTGATTTGGCGCGGCGCCTCAAAGCGATGAAGGGTGCCAAGCAGATGATCGAAGAGCGCGCGGGGCTGGTGTTTGAGTCCATGACGCGAGCGGTGGGCGCGCCCCCGCACAAGGCCGCTGCTCTTCGGAAAGCCAAGACCGAAGCGGAGCAAGCCTTCGTCCTCAAAGATATTGGCTGACGCTGCTGATACCTGCAATCAACAAGAGGCCACCACATGACCGAGACAGTACAGCCTGAATGGATGCAGGGTTTTACCCCTCAGCCAAATAAGCCGCCCAAGGGCTGGCAACCTGGTACAAGCGGAAATCCCAAGGGACGCCCGGTCGGGACGCGCAACCGAAAGAACGTTATCGCTGAGGAATTTGCGAAGGACGGTAGCGCGGTCGCTCGCGTGGTCATGGACGCTGCTCTTGCCGGAGACCTACAGGCGGCGAATATCGTTCTGCAAAGGTTGTCGCCTCCGCTCCGCGCCCGCGCTGAGAAGGTGACATTTGAGCTGGCCCCGGATGCACCACTGCACGAACAGGCCAATCAGGTGCTCGCTTCGGTGGCTGATGGGTCGATAGATCCCGAGACCGGAAAGATGCTGATCGATTGCATCCAGTCCGTTGCGGGCATCCGTGCCGTTGATGAACTGGAAGCGCGCCTTATCGCGCTGGAGGAGAAGAACCAATGAGCATTCGAGACACAGACAGCATTCCGCTTCACGGTTGGCGAACGGTGCCCATGTGGGACACGCCCCAGCAACGCAAAGCACACCTCAATCTGATCATGCAGACCTGCCTTGAGGTGATCCGTGACTGCCCAGACCCTGCCGTGCGAGTGGAGGCTGCGCAACTGCTTGCATTGGTGAGCGCGCGGACATGCCGTAAGGAGACGCTGCAATGAAGAACCTGCACACCGACCTGCGCGAGAACGTCCCGGTCAGCACGCCCGCAACGCCCAGCGACCTGCAACAGATGCAGCAGCGCCGAATCGAGGCGCATGCAGAGCGGGAAACCATGTCCGACTTGAACCTGCTTCGCGCTTTCAAGCTGGGCGAGGCGCTGCGCGAGATGAAGGAGTAACCACATGGGCATCAGTAGCGCCAAGAGCATGCTCGCCCGCCTCAAACACTTGGAGCGTTCGCGGGGTGCGACCGACGAGATGCGAGGCTGGGTCAGTGACATGCTCGGCGCTGCCATTGCTGACGGCCGTATGTGTCCCGCTGATGGCCCCGTGGTGCTGCACTGCCTGCTGAATTGGATCGACGACGGCACCGCACGCGGCACAGCGGGAGAGGGGTTGCTGCGCTAACCGAAAGTCAGCAGTCCGGCGCAGCGGGCGCAGCCTTCTTACCTTCGCACACGGCAATGATTCGATTCGCTAGTTTCTCAGCGGTCAGGCAGCGATACGGGGTATAGCGGTCGGCGCTACCTTCGGCCTTGCTGGGGCGAATGACCCACTTCCCGGATATGTCTTTTCCCACCTCGGGCAGCAGCGCCATCGGTATGAACCATGTGGCTACAAAGTGCGTCAGTTCCTCGTTGAACAGAGCGGCGACAAGGTAGGCGCGCCTTGCTTCGTTGAACGTGGCTTGCCGAACTTGGAAATGGACGACGTTGCCGCGCTCCTCGGAGTTGCGCTTGCGGATGGACACGGTGCGGCACTTCAACTGGATGGCGACCGAGTTGCCCGTCACCTTGTCGAAGAAAAGCACGTCCAGCCCGTCATCATCGGCAAGGGGCTGGAACGGCGACAAGCGCCCGTCACTGGCCTTCATCACTGCATTGACCAGCAGGTTCTCGCCTATTGCTCCGATCTGGGTTGAGGACAGCGGCATTTATCAAACTCGTTGTAGGTATGCCACCATTTTCGCGCGGAGCGCTGCCGCTGCCAATACCGACGCGGGGGCGCTACGGGCGGCACAGGCCGCGATCACCACAGCGCCGCCGCTACGCTAGGGACTGCACCCCGCGCGGCCTACAGGGCACTACTCGCGGCGGTGCTCACCGGGTCATAGGAGACATAGCAGGTGATAAATCCGCCAACGACTGTGAAGCTCACCATGTTGTTCGTCGCCTCATCTTTCCAATATGCACTTCGCAGCAACGAGTCGGCCTTGGCATGTATCGGCTTGCCGTACTTCGTTCCAAGTTCGGTCTGGAGTTGGCTGCATTGCGCCTTGTCCTTCGGCCAGAGCTGGACGCGGGCAAGGGCTTCTCCTTTCTTCGTAAAGGAGAACACCGCATCGAAGGCGAACGACCCGGCCTGATAGGGTGCCGACAACTTCGCCTCGATGTCTGGCTTGTCCATGTTCATTCCCCGCTTGCCATCAACTGCGACGGCAGCGCCACTAGAAGCAGAAACGACCTGATCGGGAGTCATACCCCACATCGTGTACTGCCAGTCAGCATGCGCCACAGATGCCATGCACACGAACAACGAAGCAAGCGCGAAACGAGCGAGAAGCATTGGTTTTCCTTGTCTGAAGAGGCTGGAGTTCATTTGAACAATGCTGCCGAGAGTTCGGTGAAGACCTTTGATGGGGCGGTCGCCATGAACTTACGCCCGTCCCTCAGCTTGCACACGAATGTGACGTCCTTTCCTCGCCCGCCCGCGAGCAATCCCGCCAGCAGCCCGACAGGCCCAAGCAGCACGCCGCCCGCTACACCCCAGCCGACAGTCCCACCAATTCGCTTCACCGCCTCTTCGGATGCCACTTCCACGGCCCCAAGCTGATCCAGCGGGATGGTTTCACGGAAGAACTTTCCCGGCTTCTTCATGAGCAGCTTTCCGCCAACGAACTGGTGATCCTTGCCCTTCTTGAAATCTCCCGCGTGAATTTCAAAGCTCCCAAAAGCCATATTTCCTCCTTCTTTTAGCTTGATGCCTATGGGCACATGTGCCTATAGGACGTGGACTATAGGCTACACGAAAACCATGCTCGTGGCCTATGGCGAGCACGGAAATCACAGACATTGGTCAGATTTTTGGGGAAGTTCTACGACGATATAGATCGGATCGGAACATCTCTCAGGAGGAGCTTGCCCATCGTGCGGATGTTGATCGGACGTTCGTATCACGCCTTGAGCGTGGCATCAGGCAGCCGACCATCACGACATTGATCGGGTTGGGGCAGGCGCTGGGTGTTTCTGCTGCGGATTTGGTGCAGGAGACGGAGAAGGAATACCTGCGCCAAGACAGGTAGGAACGGCTTTCACCGCGCTGCGGGACGCGGCCTGTAGCGACTCACCTAGTGTGAGATAGTGGCGGTGGGTCAGGGATTCGAACCCTGGAAGGACTTACATCCTTGCTAGTTTTCAAGACTAGTGCATTCAACCGCTCTGCCAACCCACCGTATTTCGTGACGCGCTAAGAATCTGCTAAACGACGCAAGCCACAGCGCCATAAATAACACGCTAACACATTGTTTTTGCTACTGTTTTTTCTGCTTCGCAACCGCCTGAACGTAAGTTTTCAAGACCGGTGCATTCAACCGCTCTGCCACGCCTCCAAGATGGCCGAATTATAGCCCGCCGAGCGGCGGCAGGCCGTGGCGCCGCCGCGCGGCATCACAGGCTTCGTCGCCACTTCCGAGCGCCGCCAGCGGAGCGAACTCCCGGCAGGCGGCAGGGCGGTCGGCGTAGATCGCACAGCAAACCTCACGCCCGATCACACCTTCGAGCGCGATGCAGCGACCGGGAACTTCAGGGTGCTCGCGCAGGCAGGCGGTGGTCGGCGTGTAGGGCTCGGTCAGCGGGTCAGGCACCTGGCCGCCATGGCTAACAAGCTCGCAGCGGGGCAGGGTAATGCGCAAGGATGCGCAGCAGGCGCCGCAACTGCGGCAGACTGGAAAAGCATCGGCCATCGGTCTTGATAATTCGGGGGGGTGGCCTCATAATAGCGCCATGGTCGTAATTCCGGCAAACCGGAAGCGTTTCGGACGGCGGTTCGATTCCGCCCACCTCCACCACTCAGCAAGGTTTCCGTTAGGGGGGTGCACTGGCTTTGACGGGGCGAAAGAAGGCTAGCAGGCGACTCGAAAGGCGACGGACGTAATCCGCGCAAATCCACAAACGCCAACGATGAGCGTTTTGCACTGGCCGCCTAAGGCCACTGCCGAGGCCGCTTTAGCCTTGTAACCAAAGAAAAGCCGGCGGGGACTTCGGTCCCCGTCGTCATTTCCGCTTTCCCGGTCGTGAATCAGCCGAACAGCCGCTGGAGGATCTCCGGCCCGAAGCGGTAGCTTTGCCGGCAGACGTCGTCCTCGACGGCGATCTCGCCCTGCTCGGTGAGCGCGGCTTCGACCTCGGCGCGGCCGAGGCTCTTCAGCATCGCCAGCACCTTCTCGTCGTCGCGCGGGCAATGGTAGTGCACCGGGCGCGGATCGAACAGGCGGATGTTCTCTTCGGGAAACAGCCGCATCAGCAGGTTGGCGGCCGGCTCGGCGAGTTCCCCCGGCTGCAGGGTGGCTGCCAGATGGAGGAGGCGGTTCCAGCCGTCGGGATCCCTGGCGTCGGCATCCGGCAGCTTCTGGAGGAACAGGCCGCCGGCGAAATCCTCGTCGGCCGCCAGGAACAGCTTGGCCGGCTGCTGCTCCGACTGGGCCAGGTAGTGCTCGAAGACAGCCGTGAGGCTGTCGCCGACCAGCGGCACCACGCTTTGGTACGGATCGCCAATGCCGGTCTGTAGGGTCAGGATCAGCCGGCCGTCGCCGAGCAGTTCGGCGAACGACGCCTCCTCCGATTTACGCGGCGAGTCGGCTGTCGCCGCCTCGCCGGCCCCGAGTTTGTGACGCACCGTGCCGCGCAGGCGCAGCTGCTCGTCGCAATCGACCAGCAGCAGGGAAATCCGCCCGTGGCCCTGCAGTTGGAAGGTCAGGCGGCCTGGCATCTTCAGGTTCACGGCGATCAGCGCGGTGACGGCCGCGAGCTCGCCGAGCAGTGCCGTCACCGCCGGCGGGTCGTTCCGGCCGGCGTGCATTTCGTGCCAGGTGTTGCCGAGCGCCACCAGCGCGCCGCGGATGTCGAGATCCTCGAACAGGAAACGGCGGACGTTGTCCTTCGCCATGGCTTACCTGACGAAGCTTTCGAACATCGTCGGGTCGAAGCCGACCAGCAGCTGGCCGCCCTCGGCCTCGATGACCGGACGGCGGATCACGCTCGGATGCTCCAGCATGGTCGCGACGGCCTTGCTCTGCGTCGTGATGTCCTGCTGCTCCGGCGTCAGCTTGCGCCAGGTCGTGCCCTTGGTATTGAGCAGCGTCTTCCAGCCGAGCGCCTTGCACCAGGCGACGAGCTTGTCGCGCGGCACGCCGGCCTTCTTGTAATCGTGGAACTCGTAAGGGATGCCGCGCTCGTCCAGCCACTTGAAGGCCTTCTTCATGCTGTCGCAATTCCTGATGCCGTAGATCCTGACCATGCTCGCTCCGGAATGGGTTTCAGAACTGCAGTTTACCCGCCGGACAGTGCCGGGAATGCTCGAGGCGGGACAGTGTCGGCTGCAGGTTCAGATCGGTTGCCGCCTTCAGGTTGCGTGCCGCCGCCTTGAGTTCGGCGATGCTGTGCTCGACCGGCACCCCGGTGGCGGCGAAAGCCACGACATTGCCGCTCTCGCAGGATGGCAGGGCGAGCGCACGGCCGTCGAAGGCCTCCTCGATGCGCTCCAATGAAGCCCGCACCCCGCGCCGCTTCGTCAGCAGGTTGGTCGCCAGCAGCCCGGTTTCGCTCAGATGCGCCTTGCAGTTCAGGTAGAAGGGCAGGGTGTCCAGCAGACCGGTGCGGGCGTTTTCGTCGAAGCCGTCCACCATGATCAGGTCGTAGCGTTCCCGGCTCTGGGCGACGAACCCGGCGCCATCGTCGATCACGATGCGCAGGCGTGCGTCCTCCTCGGGCAGCTTGAAGTGCAGCCGCGCCACATCGACCACTTCGGGATCGATTTCCACGACGGTCAGGCGGGCGGCGGGGCGGTGACGGTAGAGGAATTTGGTCAGCGAGGCGGCGCCGAGGCCGATCAGCAGGGCGGAACGCGGCCAGTCGGTGCCGGGGCGCAGCAGCAGGGCGGCCATCATCTCGCGTGTATACTCGAGCTCCAGCGCCCAGGGCCGCGCCACGCGCATGGCGCCCTGGATCCAGTGCGAACTGAAATGCAGGTAGCGCACGCCGGCCGATTCGCTGACTTGAATGTCCATGTGTCGTTGGATCTCGAGTGGGAAGTGGATTCTACTGACGGAACCAGAATGACCGAAATCGAAGAACTGCTGCACCAGATGCGCGAACTCGGCGCCTCCGACCTGTTCATCTCCGCCGAGATTCCGCCGCACATCAAGGTCAAGGGGAGAACCCGCCCGGCCGAACTGCCGGTGCATCTTCGCAAGGAAGGCCAGCACGACCCGCAGGGCTTCGTTCCCTGGCCGCCGCTGCAGCCCGGGCAATCGAAGCAGTTCGCCTATGAGTTGATGACCGTCGACCAGCGCGCCGAGTTCGAGCGCACCAAAGAATGCAATTTTGCGCTGCGGACCCAGGAGAAGGGGCGCTACCGCGTCAACGTCTATTACCAGCGCGGTGAAGTCTCGATGGTGATCCGGCTCATCAAGACCGAAGTGCCGTCCTTCGAGGTGCTCGGCCTGCCCTCCCAGGCGGCCAAGCTGGCCTTGCTCAAGCGCGGGCTGGTGCTGATGGTCGGCGCGGCCGGCACCGGCAAGAGCACGACACTGGCGGCGATGGTCGCCCACCGCGCGCAGATGATGGACGGCCACATCCTCTCGGTCGAGGACCCGATCGAATACATCTTTCCCCACGGCAAGGCCGTCGTCGAGCAGCGCGAGGTCGGGCTCGACACCCTGAGCTTCGGCGAGGCGCTGCGCAATGCGATGCGCCAGGCGCCCGACGTCATCGTCATCGGCGAGATCCGCGACCGGGAAACCGCGCAGAACGCGATCATGTACGCCGAGGCCGGCGCACTGTGCATCTCGACCCTGCATTCGAACAACGCCAGCCAGGCCGTCGAGCGCCTCGTGAACTTCTTTCCGGAGGAGTCGCACCGCCAGGTACTGCTCGACCTCGCGCTCAACCTCAAGGGCGTGATCTCGCAGCGACTGCTGTCTGCGCTGGACGGCGGCCTCGCGCTGGCCGCCGAGGTCCTGCTGCAGTCGTCCTACTCCTCGTCGCTGATCCAGAAGGGGCAGATCGACATGCTCAAGGACGCCATCCGCAAGGGAACGGAGGAGGGCATGCTGCTGTTCGACGACAGCCTGCTGCATTTGTGCCGGACGCGCCGCATCGCCGAAAAGGAGGCGCTGCAGCACGCCGACTCGAAGACCGATCTCGGCGTGAAGCTGCGGCTGTCCTGATCAGTTCAGCGTCCTGGCCAGCGCGACGCGGAATTCGCGCACCAGATCGTCATGCTGCGGCTGGGCGGCGAGCAGCGTGAACAGGTCGAGCATGCTCTTGCGGCCGGCCTCCTCGTTCCATTGGCGGTTGCGCCGCACGATTTCGAGCAGGTTTTCCAGCGCGGCGCGGTAGTCCTGCGCCAGCGCCTGGGCTTGGGCAAGCTGCAGACGGGCATCGAGGTCGTCGGCGTTTTGGGCCAGCCGTGCCTGCAGCGCGGCCACGTCCGCGCCCGCGCCGGCACCGGCGAGCTTGAGGCGTGCCTGCAGTGCGGCGACGCGATCCTGATCCCTTGCCTTGTCGGCAACGACCGTCATCAGTTCGCGCGCTTCGTCGATGGCGTCGGCCGCGTTGGTCGCGAGAGAAAGTTCGATGAAATCGAGATAGGCGGTGTCGTTGGCTGGATCGAGATTGATCGCGTCGGCCATTTTCTTGCGGGCGTCATCCAAATCGCCCGCAGCGGCCAGCGCCAGCGCCTCGCGGCGCAGCGGCTCGGCCGGCGAGGGGATCAGCCGTGCGACGAATTCGCGCACCTGCGGCTCGGGCAGTGCGCCGGTGAATTCGTCGGCCAGCTCGCCGCCGACGAAGGCCTTGACGGCCGGGATGCCGCGCACGCCGTAGCGCACGGCGAGTTCCTGGTTCTCGTCGGAATTCACCTTGGCGAGGATGAACTTTCCTCCGAACTCGGCGGCCAGCTTCTCGAGGATCGGCTTGAGGATGCGGCAGGGCTGGCACCACGGCGCCCAGAAATCGACGATGACGGGAACCTGCCGCGAGGCGGCGAGGACCTTGTCGTCGAAATCGGCAACGGTGACGTCGAAGGCGTGTGCGCTCATCGTGGAGTCTTTCTAGCGGTGCTTCTGGTAGGTGCCGACCAGTTCGGCCTGCTCGAGAATGTGGCCGGCCATCGCCTTTTCAAGCTGCGCCTTGGTTGGGCGGCCGAGATCCGGCAGCACGACATCGAGCGCATAGAGCTTGTGGAAATAGCGGTGGCGCCCGATCGGCGGGCAGGGGCCGCCGTAGCCGGTGCGCCGCCAGTCGTTGATACCCTCGCGGGTGCCGACGGGCAGGCTGCGCACCGCTTCCGGCAAGCCGGCGGCCGTCGGCGGAATGTTGTAGAGCACCCAATGCACCCAGGTCATCTTCGGCGCGGCGGGGTCGGGGGCATCGGGATCGTCGACGATCAGCGCGAGGCTCCGCGTGCCCGCCGGCAGGCCGGTCCAGGCCAGCGGCGGCGACAGGTCGGCGCCTTCGCAGGTGTATTGGGTCGGAATGGCGGCGAGGTGGGCGAAGGCGAGCGAGGCGAGGGTCAATGCCATGGTTCTCTCCCGGGTCGGACGATGGTCGCCGAGTATAATGCCGGTCTGCTTCGAGCCACGGTTTCCGACCCTCTCCGCCATGTCCCAGATCCTCAAGCTGCGCGGCACCGCCGCTTTTTCCGCTTCCCGTCTCGCGCGTCTGCAGGAACAGGTCGGCACGCTACTGAGCGCCGAGCACTGGGTTTTCGTCGAGACCGACGGCACCCTGCGCGATGACGAGCTGGCGCGTCTCAAGGATCTGCTCGGCATCCCGGCGCAATTGCCCGCCGAGCCGGCCGCACCGTCTGAAATGCTGCTGCTGGTCGTTCCGCGGCTCGGCACGATCTCGCCGTGGTCGTCGAAGGCCACCGACATCGCCCACAACTGCGGCTTCGCCGGCATCAGGCGCATCGAGCGCGGCATCGCCTATCGCATTCAGGGCAAGCACGAATACTCGGCACTGGCGGGGCGGCTCCACGACCGCATGACCGAGTCGGTGCTCGACAGCATCGACGCCGCCGAAGCTTTGTTCCACCACGTCGCGCCGCAGCCGCTGACCTCGGTCGACATCCTCGCCGGCGGCCGCGCTGCATTGGTCGAGGCCAACGGCGAACTGGGCCTCGCGCTGAGCGAGGACGAGATCGACTACCTCGTCGAAAACTTCGCCAAGGCCGGCCGCAACCCGACCGACGTCGAACTGATGATGTTCGCGCAGGCGAACTCCGAGCACTGCCGCCACAAGATCTTCAACGCCTCGTGGACGGTCGACGGCGCCGATCAGCCGCTGTCGCTGTTCGGCATGATCCGCGCGTCGCACCAGGCGCACCCCGCAGGCACCGTCGTCGCCTATTCCGACAACGCCGCGGTGATCGAGGGCGCGCGGATCCGCCGCTTCCACCCGCTGGCCGACGGCGGCTACAAATATGTCGAGGACGCGACCCACATCCTCGCCAAGGTCGAGACGCACAACCATCCGACCGCCATCTCGCCCTTCCCGGGCGCCGCCACCGGCTCGGGCGGCGAGATCCGCGACGAGGGCGCGACCGGGCGTGGCTCCAAGCCCAAGGCCGGCCTGTGCGGCTTCTCGGTATCCGACCTGAAGATCCCCGGCTACGGGCAAGCGTGGGAGTCGAGCTATGGCAAACCCGACCGCATCGCCTCGGCGCTCGACATCATGATCGAGGGCCCGCTCGGCGCGGCGGCCTTCAACAACGAGTTCGGCCGCCCGAACCTCGCCGGCTACTTCCGTACCTTCGAGCAGGAATTCAATGGCGAGATGCGCGGCTATCACAAGCCGATCATGATCGCCGGCGGCGTCGGCAACATCGCCGACCGCCACTGCTTCAAGGAGCAGTTCCCCGCCGGCACCCAGCTGATCCAGCTCGGCGGCCCCGGCATGCTGATCGGCCTCGGCGGCGGCGCCGCCTCGTCGATGGCCACCGGCACCAACACCGCCGACCTCGACTTCGCCTCGGTGCAGCGCGGCAATCCGGAGATGCAGCGCCGCGCCCAGGAAGTCATCGACCGCTGCTGGCAAATGGGCGACAAGAACCCCATTTTGGCGATCCACGACGTCGGCGCCGGCGGCATCTCCAACGCGATGCCAGAGCTGGCCAACGATGCCGGCCGCGGTGCGCTGTTCGACCTGCGCGCCGTGCCGAGCGAGGAACCGGGCATGAGCCCGCGCGAGATCTGGTGCAACGAGGCGCAGGAGCGCTACGTGCTCGCCGTCCCCCCCGAGCGGCTGGCCGAGTTCGCGGCGCTGTGCGAGCGCGAACGCTGCCCCTTCGCCGTGATCGGCGAGGCGACCGAGGAAAGGCAACTGGTCGTCAAGGACGACCACTTCGGCAACCAGCCGGTCGACATGCCGATGGACGTGCTGCTCGGCAAGCCGCCGCGCATGCACCGCGACGCGCAGCGCAAAGTGGTGTCGATGCCGCCGCTCGATCTTTCCGCCATCGACCTGAAAACCGCCGCGTTTAACGTAATTCGCCTGCCGAGCGTCGCCTCGAAGAGCTTCCTGATCACCATCGGCGACCGCACCGTCGGCGGCTTCACCGCGCGCGACCAGTTCGTCGGGCCGTGGCAGGTGCCGGTGGCCGACGTCGCCGTGACGACGATGGGCTACGACACGAACCTCGGCGAGTGCTTCGCCATGGGCGAACGCACGCCGATCGCCCTGCTCGACGCGCCGGCCTCCGGCCGCATGGCGGTCGGCGAGGCGCTCACCAATCTCGCCGCGGCGCAGGTAAGCGACCTCGGCCAGGTCAAGCTCTCGGCCAACTGGATGGCCGCGGCCGGCCATGGCGCCGAGGATGCCGCGCTGTTCGATACGGTGAAGGCCGTCGGCCTCGAGTTCTGTCCGGCGCTCGGCGTCTCGATTCCCGTCGGCAAGGATTCGCTGTCGATGCGGACGAAATGGAGCGACGGCGGCGAGGAGAAGATGGAAGAGAAAATGGTGGTGGCGCCGCTGTCGCTGATCGCCACCGCCTTCGCGCCCTGCGCCGACGCGCGCAACACGCTGACGCCGCAGCTGCAGTCAGATGAAAGAGGCGAAACCGAACTGATCCTCATCGATCTCGGCCAGGGCAAGAACCGCCTCGGCGGCTCCGCGCTCGCCCAAGTCCACGCTGTGTCCGGCGACGTGCCGCCCGATGCCGACGCGGCGCTGCTCAAGTCCTTCTTCGCCGCGATCCAGACGCTGCGGCCGCAGATCCTCGCCTACCACGACCGCGCCGACGGCGGCCTGTTCGCCACCGTCGCCGAGATGTGCTTCGCGGCGCACCTTGGCGTGTCGCTCAATCTCGATGCGCTCTGCTACGACCCGCTGATGAACGACGTCGACGGCATCGAGCGCATGCCGCAACTCCTCGACGGCCGCATGCGCGACCGCATGGTCGCCGCGCTGTTCAACGAGGAGCTCGGCGCGGTGATCCAGATCCGCCGCGATGATCGCTCCGCCGTGATGCAGGCGCTGCGCGACGCCGGCCTCGGCGCCTGCTCGCACATCATCGGCACGCTCAACGACGCCGACGAAATCCGCGTCTGGCGCAACGCAAAGTCGGCGCTGACGGTGCGGCGCGTCGAGCTGCAGCGCGCCTGGAGCGAGGTCGGCTACCAGATCGCCAAGCTGCGCGACGACCCGGCCTGCGCGCAGGAGGAGTTCGACGCGCTGCTCGATGCCGACAACCCTGGTCTCAGCATGCAACTGACGTTCGACCCGGCCACGACTTTCAATATTGGCGGCAGTCGTCCGCGCATGGCAATACTCAGGGAGCAGGGCGTCAATGGCGAGGTCGAGATGGCCGCCGCCTTCGATCGCGCCGGCTTCGACTGCGTCGACGTGCATATGTCCGACCTGATGGCCGGCCGCGTGTATCTCGCCGACTTCAAGGGCCTGGTCGCCTGCGGCGGCTTCTCCTACGGCGACGTGCTCGGCGCCGGGCAGGGCTGGGCCAAGTCGATCCTGTTCCATCCGCGCCTCAAGAATGAGTTCGCGGGATTCTTCGCGCGGCCCGATTCATTCTCGCTGGGCGTCTGCAACGGCTGCCAGATGATGGCGCATCTCGCGCCGATCATCCCCGGCGCGCAGCACTGGCCGACCTTCCACCAGAACCGCAGCGAGCGTTTCGAGGCGCGCTTCGTGATGACCGAGATTCCCGCGTCGCCGTCGATCTTCCTCGCCGGCATGGCCGGCTCGCAGCTGCCGGTCGTCGTCAGCCACGGCGAAGGCAGGGCGGTGTTCGCCGGCACGAGCGATGCCGCCGTCGCCCTGCGCTACATCGACAACCGCGGTGCGGTCGCCAAGACCTACCCGTTCAACCCGAACGGCTCGCCGGACGGCATCGCCGGCGTCACCTCGGCGGACGGCCGGGCGACGATCATGATGCCGCACCCCGAGCGCGTGTTCCGCACCGTGCAGATGAGCTGGCATCCCGGCAGCCTCGGCGAAGACAGTCCCTGGTTGACGATGTTCCGCAACGCGCGCAAGTGGGTCGGCTGATCCCGTGGTCTCGGTCGTCCATGCCCTGCCGGCCTCCGGCATCGATGCGGCGACGCTCGATCGCCTGATCGCCGGGCTGCCGGAAGAGGGCGCGCAGCGCCTGCTGCTCGCCGTCAGCCAGGCCAGCGAAATCTACGGCGACCGGAAAGTCGGTTCCGGCGAGGCGGCGTTCGGCCACGGCCTCGGCGCCGCGCTGATCCTCGCCTCGCTCAATCTCGACCTCGACAGCCGGCTGGCGGCGCTGCTGTTCGCCGTGCCGGAGTTCGTCGCCCACGCGCACGAGAAGCTCGCGGCGCAGTGGGGCGAACCGGTCGCCGAGCTTGTCGACGGCCTCTACCGCCTCAAGAACCTGCGGCCGCTGACCCTGGCGACCGCGCAGAGCGCGCAGGGCGTCCAGACGCAGGCCGAGATCCTGCGCAAGATGCTGCTGGCGCTCGCCGCCGACATCCGCGTCGTGATGGTGCGGCTCGCCTCGCGCACCCAGACGCTGCGCTGGTACGCCGACCGCGACGCGCCGGAGCGCGTCGAGGCGGCGCGCGAAAGCCTGGAGATCTACGCGCCGCTGGCCAACCGCCTCGGCGTCTGGCAGATCAAGTGGGAGATCGAGGACCTCTCGTTCCGCTTCCTCGAGCCGGCCACCTACAAGCGCATCGCCAAGCAGCTCGACGAGAAGCGCCTCGAACGCGAGGCATTCATCGAAAACGCGGTGGTCCGCCTGAAAGACGAGCTGGCCAAGTCGGGCATCACGCAGGCCGAGGTCTATGGCCGGCCCAAGCACATCTACAGCATCTGGAACAAGATGCGGCAGAAGCACCTCGAATTCGAGGAGGTCTACGACGTGCGCGCCTTGCGCATCATCGTCGACGAGGTGAAGGACTGCTACACCGCGCTCGGCATCGTGCATGCGCTGTGGCAGCCGATCCACGGCGAGTTCGACGACTACATCTCGCATCCGAAGGGCAACTACTATCGCTCGCTGCACACCGCGGTGATGGCCGAGGACGGCCGCGCGCTCGAGGTGCAGATCCGCACGCCCGAGATGCATGCGCACGCGGAGCTCGGCGTGGCGGCGCACTGGCGCTACAAGGAATCCGGCACTTCGGCGAAAGCCGATTCCGCCTACGACGACAAGATCGCCTGGCTGCGCCAGCTCCTGTCGTGGCGCGACGAGATCACCGATTCGGCCGTGTGGGTCGAGCAGTTCAAGCGCGCCGCGCTCGACGACACCATCTACGCGATGACGCCGCAGGGCCGCGTCATCGATCTGCCCAAGGGGGCGACGCCGCTCGACTTCGCCTACCGCCTGCATACCGACCTCGGCCACCGCTGCCGCGGCGCGAAAGTCGATGGCCAGCTGGTGCCGCTCAACACGTCCCTGAAAAGCGGCCAGCAGGTCGAAATCACCGCGGCCAAGAGCGGCGGGCCCTCGCGCGACTGGCTCTCGCCCGGTTATCTCGTCTCACCGCGCGCGCGGCAGAAGGTCAAGGCCTGGTTCGCCGCCCAGCAGGAAGCGCAGATGCTCGCCGACGGCCGCGCCTTCGTCGTCAAGGAGCTGCAGCGCGACGGCGCGACGCAGGCGAATCTCGAGGAGCTCGCCCACAAGCTCGGCTTCAAGAATGCCGACGCGCTCTACCTCGCCGCGGCGCGCAGCGAGGTCGGTCCGCGCGCGATCCAGGTCGCGCTGCATGGCGAAGCGGCGGCGCCCGAACCCGAGATCCAGACGCGCCGCGCCAAGGCGGGCGAGGGCAGCGGACAGATTCTCGTGGTCGGCATGGACAAGATGCTCACCCAGCTCGGCCGCTGCTGCAAGCCGGTGCCGCCCGATGCGATCGCCGGCTTCGTCACGCGCGGGCGCGGCGTCTCGGTGCATCGCGTCGAATGCGCGAACTTCCGCAACATGGCCGCGCGCAATCCCGAGCGCGTGATCGAGGCGACATGGGGCGAGAAGCAGCAGAGCGTCTATTCCTGCGACCTGCGCGTCGAAGCGAATGACCGGCAGGGCCTGCTGCGCGACATTTCCGACGTGCTGATGAAGGAAAAGGTCAATGTCACGGCGGTGAAGACGCAATCCAAGGCCGGCATCGCACGCATGGGCTTCACCGTCGAACTGCAAAGTGCCGCGCAACTGCAGCGCGTGCTCGGCCTGATCGGCGAGGTGTCGGGCGTCGCCGCGGTACGGCGCAGATAGCATGGGCAGCGGAACGCAATGCCGGCGCCGCCTGGCGCTCGTCGATGCCGTCAAGGCCATCGCCGCGCAGCTCATCGTGCTGCATCACCTCGCCTGGTACGGCCCGCTCAGCGACGTCGCCGCCGACCTCTCGCCGCTGCTGGAGCGCGGCTTCGACTGGCTGGCCGACTACGGCCGCTACGCCGTCGCCGCCTTCCTCGCGGTCGCCGGCTTTCTCGCCGCGCAGGGGCTGCCGCTGCGCGGCCTGCCGGACGGCATATCGCCGCTGCGCCTGATCGGCCGGCGCTACCTGCGACTGGCCGCCCCCTACGCCGTCGCCCTGCTGCTGGTGACGATCTGCGCCGCGCTGGCGCGCCGCTGGATGACGCACGACTCGATCGGCGCCGCGCCGACGCTCGGCCAGTTCGTCGCCCACCTGTTCCTGCTGCACGACCTGCTCGGTTACGAGGCGCTCTCCGCCGGCGTCTGGTATGTCGCCATCGATTTCCAGCTCTATGCGCTGCTGGTCGCGCTGCTGTGGGCAGCCGGGCGGCTCGGCCGCCGCCTCGCCAGCGCCGAGTTCGTCAATCTCGCGGCGGTCGCCGCGCTGGCTGCCGCCTCGCTGCTCGTCTTCAACCGCGATGCGGGATGGGACGTCACCGCGCTCTACTTCTTCGGCAGCTACGCGCTCGGCCTCGGCAGCGGCTGGGCCGTCCGCAGCGCGCATCCCTGGCGCTTCCTGCTGCTGCTGGGTGTCGCCGGGGCGCTGGCGCTCGGCTTCGAGTTCCGCGCCCGCATCGCCGTCGCGTTGCTCGTCGCGCTGCTGCTCGGCATCGCCCAGCTGCGGCCGTCGATTTCAGGTGGCAAGGTACCGGCCCTGCTGGGCCGGACCTCCTATGCGCTGTTCCTCGTGCATTTCCCGGTCTGCCTGCTGGTCAGCGCCGTCTTTCAGCGCTTCGCGCCGCACGCGCCGCTGTGGAGCGCCTTCGGCGTGCTGGTCGCCTGGCTGGCGAGCAATGCGGCAGCGCTGCTGTTTCACCGTTTCGTCGAAACACGGCTGGGGCCGCATCTCTCCGCCTTCCTGCAGGAGTTGCTCAGGCGTCGAGCGCGGCGAGGCGCTGGCGGAACTTGCCGTACCAGCTTTCCGTCATGTGCGGCGTCTGCGCAAAGCGCCGCAACTCGTCCGGATCGGGCCGCTGCGCGCGCCACAGCCGCCACAGGCGGTCGATGGTGGCATCGGGCGACGGCCGCTCGAGCAGGCGGAATTCGCAACCTGGCGCCACTTCGCCTTCCTCGATGACGCGGAAATACCAGCCGTTGAGGGCATGGTCGTCGACATGGCGCGTCATGCCCCTCATGCCGAAGCGGCGGTCGATCTTCCAGCACGGCGCGCGCGGCTGCGACACCTGGATGCGCGCATCGCCGAGTCGGAACACGTCGCCGACGCAGACGGTATGCTCGTCCCAGCCGGGCACCGACAGGTTCTCGCCCATGCTGCCGGGCACCAGCAGCGCGGCGGCCGCGGGAAAAGCCGCGGCCAGTTGCGGATAGCTGCCGACGGCATACTGGTGCAGCGCCTTCTCCGGCCCGCCGTGATGGCGCCGGTCCGCCTGGGCATCGCCGGCCAGGCCTTCGCGTCCCAGCCAGACCGGCGCCTCGACCGCCCGCTTGAAGATGCCGGTCGGCTCGTTGTCGGGGGGCAGGGGGCGGATGCCGCCGAGAAAGAGGCTGGTGGCGTTGCTTGGCATGGCGAGTTCCTCGGGGCGATTGAAGTTGGCGAAGGCGGCAGCATCGGCGAAGAAGGCCTCGGCGGCATTCTGTCGGCGGCACCACTGGCCGACGCGGCGCTCGCCGGCGGCGAGGTAGATTTCCAGCGCCGGCAGCAGTTCGCGGCGGCAGAGCTGGAAGGTGGGCTGCATCCCTTCCGCCGTCATCGCCACCGCCAGCGGCGCCCGCTGCGCTTCGGCGGCGGCCAGCAGGCGCGCAACAAGGTCGAGCGGCAGGGCCGGGCAGTCGCAGGGCACGCAGGCGAGCCAGTCGGTAGTGCAGGCCGCCAGGCCGGCGGCGAGGCCGGCCAGCGGCCCGGGATATTCCGGCAGCGCATCGCCGACCAGCGGATGGCCGAACGCCGCATAGGCTCCGAGATTGCGGTTGGCGCTGATCAGTAGCCGGTCGACCTGCGGCGCGAGCCGCTCGATCGCATGCGCGACCAGCGGCCGGCCGCGATACGGCAGCAGCCCCTTGTCGGCGCCGCCCATGCGCCGACCGGCGCCGCCGGCGAGGATCAGTCCGGTGACGTTCACTGACCTAGCCACCGATGTAGGACATCTCGATCTTCTTGAGGCCGGCGGTCGCCGCCATGCGCAGCTGCGAGTAGCGGTCGCTGCGCCGCTGCCAGATCGCGGCGATCGCTGCGTCGAGCGCCGCGTCGTCGGCGCCGGAACGCAGCAGCGCGCGCAGGTCGTGGCCTTCGCTGGCGAACAGGCAGGTGTAGAGCTTGCCTTCGGTGGAGAGGCGAATCCGCGTGCAACTGTCGCAGAACGCCCGCGTCACCGAGGAGATCACGCCGACCTCGCCGGCGCCGTCCCGGTAGCGCCAGCGCTCGGCCACCTCGCCGGGGTAGTTCGGATCGATCGGCTCGAGCGGGAATTCCTCGCCGATGCGGCGCAGCACCTCGGCCGACGGCACCACCTCGTCGAGCCGCCAGCCGTTGCTGCTGCCGACGTCCATGTACTCGATGAAGCGCAGGATATGGCCGCTGTTGCGGAAGTGGCGGGCGAGCGGGACGATCTGGTCGTCGTTCGCGCCGCGCTTGACCACGCAATTGACCTTCACCGGCCGCATGCCTGCCGCGGCGGCCGCCCCGATGCCCGCCAGCACCTTCGCCACCGGGTAGTCGGCATCGTTCATGCGCTTGAACACGGCATCGTCGAGCGCATCGAGGCTCACCGTCACGCGCGCGAGGCCGGCGGCGGCGAGCGCGGCGGCCTTCTGCTGCAGCAGCGAGCCGTTGGTCGTCAGCGTGATTTCGAGGCCGGGAATCGCGGCCAGCAGTTCGATCAGCTTTTCCATGCCGTGGCGCAGCAGCGGCTCGCCGCCGGTCAGGCGAATTTTCTGCACGCCGCGCGCGGCGAACAGGCGGGCGATACGGGCGATCTCCTCGAAGGACAGCAGGTCGGCGCGCGGCAGGAAGGGATAGTCGCGGCCGAACACCGTCTTCGGCATGCAATACACGCAGCGGAAGTTGCAGCGGTCGGTGATCGAGACGCGCAGGTCGCGCACCGGGCGGCCGAGACTGTCGAGCAGGAGGGAAGTCGGTTGCACGGAGTGATTATAGGGACGGCGGTATGATTATCGGCATCGCCATTCCCTTTCCGCGTCCATGGAAATCCTCTTCCTGATCTCGCTCATCCTGCTCAACGGCATTTTCGCCATGTCGGAAATCGCCCTGGTCGCCGCGCGCCGCGCCCGGCTCGCCAAGCTGGCGGAGGAGGGCGACCGCCTGGCCGCCGCGGCCGTCAGCCTGCACGACGATCCGACCCGCTTCCTGTCCACCATCCAGATCGGCATCACCTCGGTCGGCATCCTGAGTGGCATCGTCGGCGAGGCGGTGTTCGCCGCCCCGCTGGGCGCCCAAATGCAGAGGATCGGCCTCGAAGCCGAAACCAGCCGCATCCTGGCGACGGTCGTCGTCGTGCTGACGATCACCTATTTCTCCATCGTCATCGGCGAACTGGTGCCCAAGCGCTTCGGGCAGTCGAACCCGGAAGGCATCGCGCGGCTGGTGGCGCGGCCGATGCAGGCGCTCGCGCTGGTCACGCGGCCGTTCGTGCGCCTGCTGAGCATCTCCACCGACGCCGTCCTGCGGCTGCTGGGCATGCGCGCGCAGGAAGGGCCGAGCGTGACCGAGGAGGAAATCCACGCCATGCTGCAGGAAGGCTCCGAGGCGGGCGTGATCGAGCAGAGCGAGCGCGAGATGGTGCGCAACGTCTTCCGGCTCGACGACCGCCAGGTCGGCTCGCTGATGATCCCGCGCGCCGACATCGTCTACCTCGACGTCGAGCAGGCGATCGAGGACAACCTGCAACTGGTGGCCGAATCGGACCATACGCGCTTCCCGGTCTGCCGCGGCGGGCTGCAGGACGTGGTCGGCATCGTCAGCACCAAGCAGCTCTTCAACCAGTCACTGAAGGGCGGCCCGACCGACCTCAGGCGCCTGGTGCAGCCGCCGGTGTTCGTTCCCGAGACCTTGACGGGCATGGACCTGCTCGATCATTTCCGCGCCTCGGGCACGCAGATGGTGATCGTCGTCGACGAGTACGGCGAGGTGCAGGGCCTCGTCACCCTGCAGGACGTGCTCGAGGCCGTCACCGGCGAGTTCAAGCCGCGCACCCAGGAAGAAGCCTGGGCCGTGCCGCGCGAGGACGGCTCCTGGCTGCTCGACGGCCTGATCCCGGTGCCCGAGCTCAAGGACCGGCTCGGCCTCAAGACCGTGCCGGAAGAAGACAAGGGGCGCTATCACACGCTGAGCGGCCTGGTGATGTGGCTGCTCGGCCGCCTGCCGCAGACCGGCGACATCGCGGAGTGGGAGAACTGGCGGCTGGAGGTGGTCGATCTCGACGGCAAGCGCGTGGACAAGGTGCTCGCCAGCCGCCTGCCGGAACCGGAACCGCCGCCGGAGGCCTGAGGTCCCCGGCGCGGACGCGACACCGTCAATACACGTCGTGCTGCGTGTTGTGGACGTTGAATTTGCCGGTCGGCGTGATCAGCCGCTTGTCGCGGATGACGGCCTTCAGCTTGCGCGTCTTGTCATCGACCACGACGATCGCCGATTCCTCCTCCTTGCCGTTCCAGACCGAGAACCACACCTCGTCGCCGGCCTTGTTGAATTCCGGCTGGACGACGCGGCGCGGACCCGCCTTGATGCCCGACCACTCGCCGATCGGGATCAGCTCGTAGCCCTTGTCGAGATTGTTGACGTCGAATACGGCGACCGCCTGGCTGACGGCCGGATCGGGGTTGAGCGTGGTGTCCACCCACAGGTTCTTCGACTTCGGGTGGGTCTTGAGGAACAGCGAGCCGCCGCCCAGGCCCTTGAGCGTGCGCACCACCTTCCAGGCATTGGCCGGATGCTTCTTCGGATCGGTGCCGATCAGGCTGATGGTATCGTCGCCGAGGTGGCCGGTGGCCCACACCGGACCGAACTTCGGATCGACGAAGTTGGCGCCGCGGCCCGGATGCGGAATCTGGCCGACATCGACCAGCTTGGCCAGCTTGCCTTCCTTGGTGTCGATCACCGCGATCTTGTTCGAGGCGTTGGCCGCGTCCATGAAGTAGCGATGCGACGACTCGAAGCCGCCGTCGTGCAGGAAGGGCGCGGCGTTGATCATCTTCACCTTGAGGTTGCCGAGGTCCCGGTAGTTCACCGCGAACACCTGGCCGGTTTCCTTCACGTTGACGAAGAACTCCGGATTGAAGTGCGAGGCGACGATGGCGGCGACGCGCGGCTCGGGATGGTAGGCCTGGGCGTCGACCGTCATGCCGCGCGTCGAGACGATCTTCTGCGGCTCGAGCGTGTCGCCGTCCATGATGACGAACTGCGGCGGCCAGTAGGTGCCGGCGATCGCGTACTTGTCCTCCCAGCCCTTCGCCTTCGAGCTTTCCACCGAGCGCGCCTCCATGCCGACCTTGATCTCGGCCACGGTGTCGGGCTTCGCCATCCACAGATCGATCAGGTTGATCTTGGCGTCGCGGCCGATCACGAACAGGTAGCGGCCGGAAGCCGACATGCGCGAGATATGCACCGCGTAGCCGGTGTCGAGAATGCTGACGATCTGCTTGCTGTCGCCGTCGATCAGGGCGATCTGGCCGGCGTCGCGCAGCGTCACCGAGAACAGGTTCTCGAGGTTGAGGTCGTTCATCTTCTGCTTCGGCCGCTGCGCCGGCGGCACCACGACCTTCCACGAGGCCTTCATCTCCTTCATGCCGTACTCGGGCGGCGCCGGCGGCGTCTGCTGGATGTAGCGCGCCATCAGGTCGACCTCGTCGTCGCTGAGCACCCCGGAGGTGCCCCAGTTGGGCATGCCGGCCGGCGAACCGTACTTGATGAAGACCTTCAGGTACTCGAGGCCCCTTTCCAGGGTGATGTCGGGCGTCAGCGGCTTGCCGGTCGCGCCCTTGCGCAGCACGCCGTGGCAGCCGGCGCAGCGCTCGAAGAAGATCTTCTTGCCTTTCTCGAACTCGGCCTCGGTCATCTTCGGCGCCTTCGGATTGATGTCGTGGTGCAGCGGCATGCCGGCCAACGGCGACCCCCCAGCCGCCTGGTAGTCCTGCATCACCTTGTCGCCGTGCGCGGCCGCCGGCGCGGTTTCGGCGTGCGCGAGCTGCAGCGCGGCCATCATGGCCAACGGCAACAATCCCATCTTTAACGATCGCATGGTTCTGGTTTCCCCTCAGGTTGTTATAAAAAAAAGCAATGAAGTCTTGCATACCCGACTAATTCTCTTGGTTGATTTGGATCAATCGGAAATGTATATCCATGCGACATCGCGTCGCAGGGGCGCCGCCTCGCCGGCGCCGAGTCTTACGCGACCAGCGCGACGGCCTTGATCTGCGCGAACACCGGCGCGCCGGGCGCCAGCCGCAGCGCCTGCACGGAGCGCTGCGTGACGCGCGCCAGCAGCGCGACGTCGCCAGCCTGCAGCTTCACCAGCGCCTGGCCGGGATGCGGCTCCGGCGCGATCTCTTCGACCGTCGCCGGCAGGATGTTGAGGATGCTCGAATCGGCGACCTGCGACAGCGCGAGGCTGACGTCGCGCGCCAGGATGCGCACGCGCACGCGCTGGCCGACGGCGTGGCCGGCGTCGCGCGCCCAGAAGGAAGTGCCGCCGCAAGCGGCACGCGCCAGATGCCAGTCGGTGTCGCGCTCGGCGAGCGTGCCGGCGAGCACGACGCCCGCGTCGTCGCCGAGCCGCAATGACAGTGTCGGCAGGTCGACGCGCGCCAGCGTCGCGGCCAGCGGCCCGGCGGCGACGGCGCGGCCGTCCTCCAGCGCGACGAGGTGATCGGCGAGCCGCGCCACCTCGTCGGGGGCGTGGCTCACGTAAAGCACGGGAATCTCCAGCTCGTCGTGCAGGCGCTCCAGGTAGGGCAGNNAGCGCGCGCGCGATGGCGACGCGCTGGCGTTCGCCGCCGGACAGGGTGGCCGGCCGGCGCTCGAGCAGGTGGCCGATGCCCAGCAATTCGACGATGCCTGAAAACTCGGCGCTCACGGAGCGGCCGCCGCTGCGCTTCATGCCGAAGTCGAGGTTGCCCCGCACGCTCAGGTGCGGGAACAGACTGGCTTCCTGGAACACGTAGCCGAGCGGACGGCGATGCGTCGGCCGGAAATGCTCGCCGTCCTGCCAGCATTCCCCGTCGACGAACAGGCGGCCGCCGGACACGCGCTCCAGCCCGGCCACCGCGCGCAGCAGCGTGGTCTTGCCCGAGCCCGACGGCCCGAAGATCGCGGTGACGCCAGCGCCCGGCAGCGCCAGGTCGACGTCGAGGCAAAAGCCCGGGTAGTCCAGCCGGAAGCGCGCCTCGATGCTCACCGCTTGCGCCCCGTCGGATTGAGCCAGTAGAGCGCCAGCAGCACGACGAACGAGAACGCCACCATGCTGCCGGCCAGCCCGTGGGCGGCAGCGTAGTCGAGCGCCTCGACGTGGTCGTAGATCTGCACCGAGACCACGCGCGTCTTGTCCGGGATGTTGCCGCCGATCATCAGCACCACGCCGAATTCGCCGACGGTGTGTGCGAAGCCGAGCACCGTCGCGGTGAGGAAGCCGGGGCGCGCCAGCGGCACCGCCACGCTGAAGAAGGCGTCGAGCGGCGAAGCGCGCAGCGTCGCCGCCGCTTCGAGCGGACGCGGGCCGATCGCCTCGAAGGCGTTCTGGATCGGCTGCACGACGAAGGGCAGGGAATAGAACACCGAGGCGACCACGAGGCCGGCGAAGCTGAACGGCAGCAGGCCGAGGCCGGCCCACTGGGTAAACTGCCCGACCGGGCCGTGCGGCCCCATCAGCAGCAGCAGGTAGAAGCCGATCACCGTCGGCGGCAGCACGATCGGCAGCGCCACCACCGCGCCGACCGGCCCCTTCCACCACGAGCGGGTGCGGGAAAGCCACCAGGCGATCGGCGTGCCGATCACCAGCAGCAGCAGCGTGGTGAGCGTCGCAAGTTTGACGGTGAGCCAGATCGCGGCGAGGTCGGCGGGAGTCATCGGCAGGTCAGAAGGCGTAGCCGTAGGATTTGATCACGGCGCGCGCCTGGTCGCCCTTGAGGTAGGTCATCAAGGCCGCGGCGGCCGGCTTGTCCCTGGCCGTGGCCAGGAGCACCGCGTCCTGCCGGATCGGCTGGTGCAGCTCGGCCGGCACGACCCAGGCCGAACCCGCGGCGATCCTGCCGTCCTGCATCACCTGCGACAGCGCGACGAAGCCGAGTTCGGCGTTGCCGCTGGCGACGAACTGGTGCGTCTGGCCGATGTTCTCGCCCTGGACGAACTTCGGCTGCAGCGCATCGAGCAGCTTGAGTGCGGTGAGCGTCTCGATCGCGGCGATGCCGTAGGGCGCGAGCTTCGGGTTGGCGAGCGCAAGGTGCCGGAACGCGCCTTTCTTCAGCACCTCGCCCTGGTCATCGACGACGCCCGGTTTAGGAGACCAGAGCACCAGCGTGCCGATCGCATAGGTGAAGCGGCTGCCCGCCACCGCCGCACCCTCGGCTTCCAGCTTCGCCGGCGTGGTGTCGTCGGCGGCCAGCAGGAGGTCGAAGGGCGCGCCGTTCCGGATCTGCGCGTAGAACTTGCCGGTGCCGCCGAAGGAAAGCTGCACGCGGTGGCCGGTGTCCTTCTCGAAGTCGGCGGCGATCCGCTTCATCGGCGCGGTGAAGTTGGCGGCGACGGCCACCTGGATCTCGTCGGCATGGGCCATGGCGGAAAGAAGCATGGCGGCGGCAAGCCACAAGCTGCGAAGTTTCATTGCGATCTCCCGGTATCTGAAATTTGCCTCGTTATAGCATTAAAGTCATAACGGTTAGGATGACCTGGATCAAAATGCAGGCAGGAATCAGCCGAGCAGCTTCTTCAGCTCGGTCAACTCGTCGCCGGTGACGGTGCGGATGCGCGCCTCAAGCGCGTCATAGCAGCGGATCAGCGCCTCGCCGAGCGGGGTGAGCTGCGCGCCGCCGCCGCCCTTGCCGCCGCGGTTGGAGACCACCACCGGCTTGCCGATGCCCTTGTTGAGCGTGTCGACCAGCATCCAGGCGCGCTTGTAGGTCATCTCCATCTCGCGCGCCGCGGCGCTGATCGACTGCGTCGCGCCGATCTTGCGCAGCAGCTCGATCTTGCCCGGCCCGATCGACGCCTGTGCGCCGAGCTGCAGACGCGGACGGATGATGAGGACGGAGGGAGCGGGGCGGCGTGACATGGGGCTAATTTACCCGATGGCGGGCGCAATGAGATCCCGCCGCCCCGCCAGTGCCGAGTTTGCGGCAGAATGCGGCCATCATGACGCCCGAACAATTCATCGCCCGCGCCGACGATGTCACCTTCGGCATCCTGCATTCTCGCTTCCACGAGATCTGGTCGCTGCGGCTCGGCACGTCGCTCGAAGATCGGCCGCGCTACACGCCGACCACGACCTTCGAGACCTTCCCGTTCCCGGCCGGCATGACGCCGCGCGACACGGCACAGCGCGCGGGCAGGGGGGCGCCGCCGTGCATGGCCGAGTCGATTCCGGCCGCGAACATCGCCGCCGCCGCGCGGCGGCTGAACGAGCTGCGCGAGGCCGAACTCAAGAAGCGCACGCTGAGCAATCTCTACAACGCCCGGCCGGCGTGGCTGGCCAACGCGCACCAGGCGCTCGACGCCGCCGTCGCCGCCGCCTACGGCTGGGACGACTACACGCCGGAGATGCCGGACGAGGAGATTTTGCGGCGGCTGCTGGCGCTCAACCTCGAACGCACGACTGCGGAACGGCATGACTGAACTGCTCTACTGGATCGGCCTCGCCGCCGTCGCCGTCAACGCGCTGACCGGCGTGCTCGACGCCGGACGGCAGAAGATGGACCTGATCGGCGTGGTGATGGTCGGCTGCGCCACCGCGCTCGGCGGCGGCACGGTGCGCGACGTGCTGCTCGACCGGCAGGTGTTCTGGATCGCCGACCAGACCTACCTGATCGTCGCGCTGGCGACGACGGTGCTGACCTTCTTCGCGGTGCGCGGCCTGCGCCCGCCGCCGCGGCTGTTCCTGATCCCCGACGCGGTCGGCCTGGCGCTGTTCACCATCGTCGGCACGCAGGTGGCGCTCGAATGGCAGGCGCCGTGGCTGGTGGCCACGCTGCTCGGCGTAATCACCGGCGTGGTCGGCGGCGTGCTGCGCGACGTGCTGTGCAACGAGGTGCCGCTGGTCTTCGTGCGCGGCGAACTGTACGCTTCGGCCGCATGGGCGGGGGCGCTGGCGCTGGTCGGCCTGCAGGCGCTCGACGTTTCGCCGCTGATCGCCGCCTGGGCGGGCATGGTGGTGGTGCTGGCGGCGCGCCTCGCGGCGATGGCCTTCCGCATCACATTGCCGACTTATACCGAGCGGGAATAAGGCCGGCCGCCGCCGTCAGCCGCTACCGCCGGAAGCGGCGGTAACACCCCTTGCCGGCCGTCTTCGCCTCGTACATCGCGATGTCGGCGAACTTCATGAGCTCGGCCGCGTCGTCGCCATCCTCTGGGAACATGGCCACGCCCAGCGATGCGCCGACCTGCACCCGCTGGTCGCGCAGGTCGAACGGCGCGGCGAGATCGGCGACGATTTCCGCCGCCATCAGCGTGCAGTGCCCGCTCTCGGCCACATCCTCCATCAGCAGCACGAACTCGTCGCCGCCGAGGCGCGCGACCGTGTCGACGCCGCGCCGTACCCGGCCGCGGATGCGCTGGGCGATCTCCTGCAGCAGCAGGTCGCCGAAGTCGTGGCCGAGCCGGTCGTTGATTTCCTTGAAGCCGTCGAGATCGATGAACAGCAGGCCGAGCCGCTGCTCTTCGCGCCGCGCGCGCTCGACCGCATGCGACAGGCGGTCGAGGAACAGCGCGCGGTTCGGCAGCCCGGTCAGCGCGTCGTGGAAGGCCAGATACTGGATGCGCTCGTTGGCCTGGTGCTGCTCGGTGATGTCGTGGAACACGGCGGCGTAGCGGATGCCGGTGCCGTCGTAGGCGGGAATCCGGTTGATCGTCAGCCACTCGGGATAGATCTCGCCGTTCTTGCGCCGGTTCCAGATCTCGCCTTCCCAGCGGCCGTCGCGCTGCAGCGCATCCCACATGGTCCGGTAGAAGGCCTGGTCGTGATGCTCCGACTTGAGCAGGCTCGGCCTGCGGCCGACCGCTTCCTCGCCCGCATAGCCGGTGATCTTGGAGAAGGCCGGATTGACCCGGATGATCACGCCGTTCTCGTCGGTGACCAGCACGCCTTCGCTGGTGCTCTCGATGATGCTGCTCGCCAGCCGCAGGCCGGCCTCGGCGTCCTTGCGCGGCGTGATGTCGCGCCAGACGCAGTAGGTGATGCGGCGGCCGCGCAACATCACTTCCGAGAGCGTGACCTCCGCGGTGAAATGGCTGCCGTCGGCGCGCTTGTGCACCCACTCGAAGCGGTGCAGCCCTTTCTGCCCGGCGATTTCCAGCATCCGCTCGGCCTTGCTGAAGGACTCCTCGCCATCGGGCTGGTGGCTCGGCGACAGTTCGGAGGGATGGGTGTCGAGCAGAGAATCCTTGTTCGGATAGCCGAGCGTCCTGACCGCCGCCGCGTTGCAGTCGACGAAGCGATGGCCCTCGATGATCCAGGCCGGGTCCGGCGAGGCCTCGAACAAGGTGCGGAACCAAAGCTCGTCCGCCTGCCCCCGTTCGCCCGCCGCGTCGCTGTCGAAGATGCCGTCCATGCAAGTCTGCCCTGGCCAGTTCTTTCAGGTCACGCTTTCTACTCTCTGCCTGCTGCACTGCAATATGACCCAAGTCAATGACAGGCCGATTAATGCCCGACCGCCTTTCTCAATTTATACGCATAAATCATGCGGCTTGCAATCGAGCGGCAGTTGTGGTGCAGGGCGGGAAAATCGTGTTCAATCCGCGGTTTCGACCGCCGCCCCCATGACCGCTCCGCGCACGCTCGTCCTCTTCAACCACGACTGGGATCGCGTCGGCTTCGCGCGCTGGTCGCGCGAGTTCCCGCACGACTCGGCCGGCTTCGACCTGTTCAGCTTTCCGAGCAACGCGCGGCTGGCGGGCTTCGACCTGGAGCGTTTCGTCGCCCGGCTGGCGAAGCAGGCGCAACGAGGTCGAGGGCGCGGCTGGCAGGCCGTCGCCTCCAACCACGAGCAGTTCGGCGCGCTCGGCGCGGCGCTGCTGGCCGAGCGCATGGGCTGGCCCGGCACGCCGGTCGCGGCGGTGCTCGCCTGCCAGCACAAGCTGCACGCGCGGCAGGTGCTGGAGGCCGTCTGCCCGGAGGCGAACACCCCGTTCGCGCCGCTGCCGGCGCGCTACGGCGACCCGGCGCCCGACGGGCTGGAATACCCGCTGTTCATCAAGCCGGTGAAGGCGGCCTTCTCGGTGCTGGCGCGCGTGGTGCATGACCGCGCCGACCTGCACGAGATGACGCGCTTCGGCGCCTGGGAGCTGTGGGTGATCCGCCATCTGGTCGAGCCCTTCGAGCGCGTGGCGCGGCAGCGCCTGCCGCAGGCCGGCACGGCGCACCGCCTGCTGATCGAGGCGCCGGTGCAGGCGCTGCAATACAACCTCGACGGCTACGTGTTCGACGGCGAACTGCGGCCGCTCGGCATCGTCGCCTCGGTGATGTACCCGGGCACGCAGGCCTTCATGCGCTTCGACTACCCGAGCGGGATTCCGGCGTCAGGCGCGGCGCAGGCGATCGAGGCGGCGCGCCGCTTCCTCGCCGCGGTGGGCTTCACGCACGGCCTGTTCAACATGGAGTTCTTCCACGACGCGGCGACGGACAAGCTCAGCGTGATCGAGTTCAACCCGCGCATGGCGGCGCAGTTCTCCGACCTCTACCTGCGCGTGGATGGCATCGACCTGCATCGCGTGGCGCTGGAACTGGCCTGGGGCCGCGACCCGGCGCTGCTGCCGCAGGCGCAGCCGAGCGCCGGCATGGCGACCAGCCTCGTCTATCGCGCCTTCGCGCCCGACGAGGTACCGGCGATGCCCAGCCGCGCGCGCCAGGCCGCCTTCCATGCCGCCTTTCCCGACGCGCTGCTGTTCCGTTTTCCCAAGCCGCGCGGCTCGATGACGCGCGACTTCAAGTGGCTGGGCAGCTACCGCTATGGCATCGTGCACCTCGGCGGCCGCGATCTGGCCGACCTGTTCCACAACTGCCGCGAGGCGAGCGCCTTGCTAGACTGGCCCGCACCATGCACGCACCCCGACTCCTCCAGATCGACCGCGCCGATCCCGCTGCCATCCGTGCCGAGCTGCTTGCCGGCCTGAGCGCGCCGGTCGCGACGGTCGCGCCGAAGTACCTCTACGACGCGCTCGGCGCGCGGCTGTTCGCCGCCATCACCGAGCTGCCCGAGTACTACCCGACGCGCACCGAGGCCGCGATCTTCGTCGCCCGCGCCGGGGAGATGGCGCGCTGCCTGCCGCTCTTCGAGGCGCTGGTCGACCTCGGCGCCGGCAACTGCGAGAAGGCGGCGCGGCTGTTCGCGCCCTTCGACGTGCGGCGCTACGTCGCGGTCGACATCTCGGTCGATTACCTGCGCGACTCGCTCGGCATCCTGCGCCGCCAGCACCCGCACATGGAGCTGCTGGGCGTCGGCATGGACTTCTCGGCGCACCTGGCGCTGCCGACGGAGGCGGGGCCGGGGCCGCGCCTGATGTTCTACCCCGGGTCGAGCATCGGCAACTTCGCGCCGGACGAGGCGCTCGTCTTCCTGCGGCAGGTGCAGGCGGCGGCGCAGGGCGGCGGCCTGTTGATCGGCGTTGATTTGGTGAAACCCGGCGCGATCCTCGAAGCCGCCTATGACGACCCGCTGCAGGTGACGGCCGCGTTCAACCGCAACCTGCTGCTCAACCTGCGCCGCCTCGCCGGCGCCGAGTTTTCACTGACGGACTGGAAGCACGTCGCCTTCTTCAACCAGACGGAATCGCGCATCGAGATGCACCTCGAAGCGCTGCGCGACGCCACCGTGCGCTGGCCGGGCGGAGAGCGCCGCTTCGCCGCCGGCGAGCGCATCCACACCGAGAACTCCTACAAGTGGCGGCGCGAGGACTTCGCCGCGCTGCTCGAATCGGCCGGCTTCCGCGACCTGCATTGCTGGACCGACGAACGGAACTGGTTCGCGGTGTTCCTCGCCGCGGCCTGAATCCGCTTCGGTTCAGCGCGGCGGCGCACCGTTGCCGCGCACGAAATTCACGACGAGGACGACTACGGTGAGCGGCAGCACGTAGCCGAGCATCGCGGCCGAGTAGGCCGGCAGGTGCTCGTGCCGCTGCGCGGCGAGCACCAGATAGGCCACGTAGGCGGCGTAGAAGGCGATGAACACACCGCCCTCCCAGCGCTGGATCGTCCGGCCGGGCACGGCGATCGTCAGGCAGCCGAGCGCCACCGCGAGCATCACCCACAGGTCGAAGTTGCGCACCGCCGCCGAAACGGGAATGCCGCCGTCCGAGACCGCCGCGGCCGCCCCGAGGCAGGCGAGGATGTTGAAGACGTTGCTGCCGACCACGTTGCCGACGGCGATGTCGCGCTCGCCGCGCCAGGCGGCGACCAGCGAGGTGGCGGTTTCCGGCATCGAGGTGCCGACCGCGACGATGGTGAGGCCGATCACCAGGTCGCTGACGCCGAAGTCGCGCGCCATGGCGACGGCGGCGTCGACCAGCCAGTCGGCGCCGAGCACGAGCAGGCCGAGGCCCGCGACCACCATGAGGACCTGCACGCTCCAGTGGGCATCCCAGCGGCTGGCGGCCGGCGGCATCTCGGCGGCGAATTCGTCGCGCACCGCCTGGCCGGCGCGGCGCGACTGAACGACCAGGAAGGCCGTGTAGGCCGCCATCAGCGCGAACAGCAGCAGGCCTTCGCCGACCGACAGCGTGCCGTCGAGGGCCATGACGATCAGCAGCACGCTGGCGCCGATCATGACCGGGATTTCCTGGCGGAGCAGCTGGTCGGCCACCGCCAGCGGCACGATCAGCGCCGACAGGCCGAGGATCAGCAGGACGTTGGCGATGTTGCTGCCGACCACGTTGCCGACCGCCAGGTCGCCGTTGCCGGCGAGTGCCGCATCGACGGAAACCGCCATTTCCGGCGCGCTGGTGCCGAAGGCGACCACCGTCAGTCCGACCACGAGGGGCGAGATGCCGAGGGTCAGCGCCAGCCGGGAAGCCCCGCGCACGAGAAATTCCGCGCCGGCCGTCAGGCAGGCGAGGCCGAGCAGGAACAGCAGGGCTTGCTGGATCATCGCCTGGCGCAACTCCTGAAGCCCAGATGCAGGTCGTTGCGCTCGGGCGTGAAGTAGTTGCGGTATTTCGGGTGCGCCATGCGCGGGTCGGTGGCGCGGCTCGCGCCCTTGAGCACGTAGCGGTGCTCCTCGAAGCCGAAGCGCGAGTAGTCGCGGTAGGGGTGGGCGACGAAGCCTTCGAAGGGCGCGAAGCGGCTGGTGGTCCATTCCCAGACGTCGCCCCACTCGAAACTCGGCGCTGACAGGGCGGCGCATTCCCACTCGGCTTCGGTCGGCAGGCGGCGGCCGGCCCAGGCGCACCAGGCCTGCGCCTCGTCCCAGGTCAGATGCACGGCGGCGGCGTCGAGGGGCAACGCTTCCCATGTGCCGTAGCGCAGCGCCTGCCACTGCCCGCCTTCCTGGCGCAGGTAGCGCGGCATGCCGACCGCGCCGGCTTCGATGGCGGGCAGGAAGCGCCGCCACGTCACCGCCACGCTGTCGATGGCGAAGGCGTCGAGCTTCACCGCGTGGGCGGGCAGTTCGTTGTCGAAGGCGAAATCCTTTTCCGTGGTGCCGAGCCTCCAGCTCCGCGCCGGGACGGCGAGGTCGCGCGCCGCCGGCAGCGGCCGCTCCCACGGCCGCAGGTGCGGCGGCAGCGGGATGTCCAGCGCCTGCGCCATGTAGGTGCCGGCCTCGGCGTGCATGTCCTCGTGGAACAGCGAGAGCTGGTGGAAGTAAAGGTCGCGCCCGGCGGCGGCATCCTGCGCGAGCAGTGCCAGCGTCTCGGCGAGGGTGGCGTCGAGATAGGCGCGCGTGCCGGCCAGGTCGGGCAGCGGCAGGCTCCAGCGCGTCGCGTGCTTGACCAGGCTGGAGTTGTAGAGCGCGTCGGCGCCCGGCATGCGGCCTGCCGGCCGCGCGCAGTCGGGATCGGCCGCGAGGCCGAGATGCCGCTGCGGGTTGCGCGCGATCCAGACATCGTAGAACCAGGCGACGTGGCCGACTTCCCAGCGCGGCGGGTTGAGCCGGGTGGAGTAGGAGATGGTCAGTTCCGGGCCGAGCCTGGCGACGTAGGCATCGAGCAGGTCGAGCGTGCGGCGGCGCGCGTCCTGCATCGCAGTGGCGAGAAAGCTCGCATCCCCACCACGGGCGAGGCAGGCGATGGAATAATCCGTGGCCATGGGCAAAGCTCCTGCAATCGTGATCGTGACTCCCGCGCTGGCCGACAACAACAACGGCAACTGGCGCACGGCCTGGCGCTGGCAGCGTTTCCTGGCGCCACTTTACCCGACGCGGCTGGTCAAGACATGGCCGGACGCGCACGCCGCTGGCGATAAGGCGATGATCGCTCTGCACGCCCGCCGCTCGGCCGACGCGATCGCCGCCTGGCATGCGCGCCACGGCGGCGCGCGGCTGGCGGTGGTGCTGACCGGCACCGACCTCTACCGCGACATCGACACCGACCCGGCGGCGCGGCGCTCGCTGGAACTGGCTGGCCGGCTCGTCGTGCTGCAGGAACTCGGCGCGCAGCGCCTGCCGGAGGCAGTCCGACACAAGGCGCGCACCATCTTCCAGTCGGCCTCGGCGCGCAAGACGCTGGACAAGCCGGCGACGCGCCTGCGCGCCGTGGCGGTGGGCCACCTGCGCGAGGAGAAGTCGCCCGACACCCTGTTCGAGGCGGCGCGGCTGCTCAGGGACCGCCCCGACATCTTCCTCGACCACATCGGCGACGCGATCGATCCGGCGCTGGCGCGGCAAGCCGAAGAGACGATGGCCGCATGCCCGAACTACCGCTGGCTCGGCGGCCGGCCGCACGGGGAGGCGCGCCGGCGCATCCAGCGCGCGCACCTGCTGATCCACCCGAGCCGCATGGAGGGCGGCGCGCATGTCGTGCTCGAAGCGGTCGTCAGCGGCATGCCCGTGCTGGCCTCGCACATCGACGGCAACATCGGCATGCTCGGCGCGGACTACGCCGGCTACTTCCCCTGGAACAACGCGGCCGCGCTGGCGGCGCTGCTGGCCGTCTGCAGGGACGATTCAACTTATCTCGAACGCCTGCGGCGGCAGGCGGCGGCGCGCGCCGCGCTGTTCGCGCCGGCGACCGAATGCGCGGCGGTGCGCCGGCTCGCCGCTGATTTGCTGGATGCGTAGCGTCGGCGCCGCCCCGCCGGCGCCGAGTTTCTATCTGACCGGGGCGATGCCCCATTCGGCCACGCCCTCGGGCAGGTGGACCGCCTCGAAGCCCTTCTGCTTCAGGAGCTCGACCGCATCCTTCGCCATCAGGCAGTACGGGCCGCGGCAGTAGGCGACGACGGTCTTGTCCTTGGGCAGTTCCGAGATGCGCGTCTTCAGCTGGTCGATCGGCATCGACTGCGCGTAGGGCAGGTGGGCCGCCTCGTATTCCGCCAGCGGGCGCACGTCGAGGACGACGACCTCGCCCTTGCGGGCCGCCTTGACCAGGGCGTCCCGATCCTTGGGGGTCAGTTCCTTTGGCGCATTCGTGATCTGGGCCAGGGCCATCTTGAGTTCCACCAGCCGGTCCTCGGCCAGCGTGCGGATCGCCACCCAGAAGGCGGCGACGGCGCGGTTGGCGATGCGGTAGTAGATGTGCTTGCCGTGCCGCTCGGTCTCGACCAGATGGGCGGCGCGCAGCTCGCGCAGGTGCGCGCTGGCGAGCTTCATGCTGATCGCCGCCTCGCTCGCGAGCGTCTCGACGGTCTTCTCGCCCTGGCAGAGCAGTTCGATCAGCTCGAGCCGCTTCGGGCTGCCGGCGGCCTTGCCGATGCGGGCCACCTGCTCGTAAAGGATGTCCTTGACGCGACGGGTGTCGCTGATTCTGGAAGCCATGTGCGCATCTTATCGGATTGGTTGACAGCGGATAGGCTTGCGTCTAGATTAGTCCAACGTCCGTTAGATCGTTAATGCGAACAGGGGGCTTCCATGACTGATCTGCTGTTCATTCTCAACGACCCGCCCTACGGTACCGAACGCGGCTACAACGCACTGCGCCTCGCGCGCAACCTGCTGAAGAAGGGGGAGGGTGTCCAGCTCAAGCTCTTCCTCCTCGGCGACGCCGCCGCCTGCGCTAGAGCCGGACAGAAGGTGCCGCAAGGCTTCTACAACATCGCCGACATGCTCGGCATGGTGGCCCGTGCCGGCGGCGAAATCGGCGTCTGCGGCACCTGTATGGAGGCGCGCGGCATCGGTGCGGCCGACCTGATCGAGGGCGCGCATCGCGGCACGCTGGACGAGTTGACGGAATGGACGATCGCGGCCGACAAGGTGCTGGTGTTCTAACTGCATCGGGCCTGAACTGCTAAACATCCTGAGGGGGAAAACGACCATGCAAGACAAACTGGCCACACGCTGCATCCATGCCGGGGAAATCGACGACCCGCACGGTTCGCCGCACACGCCGCTCTACACCACCACCACCTTCAAGTTCGCATCCACCGCCGACCTGCTCGACGTGGTCGATGGCAGGAAGGACGGCAGCCTCTACACGCGCTACGGACTCAATCCGACCATCGCCAGCATCGAACAGAAACTCGCCAGCCTCGAGGGCGCCGAGATGGCCTGGGCCTTCTGCTCGGGAATGGCGGCCGAGTCCGCGCTGTTCCTGACGCACGGCCGCAAGGGCATCGTCTGCCTCGGCGACGCCTATGGCGGCACGCTGGAACTGATCTCGTCGCAGCTGCCGCTGCTCGGCATTCCCGGCCACTTCCTGCTCGGCCACGAGCTGGCGCGGCTCGACGAAATCCTCGCGCAGGGCGTCGGCCTGGTGTTCCTCGAAACGCCGACCAACCCGACGCTGGAGGTCTTCGACATCCACGCCATCGCCAAGCTGGCGCACGCGCACGGCGCGCTGGTGGCGGTGGACAACACCTTCGCCTCGCCGGTGAACCAGAACCCGCTGGCGCTCGGCGCCGATTTCGTCGTGCACTCCTGCACCAAGTATCTCGGCGGGCATTCCGACCTCACGGCCGGCGCGCTGATGGGCTCGCGCGACCTGCTGCTGCCGGTGTGGAACTGGCGCAAGAACCTCGGCACCGCCATCGCGCCCGAGGTCGCCGCCCAGCTCGCGCGCAGCATCCGCAGCCTGCCGGTGCGCGTGCGCGCCCAGAACGCCGCCGCGCAAACCATCGCCGAGGCGATGGCGAAGCATCCGAAGGTCGCCCGCGTGCTGTATCCGGGGTTGCCCGACTTTCCCGGCCACGCGCTGGCGAAGAGGCAGATGAGCGGCTTCGGCGGCATGCTGACGATCGAGGTCAGGGGCAGCGGCGACGACGCCACGCGCGTCGCGGACAAGCTCAAGCTGTTCGCACTGGCGCCGAGCCTCGGCGGTGTCGAGAGCCTCGTCACCCAGCCGTGCACGACGACGCACCATGGCCTCGCGCCCGAAGAACGCGCCCGCCGGGGCATTTCGGACGCGATGCTGCGGCTCTCCGTCGGTCTCGAAGATCCCGCCGACCTGATCGCCGACCTGAACCAGGCGCTGGCATGAGCGAGCCGGTCCGCCGCCCCGCCAGCGCCGACTATTGCAGGGTGATCCCATGAGCCACAGCATCCATTTCTTCGAAACGCAGTTCCGGCAACAGGTGGCCGACGGCGTCCTGCATCTGAATCCGTTCGAGACGCTGGCGCTGCCCTATCTGCGCGGCCGGGTGCTCGACTACGGCTGCGGGCTCGGCAATCTCGCGGTTGCGGCCGCGCAGGCCGGTTGCGAGGTGCTGGCGCTCGACGCGGCGCCGACGGCGATTCATCACCTGAACCAGCGCGCGCTGCAGGAAGGGCTGGCGATCACGGCCGGCGAGGCCGACCTGCGCGAGCACGTCGTCGAGGGCGAGTTCGACGCCGTCGTCGCCATCGGGCTGCTGATGTTCTTCGATTGCGCGACGGCGCATCGGCAACTGGCGCAACTGCAGCGCTGCGTCAAGCCGGGCGGCGTGGCGATCATCAACGTGCTGGTGGAGGGCACGACCTTCATGGCCATGTTCGATCCCGCCGGACATTGCCTGTTCGGGCGCGACGAGTTGCGGGAGCGCTTCGCCGGCTGGACGATCATCGAGGAAAGGCACGAAACCTTCACGGCGATCGGCGACCGATTGAAGGTTTTCGTCACGGTGGTGGCCCGGAAGCACGACGCAGTGCCGGCCTGAAGGCCCTGTCTCTTTTCCGAGGAGCCACCTTTCTTATTCCCAATTATTTCGATAATATTCGAACTATGGAAACGTTGAACGCCGCCGAACTGCTCGCCGCCCTCGGTCACGAATCGCGCCTGGCGATCTTCCGGCTGCTCGTGGAGGCGGGACCGGCCGGCATCAACGCCAGCGCGATCGGCGAGAGATTCGGCATGGCGCCGGCGACGCTCTCGTTCCATCTCGCCCATCTCAGCCGGGTCGGCCTGATCGTCGGGGAACGCGAAAGCCGCTACATCCGCTACTCGGCCAACTACGCCACCATGGACGACCTGATCGCCTTCCTGACCAGCAACTGCTGCAACGGCGGCACTTGCCTGCCACGGACCCAGCAGGTGAATACCGCCGCCAAGCGGCGGGCGAGGAGCGCGACATGAGCGAACTTGCCGACGACAGCACGGCGCGCCGCGCCCCCTGGGGCTGGGTCGGACTCGGTCTCGCCGTCTGGGTGGCCGCCTATGCCAGCTTGCTGCCTTTCGCCGATGGCGTGATCGCGCTGCTCGGCCTGTCGCGCCAAACGCACCTGGGCGAAGCAATCCATTTCTTCGTCTATGACACCCCGAAGGTATTACTGCTGCTGACCGGGGTGGTCTTCGTCATGGGCGTGATCCACACCTTCGTGACTCCGGAACGCACGCGCTCCCTGCTTGCGGGCCGGCGGCTCGGCCTCGGCAACGTCATGGCGGCGAGCCTCGGCGTCGTCACGCCCTTCTGCTCGTGCTCGGCGGTGCCGCTGTTCATCGGCTTCCTGTCGGCCGGCGTGCCGCTCGGCGTGACCTTCTCCTTCCTGATCGCCGCGCCGATGATCAACGAGATCGCGCTGGCGCTGCTGTTCGGCCTGTTCGGCTGGCAGGTCGCGGCACTGTATCTCGGCCTCGGCCTCGCGGTGGCCATCGTCGCCGGACTGATCATCGGCCGGCTCGGCATGGAACACCATCTCGAAGACTGGGTGCGGCAGATGCAGTCCAGCCAGTCGGCGCATTACGAGGCCGCTCGGCTCGGCTGGGCCGAGCGCATCGACGCCGGCGTCGCGCACGTGAAGGAGATCGTCGGCCGCGTCTGGCGCTGGGTCCTGCTCGGCATCGCCGTCGGTGCGCTGATCCACGGTTACGTGCCGCAGGATCTGCTGGCGGCGATCATGGGCAAGGACGCACCGTGGTGGTCGCTGCCGGCGGCTGTCATTCTGGGCGTGCCGATGTACAGCAACGCCGCAGGCATCATCCCGGTGGTCGAGGCGCTGCTCGGCAAGGGCGCGGCGCTCGGCACCGTGCTGGCCTTCATGATGAGCGTCATCGCCTTGTCGCTGCCCGAAATGATCATCCTGCGCAAGGTGCTGAAACTTCCGCTGATCGCCGCCTTCGCCGGCATCGTCGCCACCGGCATCCTCGGCGTCGGCATCGTCTTCAACGCTGTCCTGTAAGGAGTTTCCATGAAACACATCAAGATTCTCGGCACCGGCTGCGCCAACTGCCAGAACACCTGCCAGCTGGTCGCCGAAGTCGCGCAGGCGAAGGGTGTGGAAATCGAGCTGGAAAAGGTCGAGGACCTGCAGCAGATCATGGGTTACGGCGTGATGAGCACGCCGGGCGTGGTGATCGACGGCAAGGTCGTGCATGCCGGCGGCGTGCCGGCGCGCGGCAAGGTCGAGGGGTGGTTCGCATGAGCCGCACGGTGCTGGTGCTGTGCACGGGCAATTCGTGCCGCTCGCAGATGGCCGAGGCGATCCTCAATCACGATCTCGCCGGGCAGGTGCGCGCCCTCTCGGCCGGAACGCGGCCGCAACCCAAGGTGGCCGACGGCGCCATCGAGGCGCTGCGGCTGGCCGGCCTGCCGACGGACGGCCTGCGACCCAAGGATGTCGACGCGCTGCTCGGCGAGACCATCGACCTCGTCGTCACCGTCTGCGACAACGCGAAGGAAAGTTGCCCGGTCTTCCCGCGGCCGGTACCGATGATTCACCTGCCATTCCACGACCCGCACGGCGAGCCGCTGGACAGTTTCGTCCGGGTGCGCGACGACATTCGCGTCCGCCTCGTCCCGGCCGTGCGCGCCGCCCTCGGCCTCTGAGGAGTCATCGCAATGTCCGCCCAATGCGAAGTCACGGCGAAAGCCGCCGCGGGTGCCCCGATGAGCTTCTTCGAACGCTGGCTGACGGTCTGGGTGTTCCTCTGCATCGTCGCGGGCATCGCGCTCGGCCAGTGGCTGCCGGCGCCGTTCCAGGCGCTCGGCCGCATGGAGTTCGCGCAAGTGAACATCCCGGTGGGCCTGCTGATCTGGGTGATGATCATCCCGATGCTGGTCAAGGTGGATTTCGGCGCGCTGCACGAGGTGCGGAGCCATATGAAAGGCATCGCAGTCACGCTGTTCGTCAACTGGCTGGTCAAGCCGTTCTCGATGGCCTTCCTCGGCTGGCTGTTCATCCGGCAGCTGTTCGCGCCCTATCTGCCGGCCGACCAGCTCGACAGCTACGTCGCCGGCCTGATCCTGCTCGCCGCCGCACCCTGCACGGCGATGGTGTTCGTCTGGAGCCGGTTGTCGAACGGCGACCCGCTGTTCACGCTCTCGCAGGTGGCCTTGAACGACACGATCATGGTGTTCGCCTTCGCGCCGATCGTCGGCCTGCTGCTCGGCATCTCGGCGATCGTCGTGCCGTGGGACACGCTGGTGACCTCGGTCGTCCTCTACATCGTCATCCCGCTGGCGCTGGCGCAGCTCTGGCGCAAGGCGCTGCTCGGGAAAGGGCAGGCGCATTTCGAGGCGACGATGCACAAGATCGGCCCGTGGTCGATCGCCGCGCTGCTCGCCACGCTGGTGCTGCTGTTCGCCTTCCAGGGCAGGGCGATCGTCGACAAACCGTTGATCATCGCGCTGCTGGCGGTGCCGATCCTGATCCAGGTGTTCTTCAACTCGGCGCTGGCCTACTGGCTCAACCGCGCGGTCGGCGAGAAGCACAACGTCGCCTGCCCGTCGGCACTGATCGGCGCCAGCAACTTCTTCGAGCTGGCGGTGGCCGCGGCCATCAGCCTGTTCGGCTTCGAGTCGGGCGCCGCGCTGGCGACGGTGGTCGGCGTACTGATCGAAGTGCCGGTGATGCTGCTGGTGGTCAGGGTGGTCAACGCCAGCAGGGGCTGGTACGCAGCGGCGCAGCGCTGAGCGGGCCTGGATGGCCGCCGCCCACATCGTCATGGCGCCCGGGTTCTCGATGACGACCCGCACGCTGGTCAGTGCCGCCGTCACGGCATCGAGCCGGCGATCCATCATCAGCGGGATGGCCACGACGCTGATGGCGAACACCAGCAGCGCGAACAGTGCGCCGATGCCCAGCCAGATAGCGAGGAAGCCGATATTTTCCGGGTGCACCACCTGGATCAGCATGCCGCGGATGTCCGGCATTACATCGGAGAAGAACATCGCGAAGCTGACCAGCGAGGCGCGCGCCCAGACGAGGAACACCGCCAGCAGCACCAGCGGGGACAAGCCGAGGTTGGCCATGTTCTCCCGCCAGGCCGTCAGGGTCGGCGCGAGAGCGCAGGGCTCGGGGCGCCGGCAGTGCGGCTTGTGGTTATGCGGCAAGAATGACACGAACCGGGGCAGGAAAACAACGCTGCCGGCGGCAGGGTTATCGGTCGTCCGGACGGGCCGCCGGTTTCTCCGTAACATCGGCGGATGACGAGAGTCCGCTTCACCATTCCAGACCACGAAGTGGAGGTCACGGCGATCCGCGCGCAAGGGGCGGGGGGCCAGAACGTCAACAAAGTCGCGAATGCCGTGCATCTGCGCTTCGACATCCAGGCCTCCTCCCTGCCCCTGGCGGTCAAACAAAGGCTGCTGGCGCTCGGCGACCAGCGCATCAGCAAGGACGGGGTCGTCATCATCAAGGCACAGGAATACCGGAGCCTCGAAGGCAATCGGCAGGAAGCCTTGCGGCGCCTCCATGAGCTGATCGACAGCGTCGCCGTCCTGCCCAGGAAACGCCGGCCGACCCAGCCTACCCGCTCATCGGTCAAGAAGCGGCTGGAAGGCAAGACCCGTCGCGCCGCGATCAAGGCCGGGCGCGGCAAGGTCGAGGAGTAGCCGCCGCCCTCCCGGTGCCGACCTTCAAGCTGTCTGCGGCACCGCCAGCATCCGCTTGATCTCGGGCACGCAGGAGCCGCAGGAGGTGCCGCACTTCAGTTTTTCCTGCAGCGCCGCGAGGTCGGCGCCGGCGGCGATTTCCCGCTTGATGTCCGCCTCGCTGACGTCGAGGCAGTTGCAGACCACCTTGCGCGGGGCGGCGGCGGCACTGTTACCAATTGGCGGCTCGGCGCGCGGGGCGAAAATCCAGCGGCGCAGGGCGTCGATGGGTACGCCGTCGCGCAACGCGGCGCGCAGCCAGCCGCTGGCCTGGTCTTCGCCGGCGAGCAGGATGCCGGTGAGCCGTTCGTCATCGATCCGCGCGCGCTTGATCACGTTTTTGGCGGGATCGCGGTAGGCGAGGCAGGCCTCTTCGGGCATGTCGAGCAGACGGGCGATGCGCTCGATACGTTCGGCGGGCAGCGGCTCGGCCAGCGCGAGGCGCAGCGCGACCAGCGGGCGCTCGCGGCCGTCGAGGGTGAGCACGGCGTAGCCGAGGCCGTCGAGCAGCGGCGCGAGGCGCGCGCGCCAGACCAGCACGGTTTCGTGCGCGTCCGCAACTGTATGCATCGGGCCGGACGAGCGCAGCGCCACCAGGCGCCAGGGCAGGGCGGCCGGCTCGATGCGCAGCGCGGCATGCTTGAGTTCGGGCTGCTTGGAGACGGGATCGCAGGCCGGGATCGTGAGCGCATTCACGCCGTCGTGCGAGAGGCTGCGCCGCCCCCAGTGCATGGCGACGAAGACCTGGCCGGGGCGTACTTCCTCGCTGGCGGCGACGGGCAGCACGATCTCGCCGCGCCGGCTCTTCACGCGCATCAGCTGGCCTTCGTGCCAGCCGCGCCGGTGCAGGTCGGACGGATGTACCTGGATGCGCGGCTCGGGTTCGTGGCTGTAGAGGCGCGGGATGCGGCCGGTGCGGCTCATGCCGTGCCATTGGTCGCGCAGCCGGCCGGTGAGCAGGCGGAAGGGATGGCGCGCGTCGGGTGATTCGGCCGTCAGCCGCGTGTCGATGGCGACGAATCTCGCCTTGCCGTCGGGGAAGGCGAAGCGGTGGTCGGTGTAGAGCCGGTCGGTGCCCTTGCCGTCGATGAACGGCCACTGCACCGGGCCGAGCGTATCGAGCGCGTCATGCGATAGGCCGCCGATGTCGAGGTCGCGGCCGACCGTCGTTTTCACGTATTCGGCGTAGATCTCCTCGGCGGAATGGAAGTCGAAGTGCGCCGCCCTGCCGGCGCCGAGTTTTTCATTGAGCTTGAGCGCGAAGTCGCGGGCGATGCGCCAGTCGGCGCGGGCTTCGCCGGGCGGGGCGATGGTGGCGCGCACGCGCGAGATGCGGCGCTCGGAGTTGGTCACCGTGCCGTCCTTCTCGCCCCAGGTGGCGGCGGGCAGCAGCAGATCGGCGTAGGCGGCGGTCTCGGTGTCGCCCCAGGCATCCTGCACGACGACGAATTCGGCCTGGGTGAGCGCCTGCCGCACCTTGCCGAGGTCGGGCAGCGACTGGGCCGGGTTGGTGCAGGCGATCCAGATCGCCTTGACCGTGCCGTCGGCGAGCGCGTCGAAGAGTTCGACGGCGGTCTTGCCCGGCTGGGCGGGCAGGGCGGGGATGCCCCAGAGCGCGGCCAGTTCGGCGCGGTCGGCAGGATCGGCGATGTTGCGGTGGCCCGGCAACAGGTTGACCATCGTCCCGGTCTCGCGTCCGCCCATCGCGTTGGGCTGGCCGGTGAGGGAGAACGGGCCCATGCCGGGTTTGCCGATTTTCCCGGTGGCGAGGTGCAGGTGGATCAGCGCGGCGCCGTTCGCGGTGCCGTGGATCGACTGGTTGAGTCCCTGGCACCAGAAGGAGAGTGGCGCCTTCGCCTGGCCGAACATCCGCGCGGCCAGGGCGATCTCTTCGGCTTTGACTCCGCAGGCAGCGGCCACCGCGCCGGGCGTGAATTCGGCCAGTTGCGTTCTCAGATCGCCGAAACCGCTGGTGTGCGCGGCGATGAAGGCATTGTCGGTCAGGCCTTCCCACAGCAGCACGTGGAGCATGGCCGAGGTGAGCAGGGCGTCGCTGCCGGGGGCGATGGCGAGGTGCAGGTCGGCGCTCGCGGCGGTGTCGGTGCGGCGCGGATCGACGACGATGAGTTTCAGGTCGGGGGTCTTCTCCCGCGCGGCCTCGATGCGGCGGAAGACGATCGGGTGGGCGTAAGCGGTGTTCGAACCGGCAATCAGCATCAGATCGGCCAGATCAATATCGGCATAGGAGCAGGGCACCGCGTCACTTCCCAAAGTTGCCTTGTAGGCGGCCACGGCAGAGGACATGCACAGGCGCGAGTTGGAGTCGATGTTGTTGGTGCCGACCAGCGCGCGCGCCAGCTTGTTGAAGACGTAGTAGTCCTCGGTCAGCAGCTGGCCGGAGACGTAGAAGGCGACGGCGTCCGGGCCGTGTTCGCGAATGATCTTCGCGAAGCGCTCGGCAGCCACGTCCAGTGCGTTGTCCCAGGATGTCGGTTCGAACAGCACGGTGCGGCTCTCGCGCAGCAGGGGTACGGTGGCCCTGCCGGTGCGGACGGCGGCCAGGTGCAGGGTGTTGCCCTTGGAGCAGAGCCGGCCGAAGTTGGCCGGATGCGCCGGGTCGCCGACGACATCGACGATGCGCAGGCCGTCCGAGCGGATCAGGACGCCGCAGCCGGTGCCGCAGTAGCAGCAGACGCTGCGGGTCTCGGTCAGAGGGCGATCCACACTGCACCGCCTTCCAGCTTGACGGCGAACGAATGCGCGCAACCGACGTCCGGCGCCACGGCCATGCCGCTATCGAGCTGGATCTTCCACGAGTGCATCGGGCAGGTGACGACCTTGCCGGCGACCAGCCCTTGGGAGAGCGCGCCGCCTTTGTGCGGGCACTTGTCGTGGAGGGCGAAGACTTCGTCGTCGGCGGTGCGGAACACGGCGATGTCGCCCCCTTTACCATTGGGGGACTTCACCACGCGGCTGCCGAGGCGGGGAATCTCGTCCAGAACACAGAGTTTTTTCCAGTCGCTCATTCAGGCCACCTCCAGCGCTTTGTATTCCTTCGAACCGGTGGCGACGGCGGTCGCCCAAGGGTCTTCGTAGCCCTGCAGCGAGTAGAGCAGGCGCTCGTAAAGTTCGGCGCGGCGGGCGGGATTCTCGACGACGGCCTTCTTCACATGATCGAGACCGACGCGGGCGACGTAGTGGCAGGTGCGTTCGAGGTACCAGGCTTCCTCGCGGTAAAGCTGCAAGAATGCCCCTGAATATTCAAGTACTTCAGAATCGTTCTTAACCTTGCACATGAACATGGCGACCTCGGTCTTGATGCCGCCGTTGCCGGCGATGTAAAGCTCGTAGCCCGAGTCCACCCCGATCACGCCGACGTCCTTGATGCCGGCCTCGGCGCAGTTGCGCGGGCAGCCGGATACCGCGAGCTTGACCTTGTGCGGCGCCCACATGCCGAACAGCATCTTCTCCAGTTGCACGCCCATGTCCATCGAGCGCTGGGTGCCGAAGCGGCAGTGCTCGGCGCCGACGCAGGTCTTCACGGTGCGGATCGACTTGCCGTAGGCGTGGCCGGAAACCAGCCCGGCCTTGCCGAGGTCTTCCCAGACCTTGGGCAGGTCGCCCTTGCGGATGCCCAGCAGGTCGATGCGCGCGCCGCCGGTCATCTTGACGGTCGGCACCTCGTACTTCTCGGCCACGTCGGCGATCGTGCGCAGCTCGGCCGGGGTGGTCAGGCCGCCCCACATGCGCGGTACCACGCTGAAGGTGCCGTCCTTCTGGATGTTGGCGTGGGCGCGCTCGTTGATGAAGCGGGACTGCGGGTCGTCCTGCGCCTCGTGCGGCCAGGTGGAGATCAGGTAGTAGTTGAGGGCCGGGCGGCAGCTGGCGCAGCCGTCGGAGGTCTTCCACTCCAGGAACTGCATGACCGCGGGAATCGACAGCAGCTTCTGCTCGCGGATCGCCTTGCGGACTTCGCCGTGCGAGTGGTCGGTGCAGCCGCAGACCGGCTTGTCGTTGGTGTCGGCCGGTTGGTAGGCGCCGCCGACCGTGGAGGCGAGGATCTGCTCGACCAGGCCGGTGCAGCTGCCGCAGGAGCTGGAGGCCTTGGTGTGCTTGCGCACGTCCTCCAGGGTGAACAGGCCGTGGGTCTTGATCGCCTTGACGATGTCGCCCTTGCAGACGCCGTTGCAGCCGCAGACCTCGGCCTCGTCCGGCATCGCGGCGGCCCTGTTCTGGCCGGCGTGGCCCGCGTCGCCCACATGATGGCTGCCGAACATCAGATGGTCGCGGATGTCGGCGATGTTCTGCTTGTCCTTCAATAGCTGGAAGTACCAGGCGCCGTCGCCGGTATCGCCATAGAGCACGGCGCCGGCCAGCGTGTCTCCCTTGATCACCAGCTTCTTGTAGATGCCGGCGGACGGGTCGGCGAGCACGATTTCCTCGGTACTTTCACCGCCCATGAAGTTGCCGGCCGAGAACACGTCGATGCCGGTGACCTTGAGCTTGGTCGAGGTCACCGAGCCGCCGTAGCGGCCGATGCCCATCTGCGCGAGGTGGTTGGCGCAGACCTTGGCCTGCTCGAACAGCGGGGCGACGAGACCGTAGGCAATTCCCCGATGCGCGACGCATTCGCCGACGGCGTAGATCTTCGGGTCGTAAGTCTGCAGCGTGTCATCGACGACGATCCCTCGCTCGCAATGGATGCCGGCGGACTCCGCCAGGGCCGTGTTCGGGCGGATGCCGACGGCCATGACGACGAGGTCGGCGGGAATCACCGTGCCGTCCTTGAAGCGGATCGCGGCGACGCGACCGCTTTCACCAGCAACCAGTTCGGCCGTCTGCTTGCCGAGCAGGAATTTCAGACCCTTGGCTTCGAGCGACTTCTGCAGCAGATCGGCGGCGGTCTTGTCGAGCTGGCGCTCCATGATCCAGTCGCCCAGATGCACGACGGTCACGTCCATGCCCTGTATCTTGAGCCCGTTGGCGGCTTCGAGGCCCAGCAGGCCGGCGCCGATCACCACGGCGTGACTGTGATGCTTGGCCGCCTCGATCATCGCCTCGGTGTCGGCGATGTCCCGGTAGGCGATCACGCCCGGCAGGTCCTTGCCCGGCACCGGCAGGATGAAGGGCGAGGAACCCGTCGCCAGCAATAGTCGATCGTATTCGGCCTCGGTGCCATCGGCGGCGATCACCTTCTGCGCCTTGCGGTCGATCTTCACGACCTGTTTGCCGGCGTGCAGGAGGATGCCGTTGTCGCGGTACCAGGCGAGGTCGTTGAGCACAATATCCTCGAACTTGGTCTCGCCCGCCAGCACCGGCGAGAGCATGATGCGGTTGTAGTTAGGGTGCGGCTCGGCGCCGAACACCGTGATCTCGTAGAGGTCCGGCGCCAGCTTGAGCAGTTCCTCGAGGGTGCGGCAGCCGGCCATGCCGTTGCCGACCATCACCAGTTTGAGTTTCTTCATGTTCAATCCTTAAGCGGCCAGGGGATGCGACTGCTTGGCGTAGAGGAACTCGATCACCGCCGAGCGGTAGTCCATGTATTGCGGGTCGTGGGCCAGCGTCAGCCGTTCGCGTGGGCGGGGCAGGTCGACCGCGAGGATCTCGCCGATGGCCGCGGCCGGGCCGTTGGTCATCATCACGATGCGGTCGGAGAGCAGCACCGCCTCATCGACGTCGTGGGTGACCATCACGGTGGTGGCCCGGGTGGCGTCGCAGATCTTCATCAGCTCGTCCTGCAGGCGGGCACGGGTGAGGGCGTCGAGCGCGCCGAAGGGCTCGTCCATCAGCAGCACTTTCGGCTCCATCGCCAGCGCGCGGGCGATGCCGACGCGCTGCTTCATGCCGCCGGAGATCTCGCCCGGGTACTTGTGCAGCGCGTGGGCGAGGCCGACCAGTTCGAGCACCTTGGTGGTGCGCTCCTTGATCTGCGCCTTGTTCTCGTTGGCGGCGAAGACGCGCTCGACGGCCAGATGGACGTTCTCGAAGCAGGTGAGCCACGGCAGCAGGCTGTGGTTCTGGAACACCACCGCGCGTTCCGGGCCGGGGCCGGCGATCTCGCGGTTGGCGCACAGCAGCACGCCGCTGGAAGGCAGCGTCAGGCCGGCGATCAGGTTGAGCAGCGTCGACTTGCCGCAGCCCGAGTGGCCGATCAGCGAGACGAACTCGCCTTGCTTGATGGTCAGGTCGATATCGCGCAGCGCGACGAACTTGCCCTTCCTGGTGTCGAAGCTCATGCCGACGTTTTCGATTTTCACGAACTTTTCCATGGTCTACGCCTCCGTGTGCAGGCGCCTGGCCAGCAACAGCAGGGTTTGTTCGAGGATCAGGCCGACGATGCCGATCACGAAGATGGCGATGATGATGTGCTCGACCTTGAGGTTGTTCCATTCGTCCCAGACCCAGAAGCCGATGCCGACGCCGCCGGTGAGCATCTCGGCCGCGACGATCACCAGCCAGGCCGTGCCGATCGACAGCCGGATGCCGGTGAGCATGTAGGGCAGCACGCTCGGGAACAGGATCCTGGTGACGATCTTCCACTCGGACAGGTTGAGCACGCGCGCCACATTCAAATAATCCTGTGGCACGCGCATCACGCCCTGGGCGGTGTTCATGATCATCGGCCAGATCGAGCAGATGAAAATGGTCCAGGTGGCGGCCGGGTCGGCCTTCTTGAACACCAGCAGGCCGATCGGCAGCCAGGCCAGCGGCGAGACCGGCCGCAGCAGGCTGATGATCGGGTTGACCATGCTGGCCATCGTCGCGAAGCGGCCGAGGATGAAGCCGGCCGGGATGCCCACCAGCGCCGCGATGCCGAAGCCGATCGCCACCCGCTGCAGCGAGGCGAGGATGTTCCAGCCGATGCCCTGGTCGTTCGGCCCGTTGCGGTAGAACGGATCGGCGAACAGCTTGGCGGCCGCTTCCCAGGTCTTGCCCGGCGTGGGGATGCTGCCACCGTTCATGGTCGCCAGGTGCCAGATGCCGACCAGCAGCATCAGGCCCATCAGCGGCGGCAGGAGGGCGCCGAGGAAGGCGCGCATCGCCGCCGCGTCGGCCTCCGTGCTGCTGGGTCCGGAAAGATTCGCCATTTCATCACCCCTTGATCTTGAAGCCGTCGGCGTACTTGGCCGGATCCTTGCCGCTCCAGACCATGCCATCGACCAGCTTCGATTCGCGCATGTCGGACTTCGGCACGGCCGCCTTGGCGGCGGCGGCCGCTTCCTTGTAGATGTCGAGGCGGTTCACCTTCTTGGCCGTGCCGAGGTAGTCCGGATGGTCCTTGAGCAGGCCCCAGCGCTTGTGCTGGGTCATGAACCACATGCCGTCCGACAGGTAGGGGAAGGACACGACGCCGTCGTTGTAGAACTTCATGGCGTTCTTGTCGTCCCAACTTTTGCCCAGGCCATTGCTGTAGCGGCCGAGCATGCGGGCGACGATCACGTCGCTGTCGGTGTTGACGTAGGCCTTGCTGGCGATGGTGTCGGCCGTCTTCTGCTTGTTCGACAGCGAGGCATCGATCCACTGGCCGGCCTCGATGATGGCCGCGGTGACGGCGCGGGCGGTGTTCGGGTACTTGGCGACCCACTCGGCCGTGGTGCCGAGCACCTTCTCCGGGTGGTCGACCCAGATGTCCTGCGTGGTGGTCGCCGTGAAGCCGATGTCGTCGATGATGGCGCGGTTGTTCCACGGTTCGCCGACGCAGAAGCCGTCCATGTTGCCGACGCGCATGTTGGCGACCATCTGCGGCGGCGGCACGACGATGGTCTTGACGTCCTTGAACGGGTTGATGCCGTGCGCCGCCAGCCAGTAGTAGAGCCACATGGCGTGGGTGCCGGTCGGGAAGGTCTGGGCGAAGGTGTATTCCTTCTCCTTCTTCGCCACCAGCTTGGCCAGCGAGGCGCCGTCGGTGACGCCCTTGTCCTTCAACTGGTTGGAGAGCGTGATCGCCTGGCCGTTGTGGTTGAGGGCCATCAGCACGTTCATGTCCTTCTTCGGCCCACCGATGCCGAGCTGCACGCCGTAGATCAGGCCGTAGAGCACGTGGGCGGCGTCGAGTTCGCCGTTGACCAGCTTGTCGCGCACGCCGGCCCAGCTCGCTTCCTTGGTCGGGACGATCCTGATGCCGTGCTTCTTGTCGAAGCCCATCACCGAGGCCATCACGACCGAGGCGCAGTCGGTCAGCGGGATGAAGCCGATCCTGACCTCCTCCTTCTCCGGCTTGTCGGAGCCGGCGGCCCAGACGTGGGGGATTGCGCTCATGACCGCGCCACCGACTGCGAGAGTGAGGCCTTGGCGCAGGAAGTCGCGCCGCGAAGTTTCGACGATGGGGAGGGCAGGGCAGTGGGCTTCATTTTTCATCTCTCGGTCTCCGATGCGGACAAGAAAAAACGGCGTCGATCCCGCCTTGTGGGCAGTGATCGGACGCCGTTGTCTGTGGAACCGAACCGCCGTTGGCTCGGGTCTTGGCCTTGACATCGCAATGGGCGTGCCAGGCAGGTCGCTTTCAAACCAAGCCGATGATTTGCAAGGAATCGCTATACAAACTCGGCGCTGGCGAAGCGGCTGTAGCCGCAGGTTCTGCTGCACCGCGCAAGTGCGGGAATGCTTATATATGCACCGAGTTGAGGCGGCGTCAGAGCAGCAGGCTGGCCATGTCGACCAGGTCGGCCGCCACCTTGGCCAGCGGCTGGGAGCGCTCCATCGCCAGTTTGCGCAAGGCCGCGTAGGCGACATCCTCGTCCATGCCGCGCGTCTTCATGAGGATGCCCTTGGCCTTTTCGATGATCTTGCGCTCGGAGAGCTTGCGGCTCGCTTCGGCCAGTTCCTGCTTGAGCGCCTGGTGCTCCTCGAAGCGCGCGACCGCGACATCGACCACCGGCTTGAGGCGCTCGATGTCGAAGCCATCGACCACGTAGGCCGCCACGCCGGCCTTGACGGCCGAGCGGATCGTCTCGCCGTCGCCGTCGCTGGAGAACATCACGACGGGCCGCGGCATGGTCCGGTTCATCGCGCCGATGTGCTCGAGCGTATCGCGCGAGGGCGACTCGGTTTCGATCAGGATGATGTCCGGCTTGATTTCCTCGATGCGCTCGATCAGTTCGAGCGCCGAGGGCAGCACGGCCACAACCTGGTGACCGGCCTGGATCAGCCCGGTGCAGATCTCCACCGCACGGTGCCGGGATTCGTCGATGACTAGAATGCTTGCCATATCTAGGCTCAGCAACATTCGAGCCACCGTGGCGCCCCATATTCTGGTTCCGATAATCCATATTATGTCAAATCATACATAAAAGCGGGATATCGATGTTCGATACCCCGCTCTCGGGATTTGTCCGCCGGAACGGCTAGATCAGCGCCAGGATGGCGTCGATGTCCTTTTCTTCGGCCGGTTCGAAGCCGGTGAAGTGCAGGTCCTTGAGGATGCGCTGGCCGGCCTCTTCCTGCTGCATGCCGCAGAGAAGTGCGCGGATCTGGTCGAGCTTGTCGCGCCATTCGGGCGCGATGCAGAAGCAGTGGTAGGCGCGCCGGCTCTCGGTCTGCGCGAGCAGCCGCAGGCCCTGGCGCGTATGCTCGGCCATGCCGTTCCAGGTCTCGTTGTACACGAAACCGAGGTCGGCCTTGCCCTGCAGCACGGCCTGCGCCGCCGCCATGTGGGTGCCGGCGAACTGGAACTCGCAGTCGGCCTGGGCAAGCTGGAACCGCTCCAGCAGCGTCAGGCCCAGCGCATGGACGATCAGCTTGTCGGTGGCCGAGGCGATCCTGACCGGGCGCTGTCGCGGCACATCGGCGCCGGCGGCGCACACCAGCATCGTCTCGTCATACACGCCGACGGGACGGGCGACCGGGATGAAGCCGAGGTTCTTGCGGAAGATCGCGGCGCTGTAGGGGTTGGCATAGACGATGCGGTAGCCCCCGGCCAGCACGCCTTCGCGCTCCTTGATGAAGTTGTCCTTCGGTTCGAAGTGGATGCGGCAGCCGAGATGGCGCTGCAGATAGGTGTTGAGGACGAACCAGCCCACCAGGTTCTTGGCCGTGTCGTGCGGGCAGACGGACAGTTGATCGGTCGCGGCGCTCACGTCGCCCCCCGTCAGAGCAGCTTGGCGACGCTTTCGGCCGCGCGCTTGGCGTCGAGGAAGATCAGGCCGAGCTTGGCGCCGGGCCGGGCGACCACCGACAGCACCGCGTCCGCGCCGGCCTGGATTATCAGGATGTAGCCGTCCTTGCCCTTGACCATCACCTGCTCGAGCGCGCCGCAGCCCAGCTCGGTGGAACTGCGGTCGCCGAGCACCAGCATCGCGGCGTTCATGGCGCCGACGCGGTCCTCGTCGAGGTTGGCCGGCAGCAGGCTGGCGATCATCAGGCCGTCGGTCGAGACGACGGCGGAGCCGACGATGTCGGCCGAGCTGCCGTTCAGGTCGCTGAGCACGGCCCGCAACATTTCTTCACGCATGTTTATTGCTCCTCAAAGAAAACAAGAGATTGCCCGCCCGGCTCACGCATAGCGCCGGAACAGCCACCAGATCAGATCGGTGAAGGCCGGCCGGTCGAGCACCGGCGCGCCTGCGATCGTCAAAACGAAGGAATGCGCGCCGACGCGCAGCGGCCAGAAGCTCAACTGGCCGTTGGCCGCCGCGTCGACGGCTCCCCACCCCGCCGCCTGGATGCGCAGGTTGTCGCGCACCAGCGATTGATAGCGCCGCTGCAGGGCGGTCACCTCGGAAGCGAGGGCGGCCAGTTCCTCGACCGCCTCGTGGGCGAAGCCCGTGCTGGCAAGGTGGAAGCCCTGCTCGTCGGCCAGCAGCGCGCGGCCGTCGCGCGTCAGCTCGGCCAGCAGGCGCGGCACGTCGCGCTCCATGTTGAGACTCGGCGCTGGCCGGGCGGCGGCGGCGCCGTCCAGCCAGCCGACCTCCTGCATGCGATAGAGCATCTCGAGCATGGCGTCCTCGTCCTGCGCCATGGCGAGGTCGCGCAGGGCGGCGCCGTCGAGCAAGGGGGTGGCCGGCAGGCCGAGCAGGCGGGCGAGCAGGAGCGCGGTCGGATCGCCCGCCGCGGCGGTCGCCGCGTGGTAGGCGCCCGCCGGCGTGACGCACACATGCAGGTTCGGATTCAGCGCGTACTTAGATGTCATAGTCGGGCACACCGGGGTCGAGGGAGACGAGCAGCGCCTGGATCAGCGTCGCCATGTCGGTCTTGTCGCGCGCATCGACCTCGAAGATCGGCGGGTTGATGCGCGGCGCGAACTTCTCGTCGAGCAGGAAGCGATGATAGCTTTCGAGGTCGGGCCCCGGGCCGGCGGCGGCGAAGTTGACGCCGATCACCACCTTGGTCCGCCCGATCAGCTCGTCGAACCACTTGAGGTAGAAGGCGAGATCGTCGAAGGGCGCCTTGCGCGAATTGTCGACGAGGATCACCAGCCCGAGCACGCCCTGCTGCAGGATGCTCCACATGAAGTCGAAGCGCTCCTGCCCCGGCGCGCCGTAGAGATGGATGCGCTCGGTCTCGCTGACGTTCATGATGCCGTAGTCCATCGCGACGGTGGTCTGCGACTTCCTGGCGCGCGTCATGTCGGAGGCCGCCTGGTCGGTGCTGACCGTGCCGGTGTCGCTCAGGGCGGCGATCGCGGTACTCTTCCCCGCCCCGACCGGGCCGACGAACAGGATCTTGTGGTTGCGGACGCACTGCCTGGGCTTGTACAGGAAGGCGGTGGTGGTGGTCGGTTCGCCGCCGCTGCCGCCGTCGGACTGCAGGCGCTCCAGCACCTTCCCGGCGCTGGGCGCGCGATCCGCCGGCTTGAGCGCCAGCATCCAGTCGATGACCTGCAGGAACGCCGGGGAGTAGTCGCTGCCCGCCGCATGCACCGCCGGCATCAGCGGGTCCTCCATCCCCATGCGCAGCGCGGAATGGCGGCTGGCGGCCGCCACCGGCGTGTTGCCCGTGATGCAGCGATAGAGGGTCGCGCCGAGGGCGTACAGGTCCGACCACGGGCCCTGGTCGCCGAACTCGTCGTACTGCTCGAGCGGCGCATAACCCGGCGTCAGGGCGCAGAAACCCTGCGCCCCCGCCGAGCCGAATTCCAGCTTGGCCGCGCCGAAGTCGATCAGCAGGGGCGAGCCGTCCTTGCGGAGGTAGATGTTGCCCGGCTTGATGTCGCGGTGCAGGTACTGTTTCGCATGGATGGTGCGCAAGCCCTTGAGCAGCGGCAGCAGCAGTTCGCGCAGGCGCGCCTCGTCCATCCGCCGGCCGCCTTCCCGCTGCAGCAGCTCGGCGAGCGTGGCGCCCTCCTCGTAATCCATGACGAAATACGCCGTGCCGTTCGCGTTGAAATAACGCGAGATGCGGACGATGTTCGGATCCTTGAGCCGGGCCAGGATGCGCGCCTCGCTGACGAAGGCGTCCAGGCCGAAGCGGTAGAGCTCCTCGTCGGCGGCCGACTTGAGCTTGACCTTGACGCCGTCGCGCTCCACCAGCTCGGCCGGGAAGTATTCCTTGATGGCGACCGCGATGTTGAGGTTGGTGTCCAGCCCCTGATAGGTGATGCCGAAGGCGCCGACGCCGAGGACGCGGTCGATGCGGTACTCGTGCAGCATCGTGTCGGACGGCAGGTTCTTCTGGACGGTCGTCATCGCGTCACCAGCCCCTTCAGGTAGCGCATGATCTGGCCGAGCCGCCGGCGCTCGACCACCGGCTCCGCCGGCGCGACCGGCTGCTCGAACACGTGATCGGCGGCGCGCTTGGCCTGGCCCAGCAGGCCGATCGCGTGCGCGCAGCCGCAGAAGGCGAAGACGTGGCGCTGCGGGATCTGCAGCGCTTCCGCCACGCGGGCCATGGCGATCGGCTGATCGACCATGACGGCAGCGATGCGCAGGGCATCGGGCAGTTCCAGCAGGCGGGTCAGGTTGGGCCAATGGCGCAGATAGACGCGCTTGCCCGGATGCAGCTCTTCGGGCAGCCGGCCCCGGTAGGTCCACGCGGCGACCTTCCAGAGCACGGCGTCGTGGCCGATCAGGGCAAGCCCTTCATGTTCCGGCGCCGCCGCACCGACCTCGCGCATCTCCAGCGCTTCGGCGGGGTAGGTCGTCTTGCACAGGCGCTGCAGCAGTTCGTCCGACAGCCGCGAGCCGGCCTGTTTCGGCTCGTTGAAGAACACCGCGAGCGGGTTGCCCTTGAGGGCGACCGCCACCGGCCGGTTCAGCCGCTCGCTCTCGGCGGCCGCCTGCATGAGCTTCTCGAGCAGGTAGCGCTGCACCGGCAACTGGACGCTGGCGACCTGGTGCTCGTCCTCGCAGTCGATGTCCGCGGCCTTGCCGCAGACGTCGCTGTAGTCTTTCGGCGCGACCGGGGATGGCGCCCCCTTCCCTGCCTCGTCTTTCTCTGTCGTCAGCCGCAGGCTCGGCAGCTGCCGGGTTTCCCCTTCGGGCGCCTGTCCCTGCGGACGCACCTCGGTGATCGTCGCCTCCGGCGCTGGCGCGCGCGGCGAGGGCTTCTCCTCGACCGGCGCTGCGGCGGGTTTCCCCTCTTCGCGGGGCTGCGCGGCCAGGCGCTTGATGGCTTCGATGAAGACCTCGACCTTGAGCGGCTTGGCGATCACCGCGTCGATGCCCGGCAGCGTCACGCCGCCGGCGGTGATGGCGATCGCGGCGCAGTGGGGGTGCTTGCGCCGATAGACATCCCACTCTTCGCGCGCGCCGATGTGATCCGCATCGACGACGACGACGTCGGCCTTGCCCGCGTCAGCCAGCTTGCAGACGCCTTTCGCCGGTCCGTCGAAAACCATGGCGAAGGTGTTGCGCATGCGCTGGTTGGCGCCGATCAGATCGACCAGCAGGGGAAGGTCCTTGCGCTTCACGCCGATCACCCGGTCGCGGCGGCCGCCTGATCCCAAAGCTGCCGGATCGCTTCATCGAGATCGGCCAGCCGGCCGCGCATCGCCTGCAGCCGCGGCAGGTCCCGCGAACGCCGATAGATGTCCAGCAGGGCGCGGGTGATTTCGGCGTCGTTCGGCCGTTCCAGCAAGGCCCCCTCCAGCAGGACCAGCGCCTCCTCGACCTGGCCGTTGTCCAGACATTCGGCCGCTTCGGCCAGCGCATCCTTCCGGCCGGATGCCGCCCCCTCCTCTTCCCGTTGCTGCCGCACGACGAGGGGAAGCGCATCGGTGCGCGCGCCGCCGTGCTGTCCGGCCATTGCGGCTTCCAGCGCCGGCAGCCGGCCGGGGGCCAGGATCGGGCGGCAGAGATCGAGCAGCCGCTTGCGCAGGCTCTGTCCCTTGCCGCCCAGGATCCCGAACAGTTCGGACAGGCCTTCCTCGACCTCTGCGTTCCGCTGGAATGCGTGCGCCAGCAGGATCCTGCGGACGTGCGCGAGCAGATCGCGCGGCTCGCGGCCGATCCGCCGTTGCAGATGATCGAGATAGCGGTCGCAGTGGTCGGGCCCCGGCAGATCCGGGCAGAGCCGGCTGCCGCCAGCGAAAAACGCCGGCTCCCAATCAGTCGCCGGAATTGCGGGACGCTCCTCCCCGACAAGCCGCACCAGGCTTGCGGATGCAATGGCCATGCGTTGCTCCCCCTAGAGATGCGATTGATGCGCTTGTTCTTTTGCGGCGATTCTACAGGCAGAAAGAAATAAGACGCTCAGCGCGCTCCGACCCGGCGCAGCAGGTTGATGATTTCGACATGGCCGGCCTTTTTCGCCATGTCGAGGGCGGTGCCCTCGTCGCGATCGATCTGATTGAGTTCCGCATGGCGGTTGACCAGCACGCGCACGGCGTCGAGATGCCCGCGCTTCGCGGCCAGCATCAGGGCGGTCGAGCCGTTCGGCGCGAGCGCGTTGATGTCCGCGCCGGCGTTGAGCAGCATCGTCAGGATCCTGGCGCGGTTTTCGAAGGCTGCGTAATGCAGCGCATTCCAGCCCGGCGCCGGCAGCTTCGGATCGACCTTGCGCTCCAGCATCAGCTTGACGATTTCCTCGTGCCCCTGCAGCGCGGCGAGCATCAGCGCGGTATCGCCGACGCGGTTGCGGCGCTGCGCGTTGGCGCGGTTGTCCAGCAGGAAGCGGACCAGCTCGAGGTTGTTCTCGCGCACCGCGATCATCATCAGGGTATTGCCGTCCTGATCGGCGGTATTGACGTCCATCCCCCGCTTGAGCAAATCGACGACCTTGCCGGTATCGCCCGTCGTGGCGGCCTGCAGGATCTCTTCGTAAACGCCCGCCTGGATCGGTGCCGCCGCGAACAGCAGGCCGGCGGCGAGGATGGCGAGAATGGAGTGCATGCGCTGGTTCATGGCTTGGCTGCCCGGAAAAGGTTGAAGAAGTTGGCGGTGGTCGCCCGGGCCACCGCTTCGAGCGGCAGATCGCGCAAGCGGGCGATTTCCTCCGCCACGTGGAGCACGTAGGCCGGCTGGTTGGTCTTGCCGCGATAAGGCACCGGGGCGAGATAGGGGGAATCGGTCTCGACCAGCAGGCGGTCGAGCGGCACCATTTTCGCCACCCCCTTGAGTTCGACCGCGTTCTTGAAGGTGACGATGCCCGAAAACGAGACGTGGAAGCCGAGATCGAGGGCCTGGCGCGCCACCTCGGCCGTCTCGGTGAAGCAGTGGAAGACGCCGCCCGCCTGCTCCGCGCCCTCCTCCTTCAGCAGGCGCAGGGTATCGGCGGCGGCCGAGCGCGTGTGGATGATCAAGGGCTTGCCGCATTGCTTCGCGGCGCGGATATGGGTGCGGAACCGCTCGCGCTGCCACTCGAGGTCGCCGGTCAGGCGGTAATAGTCGAGGCCGGTTTCGCCGATCGCCACCACCTTCGGGTCGGCGGCGAGCGCCACCAGTGTGGCGGCGTCCGGCTCGCGTGCGGGCTCCTCGGTATCGGGATGCACGCCGACGGCGGCGAACAGGTTGGCATGCGGCGCGACCAGTTCGAGCATCTTCGGGAAGCGCTCGAGCGTGACACCGGCGCACAGCGCCCAGCCGACGCCCTTGTCCGCCATGGCCTGCAGCACCGCGGGCAGGTTGCCGGCGAATTCGGGGAAGTCGAGGTGGCAGTGGGAATCGACCAGCGAAGTCATAGACCGAGGGGGCGGAAGGCGCGTACGCACAGATCTTCGAGGAAGAGCCGCGGATTGAGCGGATGGTTGGCCCAGCGGCGCAACTGACCGACCTGGCGCTGCGCCTGGAGCAGCAGCGGCAGCGAGAGGCGCTGCCCGAGGGCGGACAAGGTCTTGTTCTGCTGGGGAAAATAGCGTGGCGCGGCACCGGTCGCGGCTTGGCCGAGATCGTGCAGCCATTTCTGCACCGCGATCACCAGTTCTTCCATGGCGAGCCCGCCTTCGGCCTTGACGTGCGCTTCCCAGCGCGCGGCCTGGGCGAGCGGCTCCTGCGGATCGAGCAGATCGGCGATGATCGCATCGAGCTTCCTGAGGCGGCCGGATGCGGCGGCATCGGCGACGGCCAGGGGGGCGTTGCCGAAAAAGTCCAGCCACTTGGCGCCATCCGGAACCTTGTTGCGGGCGAGCCACTCCTGGGCCTGGCGGCCGGCCGGCGGATTGAACATAACGCGGCGCACACGGCTCAAGAGCGTCGGCAGCAGATTTCTCCACCTGTGAGATATTATTAAAAAATAGAATGATGCAGATGGTTCTTCAAGTATCTTGAGAAGTGAGTTGGCGACGACGGGGTTCATCGCCTCGGCCGGATCGATCACACAAACGCGCGCCCCGCCCCGGTGGCCGCCGACGTGGAAGAACTCCTCGAGCTCCCTGACCTGGCCGATGCGGATCTGCTTGCTCTTCTTCTTGTCGGACTCGCCGCCCTCGCCTTCCTCCTCGGCCGCCTCGGGCTGGACCAGCCGGTAGTCGGGATGCGAGCCGCTCGCCATCATCACGCAGGAGGCGCAGGTGCCGCAGGCGGTCTCGTAAGGGCCCGGACGGGACTCGCACAGCAGGCGCAAGGCCAGCTCATCGGCCGTCTCACGCTTGCCCACCCCCTTCGGCCCGGCGAACAGCAGCGCATGCGGCAGCGGCATCTCCGCCCCAGTCAGCGACCGCCAGATTTCGATTTGTAGTCCTTTATACTCAGACACTTGTCAGAATATCTTCAAGTTGTTTCCGGATCGATTCGATGCTTTGGCTGCCGTCGATGACGCGGATCCGGCCCGGATTTTCGGCCGCGCGCCGCAGGTAGGCGGCACGCACGCGCTCGTGGAAGTCGGCCTGTTCCTGCTCGAAGCGGTCGAGCTGGCGGGCGGCGCCGGCCATGCGCTGGGCGGCGATGCCGATCGGCAGGTCGAACAGCAGGGTCAGGTCGGGCTGGAAGCCTTCCTGCACCCAGTCTTCGAGGCGGGCGAGCTTGTCGAGCGCAAGGCCCCGGCCCCCGCCCTGGTAGGCGAAGCTCGCGTCGGTGAAGCGGTCGGAGACCACCCAGTCGCCGCGCGCAAGCGCAGGTTTTATAACGAGTTCCATGTGCTCGCGGCGGGCCGCGAACATCAGCAGCGCCTCGGTTTCGAGATGCATCGCCTCATGCAGCAGCAGTTCGCGCAATTTCTCGCCGAGCGGGGTGCCGCCCGGCTCGCGGCTCTGCACCACGGTGCGGCCCTGGCCGCGCAGGTGCGCGACCAGCCAGTCGAGGTGGGTGCTCTTGCCCGCGCCATCGACGCCTTCGAGGGTGATGAACTTGCCTGGTACCGTCATTTCCTGCCCAACTGATATTTCGCCACGGCGCGATTATGCTCCTCCAGCGAACGCGAAAAGGCGCTGGAGCCGTCGCCGCGGGCAACGAAGTAGAGGAAGTCGCTCGGCGGCGGGTTGAGCGCAGCCTCGAGCGAGGCCATGCCCGGCAGGGCGATCGGCGTCGGCGGCAAGCCGGCGCGCGTATAGGTGTTCCAGGGGGTGTCGGTCTCGAGGTCGCGTTTCCGCAGGTTGCCGTCGAACTTCTCGCCCATGCCGTAGATCACCGTCGGATCGGTCTGCAGCGGCATTCCCTTCCGCAGCCGATTGACGAACACCGAGGCGACCTTGCCGCGGTCTTCGGCACGACCGGTTTCCTTCTCGACGATCGAGGCCATGATCAGCGCCTCGCGGATGCTCTTGTATGGGACTGAAGGATCGCGTCTTTCCCACGCGGCGGCGAGCCGCCTGGCCATCGCGTCGTAGGCGCGGCGGTAGAGGATCAGGTCGCTCGACTGACGGGCGAACAGATAGGTGTCGGGGAAAAACAGGCCCTCGGGATGGCTTTCGGTCGCGCCGATGCGGTGGAGGATTTCGGCGTCCGTCAGGCCGGCGGTGTCGTGGCGCAGGTCGGGATGGGCGTCGATCTGGGTGCGCAGTTCGCGGAAGGTCCTGCCTTCGACGACGACCAGCGCGGTCTGCGTGACGTCGCCGGCCGTCAGCTTCTCGAGCAACTGCCAGGACGTCACGCCCGGGCCGACCTCGTAGCTGCCGGCCTGGATGCTGCGGTCCCGCCCGGCGAGCCGGCCGAGCAGCGCGAACTGCCAGGGCTCGATGCCGACCCCGGCGCGGGCCATTTCGTGGGCCGCCCCCTTGAGGCCGAGGCCGGGACGGATGTCGAAATCCACCACGCCGCGGGGGTTGAGTTCGAGCGGAACGGCCGTAACTGCTTGCCAAGCCAGCCAGCCGCCGCCGGCGCAAAGCAACAACGTACCGAAGCCGAGGCCGAGCAGGAGTCTTCCGATGTAACGCTTCATGAAGCGGCTATGATAGCCGCTCCAGACGAACCGACTGCCAACCGACCGCCGATCAACCATGAACCAGACCCCATTTTCCGCAACGCTCGCCGATCAGGGCCTGATCCGCGCCAGCGGCGAGGAAGCCGCCGGCTTCCTGCACAACCTGCTGACCAACGACATCAACCATCTCGCCGAAGGCACGGCACGCCATGCCGGCCTGTGCACCCCGAAAGGCCGCCTGATCGCGACCTTCCTGATCTGGCGCGAAGGCGGCGACTACTACCTGCTGTTGTCTGCCGACATCCTGCCTGCCATCCTCAAGAAGCTCTCGATGTACGTGCTGCGGAGCAAAGTCAGGCTTGCCGACGTTTCCGGCGAGCGGGTGCTGATCGGCGTGTGCGGGGCCGCGCTCGGCCCGGCCGAAACGATGCGCACGGCCCCCTGCGAAGGCGGCATCGCGATCCGCCTCGATGCCGACCGCGTCGTGCTGGCCGTGCCTGCCGGCACGCAACCTGCCGGGCTGCCGCCGGCCGGCACCCTCGCCGACTGGCATCTTGCCGAGATCAGGCACGGCATGCCGCGCATCACGGCGGCGACGCAGGAGCTGTTCACCCCGCAGATGGCCAATTACGAACTGCCGGCGGTCGGCGGCGTCAGCTTCCAGAAGGGCTGCTATCCGGGCCAGGAGGTCGTCGCCCGCACCCAGTATCTCGGCAAGGTCAAGCGCCGCATGTATCGGGCGAAGCTCGCCGCCCTCGTGCCGCCGGGCACGGAGGTGTTCACGCCCGAAGCCGGCGACCAGCATTGCGGTGCGGTGGTGCTGTCGGCGCCGGCCCCGGCGGGCGGCGGCGAGTGCCTGCTGGTCGTCCAGTCCTCGGGCGCCGAGGCGGGCGAAGTCCATGTCGGCAGCCCGGCGGGCCCGCGCGCCGAAATCCTGCCGCTGCCCTACGCCGTCGACTAGACGGTGTGCCTGATCCTCGTCGCCTGGCAGGTACATCCCAACTACCCGCTGGTGGTCGCCGCCAACCGCGACGAGTTCTTCGCGCGCCGCTCCGCCAGCGCCGAGTATTGGGCCGACCAGCCTGCGATCCTCGCCGGCCGCGACCTGGCAGCGGGCGGCACGTGGCTGGGGATCACCCGCGGTGGCCGCTTCGCGGCGCTGACCAACTTCCGTGATCCGGCCCGCCATCGGGCCGATGCGCCCTCGCGCGGCCGGCTGGTTGCCGACTTCCTGGCGGGCGAGGCCGCGATCGACGCCTGCCTCGACGGTCTCGCCGCCGCCGATTACAACGGCTTCAACCTGCTGCTCGGCGACGGGGAACGCCTCGTCGCCTTCAGCAACGTTTCGATGGAGCGCCACGAACTCGCGCCAGGCGTCTATGGCCTCTCGAACGCCCTGCTCGACACGCCCTGGCCGAAAGTCGGCGCGGGCAAGGCGGCGCTGACCGCCGCCCTCGCCGCCCTGCCCGACGAAACGGCACTGTTCCGGCTGCTGCGCGACGACAGTCTTCATCCGGACGCCAGCCTGCCGGCGACCGGCGTTCCGCTCGAATGGGAGCGGCTGCTGTCCGCCGCCTTCGTCCGCGGCCCGGATTACGGCACGCGCTGCTCGACGCTGGTCACGTTCCGTGCCGACGGGAGGGCGACCTTCGACGAGCAGAGCTGGCTGCCGGGCGGCGAGCCGGGCGAACGGCGCCGCTTCCGCTTGTTCCTGCCACCCGTTCCGGGCAATTGACGTTCGCTTTTCTTCTGTTATCTAATTCGCCGCCCGAGATTCCCGAGACGGGCCATCGCCCAATGCCATGACGACACCGTTCGACAAGCGCCAGCGCCGCGCCCGCCCCAGCTTCCTCACCCGCCAGGAATCCCTCGAGCGCCCGCTGCTGGTGATCGAGGACCAGCGTGCGCTGGCGGCCATGCTCGCGGCGATGCTGCAGGAGCGCTGGGGGTGTGAAGTGCATGTTGCCGGCTCCCTCGAGCGCACGCGGGAACTGCTCGCGGCCGGCACGCCCTATTTCGCCGCCTGCTGCGACCTCAACCTGCCGGATGCCCCGCACGGCGAAACGATCGACCTGCTGGCCGAAGCCGACATCCCGACCATCGCCGTCACCGCCGCCTTCGGCGGCGAGATGCGCCAGCGCATGATCGACAAGAACGTCGTGGACTACGTGCTCAAGAACAGCATCAACGCCTACAGCTACGTCTGCGACCTGGTCGGCTTCATCCGCAAGAACCAGATGACGAAGGCGCTGATCGTCGACGACGACAGGATCACGCGCAAGGTGCTCGCGAACATCCTCGGCCGCTTCCGCATCCAGGTGCTCGAGGCGGCCGACGGGCAGGAAGCGCTGCGGCTTGCCGCGCAGCACCAGGACATCCGCCTCGCGATCGTCGATTACCAGATGGACGGGATCGACGGCATCCGCCTCACTTCCGCGCTGCGCCAGGAATACGGCAAGGACCGGCTCGCCATCATCGGCATTTCCAGCGAGGAAAACCGCCTGATCGGCGCCGAGTTCCTCAAGAACGGCGCCAACGACTTCTTCTTCAAGCCAATCTCCTTCGAGGAAGTGATCTGCCGCGTCAACCAGAATCTCGACATGCTCAATCTGATCGAGGAGAACCGCAATGCGGCCTATCGCGACTACCTGACCGGCCTGCCGAACCGGCGCAGCTTCTTCGCCGACGGCCCCTACCGTCTGACGCAGGCGCGCATGGCCGGCATCCCGGTGGCCGTCGCGATGCTCGACATCGACCATTTCAAGAGCATCAACGACACCTACGGCCACGATGTCGGCGACGAGGCGCTCTGCCATGTCGCCACCATGCTCAGTGCGGCCTTTCCGGCGCCCCTGATCGCCCGGCTCGGCGGCGAGGAGTTCGGCGTCCTGTTCTCCGGCACGGAAGCCGACAACGCCCATGCGCTGCTCGACGAGTTCCGCGCCACGCTCGAAAGAATGCCGCTCGAGAGCGCCGGTGCCTCGATCCGCATCACGACCAGCATCGGCATGGTCAACGCGACCTCCGGCATCGACGCGGATCTGGACTACCTGCTGTCCGAAGCCGATGCGAGACTGTACGCAGCCAAGACCGCGGGACGCAACCGCGTCGCCGCCTAGGCATCCGCTCAGCTTTCCAGGATCTCCACCGGCGTGTAGGCCGGCACGCGGTCGAACAACTCGACGATGTCGCTGTTCCTCATGCGGATGCAGCCGATCGAGCCCGGCGCGCCCATCGGCACGCTGTCCGGACTGCCGTGGATGTAGATGTAACGGCGCATCGTATCGACGCCGCCGAGGCGGTTCCTGCCCGGCTCGCAGCCGGACAGCCAGAGGATGCGCGTCAGGATCCAGTCGCGGCCGGGGAACTGCGCGGCCAGCTCCGGCGTCCAGACCTCGCCGGTCAGCCGGCGCCGCACGAAGACCATGTTCGCCGCCGCGCCAGCGCCGATTTTCGCGCGCACGATGTGCCGGCCGCGCGGCGTGCAGAAGCTGCCGTTCCGCTCCCCCGCCCCATTGGCGGCCGTCGAGACGGCATAGCGCCTGACCAGTCGTCCCGCATCGTCGAGGAGATCGAGCGTCTGGCGTGGAATGCTGATTTCGATGCGCATCGGGCCACTCATCAGGCAACCGCGGTCTTCTGCCGGCGCGCGGCGAAGAAGGAGGACAGCAGCGCGCCACACTCCTCCGCGCGCACCCCGCCGACGATCTCGGCGTGATGGTTGAGCCGCTCTTCGGCGAACAGGTCGATGACGCTGCCGGCCGCGCCGGTCTTCGGGTCGCGCGCGCCGAACACGACGCGGGCGATGCGCGCGTGGAAGATCGCGCCGATGCACATCGCGCAAGGCTCGAGCGTCACGTAGAGGGTGCAGCCGGGCAGCCGGTAGTTGCCGAGGCACTCGGCTGCGTCGCGTAGGGCCATCACTTCGGCGTGCGCGGTCGGATCGTGGCGGCCGATCGGCTGGTTGAAGCCGCGGCCGACGATTTCGCCGTCCTTCACCACCACCGCGCCGACCGGCACCTCGTCGAACGCGGCGCCCTCGCGTGCCAGCTCGAGCGCGACGCCCATGAACTCCTCATCGCTCATGGGCGCGGATTATCGCATCAAGCGTTCTTCGTCACCTGGCCGCCAGCGTCCTGCAGGGCGGCCTGGGCCGCTGCGAGACGCGCGATCGGCACGCGCGGGCCGGAGCAGGAAACGTAGGTCAGCCCGATGCGGTGGCAGAAGGCGATCGAGGCCGGGTGGCCGCCATGCTCGCCGCAGATGCCGACCTTGAGCTCGGGGTTGGTCTTGCGGCCTTCGGACACCGCCAGCTTCATGAGCTCGCCGACGCCCTTCTGGTCGAGCACCTCGAAGGGGTTGTCGATCAGGATGCCGGCCTCGACGTAGTTCGGCAGGAACTTGTTCTCGGCATCCTCGCGCGAGAACGAGAATGTCGCCTGCGTCAGGTCGTTGGTGCCAAAGCTGAAGAACTGCGCCATTTCGGCCATGCGGCCGGCGCGCAGGCAGGCGCGCACGACTTCGAGCATGCTGCCGAACTTGAAGCCGACGTTGATGCCGTGGGTCAGTTCGACCACCTTGTGGATGCGCTTGACGTAGCCGTGGATGCGCGCCAGCTCTTCGACCGTCGCCACCTGCGGCACCATGATTTCCGGATAGACCTCGATGCCTTCCTTGGCGCACAGCGCGGCGGCCTCGAGCACCGCCTGGATCTGCATCGAATAGATCTCGGGATAGGTGATGCCGAGGCGCACGCCGCGATGGCCGAGCATCGGGTTGACCTCGGACAGCGCACGTACCTTCTTGAGCGTCTTCTCCTTCTTGAGGATGACGTCCTCCTCGAGGTGGCTGTCCCTAAAATCCTCCATGCTGCGGCCGAGCTTGCTCAGGCCGTCGGCGTACTGCATGTAGAGCTTCGGATTGAGCAGCTTGAGCGTCTCGGGCAGCTCCTCCAGGGCCTTGAGGGAGTCGCGCAGATGGTGCAGGTGGGCGATCTCCAGCTCGAGCTGGGCGGCGGTCGGCAGGAACTCGTGCAGCGGCGGGTCCATCAGGCGCACGGTGACCGGCAGGCCCTTCATCGCCTTGAAGATGCCCTTGAAGTCGGCACGCTGGATCGGCAGCAGGCGGTCGATGGCGGCCTGGCGCTCTTCGATGGTCTCGGCGAGGATCATCTCCTGCACGATCGGCAGGCGGTCGGTGGCGTTGAACATGCGCTCGGTGCGGCACAGGCCGATGCCCATGGCGCCGAACTCGCGCGCGCGCGACGCGTCCTCCGGCGTATCGGCGTTGGCCATCACCTTGAGGCGGCTGACCTGGTCGGCCCACTTGAGCAGCGTCTGCATGTCCTCGCTGAATTCGGCCTGCACGGTCGGCACCTCGCCAGCATAGACGTGGCCGTTGCTGCCGTTGATGGTGACGATGTCGCCCTCGTGCAGCGTGGTGTCGCCGATGGTGGCGCAGCGCTTGATGTCGTCGATGTGGATCGCCTCGCAGCCGGACACGCAGGGCTTGCCCATGCCGCGCGCGACCACCGCCGCGTGCGAGGTCTTGCCGCCGCGCGAGGTCAGGATGCCCTGCGCCTGGAAGAAGCCGTGGATGTCCTCGGGCTTGGTCTCCTCGCGCACCAGGATGATCATTTCGCCGTTGCGGCCGCGCGATTCGGCGCTGTCGGCGTCGAAGACGATCTTGCCGGAAGCGGCGCCAGGAGAAGCAGGAAGACCAATGGCCAGCGGCTTGCCCTTGAAGCTGGGCGACAACTGCGGCACCAGCAACTGTTCGAGCATGGCCGGATCGATGCGCAGCAGCGCCTTCTCCTTGCTGATCAGGCCTTCCTTGAACATCTCGACCGAGGTGCGCACCATCGCCGCGGCGTTCATCTTGCCGTTGCGCGTCTGCAGGCAGTAGAGCGTGCCGCGCTCGATGGTGAATTCGAAGTCCTGCACTTCCTTGTAGTGCGTCTCGAGGCGGTTGTGCAGTTCGAGCAGCTGCCGGTAGATCTCCGGCATGTCCTGCTCCATCTCGGCGATCGGCTTCGGCGTGCGGATGCCGGCCACCACGTCTTCGCCCTGGGCGTTGACGAGGTACTCGCCGTAGATCAGGTTCTCGCCGGTGCCCGGGTTGCGCGTGAAGCCGACGCCGGTGCCCGAATCGTTGCCCATGTTGCCGAACACCATCGTGCAGATGTTGCAGGCGGTGCCGTTGGCCATTTCCCTGGTGATCTTGAACTGCTTGCGGTAGTCGATCGCGCGCTTGCCGTTCCATGAGCGGAACACGGCGCCGATGGCGACCTCCAGCTGCTTGTAGGGATCCTCGGGGAAGGGCTTGCCGGTATTGGTCTCGACGATCTTGAGGAACTGCTCGGCGAGTTCGGACAGATGCTCGGCCTTGAGGTCGATGTCCTGCGCGGCGCCGACCTTGCGCTTCATCGCCAGCATGGCGTCGTCGAAGGGCTTGTCGTCGAGGCCGAGCGCGATCTTGGCGAACAGCTGGATGAAGCGGCGGTAGGCGTCGTAGCCGAAGCGCGGGTTGCTGGTCAGCTTGATCAGCGCCTGCAGCGAGGTCTTGTTGAGGCCGAGGTTGAGGATGGTGTCCATCATGCCCGGCATCGACATCGAGGAGCCGGAGCGCACCGACACCAGCAGCGGGTTTTCGCTGCCGCCGAACTGCTTGCCGGTCTTCTTCTCGAGATCCTTCATGTACTTGAGGATCTCGTCCCAGGCGCCTTTCGGCAGCTCGTTGTGCTCGAGATAGGCCAGGCAGGCTTCGGTGGTGATCGTGAAGCCGGGCGGAACGTTGAGGCCGATCTGGGTCATCTCGCAGAGGTTCGCCCCCTTGCCGCCCAACAGCATCTTGTTCTTGCCGTCGCCTTCCTCGAAGGCATAGACGAACTTCTGACTAGCCATGGCCATCTCCCAATCCCTATAGGTTTATAAATTAATTATGCTGCAGAGCAGCACAGCCCAGTAAGATATCAAATCACGGCCAAATCGGGGGAATTGTGCGCAGAAAAAAACTCGGCGCCGACGAGGCGGCGCAACCCCGCTGCCGCAGGGTATCCTGCGCCCTTTTTTGGAAACGTGATCATGTGGTTCAGGAATCTGCGGCTCTATCGTCTGCCGCACGGGCTGAGGCTCGACCGCGACGAACTCGAAACCCGCCTGGCCGGCCGTCCCCTCGTCCGCTGCGGCAGCTTCGAGATGGTCACTCGCGGCTGGGTACATCCGCGCCCGGGCGGCGCGTTTGTGCATGCCGTCGAGCGCCAGTGGCTGCTGGCGCTCGGTGTCGAGCAGAAACTCCTGCCGGCCGGGGTGATCCGCCAGACAGCGCAAGAGCGTGCCGCGCAGATCGAGGCCGAACAGGGGCGCAAGGTCGGCCGCAAGGAGATGCGCGACCTGGTCGAGCGCGTCGCCGAGGAACTGATGCCCAAGGCCTTTTCGCAGCGGCGTACCACCTGGGCCTGGATCGACTCCGTGCATGGCTGGCTCGGGGTGGATGCCGGCTCGGACGCCCGCGCCGACGAGTTCATGGAAGTCCTGCTCGCGACGGTGGATGGGATCGCCCCGCGCCCGCTGCAGACGCAGGTCGCGCCGAGCGCCGCGATGACCGACTGGCTCGCCGGCGGGGAAGCGCCGGCCGGCTTCACGCTAGACAGCGACCTCGAACTGCGCGCCGCGCGCGAATCGCAGTCGGCGATCCGCTACGTCCACCACGACGTCGGCGGTCCCGAGATCGCCGCGCACATCGCCGCCGGCAAGATCGCCACCAAGCTCGGCATGACCTGGAACGACAAGATTTCCTTCGTCCTCACCGACAAGCTGCAGCTCAAGCGGCTCGCCTTCCTCGACGTCCTCAAGGAGCAGGCGGAACAGGCGGCCGAGGGGTCGCTCGGCGCCGACGAGCTGTTCGACGCCGACTTCGCGCTGATGGCGGGCGAGCTGCCGCGGCTGTTCGACGACCTGCTGCTCGCGCTCGGCGGCGAGCACAAGCCGGAGTGATCAACCCGCCCTGATCCGCTCCCCGATGTGGGCGAGTGCCTCCTCGACCTGATCGACGAGGATCAGGCACAGATCGCCGGGTGACAGCTTCGCCAGCGCCGTGTCGATGGCGAGGAACTCGCCGCGGATCTCCTCGATTTCCCCGGTGCGCGCCGCGCCGGCGAATCCCTGCCGCAGCAGCCCCAGCACCTCGCCGTCGGCGCGGCCGCGCTGGCAGGCGTCCTGGTAGAGGATCGCGCCGTCGAAGGCGGCGCCGAGGATCTCGGCCTGGCGGCGGATGTCCTCGTCGCGCCGGTCGCCCGCGCCGCTGATCACCACCCAGCGTTTACCCGCGGGCAAGGCCTCGACGGCCTGCACCAGTGCCTGGATCGCATCCGGGTTGTGGCCGTAGTCGGCGACCAGCGTCGCGCCCTGATAGTCGAACAGGTTGAAGCGGCCGGGCGCGGTGGCGGCATCGCTGACGAAGGTGGCGAGGCCGAGACGGATGGAGTTCCAGTCGATGCCGAGCGCCCAGGCGGCGCCGACGGCGGCCATGACGTTCTCGACCTGGAAACCGAGCGCGCCGTTGCGCGTCAGGGGGATGCCGCTCAGTTGCAGCCGTTCGGCGATGGCGCCCTCCGAGCAGACCAGCGCGTCGCCCTCGCGGTAGATGGTGCGCCGCCCTTGCGCGCGGTGCGTCATCATCACCGGCAACTGCGGGTCGATGGCGAAGAAGGTCACCTGTCCGGGGCAGGCGGCAGCCATCTTCGCGACGTTCGGGTCGGCGGCGTTCAGCACCCCCATCCCCTGCGGACCGACGTTCTGGACGATCACGCGCTTGACCACGGCCAGCTCCTCGACGGTCGTGATGTAGTTGAGGCCGAGGTGGTCGCCCTCGCCGATGTTGGTGACCACCGCGACGTCGCAGCGGTCGAAGCCCAGTCCCTCGCGCAGCACCCCGCCGCGCGCGGTCTCGAACACCGCCGCATCCACCCCGGGATGCAGCAGCACGTTCTTGGCGCTTTTCGGCCCGCTGCAGTCGCCGGTGTCGATGCGCCGGCCCTGGACATAGACGCCGTCGGTGGTGGTCATGCCCATGCGCTTGCCGCTCTGGCCGACGATATGGGCGATCAGCCGCACCGTCGTCGTCTTGCCGTTGGTGCCGGCCACCGCGACGATCGGGATGCGGCCGCTCTCTCCCGCCGGGAACATCGTGTCGATCACCGCCGCGCCGACGTCGCGCCCCTTGCCGTAGGAGGGGTCGAGGTGCATGCGCAGGCCCGGCGCGGCATTCACCTCGACGATGCCGCCGCCCTGGCTTTCGAGCGGCCGGCCGACGTTCTCGCAAATGACATCGACGCCGGCGATGTCGATGCCGACCATCTTCGCGGCGGCGATCGCCCGCGCCGCCACCTCCGGATGCACCTCGTCGGTCACGTCGGTCGCGGTGCCGCCGGTCGACAGGTTGGCATTGTTGCGCAGCACGGCGCGCGCGCCCTTGGGCAGCACCGAGTCGGGCGTGTAGCCCTGCACGGCGAGGCGCGAATGGGCGATGTTGTCGAAGCGGATCTTGGTCAGCGAGGTTGCGTGCCCTTCGCCGCGGCGCGGGTCCTGGTTGACGATGTCGACCAGTTCGCGCACGGTATGCACGCCGTCGCCGAGCACGTGCGGCGGCTCGCGCCGCGCCGCGGCGACGAGCTTGTCGCCGACCACCAGCAGGCGGAAGTCGTGGCCGGTGATGAACTTCTCGACGATGACATGGCGGCTGTATTCCTGCGCGACCGCGAAGACGATGTCGAAGTGGTCGCGGTCGACGATATTCACGGTGACGCCCTTGCCCTGGTTGCCGTCGAAGGGCTTGGTGACCACCGGCAGGCCGATCTCGAGCGCGGCCCGCCAGCCGTCTTCGGGGTCGTCGACGACGACCCCGACCGGCACCGGCACGCCGGCGGCGTTGAGCAGCCGCTTGGTCAGGTCCTTGTCCTGGGCGATCGATTCCGCGATCGCCGAGGTGCTGTCGATCTCGGCCGCCTGGATGCGGCGCTGCTTGCTGCCCCAGCCGAACTGGACCAGGCTGCCGCGCGTGAGCCGGCGCCAGGGAATGTCGCGCGCGATCGCGGCATTGACGATCGAGCCGGTCGACGGGCCGAGGCGCTCGTCCTCGTCGATGTCGCGCAACTCCTTGAGCGCCGCCTCGAGGTCGAACGGCGCATCCTGCTTCGCCGCGAGGCACAGCGCCTCGGCGAGCTCCAGCGCGCGGCGGCCGGCCGCCTCCTCGGTGTATTCGACCACGACCTGGTAGAGGCCGGTTTCGGTGGTCGGCGCGGTGCGGCTGAAGGTCACCGGGCAGCCGGCCTGCGCCTGCAGGTTGAGGGCGGCGAACTGCAGCGCGTGGGCGACCGAGATCTCGCCTTCGTAGCCGATCGGCCGCATCGCGCCGATCAGCGGAAAGCGCGCGCGGATGCGCGCCTCGAAGCCCGGCAGGTGGCTGATGGCGCGCTCGTCGGGATCGCAGTGCACCAGCGCCTGGATCGAGGTGTGACGGGACCAGAGATTGGGGCCGCGCAGGGCCCGGATGCGTGAGATTTCCATGATGTGCGGTTCGGATCAGGCGGCAGTGTAGGTTTCGATGCCGGCGCGCAGCAGCTCGGGCGTCAGGCCGAGCGCCCAGCCGGCGCCGAGCGCGGCGAGGATGCCGGCGAGATGGCCGGTGGATTCCTGCAGCAGCGGCACGGTGGCCATGTCGACCAGCGGCGCCTCCATGCCGCCGGCGGTCAGCACGATCTGGGAGCCGCGCACTACCAGCGCGCGACCGCCCTTGCGGCGGTGCTCGCCGATCAGCGGCAGCGCGGCGTCGGCGGCGAAGAAGATCACCTCGCCGTCGCACAGTTCGGCGAGGCCGGCGACCGTCTCGTCCTCGGCATTGAGCACGGCAACACCCTTCGGCAGCACGACATCGATCTGGGTGCGCAGCACCTTGTAGAGTTGGTTTTCCGTCTCGATGCCGTGCTCGGGCAGCAGCGCCGCATTGTCGATGGCGGTGACGACGCCGACCTGGCAGCGATCGTAGGCGAGCCCCTCGCCGGCCAGCGTGCGGGGCGGGTTCTCGATCACGGCGGCATCGACGGCACGGTTCATCAGCAGCCGCCGGGCGGGCTCCCAGCGCGCGCAGTCGCCCGCCTGGATCTGACGGCGGTCGAGGTAGAGGCCCGCCGCGCAGGCCAGGCCGGTGCGTCGGCCGTCGAGCTGCAGCAGGCGCGCGACGATCTGCGCGACCGCCGTCGTGTCGCGGTGGCCGGTGATGCCGATCACCGGGATGCGGCCCATGTCCTCGTGCGGAAACAGGTGGGCGACGATCGCCTCGCCCACCGGGCGCGGCTTGCCGACCGCCGGCTTGATGTGCATCAGCAGGCTCGGCCCGGCATTCACCTCGACGATGGCGCCCTTCTGCGTCTCGAGCGGCTGCGCGATGTCCTCGGCGACCACGTCGATGCCGGCGATGTCGAGCCCGACGATCTTCGCCGCCAGGCTGGCGGCCCGGGCCACCTCCGGATGCACCTCGTCGGTCACGTCGAAGGCGTGGTTGCCGGTGCGCTGGATCAGCACGGTCCGGCCGGCCGGCGGCACGGCGTCGCCGCCGCCGAAGCCCTGGCGCGCGAGTTCCAGCCGCGCGGCGGAATCGAGGCGGATGAAGTTGAGCGGATGCTCCTCGGTGGTGCCGCGGCGCGGGTCGGAATTGATCTGGCTGTCGATCAGCTGCTGGATCGTCGATTTGCCGTCGCCGGTCACCGACACCATGTCGCCCTTGGTGGCCGCCACCAGCTGGCCGCCGACCACCAGCAGGCGGTGTTCGGCCCCGGACACGGAGCGCTCGATCATCACGCCGCTGCCCTCGTCGAGCGCGACGCCGTAGGCCGTCTCGATCTCCTCGCGGGTCGTCAGGTTGATGAAGACGCCGTGTCCGTGGTTGCCGTCGTAGGGCTTGATCACCACCGGCAGGCCGATCTCCTGGGCGGCCTCCCAGGCATCGGCCGGGCTGTCGACCATGCGCCCTTCCGGCACCGGCACGCCGCAGGGCAGCAGCAGCGACTTGGTCAGATCCTTGTCGCGCGAGATGCTCTCGGCGATCGCGCCGGTGCGGTCGGTCTCGGCGGTCCAGATGCGGCGGCTCTTCGCGCCGTAGCCGAGCTGGACCAGGTTGGCGTCCGAGAGGCGGATGGCCGGGATGTCGCGCGCGTCGGCGGCATCGACGATGGCGGCCGTGCTCGGCCCGAGGCACTTGTCGTCGACCAGATCGGTCAGCATCTCGACCGTGGCGGCCACGTCGAAGGGGCGGTCCTCGATCGCCGCCATCACCAGGTCGCGCGCCGCATGCAGGGCCGCGCGCGTCACGTCCTCGTGCCAGGCGCGCACCACCACCTTGTAGTGGCCGCGCTTGTCCATCTCGCGCGCCTTGCCGAAGCCGCCGGGCATGCCCGCCAGGTTCTGCAGCTCGAGCGTCACGTGCTCGAGGATGTGGCCGGGCCAGGTGCCCTCCTCGACGCGCCGCAGGAAGCCGCCGCGCTCGTCGTAGCTGCAGCGGTGCTCGATCAGCGAGGGCAGCCAGGCGGACAGCCGTTCGTAGAAGCCGGGAATGGTGTTGGAGGGGCAGTCCTCCAGTTCGCCGATGTCGATCCAGGCTTCGAGGACCGGGCGGTAGGTCCACATGTTCGGACCGCGCAAATGAATGATTTTCAGGAATTCGATGGATTTCATAGAGGTTTTGTCGTGGAGCCCTGCAGCGGTTTAACGCACGATCCGGCCACAGGCTGACACGCCCGGCGAACATAAAACTCGGCGCTGGCGGGGCGGCTGGCCGTATCATTGCAAGCGAGCCAACCGTCCATCCGTTACAGACTGTGAACGCAGACGACACTTTACTCCAAGGCGTACAGCCCGCAGCCCCCGTTCCCCCGAAGCCGGACGAACGCACGCTGGCGACGTTCGAGATCGACCTCGACGACCGGCTCGACTTCCGGCCGGGCCAGTTGACGCTGACCGAGCGGCGCATCGTCGCCGGCGACCGTGCCTGGGACCTGTCCGCCGGACTGAACCTGAACCACCACGACCACGCCGGCCTCGGCATGCTCGAACTGACCGATGCCACCGGCCGGCTGGCGCTGTGGCGCTACACCATGGCGCGCAATCCGGCCGCGCTGCGCTTCGAGCGCGAGTTCAACCGCCGGCGCGACAGCATCGTCAGCGGCCTGCCCCCGCCGCCGGCCGTCGCCGCCGTCTGCCCGATCTGCCAGGCGCCGCTGCCGGCCGACGAGGAGGAATGCCCCAACTGCGCGCGCGAACTGCACACGCCGCCGTCGACCTGGACGCTGCTGCGCCTGTGGCGCTTCGCGGTGCCCTACAAGAACATGCTGCTGGCCGGCTTCCTGCTGACGCTGGCCGCCACCGCCGCGACGCTGGTGCCGCCCTACCTGACCATGCCGCTGATGGACGACGTGCTGATCCCCTATCAGAACGGCAAGCCGATCGACTGGACCAAGGTCTCCTGGCTGCTCGGCGGCCTGCTCGGCGCCGCCGCGCTGGCCTGGGGGCTCGGCTGGGCGCGCACCTACATCCTGGCGCTGGTGTCGGAGCGCATCGGCGCCGACCTGCGCACCACCACCTACGAGCACCTGCTGAAACTCAGCCTCGAGTACTTCGGCGGCAAGCGCACCGGCGACCTGCTGGCGCGCATCGGCTCGGAAACCGACCGCATCAACGTCTTCCTCTCGCTGCATCTGCTCGACTTCGCCACCGACGTGCTGATGATCGCGATGACGGCGGCGATCCTGTTCTCGATCAACCCCTGGCTCGCGCTCGTCACGCTGCTGCCGCTGCCGATCATCGGCTGGATGATCCACTTCGTGCGCGAGAAGCTGCGCACCGGCTTCGAGCAGATCGACCGCGTCTGGGCCGAGGTGACCTCGGTCCTGGCCGACACCATTCCCGGCATCCGCGTCGTCAAGGCCTTCGCCCAGGAAGCGCGCGAGGCGCACCGCTTCCGCGACGCCAACCGCCACAACCTCGAGGTCAACGACCGCCTCAACCGCGTCTGGTCGCTGTTCGCGCCGACCGTCGGCCTGCTCACCGAGATCGGCGTGCTGGTGGTGTGGATCTTCGGCATCTGGCTGGTCGCCAAGGACAGCATCACGGTCGGCGTGCTCACCGCCTTCCTCGCCTACATCTCGCGCTTCTACACGCGGCTCGACTCGATGAGCCGCATGGTGTCCGCCACCCAGAAGGCCGCCGCCGGCGCCAAGCGCATCTTCGACATCCTCGATCACGTCTCGAGCGTGCCCGATCCGGCCCATCCCGCCGTGCTGCCGCCGGTCAGGGGCGGCATCCAGATCGAGAACGTGCATTTCCGCTACGGCAACCGCGCCATCCTGCGCGGCATCGACCTCGACATCCGGCCGGGCGAGATGATCGGCCTGGTCGGCCACAGCGGCTCGGGCAAGAGCACGCTGGTCAACCTGATCTGCCGCTTCTACGACGTCACCGAGGGCGGCATCAAGGTCGAGGGCCTCGACCTGAGGAGCGTCGCGGTCGCCGACTACCGCAAGCACATCGGCCTCGTCCTGCAGGAGCCCTTCCTGTTCTTCGGCACCATCGCCGAGAACATCGCCTACGGCAAGCCCGACGCCACGCGCGCCGAGATCGTCGCCGCCGCGCGCGCCGCCCACGCGCACGAATTCATCCTGCGCCAGCCCTTCGGCTACGACTCGCTGGTCGGCGAGCGCGGCCAGGCGCTCTCCGGCGGCGAGCGCCAGCGCATCTCGATCGCGCGCGCGCTGCTGATCGATCCGCGCATCCTGATCCTCGACGAGGCCACCTCGGCGGTCGACACCGAGACCGAGTTCGAGATCCAGAGCGCGCTCAACAACCTGATCCGCGGCCGCACGACGATCGCGATCGCGCATCGCCTGTCCACGCTGCGGCGCGCCGACCGGCTGATCGTCATGGACCGCGGCAAGATCGTCGAGATCGGCAATCACGACGAGCTGATGGTGCGCGAGGGCCACTACTGGCGTCTCTACATGGCGCAGAGCAAGCAGCTCGACGAGCCGCCGCCGCTCGGCGAGGCCGTGCCCGCCGAAGCCGCCGCCGTCAGGCACCCTGCCGAGGAGGCCAAGCTATGAGCCGCAGCGCCGGGCCAGCGCCCTTCACCCTGAGCCGCGACCCGTTCGGCCGCCTCGTGTTCGTCGGCCGCGACGGCATCGCGCATGCCGGCGTCGTGCCGGTGCGCGCCTTCGCCCTCACCGCGCCCGACGAAGGCATCTCGATCCTGTCCGCCGAAAGCAAGGAGCTGCTGTGGGCCGACCGCCTGGCCGACCTGCCCGAGCCGGCGCGCACGCTGCTCGGCGAGGAGTTCGCCCAGCGCGAGTTCATGCCGGTGATCCGCCGCATCGTTGCCGTCTCGAGCTTCGCCACGCCGAGCACCTGGCAGGTCGAGACCGATCGCGGCCCCGCGGCGCTGATCCTCAAGAGCGAGGACGACATCCGCCGCCTCAAGGGCCCCGGCGCGCTGCTGATCGCCGACAGCAACGGCATCCACTTCCTCGTGCGCGACCGGCGCGAGCTCGACGCGCAGAGCCAGAAGATCCTCAAGCGCTTCCTGTAAAGCCCCCCCATGCACTTCGTCCCGACCTTCCCCCTCACGGCGATCTGGCCGGGCCGTCCCTATCCGCGCGGCGCCACCTGGGACGGCGAGGGCGTCAACTTCGCGCTGTTTTCCGAACACGCCGACAAGGTCGAGCTGTGCCTGTTCGACCCGACCGGCAAGCACGAAGTGCAGCGCATCGTCATGCCCGAGCAGACCGACCTGGTCTGGCACTGCTACCTGCCCGAGGCGCGCCCCGGCCTGATCTACGGCTATCGCGTGCATGGCCCCTACGTGCCGGCCCACGGCCACCGCTTCAATCCGCACAAGCTGCTGGTCGACCCCTACGCGCACGACATCGTCGGCGCGGTGGCCTGGAGCGACGCGCATTTCGGCTACCGCCTCGGCCAGCCGGAAACCGACCTGGTGCCCGACCGGCGCGACAACGCATCAGGCATGCCGAAGTGCCGGGTCGCCGATCCGGCCTTCTCCTGGGGCGACGACAAGCCGCCGCGCATCCCCTGGCACGAGATGGTGATCTACGAGCTGCACGTGCGCGGCTTCACCATCAACCAGCCGGACGTGCCGCCGCCGCTGCGCGGCTCCTACGCGGCGCTCGCCAGCGCGCCGGTGATCGAGCACTTCAAGCGCCTCGGCATCACCTCGGTCGAGCTGATGCCGACGCACGCCTTCGTCGACGACCGCCACCTGGTCGACCGCGGCCGGCGCAACTACTGGGGCTACAACTCGATCGGCTACTTCGCCCCCGACCTGCGCTACGCCGCCAGCGGCTCGATCAAGGAATTCAAGACCATGGTCAAGTCGCTGCACTCGGCCGGCATCGAGGTGATCCTCGACGTGGTCTACAACCACACCGCCGAGGGCAACCACCTCGGCCCGACGTTCTCGTTCAAGGGCCTCGACAACAGCGTGTACTACCGCCTGACGGCGGACAACCCGCGCTACTACATGGACTTCACCGGCTGCGGCAACACGCTCAACCTGCAGCATCCGCGCGTGCTGCAGATGATCATGGATTCGCTGCGCTACTGGGTGCAGGAGATGCACGTCGACGGCTTCCGCTTCGATCTGGCCGCCGCGCTGGCGCGCGAGCTGCACGACGTCGACCGCCTCGGCGCCTTCTTCGACATCCTGCACCAGGACCCGATCCTCTCGCAGGTCAAACTGATCGCCGAACCGTGGGATCTCGGCGAAGGCGGCTACCAGGTCGGCAACTTCCCGCTCGGCTGGGCCGAGTGGAACGACCGCTACCGCGACTCGATGCGCGCCTACTGGCGCGGCGACGGCGGCCTGATCGGCGAATTCGCGCGGCGCCTGACCGGCTCCTCCGACCTCTACGCCCACAACGGCCGCCGGCCCTACGCGAGCGTGAACTTCATCACGGCGCACGACGGCTTCACGCTGCACGACCTCGTCAGCTACAACGACAAGCACAACGAGGCGAACGGCGAGGACAACCGCGACGGCACCGACAACAACCTGTCGTGGAACTGCGGCGTGGAAGGCCCGGCCGACGACCCGCAGGTGAATGCGCTGCGCGCGCGCCAGAAGCGCAACCTGCTGGCCACCCTGCTGCTGTCGCAGGGTGTGCCGATGCTGCTGGCCGGCGACGAGATGGGCCGCACGCAGGGCGGCAACAACAACGCCTACTGCCAGGACAACGCGACGAGCTGGGTGAGCTGGTCGCTGTCACTGGCCGACCGCGAGCTGCTGGCCTTCGTCGCGCGGCTCATCGCCCTGCGGCGCGCGCATCCGGTGTTCCGCCGGCGCAACTTCTTCCAGGGCCGGCCGATCCGCTACACCGGCGAGACCGGCACCAACGACATCCACTGGCTCAAGCCCGACGGCACCGACATGACCGACCAGGAATGGGCGCACGACTTCGCGCGCAGCCTGGGTGTCTACCTGTCCGGCGAGGCGCTCGGCGAGGTGGACGCGCGCGGCCGGGCGATCCACGACGACGACTTCATCCTGCTGTTCAACGCCCACCACGAGCGGATCGAATTCAAGCTGCCCGCCCTGTGCGCCAATTGCATCTGGCAGGTCGAGCTCGACACCCACTACCACGCCGGCCTCGATCCGGACGGCCGCTACGCCGGCGGCGACGCCTACCCGCTCGAGGGACGCACGCTGGCCCTGCTGCGCCGCCAGCAACCGGGCATGGACGAAGCGGCCCAATGAGCGACGCCCTCGCCGCGCTCGCCGCCGCCTGCGGCATCGCCGACGAATACCACGACATCTGGGGCGGCCACCATCCGACCACCGACAGCACGCGGCGCGACCTGCTCGCGGCGATGCACTTCCCGCCCGAGCGCGTGACGCGCGACCCGGCCGGCCTGCTCGCCGACTGGCAGGCGGCGGAGCGGCGCCGCGCGGCGGCGCCCCGCCCCGCGCTGGCGCAACGCTGCCACCAGCCCGCGGCGCTGCAGGCGGGCAAGCGGCTGTGGGGCCTGACGGTGCAGCTCTACGGCGTGCGCTCGCGCCGCAACTGGGGCATCGGCGACTTCACCGACCTCGCCGGCCTGCTCGAACTGACCGCCGCCGCGGGCGGCGACCTGGTCGGCCTCAATCCGCTGCACGCGCTGTTCCCCGACAACCCGCTGCACATCAGCCCGTACAGCCCGTCGCACCGCGGCTTCCTCAACGTGCTCTACCTCGACGTCGAGGCCGTGCCCGAATTCGCCGCCTGCGAAGTCGTCCGCCGCCGCCTCGCCAGCGCCGAGTTTCAGAACCGCCTGCAGGCGCTGCGCGCCGCGGCCTACGTCGACTACGCCGGCGTCGCCGCCGCCAAGTTCGAGATCCTGCCGCTGCTGTTCGACCGGTTCCGCGCCGCCGGCGGCGCGCGGGCGGAAGCGTTCGCGGCCTGGCGCGCGCAGCAGGGCGAGGCGCTCGAGCGCCTTGCGCTGTTCGAGACGCTGCAGGCGCATTGGCGTGCCGCCGACGCGAACGTCTGGGGCTGGCCGGCCTGGCCGGCGGACTACCGCGATCCCGCCGCGCCGGCCGTCGCCGCCTTCGCGCGCGAGAACGCCGAGGCCGTCGCCTACCGCGCCTGGCTGCAGTGGCTGGCCGACGGACAGCTCGCCGCCGCCGCGGCGCGCGCGCGCCAGCTCGGCCTGGCCGTCGGCATCTATCAGGATCTCGCGGTCGGCGCCAATCCGGGCGGCGCGGAAGTCTGGAGCGACCAGGCCGCCTTCGCCATCGGCAACGGCGGCGCGCCGGCCGGCGCGCATGCCGGCGCACCGCCCGACGACCTGAACCTGCTCGGCCAGGACTGGGGCCTGCCGCCCTTCGTGCCGCACCGCCTGCGCGAGACCGGCTACGCGCCCTTCACCGCGATCCTGCGCGCCAACATGAAGCATGCCGGCGCGCTGCGCATCGACCATGTGATGGGCCTCGCGCGCATGTTCTGGGTGCCGGCCGACGCGCCGGCGACCGAGGGCGCCTACGTCCATTACCCGTTCGACGACATGCTCGGCGCGGTCGCCGCCGAGAGCGTGCGCAGCGAGTGCCTCGTCATCGGCGAGGATCTCGGCACGGTGCCCGACGGCTTCCGCGAGCGGCTGGGCGCGGCCGGCGTGCTCTCCTACCATCCGCTCATCTTCGAACGCTACCCGGACAGCCAGTTCCGCCTGCCGCGCGACATGCCGCGCCAGGCGCTGGTGGCGGCCGGCACGCACGACCTGCCGACGCTGGCCGGCTTCTGGCGCGGCACCGACCTCGCCGTGCGCACCGCGCTGATGCTGTTCCCCGGCGACGCGGTGCGCCAGCGCCTGATCGCCGAACGCGACTGGGACCGCGGCCGCCTGCTCTGGGCGCTCGAACGCGAAGGGCTGCTGCCGGCGGGCACCGGCAAGGATCCCGCCGCGCTGCCCGAGCTGACGCCCGCACTGATCGCCGCGATCCACGCCTATCTCGCGCGCTCGCCGGCGCAGATCATGGTCGTGCAGCCCGAGGACGTCTTCGGCATCGCCGACCAGACCAACGTGCCCGGCACGCTGGAAGACCGGCATCCCAACTGGCAGCGCAAGCTGCCGCTGCCGCTCGAGGACTGGGCCGGGAATGAAGACTTCCGGCGCGTCGCCGCCGCGGTGCGCGCCGCGAGGCCGGCATGAAACTCACGCCCGCCGCATTCCGCGCCTGGCCGCACAAGAAGGTCACGCTGCTCGGCATGTCGGGCGTCGGCAAGACCTGGCTGTCGTCGATGCTGCGCCGGCACGACTGGTTCCACTACTCGGCCGACTTCCGCATCGGCAAGCGCTACCTCGACGAGCCGATCCTCGACCTGATCAAACAGCAGGCGATGCAGGTGCCCTTCCTGCGCGAACTGCTGCGGCGCGACTGGATCGACATCAAGAACAACATCAAGATCGACGACCTCGGCCCGGTGCTCACCTTCGTCGGCAAGCTCGGCGATCCGGCGCAGGGCGGCATCCCCTTCGCCGAGTTCGCGCGCCGCCAGGCGATGTACCGCGAGGGCGAGATCGCGGCGATGCACGACGTGCCGGCCTTCGTGAGGAAGGCGCAGGACATCTACGGCTACGCGCATTTCGTCAACGACGTCGGCGGCAGCCTGTGCGAGCTGGAAGACCCGGCCGTGATCGACCTGCTGGTCGCGCACACGCTGATCCTCTACATCCAGGTCACCACGCCCGAGGAGGAAGCCGAGCTGATCCGCCGCGCGCAGAGCGACCCCAAGCCGCTCTACTTCCGCCCCGCCTTCCTCGCCGAGCACCTGCCGAAGTTCCTCGCCGAGCGCGGCCTCGCCGACATCGCGCAGGCCGAGCCCGACGACTTCACGCGCTGGGTCTTCCCGCACCTGTTCCACTCGCGCATCCCGCGCTACGAAGCCATCGCCCGGCCGCACGGCTACACCGTCACCTCGCACGAAGTCGCGCAGGTGCGCGACGAGCGGGACTTCCTCGCCCTCGTCGAAACCGCCATCGCCCGCGGACAATAAAACTGGCTCTTTTGAAAAACGAGTG
>DDXW01000020.1 GCA_002347285.1 Rhodocyclaceae bacterium UBA2250 | reverse complement strand
CAGGTCCTGCTGCGACAGGTTGCGCCGCTTCATCACGTCCTGCAAGGTCTCGGCCGACCACGCGGTCGCCGCCGCGAAGCCCATCCCCGCCGCAATCAGCAACGGAACGGTCCGCTGGGTGAGTTTTTTCATGATTTGCTACCTCCTATCAGGTTGAAGTCGCCTGCTTTGCCAATTCCTTCCGTGGCAGAGCGTCGCATGTGACAAATTGACGCACTGCACGCATGCTAGTCGCGTGTCGTGGCGAAATGAATCGGTTCAAGCTGATTTGAGGGGTAGGAATATTCCTAGGCGGATCCGGCGGGCAGCAGTTCGTGCTGGATCGCGTAGCGGACGAGATCGGCGACGCTGGAGCATCCCATCTTTTCCATGATGTGGGTTTTGTGCGTGCTGACCGTCTTGACGCTGAGATTCAGGGTCTGGGCGATGTCGCTCACGCTGGCGCCGCCGGTGATCAGCTGGAAGATCTGGTATTCGCGGTCGGACAGGCGGGTGTGCGGCAGAACGTTCTCTGGTGTGCCGTGCAGCATGTCGGCAGCGAGCTTCTCCGCCACGGTGGCGGTGATGTACAGCCCGCCGCCAGCCACCTTGCGCAAGGCGGCGACCAGTTGGTCTTCCGCATTGTCCTTGCACAGGTAGCCGGAAGCGCCCGCTTTGAGGGCGCGGACGGCATAGACGTCTTCCTTGTGCATGCTGAGGATCAGGATCGGCAGTTTCGGGATCAGCTGCTTCAATTGCTTGATCAGCTCGATGCCGCTCTTTCCCGGCATGGTCATGTCGAGGATCATGACGTCCCAGTGCTCCGCCTGCGCCTTGACCAGCGCTTCGTGGCCATTGCTTGCCTCTCCGGCGACGACCAGGTCGGGGTGCTCGGAAAGCAGGTGCTTGAGGCCGGCCCGCAGGATCGCGTGGTCGTCGGCGATGAGGATCTTGATCATGCTTGTGGTTCCTTGCCTAGCGGCAGCCAGCCCGTGATGCGGACCCCGTGTCCCGCCTGGCTGTCGATTTCCAGCTTGCCGCCGAGCATCGTCACGCGCTCGCGCATGCCCAGCAGCCCGAAGGTCTTCTTGTGGTTGGCGGCGCCGAAGCCGCGGCCGTTGTCGGATATGAACAGATGGATGCCGTCTGCGACCTCTTCGAGTTCGATGACGACCTCACTGGCTTGCGCATGCCGGGCGACGTTGGTCAGCGCTTCCTGAACGATGCGGAATACTGCGGTGGCGAGCTTGCCGTCCAGATCGAACTCCTCCCGGTTCATGCGCAGACGGCAGGGGATGCCGGTGCGCTGCGAGAACTGCGTCGCGTGGTGTTCGATGGCGGCAGCCAGCCCCAGACTGTCGAGCATGGCCGGCCGCAGGTCTTCGGAAATGCGCCGCAAGGAGACGATGCTCTGTTCGACGACGCCGAGGGCGGTGGCGACGCGTTCGGCAGCCGCCTGACCCAGGGAGTCGGTGGCAGTGCATTTTCCGCGCAGCCAGCCGAGATCCATGCGCAATGCCGTCAATGCCTGGCCGAGTTCGTCGTGCAGTTCGCGGGCGATGCGCGTCCGCTCCTCCTCGCGCACGGTCTCCAGGAAGGCGGCGAGTTCCCGCAGACGCGCTTCGGACTCCTCGAGGCGCCGCTGGTGTTCCTGCAACTCGGCTTCGTTGCGCTTGCGCTCGGTGATGTCCGAAAAAATCGAGATGTAGCGTACCGTCGTGCCGTCGTCGTCGCGCAAGGCCTGGATCGACAACTCTTCGGGGAAGATCTCGCCGTTCTTGCGGCGGTTCCAGACTTCGCCGCGCCAGCGCCCTGATTGCGCCAGACCGTCCCAAAGCGTTGCGTAAAAGGCGGCATCGTGGCGGCCGGACTTGAGGATGCGCGGGTTCTGGCCGATGACATCCTCGCGGCCGTAGCCGTAGATGTGACAGAAGGCATCGTTGACCCAGAGGATGCTGCCGTCGGCGGCCGTGATCATCGCTCCTTCGGCCATCGCGCCGAAGGCCGCCTCGTTTTCGCGGCGCCTCTCCTCCTGCTGCGCGTGCTCGGCGGCACGCCGCCGCAGGAACGACCAGTAGGCGTACAGCGCAGCCAGTCCGGCCAGCCAGATGCTCGCATGCCAATACTGGATGCCGCGCCACGCCGGTTCCTGTGCCGCCCAGTAGGTGTTGAGGTCGATGGACACGCCGGCCGCGCCGCGCAGCCCGCCGACCGGCACGAGAGTCTCGCGATGGCACTCGAGACATTCCTCCTCCATGCGCATCGGGATCATGACGCGCATCAGGCCATGTCCCTTCTTCTGGGGCATGGCTTCCGCCACCATATTGGTTGAACCCCGTTCCAGCGTCCTGAGGGCACGGGTTTCCCACTCGTCCGGCGCATTCGCGCGATTGTGCAGTTGCAGCGAGGTCAGGCGCTCCTTGGTGCCGTACTCCTTGTTGCTGACTTCCTGGATGCCGAGCAGGATGTGGATCGAGGTCAGCGAGATCAGGCTGAAGGAATCCCCCGTCAGACGCGTGGCCTGGACGCGCTCCTGTTCGCTCAGGGCGTCGACGTTGGGCGCCTTGCTTTCGATGATATAGACCCCGCCGACTTCGGAGGCCCACTTGCGGATCGCCATGTCTTTCTTGAGGTTGGCGATCGCGTCGATGCGCGCCAGCTCCATCGCCATGCGATTCAACTGCTCGCGCTGCGTCCAGAGAGAAAACAGCACCAGCATCGACCAGAGCAGGGCGATGAGCAGCAGGGCTGCCGGCGTGACGAGGTGCAGCGGTGCGCTTTCGGAATTGCTCGGGGCGAATGGCTTCATTGATGGTCGGGAGGCGAACGCTTCATTCCATGTGAAATCGTCGTTATTTTGACATCAATAAAAAAAGGGGGCGGTTGCCCGCCCCCTTCGTTTCGAACCAGACGCCAGGTGTTACTTGATCTTCTTGGCGCCGTT
>DDXW01000064.1 GCA_002347285.1 Rhodocyclaceae bacterium UBA2250 | reverse complement strand
GGCGGCATGAACCATTTCATGCTGGCCGATTCGGGCGACGCCAGCGCGATCTCCTCCTCGGCGCGTTACGGCACCTACGCGATGGAAATCCTCATCAACCACCTGCTCAAGATGGGAGCGCGCAAGAGCAGCCTCGAAGCGAAGGTCTTCGGCGGCGGCCGGGTCATGGCCACGCTCACCAGTTCGCAGGTCGGCGACCGCAACGCCAGGTTCGTGCGCGAGTTTCTCCAGACCGAGTCCATCCCGGTGGTGGCGGAGGATCTGCTGGACGTCTATCCGCGCAAGGTGTACTTCTTTCCCCACAACGGCCGCGTGCTGGTGAAGAAGCTGGTGCGCATGCATAACGACACGCTCATCCGCCGCGAGAAGGAATACGCCGCCCGCCTCACCGAGGCGCCCGTGGCCGGCGAGATCGAACTGTTCTGAAGGATCCGCAATTGCCCATCAAGGTTCTTGTCATCGACGACTCCGCGCTGATGCGCGCGCTGCTGACGGAGATCATCGCCGGCGCTCCCGATCTGCAGGTGGTCGGCAGCGCGCCCGATCCGATCGCCGCGCGCGAGATGATCAAGTCGCTCAACCCCGACGTGCTGACGCTGGACGTCGAAATGCCCAGGATGGACGGTCTGGAGTTCCTCGGCCGCCTGATGAAGCTGCGGCCGATGCCGGTGGTGATGATTTCCTCGCTGACGGCGCGCGGTTCGGAGGTGACGCTGCAGGCGCTGGAACTGGGGGCGGTCGACTTCGTGGCGAAGCCGAAGGCGGAAAGTCTGTCGCTGCTGCAGGAATATGCGGAGGAGATCCGCGACAAGATCCGCGCCGCGCACGGCGCGCACCTGCGCCGCCGCACCGCTGCGGCGCCGGCGCGCAGCGAAGCGCCGCTGCCGGGCGTGTCGAGCCGCCTGCTCACCGAAAAGCTGATCGCGATCGGCGCTTCCACCGGCGGCACCGAGGCGATCAAGGAGGTGCTGATCCGCCTGCCGGCGGAGATTCCCGGCATCGTCATGGTGCAGCACATGCCGGAGACCTTCACGCCTTCGTTCGCCAAGCGGCTCGACAGCCTCGGTGCGGTGCGCGTCGTCGAGGCGCAGGGCGGCGAGCGCATCCAGCCCGGCTACGCCTATCTGGCGCCCGGTCACTCCCACATGACGATCAAGCGCAGCGGCGCCGGCTGGGTCACGGAGCTGTCCCGCGCCGAGCCCGTCAATCGCCACCGTCCGTCCGTCGACGTGCTGTTCCATTCGGTGGCGAAAGAGGCCGGCAGGAACGCCATCGGCGTGATCCTGACCGGCATGGGCAAGGACGGCGCCCAAGGCATGCTGGCGATGCATCAGGCCGGGGCGTGGAATATCGGCCAGGATCAGGAAAGCTGCGTCGTCTACGGCATGCCGCGCGAAGCCGCCTTGATCGGCGCCGTGGACGAGGTCGCCGGCCTCACCAACGTAGCCGCGCGCATTCTGGCGCGGCTGAGGTAATGAAACTCGGGGCTGGCGGGGCGGCGCCGCTGCGCTGAGGCGGGCTATACTTTCGACATCGACGGCAACATGAGCGCAGGAGGATTTTCATGCAAACCAGTTTGACCAACCGCGACGGCAAGACGGTCATCGTCCTGGAGGGGCGGTTCGATTTCAACTCTCACCGCGAGTTTCGCGAAGCCATCGATCAAGCCGTCAAGGAAACTCCGCGTGACATCCGCGTCGATCTCGGCGCGGTCGAATACCTCGATAGTTCCGCGCTCGGCATGCTGCTGATGCTGCGCGACAAGGCCAAGGCCGCCGGCAAGGAAGTGGCGCTGGCGCATGCCCGGGGCCCCGTGAAACAGGTGATCGACATCGCCAATTTCGGCAAGCTGTTCACGCTGGTCTGAGCCGGCCGCACCGGGTTCGCCGGCCTGCGGGCCTTCGCCGGCGGCCCCGGACAAGCAGATTTCCGCGTCCGTTTTTCGGATGCCTGATTGACCTTCTTCGCAAGCAAGGTGCGATCATCTATCTTAAGTCATATATAATATGAACTTATTCACGCAGAGTGCGTGCTAATAATAAAAATTCGGGTTCTGCAAGCGGACGGGCATGCGAACACATGCCTATAAGCCGACGTGCAGGAGCACGCGGACGACGGAGAGGAGGGGTGAAGGGTGAAGACGTCTTTGGTCTGTGCCGTGTTCGGCTTGCTGGTTGCCGGTGCCGGAGTGGGTGGGGTGTATTTGGCGGGAGTGACGCCGGACGGCGCCACGCTGGGCTATTTCATCGTGCTCGGCCTTGTGGTTGGGCTTCTGCCCCCGCGGATTCTGTCCGCCACGCTGGGTGCGCCGCTCGAGATGATGCGGGAAACCATTCGTGCGACCCGTAATGACGGCGATCTGACGCGTCGCATCGTCGCTCCGGCGGGCAGCGCGATCGCGCCGGCCGCGACCGCCTACAACGAACTGCTGGCGAGCTTTCAGGACATCACGACGCGCGTCGTCTTCAATGCCGCGCAGGTGACGGCGATGGCCGAGAAGCTGATCAGCGAGGCGGAGAATACCGCGCGCGGTTCGCAGGATCAGAATGCCGCCGCCGAAGCCGCCGCCGAAGCCGTCGCCGAAATGGCCAGCGGCATGGGCGAGGTGGCGGACAACGCGGAGGAAACCGCGCGCATCGCCCAGCAGGCCAAGCACCATTCCGCCGCCGGCGCGCGGATTGCCGAAGAGGCCTCGGCGGAGATCGAGCGCATCGCGCGTTCGGTCGAGCAGTCCGCCCAGGTGGTCGCCGCCCTCGGGGAGCGTACCCAGGCGATTTCCGGCATCGCCCGCACCATCCACGAGATCGCGGACCAGACCAACCTGCTGGCGCTGAACGCCGCGATCGAAGCGGCACGCGCGGGCGAGCAGGGGCGCGGTTTCGCGGTCGTCGCCGACGAGGTGCGCAAGCTGGCCGAGCGTACCAGCGCCGCCACCGGTGAGATATCGGCGATGATCACCGCGATCCAGAACGAAACCAAGAGTGCGATCGCCACGATCCAGGAGGGATCGACCCAGGCCAGAACCGGCGCGCAACTGGCGCGCCAGGCTGCCGAGGCGCTGGAACAGATCAAGCAGGGGGCGCAGGAGACCACCGAAAAGGTCGAGCTGATTGCCGGAGCGGCCCAGGCCCAGGCGAAGCGCACCCAGGAGGTGGCGGAGCAGGTCACCAACATCATGGCGCTGGCCGACCGCAACAGCGAAGGTGCGGCAGCGACGCTGAAGGAAGTCCGGCAGCTCGACGAACTGGCGCTGAACCTCGAGGAGATCGGCAAGATCTTCAAGATGGGGCGTGCGGGCGAACAGGCGCTCGCCATTCATGGACGCATGCCGGCGATCGTGCAGGCGGCGGCGGCCGAGGTCGGCCGGCTGTTCGAAACCGCCATCGACCGCGGCGAAATCTCGCTCGATGACGTCTTCGATCAGAACTACGTGCCGATTCCGAATACCAAGCCGCCGAAGTTCCACACCCGTTTCGACGGCCTGACCGACAAGATGCTGCCCGGCGTGCAGGAACCGCTGCTCGAGAAACACCGCGAAATCGCCTATGCGATCGCCTGCGATACCAGCGGCTATGTGCCGACCCACAACAAGCGCTACTGCCAGCCGCTGACCGGCGACGAGCAGAAGGACATCGTCGGCAACCGGACCAAACGGATCTTTTCCGATCCCGTCGGCAAGCGCTGCGGTGCGCACGAGACCCCTTTCCTGCTGCAGACCTACCGCCGCGACACCGGCGAGATCATGCACGACATCTCCGCGCCGGTGTATGTCAAAGGCCGCCACTGGGGCGGCTTGCGCATCGGCTATCGGACGGAGTGATTGCCCGGCGGGGGTGTCGCTGCGGCACAACAACCGCAAACCATCGGGGCCCGGTCGGGCCGGCGGGGGTGGCATTCCGCCGCGCATTGCGGCGGAATGGCGTAATATTTGCCCTTAATTCTAGATTGCTTGGCAGCGAGCCGACACGCTTGATGCAATTCAACCCCCTCCTGCCGGAAAGGTGGTCAGATGTCCGAATTACTGAAAAATATCGATGCGCGTACCCGTTTGGCCGGCACCAACAAGCTGGAGATCCTGCTGTTTTCCCTGGGCAAGGATCTGCGTACCGGGCGCGAGGAGACCTTCGGCATCAACGTCTTCAAGGTGCGCGAGGTGATGCGCACGCCGCAGATCACCTCGGCGCCGGACATGCCCGCCGCCGTCAAGGGGATGGTGTCGCTGCGCGGCATTCTCGTGCCGGTCGTCGATCTGGCGGATTTCATCGGCATGCAGACCGAGACGGCGCGCGACATCATGATCGTCACCGAGTACAACGGCCATACCCAGGGCTTTCTGGTGCAGTCGGTCGATACCATTCTGCGCCTCGACTGGTCGAAGATGCGCGTCCCGCCGGAAATGCTCACGGCGAACCTCGGCGGCCTCGTCACGGCGGTGACCGAACTGCAGGACGGCCGGCTGGTGATGATGCTCGACGTCGAACGCATCCTGTCCGACACGGCCAAGTACGACGATGACGTGGTGTATACGCATATCCAGCCGCTCGGCCGGGAGGGCGTGACGGTCGTCTATGCCGACGACTCGTCGGTGGCGCGCACCCAGATCGAACGCACGCTGAACGCGCTCGGCATTCGCGGCATCGCGGCGATGAACGGCCGGCAGGCGTGGGAAGAGCTGCAGAAGATCGCGAGTTATGCCGATTCTGCGGGACGCGAGGTCAGGGACATGGTGCAGTTGATCCTGACCGACGTCGAGATGCCGGAGATGGATGGCTACATCCTGACGAAGAACATCAAGTCGGATCCGCGTTTCACCGGCATCCCCGTGCTGATGCACTCGTCGCTGTCGTCGATGTCGAACCAGCAACTGGGCCGCTCGGTCGGCGTCGACGAGTACGTGCCGAAGTTCGAGGCCCAGCGCCTGGCGGAAACCCTGAGCCGTCTGCTGCTCAGGGAAGAGGCCGCCGCGCAGGCAGCCTGAGGAGGAGGGCAAGCAGATGAGCACTTTCGCCGCGTTGATGAACCAACCGGGGCGGGGATCCCTGATCGAAAGCGTCGATGCCCGCACCAAGCTGGCGGGATCGAACCGCATGGAGATCCTTCTGTTTTCACTCGGCACGAACGAGACCTTCGGCATCAACGTCTTCAAGGTGCGCGAGGTGAGCAAGACGCCGTCGATCACCAAGTCGCCCAACATGCCGGACGGGGTCGAAGGGCTGATCAGCCTGCGCGGCAACGTGATTCCCGTCGTCTCGCTGGCGCGCGTCATGCAGTTGGCCGACGCCCCGACCGGGCTCGGCGGTTCGATGATGGTCACCGAATACAGCAAGCGCACCCTCGGCTTCCTCGTCCATGACGTCGACCGCATCATCCGCGTCGAGTGGGATCGCGTGCGCGCGCCGGAATCGGTTACCGGCAGCGGCCACAGCGCCTTCATCACGGCGATCACCGAACTCGACAGCGGCCGGCTGGTGTCGATCGTCGACGTCGAGCAGATCATGGCCAACACCTTCGGCGAGGTGATGGTCGGGCAGATCGACAAGATCGGCGGCGACGAGGAGTACAACCTGTTCTTCGTGGATGATTCCGCCGTCGCGCGCAAGAAGATCGCCGAGGTGCTCGACAAGATGGGGGTCAGGCACAAGCACGCCCAGAACGGCATGGAGGCCTGGACGCGGCTGTCCGGCATGGCGGCGCATGCCCAGCAGATCGGCCGCAGCCTGCGCGAGGAGGTGAACGTCATTCTCGTCGATGCGGAAATGCCCGAGATGGACGGCTACGTGCTGACCAAGAACATCAAGTCCGACAAGCGCTTCGATGGCATCCCGGTGGTCATGCATTCGTCGCTGTCTTCCGAGGCGAACCGCGCGATGGGCAAGAGCGTCGGCGTCGATGCCTACGTCGCAAAATTCGATTCCGAGGTGCTGGCCGACACCTTGCGCCCGTTGCTGATCAGATCGCAGCGCGATTGATCCCCATTCCTCAGCCAGGTTTCATCCGGAGAGCGTTTCATGCCAGCAGATCCCAGCAAAATCAAGTTCCTCGTCGTCGATGACTTCTCGACGATGCGCCGCATCGTCCGCAATCTCCTCAAGGAACTTGGCTTCACCAATGTCGACGAGGCCGAGGATGGCGCGGTGGCATGGCAGAAGCTGCAGGGCGGCGGCTTCGACTTCGTCATCACCGACTGGAACATGCCGAACATGGACGGCCTGACCCTGTTGCAGACGATCCGCGGCGACGCCACCTGCAAGGCCTTGCCGGTGCTGATGATCACGGCCGAGGCGAAGAAGGAGAACATCATCGCGGCCGCCCAGGCCGGCGCGTCGGGCTACATCGTCAAGCCCTTCACGGCGGCGACCCTCAATGAAAAGATGACCAAGATCTTCGAAAAACTGGGTTGGTAGTCATGACCAAACCGATCAAATTCGACGAAGCCGGCGATTCTGCCGACCTGCAGGCGCTGTTCGACAGCATCGCCGTCGGTGCCGCGCCCGCGGCCCCCGTGGCGGAGCCAGAGCCGTCCGGCGATTCCGCCGACCTGCAGGCGCTGTTCGACAGCGTTGCCGAACAGGTGGATGAATCCGCCGTTGCGGCAGCGGATGCCGGCGTCACCGTCGCAGAGGCCGCGACGCCGCAGGAAGCCGTGTTCAACCGCATCGGCCACATGGCGCGCCAGCTGCACGACAGCCTGCGCGAACTCGGCTACGACAAGTCCCTTGAGGAGACGGCCCGGCAGATTCCCGATGCGCGCGAGCGTCTCGATTACATCGTCAAAATGACCGAGCAGGCCGCGTCGCGCGTGCTGAACGCGACCGACGTCGCCAAGCCGGCGCAGGATGCCCTCGGCCAGGCCATCAAGTCGCTCGGGGGACGCTGGGAGAAGATGTTCGCCAACCAGCTGTCCGTCGATGAATTCAAGCAACTGGCGGCCGATACGCGCGTGTTCTTCGCCGCCGCGCCCGACAAGGTTGCCGTCACCAATGCGCAATTGACCGAGATCATCATGGCGCAGGACTTCCAGGACCTGACCGGCCAGGTGATCAAGAAGGTCGTCGATATGGTGCACAAGTTCGAAACGCAATTGCTGCAGGTGCTGATCGAAACGATGCCGGAAGAGAGAAAGGCTGCTGCTCCCGAAGGCCTCTTGAACGGCCCGGTGATCAACGCGGTTGGTCGCTCCGATGTGGTGACCAGCCAGGCGCAGGTCGATGACCTGCTTGAGAGCCTGGGCTTCTAGGAGAAGATGATGAGTGACTTTGCCGGAATGGAAGACCTGCTGCAGGACTTCTTGATCGAGGCCACCGACCTGCTGTCGGGCGTCGACAACAAGCTGGTCGATCTCGAAAAGAACCCGCACGATCAAGGCCTGCTGAACGACATTTTCCGCGGCTTCCACACCATCAAGGGTGGCGCCGGCTTCCTCAACGCGGTCGAGTTGGTGACGCTTTGCCACCTGACCGAAAACCTGTTTGACAAGCTCAGGAACGGCGAACTGGTCCTGACCAAGGAAATCATGGACAGCATCATGGCCGCCACCGGGACGGTGCGCGACATGTTCGGCCACCTCGAAAGCGGGGTGCAGCCGCCGCCGGCCGATGCCGGCCTGATCGCCGACCTGAAGGCCGCCATCGCGGGCCAGTTGACCGCCCAGGCCGCCGCGCCTGCCGTCGCGACGGTGCCCACGCCCGCGGTTGCTGCCGTACCGGCCGCCGGCCCCGACTGGGACAAGCTGTTCGGCGCCGTGGCCGGCGCACCGGCAGCGAGCCCGGCCGCCGCGCCAGCGCCGAGTTCCGCGCCGGCCGACGAGGCGGGCATGCATACGCAGGTGGCGGGTCAGTCTCCCGAGCAGGTGATCCAGCATGCGGTCGGCCGCCGCGCCGCCGACAAGCCGGGCGCGATGGCGGTGCCGGCCGGCCGGCGCGCCGACGAGAAGACGCGCGACAACTCGATCCGCGTCGACACGGCGCGCCTCGACCAGGTGCTCAACCTGTCCGGTGAGATCGGCCTGACCAAGAACCGCCTGAACTCGTTGCGCAGCGACATTCTCAACGGCCGCAACGACACCGATACGCTGCATGCGCTCGACCAGGCGGTCAGCCAGCTCGACCTGCTGGTTTCCGACCTCCAGAACGCCGTCATGAAGACGCGCATGCAGCCGATCGGCCGGCTGTTCCAGAAGTATCCGCGCATCGCGCGCGATCTGGCGCGCAACCTCGGCAAGGACGTCGAGCTCGTTCTCAGCGGCGAGGAGACCGAAATCGACAAGACGATGATCGAGGATCTGTCCGACCCGATCATCCACCTGATCCGCAACGCCGTCGATCACGGCGTCGAGGGCACGAAGGAGCGGATCGCCGCCGGCAAGCCGGAGAAGTCGCAGGTACGCCTCGAGGCGCGCCAGGAGGGCGATCACATCGTCCTGATCGTCGCCGACGACGGCAAGGGCATGAACGCCGAGCGGTTGCGCGCCAAGGCCCTCGAGAAGGGCCTGATCACCGACGAGGAAGCCAACACGATGGACGAGCGCCAGAGCCTCAACCTGGTGTTCCTGCCCGGCTTCTCGACCAAGGACGTCGCCTCGGACGTGTCGGGCCGCGGCGTCGGCATGGACGTGGTGAAGACCAACATCCAGAAGCTCAACGGCACCATCGACATCAAGTCGCAGGTGGGCAAGGGCACGACCTTCACCATCTCGCTGCCGCTGACGCTGGCGATCCTGCCGGTGCTGCTGGTGCAGCTCGGCGAGCAGCCGTTCGCCGTGCCGCTCTCGATGGTGCGCGAAATCCTGCCGATCGACATCGAGCAGGTGCAGGAGGTCGGTGGCCGCGCGACGATGGTGGTGCGCGGCGAGGTCATGCCGATCTACCCGATCGCCAACCTGGTCGGCTGGATGCCCGAGCAGGTTCCGGAATACGGCGTCCTGATGCAGACCGGCGACCTGACCTTCATCCTCGCCATCGACGGCTTCATGGGCCGTGAGGATGCCGTCATCAAGTCGCTCGAAGGCTTCCGTCCGAAGGGCGTCGCCGGCGTCACCACGCTGTCGAACGGCCAGATCGTGCTGATCCTCGACATGAAGGAACTGCTCGCCGATCTTGGCGAAAACCGCGGCGTGCCGCGTTCCGCGTTCATTCCCGAGCGGCAGGCTGCCGCTTGAGCATCGTCCGCGGGAGGAGGTTTCCCGCGGCAAGTCTCTGAGACTCGGCGCCGGCGGGGCGGCGCCGGCAAGGAATAACCGCACTATCCCCGCTTATTCGCCGGTTTCCTCTTTCCCCGGGCGGCAATAATTGCCGGCATGAGAGGAACCGCCCGTGGCTGAAGAGAGCGATCTCGAAAAGACCGAACCGCCATCGTCGCGGCGCCTGGAAAAGGCGCGCGAAGAAGGCCAGGTGCCGCAGTCGCGGGAGCTGGTGGCCTTCCTGGTGATGGTGGCGGGCGCCGGCGGCCTCTGGGGGCTGTCGAGCTGGCTCGTGCAACGCGGCGAGAACGTCATGCGCATGGGCCTGACGCTCGACCGCCGGGAAGCCTTCGATACCCACGCGATCGGCGGCAACCTGCTGGCGCTCGGCAGCGAGGCGCTCGTCACGCTGGCGCCGTTCTTCCTGGCGACCCTCGCCGCCGCCCTGCTGACACCATTCCTGCTCGGCGGCTTCGTCTTTTCGCCCAAGGTTCTGACGCTCAACTTCGAGCGTCTCGATCCGCTCAAGGGCGTGAAACGAATGTTTTCCTGGCAGAGCGTCGCCGAAATGGTCAAGGGCGTCCTCAAGGCGCTGCTGCTCGGAGGCATCGTCTGGTGGGTGGTGGTCAACGAGCGCGACAACCTGTTCGCGCTGCTCGGCCAGCCGCTCGAGAGCGCGCTGCCGGCGTTCGGCCGGATGCTGCTGTACGCCTTCGTCGGCTTCGTCGCGGGCCTGGCGGTGATCGCGCTGATCGACGTGCCCTTCCAGCTGTGGCGCTACTACGCCGGCCTGCGCATGACCAAGGAGGAACTGCGGCAGGAATACAAGGAACTCGAAGGCGATCCGCAACTCAAGGCGCGCATCCGCAGCCAACAGCGCGAGATCGCCAGGAAGCGCATGATGGCCGAGGTGCCCAAGGCCGATGTCGTGGTGACCAACCCGACGCACTTCGCCGTCGCGCTCAAATACGACGCGACGCGGATGGGTGCGCCGCTGGTGGTGGCCAAGGGCATGAACCTGGTCGCACAGCGCATCCGCGAGCTGGCCGCCGAGCACGAGGTGCCGGTGCTCGAACTGCCGCCGCTGGCGCGCGCGCTGCACCGCCACGTCGAGGTCGGCGCGGCGATACCGGGCACGCTGTATACCGCCGTCGCCGAGGTGATGGCCTACATCTACCAGCTCAACCAGTTCCTCGCGCGGGGCGCGGTGGGCGGCCAGCCGTCGCCGCCGCTCGCGGTGGCCGTGCCGGACGGCCTCGATCCGGGTGAAATGTGATGGCGGCGCAGACCCTCGACTGGCAGACCCTGGCCCGCCCGGAAAACCTCAAGGCGCTGGCGGCGCCGACGCTCATCATCCTGATCCTCTCGATGATGGTGCTGCCGCTGCCGCCGTTCATGCTCGACCTGTTCTTCACCTTCAACATCGCGCTCTCCGTGATGGTGATGCTGGTCGCTTTGTATACGCTCAAGCCGCTCGACTTCTCGGTGTTCCCGACGGTGCTGCTGGTGACGACGCTGCTGCGCCTGTCGCTCAACGTCGCCTCGACGCGCATCGTGCTGCTCGAAGGCCACACCGGCCCGGACGCCGCCGGCAAGGTGATCGAGGCCTTCGGCCACTTCCTGGTCGGCGGCAACTACGCGGTCGGCATCATCGTCTTCGTCATCCTCACGGTGATCAACTTCGTCGTCATCACCAAGGGCGCCGGCCGCATCGCGGAAGTGTCGGCGCGCTTTACCCTCGACGCGATGCCCGGCAAGCAGATGGCGATCGACGCCGACCTCAACGCCGGC
>DDXW01000074.1 GCA_002347285.1 Rhodocyclaceae bacterium UBA2250 | reverse complement strand
GATCGGGATCGGGCTCATGTAGGGGCCCATCAGGCCGGTGACGAAGGCCATCGGCAGCAGCGCCGCGATCACGGTGAAGGTGGCGAGGATGGTCGGGCCGCCGACCTCGTCGACCGCGCCGGGAATGATTTCCCAGAGCCTCTTGTCCGGATGGAGGCCGTGCCAGCGGTGGATGTTCTCGACCACGACGATCGCGTCGTCGACGAGGATGCCGATCGAGAAGATCAGGNNGAAGCCCCAGGCCCAGGAGGCGAACAGTGTCGCGGCCAGCGTCAGGGCCACCGCCGCGCCGACGATGACGGCTTCGCGCTTGCCGAGCGCGAACAACACCAGCAGCACGACGAAGGCGGTGGCGAACACCAGCTTGCCGATCAGTTTCTGCGCCTTCTCGGTGGCCGTCTCGCCGTAGTTGCGCGTCACGGTGAACTCGACGCCGCCGGGGATGACCGTTCCCTTGAGCGACTCCATGCGGGCGATCACGCCGGCCGCGACGTCGGCCGCATTGACACCCGGCTTCTTCGACACCGCCAGCGTGACGGCGGGGTACTCGCTGCCCTGCTCGCCGTGCCAGACGTAGCGCGAGGGCTGGTCGGGCCCGTCGACCACCTGCGCGACGTCGGACATGAACACCGGCTTCTTGTCGAACACGCCGACCACCAGCCGCTTCACGTCGGCAGCCGATTCGATGTAGGTGCCGGTCTGAACGAGCACCTCCCGATTGTCGGTCACGAGGCTGCCGGCCGGCTGCGAGGCGTTCGACACCTGCAGCGCCGCCTTGAGGTCCTGCGCGGTGATGCCGCGCGCGGCCATGCGCTCGGCGTCCATCAGCACGCGCACGACGTGGCCGGGGCCGCCCAGCGTCGCGACGTCCCGCGTGCCGGGGATGCGCTTGAGCTCGATCTCGACGGCGCGCGCCACCTGCTGCATCTCGAAGCCCGACTTGTCGGGGTCGGCGCTCCAGAAGGTCAGCGCGACGATCGGCACGTCGTCGATGCCTTTCGGCTTGACCACCGGGGTGCCGACGCCAAGATGGGGCGACACCCAGTCGCTGTTGGCGTTGATCGTGTCGTAGAGGCGCACCAGCGCCTGGATCGGATCCTCGCCGACCTCGTACTGGACGGTGATCACCGCCATGCCGGGCCGCGAAACCGAATAGACGTGCTCGATGCCGGAAATGCGCGCCAGCACCTGCTCCGCCGGCCGCGCGACGAGGTTCTCGACGTCCTNNGATCTGCGGTTCTTCCTCGCGCGGCGTGATCAGCGTGGCGAAGATGCCGAGCAGCAGCGCCACCAGCGCGATCAGCGGCGTCAGGGCGTTGCGGAGGAAGAGCTCCGCGATACGTCCGGAGATACCCACGTTACCTGGCCTGTTTCATCTCGATGCCGGTCTTGACCGGTTCGAGGCTCACCGTCTCGCCGGCGGCGAGGCCGGACAGGACTTCCAGCTCACCGCCGGCGACCGCCTCGCCGAGGCGCACCTGCCGCAACTGGGGCCGCAATGAGGCCTTGCCGTCCTTCAGCACATAGACGGCGCTGATCTCGCCGCGGCGCAGGATCGCCTGCGGCGGCACGGTCAGCTTCTTCGCCTGGCCGACGACGAAATGCACGCGCGCGGCCATGCCCGGCACGATGCCCTCGGTGCCGGCAGGCAGGTAGACGCGCGCCGTGGCGGTGTGGCTCTGCGCGTCGATGGTCGGCAGGATCTCGATGCGCGCGCCGTCGAGCCAGCGCCCCGTTTCGGGAAATTCGACGCGCGCGCTCTTCGCCCGTTGCGCTTCCTTGAGCTTGAACTGCGGAATGCTGGCGAGGGCACGCAGGCCCTGCGGGTCGAACACCGTCACGAGCGGCTTGCCCGGCGTCGCCAGGTCGCCGAGCTCGGCGTGGCGCAGGGCGACGATGCCGGCGATCGGGGCCGTGACGGCGGCGTGCGAGGCGCCGGCGCCGGCCGCCCCGGCCTGCGCGCGCGCCGACTTGAGCGCCGCTTCGGCGGCGTCGAGCGCGGCCTCGCTGACGAACTTCTGCTTGAAGAGGTTCCGCGTGCGCCGGTAGTTCGCCTCGGCCTGCACGAGCTGTGCCCGCGCGGCGGCGACGTTCTCGGTCGCCTCGCGCGCATCGACGCTCATCAGCAGCTGGCCGGGCTTGACGCGGTCGCCTGCCTCGACCTTCACGGCGACGATGCGGCCCGACACCTGCGTGGCGACGGTCGCCTGCTTCGTCGCCTCGATGACGGCCTCGGCGGGAAGCGTCAGCCGGACCTCGCGCAGTGCCACGGTATGCGCCGCCGGCTGCGCAAGACTCGGCGCCGGCGAGGCGGCAAGCGCGAACGCGGCTGCCGCCGACAGGATCAGGGCAGGATGCATGTTGTTCTCTCTCATGGGGTATATAAGTATATCCTGATATACTCCCTTTCAAGGGCTGCCGGTTGCGGCATGGTTCGCCATCGCCTCGATCACGGCGTCCACTTCGCCGACGCAGTCGGCCACCTCGAACGCGACGCCGGGAAAGCGGTCCATCGCGTTGCCCAGCAGCATCGGCAGATCCTTGAGCACGTGCCGGCCCGGCGCGAAGAAGATCGGCACGACCTTGATCTCCCGCACCCCGCGTGCGACCAGGCACTCGATGCTCGCCTCGAGCGCCGGCTGGGTCAGCTCGAGGAAGCCGATCTCCACGGGAATGTCCGGCTGCTTGCGTTCGACCACGGCGCGGATGCGCCGGAACGGCTCGATGTACTCGGGATTGCGCGCCCCGTGGCCGAACAGGATGATGCCCTTGCTCATCGCGTCTCCTTCCAGAGGTTGCGGCAGTGCGTTTCGCGGACGAACCAGGCGGCCGCCGCGCCAAGCCAGGCCGCCGCGGCGATCAGCAGCAGGCCCCAGCGATAATCCTCCGGGGCATACAGCCGCACGCCGTTGATCATCGCGCCGCTCCAGCGCTGGTCCATGATCCAGCCGACCGCCGGCTGCAGCAGCGCGCCCATCAGGAAGCCGCCCATGTTGGCCACCGAGGTGGACATGCCCGACAGCGCCGGCGGATTGACTTCCTTGGCGCAGGCCCAGGACAGCGTGAAGCTCGCGGTGGTCAGGCCCATCAGCGCGAACAGCGCGTAGCTGGCGGCGGGCGGCAGGGCGACGCCGGCGAGCCAGACCAGCCAGGTCGCGCCGTAGGCCAGCGAGCTCGCGACGATCACCGGCTTGCGGCGGCGCAGCCGGTCGGACAGCGTGCCGACCGCCAGGCAGCCGACGGCGAAGCCGGCGAAATAGAGCGAGAGGTGCGCCGTCGCGGCGTCGCGGCTCATGCCCAGTCCCTGCGTGAGAAAAGGCGTGGCCCACAGGCCGCCGAAGGCGAAGAAGCTGCCCGACAAGCCGGTATTGACGAACACCGCCGGCCAGGTGGCGCGGTTCTGCACCACGCGCAGCAGGCCGGTGAGGATCACGGTCCGGTCGAAACTCGGCGCTGGCGAGGCGGCGCCGCCGGCGGCCTCCTCGTTGCTTTGGGGCCGATCGCGCACCAGCAGCCAGGCGAGGGCGCCGAGCGCGAGCGATACGACGCCGATGCCGACGAACACGCCGCGCCAGCCGACCGACTGCGCGAGCCACGACAGCGGCGCGCCGGCCAGCACCGAACCGAAGTTGCCGAGCAGCATCGACAGGCCGACCACGCTGGCGAAGCGGTGATCCTCGAACCAGACCGCGATGATCTTCAGCATCGAGATGAACACCACCGAGACGCCCAGCCCGATCAGCGTGCGGCCGATCAGCGCGGCGTCGAGGCCTTCCGCCAGGCCGAACAGCAGGCTGCCGGCACCGGCGACGATGCCCCCGAGCAGCAGGATGCGGCGCGGCCCGAGCGTGTCGACGAGAATGCCCGTCGGCACCTGCATCACCGTGTAGACGTAGAAATAGGTCGCCGCCAGCACGCCGAGCGAGGCGGCGGAGGTCTGGAAGCTCGCAGCGAGATCCTGCGCGATGCCGGCGGGCGCGAAGCGCTGGAAGAAGGACAGCACGTAGGCCGCCACGACCACCGCCAGGGCGATCGTGCGACGGCGCTTCTGTTCGGAAGTGAGAACGACGGTCATGGCCGGATTGTAACCATGGCCGCCGCCGGCGATGCGGCCGGCGCAGCTTACTTGCCGGCGGCCATCTGCGCCATGGCGCCGGCGTGGTCGAGCTTCTTGTGCAGACGCAACTGGACGTAGCGCTGGGTGGTTTCGTTGAGCGGCTTGCCGGCGGGCGCATACTGGGCGGCCGCCTCGAGCACCTCGTGCGGGCGCACGTCGATGCGGCCGGCGTCGAAGACGTAGCGCGCGTTGCGCATGCAGGCCTGGGCGATGGCATTCTCGTTCTCGCCGGTCTGCTTGGCGACACGCTGCAGCTGCTCGCGGGTCTTCGCCAGGCGCGGGTGGTTGGCGGGGATGTCTTCGCGCAGGCTCACTTCGAGCAGGCGCTGCGCCACGTCGAGTTCGGGATCGCCGAGGCCGGCGGCCTGGGCGGGAAAGGCAAGGAACCACGCGGCGCAGGCCGCGGCGGCGAAGGACGGTTTCATGGCATGGGCTCCAGGGGCAACACGGGTGATCGCGCAGTATAAAGGCAGCCGCCGCGCCTCAGCCGGCCGCGACATCCCGCCGCAGCAGCCAGGTGAGCACCGGCGGCGTGATCAGCGTGGTGAGGATCACCATGATGACGATCACCGAGAACATCGCCTCGTCCATCACGCCGAGCTGCCGGCCGACCATCGCGAAGATCAGGCCGACCTCGCCGCGCGGCACCATGCCCCAGCCGACCACCCAGCCGCCTGCGGAACGCGCGAACCAGCCGGCGGCGAGCTTGCCGACCACCGCTGCGGCGGTGACACCGAGCGCCACGACGACGACGGCCGGATCGGCCAGCGTGCGCAGGTCGACCTGCATGCCGGTCAGCACGAAGAACACCGGCACGAAGAAGTAGCCGATCGGCTCGATCATGTGCTCGTGCTGGTGGCCGGCATGGCGCGCGAGGATCGGTCGCAGCCGCTCCAGCAGGCTGCGCTCGGTCTGGTCGTGCAACAGGGGATCGATCTCCTGCACGATGCGCGGCGTGTCGAAATCCTTGAGGAACAGCGGCTCGAACAGCAGGCCGGCGGCGAAGGCGCCGATGATCGGCGCCAGCCCGATCGCATGCGCGAGCCAGGCCAAGGCCAGGCCGGTGGCGAGCACCTGGGCGAACAGCATCGACGGCCCGGCGTCGAGGCGCGCCAGCCAGCGCGAGGAATGCGGCGCGATCAGCCGGCCGAGCCAGATGCTGCCGGCCAGGAACAACACCGCTTTGGCGATGATCCAGCCCACCTCGCCGACGCTGACCGAGCCGGCCTGCACCAGGCTGGTGACCACGGCGAGGATGACCAGGCCGAGTACGTCGTCGATCACCGCCGCGCCGAGCACAATGCGCGCCGCCGGGGTGCCGAGCTTGCCGAGGTCGCGGAAGACGCGGCCGGTGATGCCGACCGAGGTGGCCGCCAGCGTCGCGCCGAGGAACAGATAGGTGTTCTGTGTCAGGCCGGGCAGCAGCAGCGGCCCAACCACGAAAGCGCCGAGCACGAAGGGCACGACGATGCCGACCGAGCCGACCGCCGCCGCGCGAGCGCCGACTTTCATGAGATCAGCCAGTCTGGTTTCCAGGCCGATCTGCAGCAGCAGCACAATCACGCCCAGCTCGGCGATGAAGGCGATGATCGGGTCTTTCGCGATGGTGTCGAACAGGCCGATGCCGAAGAGGGACAGGTTGCCGAGCAGCACGCCGAGCAGCAGTTCGCCGAGCACCGCCGGAAAGCCGACGCGCTGGGCGAGCGGCGCGAACAGCCGCGCGCTCATGAGGATCAGGGCGAGCCAGAGCAGGTTCTCGCCCACGGCGCCGGAGCCGGCGGCCAGCGCCGGCAGCGGCAGCAGCGCCAGCGACAGGACGGCGCCGCGCATGGCCGGCTTACTGGTAGCCGGGCGCACCGATCGCAGACGGCGCTGCCTGCTCGACGACGGTCGGCGCGGCAGTGCCTTCCTTGTGCGGCTCATGCGGATGCCAGCCCATCACCGCCAGCATGACGAAGAAGCCGACGACGTAGCCGACGGCGACGAACCAGCCGTGGCGCAGCCACTGGCCGACCGATTTGGCTTCTGGGAACAGGTTGGCCACCGCCACGCCGGCCGAGGAACCGAACCAGAGCATCGAGCCGCCGAAACCGACGGCGTAGGCGAGAAAGCCCCAGTCGTAGCCACCCTGCTTGAGCGCCAGCGCGGTGAGCGGGATGTTGTCGAACACGGCGGAGATGAAGCCCAGCGACAGCGCGGTCGGCCACGAAGCCGGGGGCAGTTGTTCGACCGGCATCATCGAGGCGCAGGTGACCAGCGACAGCAGGAACACCGAGCCCTTGACCGCGCCCGGAACCAGGCTCCACTCCGGCTTGCGCAGCGGCACCACCACCAGCAGCGCCACCCAGATGGCCGCGCCGAGGAAGGGGAAATGCTCGGCGGCGGCCGCGAATTTCAGGTTGACGGTGACGTTGGTGATGATGGCGGCGACGAGGATGAAGCCGACGATGCCGAGGCGCGACCAGTCGATCTTGTGCTGGGTATGGAACTCGCGGCTGATCGCCATGTGCTTGTGCTGCAGCAGCGCCGCCGGGATGCCGAACACCACCAGCGCCACGCCGGAGGCGATATAGGCCTCGAACACGTCGACCGGGCTGACGCCATCGAGCCACATCATCGTGGTGGTCGTGTCGCCGACCACCGAACCGGCCCCGCCCCCGTTGGACGCCGCGACGATCGCCGCCAGGTAGCCGATGTGGACTTTGCGCTTGAACACGCTGGCCGCCACGGTGGCGCCGATCAGCGCCGCCGCGATGTTGTCGAGGAAGCCGGAGAGCACGAAGATGATGACGAGCAGCACGAAGGGGCCGAGCCAGCCTTCGGGCAGCAGCTTCGGCAGCACTTCCGGCACGCCGGAATCCTCGAAGTGCCGCGCCAGCAGCGCGAAGCCGACCAGCAGGCAGAACAGGTTGACCAGCAGCACCCATTCGTGGCCCATGTGGGCGGCGAAGCCGGCGAGCCCCGGGCCGAACTTGAAGCCGGCGAACAGGATCTTGTAGCCGGCGATGACGGCCAGGCCGGTCAGCGCGACCTGCAGCACGTAGTGGTGGAACAGCGCGACGCCCAGCAGTGTCAGCGCGAACAGGATGAAATCGACCGGGATGCCGAACAACTCCATGAGAATCTCCACAAGACAAGGTTTTGCGGCGGATTCTAGCAGCCGTGTTCCGGCGCACCGCCCGGGAAGTTCGGCTACACTTCGGCCAACAGAATCACGAGGAAATCGCATCATGAAAATCCTGCTCCCCGTCGATGGCTCCGAACAGTCCGTGCGCGCGGCGCAACATGTCGTGGCCGAGGTGCGGAACTGCACCGACTATTCGATTCTCCTCCTCAACGTCCAGGTGCCCATCGATGCGCCGGAGATCCGCAGCCACATGCCGCAGCGCGAGATCGAGGCGATGCAGGAAACCCGCGGCGGCGATGCGCTCGCGCCGGCGCGCGCCGTGCTGGAGAAGGCCGGGCTGGGCTTCACGCCGGCCGTGCTGATCGGACCGGTCGCCGAGACCATCGCCCAATTCGCCGCCGACCAGGGCTGCGAGAAGATCGTCATGGGCACGCGCGGCCTCGGCGCCGTCGCCGGCGTGCTGATGGGCTCGGTGACGACCAAGCTGCTGCATCTCACCGATCTGCCGGTGACGCTGGTGAAGTAAGGAAACTCGGCGCCGGCGGGGCGGCGCCGCCAGCTCAGAGCAGCAGGGGCGCGTTCGGCAGTTCGTTGCGGTTGTCCGCACCCGCCGGGAAGTGCGCGACGAGCAGCCGGGTCGCGCCGTCGATCGCCGCCAGCAGGCCCGCGCGATACTGGCCCCGCGCGAAGGCCGCCTCCATCGCGCGGCAGAGCGCCTCCCATTCCGCCTGCGGCACCCTGGCCGCGATGCCGCGGTCGGCGAGGATCTCGACGCGCCGGTCCACATACTGGACATAAACCAGCACCCCGCTGTTCTCGGCGGTGTCCCACACGCCGAGCGCGCCGAAGAGTTCGCCGGCGCGCTGGCGCGGCGTCTGGCCGCGCCACAGCGCCGCCAGGGAGAGCGGCCCCTCGACCACCAGCCGCAGCTCGCCGCGATGCTGTCGCTCGGAAGCCGCCACCGCCGCCGCGAGCGCCGCGCGGTCGGCCGCGCCGAGCGCCTGGCGCACGCACCAGGAAGGAGTGAACAGATGCCTGAGCAGGCGCGCGATGTTCATCGTCTCACCACCTTCCCGAGGCGCCGCCGCCACCGAAGCCCCCGCCGCCGCCCGAAAAGCCGCCGGAGCCGGAGGACGGGAAACCGCCGCCGGAATGCCAGCCGCTCCCGCCGCCGCCCCGGGCGAACGACATGAAGAACACCAGCAGCGCGGCGATGGCGGCGGCGAGCCAGCTGCCGAAGATCATCAGCGCCAGAGCGCCGGCGATGCCGGCGGCGGCGAGCGCACCGAGCAGGCCGAACAGCGCGCGCGCCAAGCGCGCCAGCACCGTCAGGGCGAGCAGAATGAAGATCTGCAGGTCGCTGACGCTCGTCGCATCGCCGTCGGCGCGCGGCGCCGGCGCGGGCAGCGCTTCGCCGGCGATCAGCTTTTCGATCTGGCCGACGCCCGCCGCGATGCCGCCGTGGAAGTCGCCCTGCCGGAAGCGCGGCACGATGATCTCGTCGATGATGCGCTTCGCCACCGCGTCGGGGATCGCGCCTTCGAGGCCGTAGCCGACCTCGATGCGCAGTTCGCGGTCGTTCTTCGCGACGATGAGGATTGCGCCGTCGTCGCTGCCCCGGCGCCCGAGCCGCCACGCCTCGGCCACTCGGATACCGAACTGCTCGATGCTTTCGGGCCGCACGCTGGGCAGCAGCAGCACGGCGACCTGCGCGCCCCGCTCGCGCTCGATCGCGGCGAGCGCGGCTTCGAGCTGCGCCTGCTGGTCGGGCGTCAGCGTGCCAGTCAGGTCGGTGACGCGCGCCGCGATGGGCGGCACCGGCACGAAGGCATCGCTCGCCCAGGCCGCGGCGCACGGGCCGATAACGACCAGCCAGAGAAGCGCCAGCCAGCGCCGCATTTATTTCTGCGCGGGTGCCGTATCGAAACGGATCGGCGGCGGCGCGGCGATGGCCTTTTCGTCCTCGAGCGCGAAACTGGCCTTGGTCTTGTAGCCGAACAGCATCGCCGTCAGGTTGTTGGGGAAGGTGCGCACGCCGACGTTGTAGGCCTGCACCGCCTCGATATAGCGCTTGCGCGCGACGGCGATGCGGTTCTCGGTGCCCTCGACCTGCGCCTGCAGGTCGCGGAAGTTGGCGTCGGCCTTGAGCTGCGGGTAGTTCTCGGCCACCACCAGCAAGCGCGCCAGCGCGGAACCGAGTTCGCCCTGCGCCTGCTGGAATTTGGCGAAGGCGGCCGGATCGTTCATCAGCTCCGGCGTCGCCTTGATGCCGGCGACGCCGGCGCGCGCCTCGGTGACCCGGGTGAGCACCTCCTTCTCGTGGGCGGCATAGCCCTGCACGACGGAGACGAGGTTCGGGATCAGGTCGGCGCGGCGCTTGTACTGGTTGAGCACCTCGGACCAGGCGGCATTCACCGCTTCGTCATTGACCTGGATCTGGTTGTAGCCGCAGCCCGAGAGCAGGCTGGCGAGAATGGCGAGCAGGAAGACGAAACGGTATTTCATGGGAACCTCCATGGACGGACGACTGCGGCCGATTCTATTCCAGCGGCTTGCGCCGGATTGCCGGCAGGCGCGGCGGGGGCGGGTTATGATCGCGCTCCTTATGTACGGAAACCTGCTGCTGCTGCTGTTCCTGCTCTCCGCCGCCGTCGTCGCGCTGGCGGTGGCGCGCCGTTTCCGCGTGCCGGGGATGCTCGCCTACCTGGTCGTCGGCATGGCGCTCGGCCCGCACGGCCTCGCCGCCCTGCAGGAAAGCCACGAGGTCGAGGCGTTCGCCGAGTTCGGCGTCGTGTTCCTGATGTTCTCGATCGGCCTCGAGTTCAGCCTGCAGAAGCTGCGGGCGATGCGCCAGCTGGTGTTCGGCTTCGGCGCGGCGCAGATGGGCGCCACGGCGGCGCTGACGGCCGTCGTCACCTGGTTCGGCTACGACCAGGGCTGGCGCGCCGGCCTCGCGGTCGGGCTGGCGGTGGCGATGTCCTCGACCGCGATCGTCGCCAAGATGCTGTCCGAGCGCTTCGAGCTGCATTCGCGTTCGGGACGCCAGACCATGGGCGTGCTGCTGTTCCAGGACATCGCCGTGGTGCCCTGCCTGATCCTGTTCCCCGCCCTTGCCCAGCCGGGCGGCGATCTGGCGAACTCGCTGGGTATCGCGCTGTCGCAGGCGCTGCTGGTGCTGGCGCTGCTGGTCTGGGTCGGGCAGAAATGGATCCGGCGCATCTTCGATGCCGTCGCCCGCCAGCGCTCCGAGGAGCTGTTCGTCCTCGCCACGCTGTGGCTGGTGATCGCACTCGCCTATGCCACCGGCCGCGCCGGACTGTCGCTGGCGCTCGGCGCCTTCGTCGGCGGCATGCTGATCTCCGAGACGATCTACCGCCACCAGGTCGAGGCCGACATCCGGCCCTTCCGCGACATGCTGCTCGGCCTGTTCTTCGTCACCGTCGGTATGCTGCTCGACCTCGGCTTCGTCTTCGCCAACCTGCACCGCCTGCTGCTCGCCGTGGTCCTGCTGGTGGCCGGCAAGGCGCTGGTCGTGCTGGCGATCGCCGTGGCGGCGAGAAGCCCGCTCAACGTCGCGCTGCGCACCGCCGCCCAGCTCGCGCAGGCGGGCGAGTTCGGCCTGGTGCTGATCGGCCTCGCCCACGAGCTGAAGCTGATCGGCACCGACGTGTTCCAGCTCACCCTCTCCGCGATGCTGGTCTCGATGTTCGTCGCGCCCTTCCTGATCGACCGCGCCGCGCGCCTGACAGGCCAGATGGCGCACGGCGACTGGGCGCACAAGGCGAAGGCGATCCACGACGTCGCCGTCGCCGGCTTCGGCCTGCAGGACCACGTCATCATCTGCGGCTACGGCCGCACCGGCAGCCGCATCGCCGAATTCCTCGCCGGCGAGAAGATTCCCTTCCTCGCGCTCGACGTCGATCCGCAGCAGCTCAATCGCCCGGTGCCGCCGGGCGGCAGGCTGGTGTTCGGCAGCGCCGACCGCGGCGAGGTGCTGCAGGCCGCCGGCCTCGGGCGCGCGCGCGCGCTGGTAGTCGCCTATCCCGACGTGCATTCGGCCGAGCGCGTGGTGCGCAAGGTGCGCGAGACGCGCGACGACATTCCGGTCGTCGTGCGCGCGCCGGACGAGACCGCCGTACTCTCCCTCAAGGCGGCCGGCGCCACCGAGGTCATTCCCGAGGTGCTCGAGGGCAGCCTGATGATCGCGGCGGAAACGCTCGCCCAGATCGGCGTGCCCATGGAACGCGCGATCGGCCAGGTGCGCACCGCGCGCGCCAATCGCTACGCTTCGCTGCGCGAGTATTACGACGCCGCGGGGCAGGTCAAACCGGAGCAGGAACAATCATGAGCCAACGCGGCACCCTCAAGAAGATTTCCCTCGTCGCCGCAGGCTGCAGCCTGACCTGCGGCATCCTGACCTTCGGCGCCACCCTGTGGTTCTGGCAGACCGGCGCCAAGCAGATCATCACCGGCAGCCTGGGCGCCACCACCTTCTTCTTCTTCAGCGCGGCGATCGTGCTCTACGAGATGAGCCGGCCGCTGCCGCCGCTGCCGCCGGAAGACAAGCCGCCGCCCGCCGCCTGAAGACGGTTCAGTCGGCGGAAGGCACCAGCAGCAGGTCGGTGCGCGACTCGGTGACGAGATGCGAGGCGACGCTGCCGAGCAGCACGGCGGCGAGCTCCGACTGGCGGTGCGCCCCGATCACCAGCAGGTCCATCCCCATCTCGGCGGCGTACTGGTTGATCAGCGCCGGCGCATAGCCATGCCGCACCTTGCGGCCGAAACGCTCGGGCGTCTCGAGGGTGGCGACGAATTCGTCCATCTGGCGCTTCGCCTCGGCCTCGCCGAGACGGCGATAGTGGTCGACCACCTCGTCGTCGCTGCCGGCATAGACCATCTGGCGCTCGAACGGCGCCTCGAAGGCATGGAACAGATACAGGTCGGCATCCGGCAGCAGCCGAGCGACGAAATTCGCCGCCGCGCGCGCCGCCGGCGAGAAGTCGGTGGCGATCAGCACGCGCTCGTACTCGAACGGCGGCGTCTGCTTGATGAGCAGCACCGGGACGGTCGCCAGCCGCAGCAGCTTGAGCGCGGTCGAGCCGACGAACAGGTCGAGCAGCAAGTGCTCGCCGTGCGCGCCGACGACGATCAGGTCGGCAGCGCTCTCGCGCGCCCAGTCGGTCAGCGCCGGGGCGGCCTTGCCGCCCAGCACGCGCGTCGCGGGCGTCGCGCCGGTGCGCTTCGCCGTGTTGGCCGCCAGTTCGGCCAAGCGCTCGGCGGCGTTGGCGCGCAGCCGCTCCTCGGTGATCCCCTCGCCCTCGACCAACTTGCGCCAGGTCTCGGCGAGCGGCGGCAGGTAGATGGCATGCACGACCTCCAGTTCCGCTCCGCCGGCCTTCGCCAGCATGGCGGCGCGGCGCGTCGCCGCCTCGGCGGTGCGCGAGAAATCGGTCGCCGCCAGAATACGCCTGACTTCCATCTTCGCTCCCTTCCTGTCGTACCATCCGGACGAAGCATACCTGCCAATACCCATGATGCAAAACCGCCTTGCCTGCGCCGCGGACTCCGGACCATGAACACATCAGACTGGCACGCCCTGCCCCCCGCCGATGCCCTGGCCCATCATGGCGTCGAGGTGCAGCACGGGCTCTCCGACGCGGAAGCGGAGCGGCGCCTGCGGCAGCACGGCCCGAACCGGCCGCCCGAGCAGCCGGGCAGGAGCGCCTGGGCGCGGCTGACCGACCAGCTGCTCGCCCCGCTGGTGCTGGTGCTGATCGCCGCCGGCAGCGTCACCGCCTTTCTCGGCGAATGGGTGGACGCCGGCGTGATCCTCGGCGTCGTCGTCGTCAATGCATTGATCGGCTTTCTGCAGGAAGGCAAGGCTGCCGCCGCGCTGGCCGCGCTGGCGAAGAGCGTCGCCACCGAAGTGACGGTGCTGCGCGGCGGACGCAAGCGGCGCATGGACGCCGTGCATCTGGTGCCGGGCGACATCGTGCATCTGGCGGCCGGCGACAAGGTGCCGGCCGACCTGCGCCTGCTGTCCGGCAAGGAACTGCGCACCGTCGAGGCGGCGCTCACCGGCGAGTCGCTGCCGGTCGACAAGCTCCACGCGCCGCTGCCCGCCGACACGCCGCTGGCCGACCGCCGCAACATGGCCTACGCCGGCACGGCGGTGGTCGGCGGCAGCGGCGTCGGCCTGGTCGTCGCCACCGGCGCCGGTACCGAGACCGGCCGCATCTCCGGCCTGATCGCCGCCGCGCCCGACCTCGCCACGCCGCTGACGCGCAAGATGGCGGCTTTCGCGCAGTGGCTGCTGTGGGCGATCCTCGCGCTGGCGGCGCTCACCTTCGCCATCGGCATCCTGCGCGGCGAGACGGCCTTCGACATGTTCATCGCCGCCGTGGCGCTCGCGGTCGGCGCCATCCCCGAAGGACTGCCGGCGGCGATCACCATCACGCTGGCGATCGGCGTCACGCGCATGGCGAAGCGCCGCGCCATCGTGCGCCAGCTGCCGGCCGTCGAGGCGCTCGGCAGCACCACGGTGATCTGCTCGGACAAGACCGGCACGCTGACCGAGAACGCGATGACGGTGCGCGCGCTGTGGGCGGACGGCCAGCTTTACGAAATCACCGGCCACGGCTATGCGCCCGAGGGCGAGTTACGGCTGGCGGGCGAAAAACCCGGCGCCGGCGAGGCGGCCGGCCCGGTCCGGGAGACCCTGCTGGCCGGCCTGCTCTGCAACGACGCCAGCCTGCACCGCGAACACGGCGAGTGGTGCATCAGCGGCGACCCGACCGAGGCGGCGCTGATCGTCGCGGCGAAGAAGGCCGGGCTCGACGAAGCGACCGTCGAAGCGCTGTGCCCGCGCCTCGACGAACTGCCCTTCGACTCGGCGCGCCAGACGATGGCGACGCTGCACGCGGTCGGCGGCGAACGCATCATCTACTGCAAGGGCGCGCTCGAGAAGCTGCTACCGGCCTGCACGGAGCTGGCCGAGGCGGACCGTGGCGCCATCGCGGCCGCGGCGAGCGAGCTGGCGCGCCAGGGCATGCGCGTGCTGGCATTGGGTCGCCGGATCACCGATTCCGACAGCCTGGCGGCAGAGGACATCGCCACCGGGCTCGAATTCCTCGGCCTGGTCGGCATGATCGATCCGCCGCGGCCGCGCGCCGTCGCGGCGGTGAAGACCTGCCATCGGGCCGGCATCCGGGTGAAGATGATCACCGGCGACCACGCCGACACCGCGCTGGCGATCGCGCGGCAGCTCAACATCGTGCAGGACGGCGGGCGGGCACTGACCGGACGCGAGCTGGCGCGGCTCGACGCCGCGGCGCTCGCCGCCGCGGTCCGCGACACCGACGTGTTCGCGCGCATCGAGCCCGAACAGAAGCTGCGGCTGGTGCAGGCGCTGCAGGCGAACGGCGAAATCGTCGCGATGACCGGCGACGGCGCCCAGCACCGCGAAATGCTCGACCAGGTGCTTGAGTTGTTCCACATCCAGCCTGACCATGACCTGGACCTGATGCGCCCTGACCAGTCGCTGGCGGACCTTACCGCCGGCATCCTCACCCGCCTTGACCCGGTTCTGGCGAAGGAGAAACCGGATTGGGTGTTGGTGCAGGGAGATACGACCACCGTAATGGCGGCCGCGCTGGCTTCCTTTTACCGCGGCATCCGGGTAGGGCATGTTGAGGCCGGCTTGCGCACCGGTGACAAGCGTCAGCCTTTTCCTGAGGAGATCAACCGCCACCTCACCACTGTACTGGCTGACCTGCACTTTGCACCTACCGAACGCAGCCGCGATAACCTGCTGCGCGAGGGCGTGCCAGAAGCGCGCATCAAGGTGACCGGCAACACGGTCATCGATGCCCTGCAGCAGATCATCCGCACGGATACGCCGCCGCAGGTGAGAGCGTGGCTGGAGGAGTGGGGGGTCCGTCCCGGCGGCAGGCGGCTGGTGTTGGTTACGGCGCACCGCCGCGAGAATTTTGGCGAACCGATTGAACGCATTTGCGCGGCAATAAAACAGCTCAGTCAAAGATACGGCAACGACCTGCGCATCGTATACCCGGTGCATCTCAACCCGAACATCCAGGAACCGGTATACCGGCTGCTGGATGGCGTTCCGGAAATCAGCCTCATCAAACCGCTGGATTATATTTCCCTGATTCACCTGATAAAAAATTCGGCTATCGTTCTCACGGATTCCGGCGGCATCCAGGAGGAAGCCAGCGGTCTTGGCAAGCCCGCGCTGGTACTGCGCGAGGTGACCGAGCGACCGGAAGGTGTTGACGCCGGTGTGCTCAGGCTGGTGGGTTCAAATACCGATGGAATCGTGCGTGAAGCCTCGCGGCTTCTGGACGACCCCGACGCGTACGCGGAGATGGCACGGGTGACCAGCCTTTTTGGTGATGGTAAAGCCGCGGGCAGGATCGTGGAAGCGCTCCTCCATCAACCTGAGCGCTCCGCGACGGCATAAAAAAGGGTTAAGTGTGAATCAATTCCAGTCGCAGAAGATTTGCATCCTCCCGAATAAACTGGGGCTGGGCGGTCCCGCGTCCTTTCAGGGGGGCTTGATAACCGCCATACAGCAACGCGGCATCACCATCTGCCATGACCCGCT
>DDXW01000010.1 GCA_002347285.1 Rhodocyclaceae bacterium UBA2250 | reverse complement strand
ACCAACGGCGTCGCCGAGCGCTTCAACCGGACGCTGAAGGAACAGGCGATCCACGGCCGTATCTTCAAGAACGTCGAAGAGGTGCGCGTCGCCGTCACCGCGTTCAAAGATCGCTACAATCGCCATTGGCGTCTCGAAAAACTGGGCTTCATGTCACCCTTCGAAGCCCGTCAGGCTTATGCCATGCGAAAGGCGGCCTGAGTTGCAAAACCGTGTCCAAACAATCCGAGCCGGTACAAGTTCAGGAGCCGTGATTTCTTTAACTGGGCGCGTGCCAAGCCATGGCCGCAGGTTGTTCTTGAAAATTTCCTTCTTTTTGGCAATGGTGGTGACAGCAAGGGCCGGCCCTTTGACCGCCAGAAACTCGTCGGCCAATGCATCGAATGTGTCGCCCGCTTGGACTTTTGCTTTGATCTTTTCGATACGTTTCGTCGCCGACGGGTCAACCTGACGGGTCAACCCCCTGCGCAAGTTGTTTCCGCGCTTCCTCGCGCCGACTGCGGGCATCCTTCAGAGTGACTTCGGGATAGGTGCCGAGGGATAGTAATTTTTCCTTGCCGGTGAAGCGGTATTTCATCCGCCAGCACTTCCCGCCTTGGGGAGTAACCAGCAAGAACAAGCCGCCGCCGTCGAAAAGCTTCTGCGGCTTGGCTTCAGGCTTGATCTTCTTGATTTCTTGGTCGGTCAGCGGCATTGAAGTACTTTGTGGGGTATTTAAAACACCCCCGCTTGAGATACCCCGACTTATACCCCCAAATACCCCCGGTTTCAAGCGCGGACATGCGAAGCTCTACGGAGGCAGCAGAAAAGAAAAAGCCCGCTGGGAGCGGGCTTTGAGGTGATTTACAACTTTCTACAAGTATTATTTTGGGGTGGCTGATGGGACTCGAACCCACGACAACCGGAATCACAATGTAAAATTCTCGTAGGCCGAAAACGTGTCAACCATGCGGCTTTCTGGTCGTTATTGTATCTTGAATATGAATTTCAGGGACAAAACGGGGACACTCATGGCAAGTTTCGAGCAACGGGAAAGTGGCTGGTGGCAGGCGAAAATCCGGCGCAAAGGGTATCCAGTTCAAAGCCGGACGTTCGAGAAAAAAGTCGATGCCGAGGCTTGGGCGCGAGCCGTGGAAACGGAGATGGATCGCGGTGGCTTCGTGTCGAAACGCGAGGCCGAGGCGACCACCTTATACGATGCTCTTGACCGTTACCAGCGCGAAGTGACGCCTCGCAAACGCGGCGCGGATCAAGAAAAATACCGCATCAAGGCATTGCAAGCCGATAAGCTGTCAAAGCGCACCCTTGCCGCGATCCGGGGAAGCGACATCGCCAACTATCGTGATGCCGAGGTCGCGCGCGGGCTAGCGGCATCAACGATTACAAAGGGACTAGCTCTGCTTTCCCATTTATTCGAGATTGCACGTAAGGAATGGGGCATCGAGGTCGACAACCCGGTCAAGAAGATCAGTAAGCCAAAAGTCGACAACGCTCGCGAGCGTCGGTTGAGCTCTGGCGAGCTGCGCTTTCTACTGGCCGCCCTGGACGATCCCGGCGATGCGGTCAAGGCCAAGGATGGTGACCGGCGCAATGAGTGGACGCCAAGGATTGCCCGCTGGGCAATCGAAACGGCAATGCGGCAAGGGGAAATCATCGCGCTGGATTGGCAGCACGTAGACCTTGAGCGGCGAACAGCGCACTTACCGGAAACTAAGAACGGCACGGCGCGCACCGTGCCGCTATCTTCGGCCGCCGTGGCTCTTATCCGGCCAGCAGGCAACGTCAAGCGATTACCGAGGGGTAAGGTGTTTCCGACATCCACCAGCGCCCTGCAACAGTCGTTTGCGCGAGCCGTGGCGCGCGGCCGGCGTCTCTATCTGGCTGACTGCGAGAAAGCGGGCATCGAGCCGGAAGTGGGATTTCTTGATAATCTCACGTTCCACGATCTGCGGCACGAGGCCACCAGCCGCCTTGCCGAAAAACTCCAGATGCACGAACTGATGCGCGTCACTGGCCACAAAGACACCCGGATGCTTGCGCGCTACTATCACCCGCGCGCCGAGGATTTGGCTCGCAAGTTAGGATAATCGAAGCAGACTACCTGCAGAAGATCCCACCACCGCCATATCCAAAACGGATATTATGATTATCCACTTTCATAGCTTTTTCTTACCAAAATGAAATTTTACTTATCCCTTGCCCTACCCCTGCTCGTTGCCTCAAATGCTCTTGCCTTCGACTTAGGGTTCGGAATGAAGTCGGACCTTTCCAAAGGTGTTGAAAAAGCTTTGGGTAATGCACCGGCCTGTCTTTACTGGTACTCAAAAGACCCAGGCAAGAGTGTAATCTTTGATCCAACAGGAAGAATGTGGAACTCAGACCAGAAGATGATAGAGGCATATCATAAGGCCAAGCTAGTCATCTTAACTATGGATGTCCGTCTTGCAGATATCGGTGGTTTTAAACAAGGAGAACATGTATCAGCAGACAATGATCCAAGTATGCTTATTTTCAAGAGCATGAAAGTGAAGTCCGCTATGGCGCTGGGAGACACAGGAAAAGCAGTTGATGAGCGAGTACATATCGCGAAACTCACGGAATTAGGGCGATCCCTCCATCAACCAACTGGCCACATGATTGAAACAGGGCAAGCCTTTCCTGGGCTATGCGGTAAAGAAAGCAAAAAGAAATTCAATGAAGTTGTCAGATGGTCTGATCCTGCCCCAGAAAACGGAAAACAAGTCACCGAGGTTATTTTTAGCTACACATCGACAAACACGCCTGAAGCTTTTCAGATTTATCGTGAAGAACTAGCGCGCCTTAACAACAAATCCGCTGCCGCAACGAAGACGAAGCGGGTAGGCGTAGTGAAGCTTTACAAGAGCAGCGATGGCTGGCTGCCAGCCAGTAAGGTTTCATACAGAAACGAACCGGACTAACCTTGGATATCGCGCAGGTAGATTTTTCCCTGGCAGCATAGGCGGCAATTGGGTTGTGGGGGTAATGGAAAGGTAGTCAGTGCTTCACCACTGGCGCCGGCGGGATCTTCTGCAGGCGCGGCCTTATTAGCTCGATCCGTCCCCAGCGGCTTTTTTCCGTATCGGACTCCACCAGCCAGAAAACCGGCGTCCAGCCGGCGCAAGCGCTTCCCGCCGCCGGCGCGGGCAACCCGCGCATGCACCTGTCCGGCTGTCCTGTAGCACTGCGTATCCTGTGGATGCAGCCTTCGCAGTCATTCACTTCGTTCGCACCTCGGGTGTGTTGGGGACCAGCCTGGCCAAGATATGCCGGTGGGCGGGATCCTCGATGGCGGCTATCCTGAGGAATTGCTGCGGGTCGATGATCGGCTTGAAGACCACGATGCCGCTGAGCGCCAGCCACTCGATGTCCGCCATGGTCAGCTTTGCAACCTGCTCGGAGAACTGGACGTCAACACCATACTTGGCGCAGGCCTCGGCAGTATCTCGCGCCGCGACCGTCCGCAGCGCGAGGAAGTAACTCCTGTTCAGAGCTGCTTCGTCGGTTTCTGACTGCATTGCTCCGCTCCTTCTGATTGAGCCGCCGGCCCGCCCCAGCTGTAGGGGCGGCGCCTGCGGCATGGAATGGGGATCGGCCTGGGCTGCAGCGCCAGGCAGACGGCTTGGCCGTCCGGCCTGACGTGGTGCAGCAGGCAGTCCCGGCACTGGGGATCAGTCGCCAAGATCCTCGCCCTCGATCGCCATGCGCTCGGCGATCTTGTGGATGACGTCGATCTGCTTGTCTGACAGATAGGTTTCATCACCCCACTTCTTGAAGCGCTCCTTCTGTTCCTTGATGAACCCGCGCTCCCAGTCCGACAAGCGCGGATCGGTGCTCTTGACGCTGCGCAGGTCGGCTTTGACTTGGGCCAGGATCTCCGGGTCGAGTGGCGGGCGTTCGGTGACGGTGTTTTCGTTTTCCATCGGGTTTCCTTTCTGGTGGTTGAGCCGGCGCAACCGCGCCGGCTACGGATAGATGCCCCTGTGCGGTTAGTCGCCGCGGCGCCATTCGCGGACGGTGAATCCGGCCTTGTTCAAACCGTCCGTGATCGCCGTCTCGATCGCCGCGACGTCGTCTTCGTCGTCGGGATTTTTTTCCGGGTCGGCGGCGACGTACAGGACGTAGGATCCGCCACCTTTCGCGGTGATGCTCGCCCCGGCCAGCCGCGCGCCGAAGGCGGCGATGGCGGATCGCCGGCCGGCATAGGCCACGGTGCCGCCGGCGGCTTCGGCCGAGTGTTTGAACACCTCGATCGCGTCGCCCTGGCCCTGCAGTTTGATCATGACCGGATCGTTTTTTTTCGTCTCTGCCGTCGCGGTGGTGGGCATCGCGGCAAGCGCGCCCAGAGCGGCGGCTAGGGTGATGAGATATTTCTTCGAGTGCATATGTGGTTCCTTTCTGGTTAAAGAGGCCGGCGCGGTTGCGCCGGGTGCTACTGCTTGATATATGCGCGAGGGCGGTCAGCTGGCGGCAATCATGGCAAGCGTCAGGAGCAGGAAGAGCGCGGCCGTCCAGCGATGGATCCAGCCCGGCCGGGGAATGAAAGGCCGCCAGACCCTCAAGCAGTCGCTCACGGACAGGCGGCGCTCGCTCACAGCCCGGCCTCGCGCTTGCGCTCGACGACGACGAATCCGGACTTGCTCATGCCGTCCGTGATGGCGTCTGTGACCTGGGCAATGGTGTCGGTGAAGTCCCAGCTCTTCGCGACGGTCGGGGTGACGTTGAGGGCATACTTGCCGTCGCCCAGCGCTTGCAGCTCGGCTTGCACGCCCTTGATGCTGAACTGCCCCTCGGCAAAATCGACGCTCTGGCGCGGCACGCTGCCGCCGGCGGTGATGACCGCGCGCTTGAATGCCGCGATCGCGTCGCCCTTGCCTTCCAGCTTGGCTTGTACCGGGCCGTTTCTCGCCATGTTCGTCAGCCCCACGGCCGGCGCGACGAGACCGACCGCGCAGCCGTGAAGGATCGGGGTGAATGCCAGGGCGGCGAGGGTGATTGCGGTTGTTGCTTTCATGTTTGCTCTCCAGTTGATAGTAGGTTTGAGGTTTTGCCAGAAGCCGCCTTTGAGCTTCATTGCGCTGCTCCCTTGTTCGCCTCGATAAGTTGTTCTTTCACCAACGCAACGCGCCAAGCCTCAACCAGCTCGCGGCATTTGTCGCTTTGCTTGGCCGCCTCCGCCGCTTCCCGGATAGTGGCCAGGAAGTCGGCGACCGGCTGGCCCTTGCGGCTAGCGCGGTAGGCCGCTTCACGCTGCAGGGCACGCTTCGCGTCGTTGATCACAGTCAGCACGTCGCGCCACCCTGCAGGCCGGTGCTCGCCATTGAAGCTGGTGTAGCCTTTCAGCCTCTCTCGCAGATCTCTCTCACCTTCAAAGACCCAGCGATCATTCCAGCCCAGGCAAAGCGCGATCTGATCTTCCAGGCTGCTTTGCGGCCAGCCGTCGAGGAGGCGTCCGGCTTCGGCTTCAGCCTTGTTAAAAGCTTTTTCGAGGGCGACTTCATCGTCCTTGATCTTCTTCGCTGCGGCCTTCTTTTCCTTGCCTTGCCGCGCCAGGATGGCGGCGGCATCGAGCAGCGTCCGCCGGTTTCCGTCGCTCAGACCTTCGAGCGCGCCGGCAAGCTTGTGCAGGGTTGATTTTGTGCGGCTGATCTCGGCTGCAAAGCTCTTCGCGCGATCGCCTTCGGTACGGTATTGGTAGCTCATGTCTTTCTCCTGAGATGCCTTCACTGGATAGATGCGCGATGGCGGTCAGCGTCCGCCCCACGCCCAGGCGCGCGCATGACATTGCGCGTCGCCTTTGTCGTCGGTGTGGTGATCGGCCTCGGTCTGGTGCTGGCCGTTGACCCGCCACTCCTGCCACTCGGAATCGCGATAGACGCGAGCCTCGCGGCCGGTCGAGTTGTTTGTGATGGTCTCGATCCGGCGCATTGCTCAATCCTCGTCCGGCATGCAGATCGTGATGACCGGTTCACCGTCGTCGCCTGGCCCAATCACTGCTTTCAGAAAAGTGAGGCGCGGTCGGATCCCGCGCCCTCCACGCGGCACGCGATAGAGCTGCACGCGCGTGATGTAGCTGCCGTTTCGCCGGGCGTAGTTCCAGGTCATCCAGAGCACATCCCACAGCCGGCCGGATTCGTCCTGGTGGATCTGGCGCTTGCTGTCGGCCTCCGTCCATTCCACGCAGTCCGCCCACGCCGCCCGCGTCATTGCCACCGGCACGGAAAACCCCGCCTCCCGCGCCGTCTCCGAAACATCGACCAAGAAACCGTCATCGATGGCCTGCCGCCTGGTGTAGCCGTGAATCGGTTCGCCAAAGATTTCAAATAGGTCTTGGGGTTCCGAAACCTGCTCTTTGGTGAGCTTCCGGGGTGTGGGGCAGAGCCCCGCGTCGTTGGTGGTGGTGATGGTGTTTGCTGCCATGACTTTCTCCTTTCGCTGTTTGGTTCTGCTCTTCGGAGCCGCTTCACGAAAGCGCCCTGGAGCCTCGCCCCGAAGGGCGACAGCGGGAATTCAGTGCGGAGCATCAGGGAGTGACAGCGGGGCAGCCGCAGGCCGGGGCGAGCATTAAAAAGCGACCGCAGGGAGCGGCTTTAAGGCGCAGCACCGCCCGCTGGCGCGAGTTGATGCAGGGAGCGCAGCGACCGGCTAGCACTGCCGCTGTCGAGAGGCGAAGCGCGCTGAGCGGCTCAGAAGAGCTAAACAGTGAAAGGATGGGCGGCAACCACGCGCTTTCACCACCACGGCGCGGGCCGGCACGCCGGAAGGCGGGCCAAAGGCCTGCGCCATTTCCGCGCACAGCGCGGCTGGATAAAGCTTCTGCGGGTTTCACGCCGTGCGCGCAGCGCGCGGCCCACCGGGGGAAGCCGCGCGGCGGGGGGCTGCGCAGCAGTCTCCCATGAGCGCCGCCGTTGGCTTGATGCTCATGCCTTACGCGTTCTCTTCCACGGATAAAACTCTGCAATCACAGTGCTACCGATCGCGACGAAGACCGGCCAAGGCTGTGGTTTTGCAGGAAACTCTTCGATCCAGACACTCGGCTGTGGATCAAACAGCCAAGCTGGCCACGCGGTACCAGGCATACTGTTGTTCTTGTGATCACGCACGAGGTCAGGATTAGCGAGGCGCAGGGCCCCGACCTCTTCCAGTTCCCTTTCCACCGGGTAGCCGGCCTGCACCAGCGCCGAGACGAACAAGCCCGCCACTACGGGTGGAAGATCAGGATCCTGCCCTTGAGAAGCGAGATTCACCGCTGAAGCTGGGACGGAGACACGCGCCTCGACTGGCGCACCAGCTACACCCCATACGTCGGCGACGTATTCAGTCATATCCTCCGATTCGCGGAGACCTTCTGCATTGCTTGTCACGTTGTTTCTCCTATGAAGATAGGCAACATCGCCCGTCAAATAAATGACTAATGGCGGCCATTGACTCACCAGCCCGGCGGATAGGCCGGGTGTGTGATCCACAACGAAAGCGTGATCGGCACGTCCTCGTCGGGCATCCACAGATAGACGCCCTGCCCATCGAGATAAAAAACAGACTCGCCGCCGATCTCCCCAATCCTGATGGGACGAAACGGCCCTTCGAGGATCCGGCCGATCGCGATGGCGTCTTCGCTGATTGCCGTATCTACCAGCGCCTCGGGCGAAATATCCAGGGCCAGATCGGGCTCTTCGGCGCCGATCATCCAGCGTCGCCGATCCGCGACCAGGGCGCGCAGGCGGCGCCACTCGGCGTCGCCGAGAGCGTCCTGTATGTGCTCCAGGACAAGCCTGCCAAAGTCTTCGCGGTATTGTTTTTCGGTCATCGTGGTCTCCATTACAGGCTCAAGCCTTGTTCGTGCTTCGTCATAAGCGCCTGCGCCTTCTGTCCGCTGCACTGGGCGACGGCGAAGCCCAGATCCTTCGCGCTGTCGGTGAAGACGTGCGCGGCCTCCTTCGCCCGGCTGATCGCCACGTAGAAGCTCTGCTGATTCGTGAGATTGAGGCGCGAGGACTCGGCATGCACGAAGACGCGCCGGCACGTCCTGCCCTGCGCCTCGTGGGCCGTCTGCGCGTAGCCGTGCGTCCAATGCTGGTGCCGGCGCGCGGCGAGGTCGAGCGTCTGGACTTCGCCGTTCTCCAGCCGGATCGTCGCCTTGCCGGCGTCGACCCCGACCACCTCCGCCGCCTGCCCGTTCTCGTGATTCAGATCCCGATCGTTTGCCTTGAGGATGATCCGGTCGCCGGCCATGAGCTCGGGGCTCTCGGCCTCGAACGTCTGGAACCGCTTCGCGGTTCGCGGGTTGATCTCGATCTCGCGCCCCTTGTGCTCGACGATCAGGCGATTCGTCTGCGCGTCGATGCTCTTGACGCGCAGGTAATCGCCGGCCGCGATGTCCCAGCGCTTGTAAGCGCGCCCTGCTTTCAGCACGTCGCCGGCCTGGTAGTTCTCGGCGCGGCGGGCTTGGGTCTCGGTCAGATCCTTGGTGACAAGGGTCTCGGCCTTCACCGCCTCGCCATAAAGCTCGCCGGCGGCCTTGAGACGCTGCCGGATCGCTTCGTTGAGCTCCTGCCGGTCATCCTTGCCAGGCGCGATGACGATGCTCTCCGCCCTGTCCACCGCATCCTGCCGGCTGTATTCATCGGCGATGGCCGCGACGCGCTCCTCGCGGGTCGCCAGTTCGCGGACGGAACCACCGCCCTGCTGGAGCTTCTCCAGGGCGGCGGCGGCGTTGCCGTTGATCGCCTCATAGACGGCCTCGCGCGTCGCCTTGTTGTCTTGCCGCACGATCTCGTCCAGGACGTGGGTTTTGAGGCTGGATTCGGTCTGCAGCTGGCGGAAGGCGGCGCCGGCCTCGACCGATCCCAGCTGCTTGGCGTCGCCGACCAGCACCACGCGGGCGCCCGCCTGCTCGGCCTGTTTGAGCAGGCGCGCCATGTCCTTCGCGGACACCATCGAGGCCTCGTCCACAACCCACAGTCCGCCGGCGCGTTCCTTCTGGTTGACGTGCTTCGCGACTGTCGCGGCCGGCGCCTCGATCGCCTTGCCCAGCGTCTCGGCCGCGCTGGCGGTCGGCGCGATCGCCGTGACGCGCTCGCCCTTCGCCCGCGCCTCGGCGGCGACGGCGGCGAGCACGGAGTTGGTTTTGGCGGTGCCGGCAAAGCCCTGCACGAGGTTGATCCGGTCGGTGCTCGTCAGGATCCCCTCGACGGCCTTCGCCTGCCCCTCGTTGAAGGCGTAGCCGGTCTCGATGCGCCGTTTCAAGAGGACGGCCGCCGTGTCGATGCTCAACGGCTGCGCAGCGCCCTGCGCGCGCGCCGCGGCTTCGAGCATTTGGCGCTCGGTTTCAACGGCTTCGCGCGTGGCGAAGCCCGCGCCCTCGATGATTTGTCCGGTGCGGTAGTCGAACGTCCGCGTCTGGCGCTCGACCAGCGCGCCGGCGTCGACCGCCTGCCCGATCGCGGCCTCGATCTGCTCGTCGGCGGCGCTGCCCATGGCCAGCCGGCGGGCCTCGTTCATCAGATCGTGTGCGGAAAAGCGCGCTTCACGTTCACTGAGGTGCTGTGCTGCTTCGGTGACTGCGCGAGCAGCGGCCTCCTGTCCGTTCAGGTCGATGCCGTCAGACTGCATGGCCTGCAGGCGCAGGGATTCCAGATCCACGCCCTGCGCCTTCGCTTCGGCCTGCCATGCCGCGCGCAGGGCGGCGTGGTCGGTCGCCTCCTTGCCTTTGCGGGTGGCGAGCTTGGCGATCTCGATCTCGGCCGGCGACGCGGTTTCGAGGGTCTTGCCGCGCGCCGCCAGCGCCGACTCGATCTGCTGGCTCCGCTTCGAGAAGTGATCCATCAGGCCGGGCGGCACGCCGGCGAGCTCGAAACCGACCTGCTCCGCGACCTTCGTCCGTTCGGTCGCGTAACCCAGCCGCGCGCTCTTCGCGGCCAAGGATGCCCGGTAGCGCTCGCCGGCCTCCATCTGCAGGCGGTAGATGGCGCGGCTTTCGAGGCTGCGCCATTTGCCGTCCTCGCGTTGCGTCATGTTGAGGATGACGGAGTGCGTGTGTACCTGCGGCTGCTGCTCGCGGCTGGTGGCGTGCCGGAAGGTGGCGATGGCCAGATTTCCAGTCTGGACGATCTGCGCCTCGCCGCCGCGCTCCTTGACGCGCGTCACGGCCGCTTCGCGTTCCAGCCAGGCCAGCGTCTCCCGGACCGCTTCTTCGTGGGCGGCGATCAGGCGATCGTCGCCGGCGACCAGCGCCATGATGGAAACCGACTTCGGCGCGCTGAACGTCAGATCCCAGCCGGGCTTGTGTTCGATCTGGCCGTCCTGCCCGATCCGACCGAGCATCTGGCCATCGGGCAGCTTGCCTTCGAGCAATTCCGTGAAGGCCTTGGCATCGACCTCGCTGGCCAGGCCGAGGGCGGCTGCGCCGCTGCCTTGCCAGGATGTGGGGGCGGATTCCTGCCCTCGGTAGTAATCATCGACCTTTGAGAAGTAGCTGCCGGCGGCGGCAGGGTTTTCTACGGCTTTGAGGCTCGCGACCATTTGTTAGCTCCAATCGAGGCCGTCAGCTTGTTTGGCGGCCGTGGGTGTGGGTGCCGGGACGGGTTGCGCCTCCGGCGCTGCTGCTGCCTTTTTTTCCGGCGGCTTGCGGATAGATGCCTCTGCCTGGCCAGCCGGCATGACGAACGGCCGGCGCGGGGGCAGCTGGCGCGGCTTGAATGGCGGGTTGCCGGAGTTCGCGAGCTTCGGAATCTCGAGCTTGACGCGCGCGACCGGTCGGTCGCCATAGAGGTTCAGGTAGCCGACCAGATCAGGAAGGGTCTGTAGTTCCGCCGGCATGACCACGCGCGTATTGGCGATCTGCTCCTGACGGTTCTTGCTGACGCCGTGCTCCGTCCGCCCTTCGCTTTCGGTGTGCCGGCTGATTTCCGCCTCACCGATGAGCTTGCTCATCATGTCGGCCGTTTCAGGGTCTGGTGTTCGCAGGATCAGTTGAGAAGGCAGGCAGGCGAGCATGGTCTGTGAGCCTTCGCGACCATAGATCTCGCGATTCTGAGAAAGCGCCTGGATGCCCAGCACCGCGCAGCCACCGTATTTCCTGGCATTGGTCAAAAACTCGACGATGGAGGCAACCTTGCCCAGCAGCGGCAGCTCGTCGACGATGAGCCAGACGCGGCGCTTGTCGTCCGGCCGCAGGCCGAGAACGGCGCGGCAAACCAGATCAAGCTGAGAGGCAATGATGGTCTTGAGGGCGGCGCGCTGGTCGATTTCGTAGCTTAGGAACAGCCACCCCGAGCCCTCGCCCCTCACCCAGTCCGTGATGGAAAACCCATTCTCGCCAGCCTCCGGATGCAGGTAGCGAAAGCCCGCCGCCGCCCGGGTGAGGTTCGTCAGGATCGATCCGATGGTGGCAGCGGAACCGCTGGAAACGAGGGCTTTCGCCGGGTGCCCGTCCAGCACCTCGGCGAGCGCTTCGGCATCGGCGCCGGCGGCGAAGTGCGCCAAGGCCTCGTTCGTCGCCAGGCCGCGCGCGCGAAGTTGTTCGAGCAGGCCGGACATGACCTGGAAGGCGAGATCCTGCCAGATGGCGTCGCTCCCCTCGCCAGGCGGCACAAGCGACCTTGCCATGGCCTCGATCTCCCACGGCTGGTCGCCCTCCGCGAAGGGCGACCATGCCCGGCCGCGCGCGTCGAACGGATTGAGCAATACGTCGCCCGCCCGCGCCCACTTCTCGACAAATTGGCCTCCTGCGTCGACGACGATCACGCGATCGCCGCGATCGCGCAGCACTTTCAAGATCGTGTTGATGGCGACGGATTTGCCGGATCCGGGCGAACCGGCGAGCAGCAGATTGCGCGGTTCATCGGCGACCGGAATCGGCACGCCGCCGAGCACGATGTCGCTCTTTTCTTTCCGAAGATGGTGCCGCAGTTGCTTTGCATCGACCGCGCGCGCGCCGCGCCGGTGCTCTTCGTCTTTCTTCTTCGGCCTGCCGAAATAGGCGAAGAGCGCCAGCAGGGAAACAACGGTTCCACCGCCAGCCGCCGCAGGGTAAATCACGAAATGCCGCCGCGCGCTTTCCGAGAATTCTTGGCAGGCCTCGGGATACTTGCCGCAGATTCCGGCCAGCCAGTCGGCGTGCGGCTGACCATTGCGGGCGCGACCGCCGAATTCAGCAAAACCGGACTCGACCATCGCGGAAGTTTTCAGATACTCGAAGTACCAGCCGCGCGCTGTTTCGTTCGCTTTCACCGCCGGCAGAATCGACGCCGAGGCTGCGGCAGCGGCTCCGCAAAATGCGGCGAGCTTCATGCGGAAACGCCAGTTTTCCCACCAGCTCTTTGTAATCATTGCCCGCCTCCCCACTCGTCGAATTTCGCGAGAATTTGCCTCGCCGCCTCACTATTCAGCCGCCCCAGCTTGTCGATTTTTTCAAGGACGGCCGCCTGCTCGGCTTCGATTTTGTCGAGACGGGCAAGCACCATTTCCTGACTTCTTGCCGTCGAGATTGCTTCACGGATAATGGCGCTCGCGGTTTTGCTTTCCGCTGTTGCCCGGGCTTCCAGCCATCGACAATCCTCGCGATCGAGACGTACCGCGATCTTGATTTTTTCAGCCATGAGCACGGCCCTCTTTCTTCACCAGGCCAGCAGCCTCGATCGCGGCGACCGCTTCATCGTCGGTAAGGTGTGACTTGCCCAGCGCGGACAGGAGACGAGCGAGACGTTGCTCGCGCTCGCGCTGGCGCGCCTTCTGGAGCTGCTGCTGCAGCTGGTGGATCTTCGATTCGATCTGCGTAGGGGTTTTCATGTCTGGTCTCCAATGAATGGCACTTGCCATGCACATAGATGCAGGGACGCGGCCAAGAAATGCCGTCTGACGCGGAAAGCCTGCAAACGCGGCTATCGCAGGCTGATGGCGGCTGATTTGTCAGACTGTCAGACAGGTGAACGACTTTTCGAGCATGGTTGTCGGACGCTCAGGCGGTTGATTGCGCGGTGGTTTCAGGCGTGCCGAAGGCGCGCCGTAGCACCCCACGGTGCGTGGGGTCTGTGGCGAGGACGCGCAGCGGCCGAAGCCTTATAGTTCTGGGTGCCCGCTTTAGCGGGCACTGGGGTTGCGGGTTGAGGAGTGCTCCGTCCTGACTTGCACTCAAACGCTCGAAGCTGTACCTCAAGCGTATCGAGTTGCACAGGGAGAGGGCGCGCCTTGCAAACTTGTACCTGAGCGGTACGAAGTTGCACCTGAAACGTTAAAAGTTGCACGCCCTTCCCTGCCCCACCTTAGCGATTTGCACTCAACCGTTCGAAGTTGCACCTCAAGCGTTCGAAGTTGTCAGGCGCGCTCGATCTTGACCGCAACCCCTTCTCGCCCATCATCGTCAAGAGCGAGAATCTGGTAGGCGACGAGATCGCGCGGATTCAGTTGCGGTGTGGCGACCACCCCTCCCGGCTGTACGGTCGAGTACAACCGGATCGCGAAGCACGATTCAGAAAAGTCGCGGATGAGTCGCTGCGACGGCGCGCTGATGATCGGCGCATGATCTTTGCCAGCGGGAAGCCAGTCATGAACGATTGTGCCCTCGCTCAAACGGCTTGCGAATTTGCCGTGCCCGAAAGTCACCTCGATGCTCGCGTCAGCGTGATGAAACAGATCGAGCACGCGCCCACGGCCCTGAATGATTCCCGCAACCTGCCGCGAGCCGCTGCGTGTCTCGACAGTGCGCTCCGCGCCCTTCCAGGGCTGACAATTCCAGAAAGTCTTTTTACAGACCGGGTCGAGATGCTGCGCGATTTCCGGCAAAACGCGCGCGATGATTCTTTCAAGAAAGGTTTGCTGGTATTGAGGAAATTGCATGGCTTGTGCTCCTGGAGTTTTTCAAGATTTCGAGATGCGGTCGGCTACGGTTTTCGAGGCCCGCGCTGCCTTTACTGCGCCACTGGCCGCGCCGGTCACGGGCGAGGTATCGAAGGCTGCACCGATGGATCCACTAACGAGACCGCTCGCGATGCTAGGTATCTGCAAGCTGAGCATCAGCATCACGCAACTCACCGCCAGCATTGCGACCGCTGCGGAGAAATTAAGCTCGGCGGCTTTGTCCGCGACGACGTTAGCAGCCAAGGTGTTTAAATCCCCGGCCATGGCCGCGCCGAACGAAATCATCGTGAGGCCAATAATTTTCATGGTGCCGGCGGTGAACAGGAATTTGATCCAGCCGTTGGCAATGAACGACAGCTGCTTAAGCACAAGAAACGGTAGAAAGATCGGACCGAGAGCGATCGCCACGCCGGCCAAGACTTGCGACATGATGAACATGCCGACAGTGATCGCCATCACAAGCGCCATGACGGCAACCGTCAGCAGTCGCATGACAAGCGTGCCGATGCCGCCGGATGTGTTTGTCAGCCACTCCCACCAGCCGGGCGAGTCTGCAGAAATAGCCTCCCAGACCGCGAGCGCAAGCTTGGCTTGCGCGCCGAGCGCGGCATCGAGTGGGCTGCTGCCGGCCGGGGTTTCGGTCAGCGTATTGGCGATCCAGTCGATGCCGGCGAGAAAGCTGAACGATAGCTGATCAAGATCGCGGATCAGGTAGGCAATCACGCCGATCGTGACGCCGGGGATCAGCACATCGGCCAGCATGCCGCGCACATCTTTACCAGACAAAATGCTTGTCAGCATTCTCCAGCTAACGGCGATGACTGCAAGGCCAGTGAGCAGACTCAGGCCAGCGTCGACCAACCGCGGCGCCATCGCCGTGGCATGGCGAGTTGCGGAGGTCAAAATGAGAGTTACGACAGACAGATCCACGGCCTACTCCTCATTCAATCGTGATTGCGTCCATGGCTTCCAGCTCGGACTTCGTCGGCGGACGCCAGCTCTTAATCATCTTGTCGTGCGCCGGCCCCGATTTTTCTG
>DDXW01000066.1 GCA_002347285.1 Rhodocyclaceae bacterium UBA2250 | reverse complement strand
CTGTTCGGCACCGTCTGGGGCATCTACCACGCGCTGGTCGGCCTGTCGGGCGCGACGACGGTGGTGCTCGACAAGGTCGCCGGCCCGGTCGGCGAGGCGCTGATCATGACCGCCGCCGGCCTGTTCGTGGCGATTCCCGCGGTGCTCGCCTACAACGCGCTGACGCGCGCCAACCGCCTGATCCTCGCCCAGCTCGACGGCTTCGCCCACGACCTGCACGCCTACTTCACCACCGGCGCGCGCCTCGCGCAGGAGTAGACGATGGCGTTCGGCGGCTTCGACGACGGCGGCAAGGCCGCCCCGATGGCGGAGATCAACACCACCCCGCTGGTGGATGTGATGCTCGTGCTGCTGGTGATCTTCATCATCACCGCGCCCCTGTTCCAGCAGGCCGTGCCGATCGACCTGCCACGCGTCGACAGCACCAAACTGGACGACAAGCCGAAGACCATCCAGCTGGCGCTCGATGCCGACGGCCGGCTGTTCCTCAACAGCGAAGCGGCCGACCGCGCGACGGTTGAAGCGCATTTCGCGGCCGCCGCACCGGGCAACCCCGAGCTGCACCTGCGCGCCGATCGCGCCACGCGCTACGAGAAGGTCGCCGACATCATCGCCGCCGCGCAGCGCGCCGGCATCGTCAAGATCGCCTTCGTCACCGAAGCCCCGCAACAGTGAGCAGCGAAGCGGCGCGCCACATCGCCCTCCTGAAGCGGACCTTCCTGTTCGGCGCCCTGCCCGATGCGCTGCTGGCCGAGATCGCCGCCGGTGCGCGCGAGCGGCGCTATGCGCGCGGCGAGCTGGTGTTCCAGAAGGGCGATCGTTCGACCGGACTGTTCGTCGTCGTCGCCGGCAAGCTCAAGGAAGCCTGCCAATCCACGGAAGGCGCGGAAAAGATCATCGAGATCATCGGCCCGGACCAGACCTGCGGCGAGGCGGCGCTGCTGCTCGACTGCCCCCAGCCTTTCTTCGCCGCCGCGCTGGTCGGCACGCAACTGCTGCACGTCGACCGCCAGGTCGTCCATGCGCTGGTCGGCCGCGCCCCCCGGTTCGTCGAACGGCTGCTGCTCAGGCTTTCCGGCCGGACGGTCGACATCATCCGCGACATCGAGGCCTACAGCCTGAAAAACCCCCTGCAGCGCGTCGCCGGCTTCCTGCTCGACCTGCATGAATCGGCCGCCGGCGGTCACCCGACCGTGACGCTGCCGGCCGCGAAGGGCGTCATCGCCTCGCGCCTCAACATGACGCCCGAGGCGCTGTCGCGCACCCTGCGCGACCTCGCCGACGCGCGGCTCATCGACGTGCGCGGCAGTCGCGTCGCGCTCCTCGATCCGCCGCGGCTGCGCGATTTCGCGACCGCCTGACGCCGCCCCGCCAGCGCCAAGCTTCACTGCGACATAGCGTCGCGCGCGACGATCAGTCGCACTACTTAAGTCATACCCGGCCATAGACTCCCGGCCGCTTTGTAAGCGGTTGTAACCAAGGGAGCCAAACAATGAAAAGGAAGACGAAGGCCCGCTGCGCGCTGTTGAGCGCGCTGACAGGGTTGGGCGCGCTCGGCGCGCAGGCGCAGGAAGCCCAGCTCGGCGAAGTCAAGGTCACCTCGACCACGATCGACGACCGGTTTACCGGCAAGCGCGGCGAACCGGCAACGATGCACGAGATCAGCGGGCAGACGGTGGATGAAAAACGTCCCGAAAACATGATCGAGATCCTGCGCTCGATTCCCGGCGTCACCGCCGATCTCTCCTCCGGCGACGAGATCAAGATCAAGCTGCGCGGCATCGAGAACCAGCGCTACATGGGCGAGAAGCCCGGCGTCGCGATCGTCATCGACGGCGTGCCGGTGTTCGAGCGCACCGGCAAGGTGAACATCGACCTCGACAACATCGAGTCGATCAAGGTCATCAAGAGCGGCGCCTCCTACCTGTTCGGCGACGACGCGCTGACCGGCGCCGTCATCATCACCACCAAGCGCGGCGCCAAATACAAGGGCGTGACCTTCGCCGCCGACCTGGGTCCCTGGGACTACAACCGCCAGCTCGCGCGCGCCGGCTTCGCCGGCGACTGGGGCAGCGGCCACCTGCAGGTCACCCACCGCGCCGGCGACGACTACTACTGGCAATCGGCCTACAAGACCGACAACATCGACGGCAACCTGCGCTTCTTCCTCACCGGCACCTCCGACCTGACCTTCGGCTTCGAGAAATCGGACCGCATGAAGGACAAGCACGGCTCGGTCAAGGGCGCCACCCAGGCGGAACTGGATCCGCGCGGCATCATCGGCCGCGATTACACGCGCATGTACGACGTCAATCTGCAGAAGCTGCATCTGACCTATGCCAACGACCTGACGCCGAACAGCAACCTCCTCGCGACCGTCTATGAATACCGCGACCGCACCGGCTTCTGGTCGGCGCCGCAGCGGGTGGCGGCGAACGGCCAGGGGATCAGCGACTCGGATCCCGGTGCCCAAGGGCTCTATACGATCATGAACAACTACGATCAGGTGCAGCGCGGTTTCAAGTCCGAATGGCGTACCCATTCCGACAATATCGGCTGGCTGGCTGGCCTGGACCTGCGTCGCAACACCTATGACAACTTCAATACGGCGAAAGTCGACTACTGCACGCGGGCGGACACGACGGCGCCCTACACCTGCGCACCGGCCAACTTCGTCGCCGCCGGCACGGTGCTGACCGATAGCGTCACCGACGAAGCCGTCAACGCGCTTTACGGAGAATTCAAGTTCCTGCCGGCGCCGCAATGGACGGTGACGCTCAACGGCCGCTACGACGACATCAAGCTGGACTTCTCTTCCGGCCGGACGAACGAAGTTCTCACCCCCTTAGAGCGCAGCAAGAGCTTCGGCGTCGCTTCCTGGCGCGCCGGCGCGAGCTACGCCGCACGGCGCGGCCTCGATTTCTTCGGCAACGTCTCGACCAGTTTCCGCGCACCGACCGCCGACCAGCTCTACAACGGCAGCCTCTCGCCGACCGGCGGCAAGACGCTCAACAACGAGAACCTCAAGCCGGAAAAGGCGCTCAACCTCGAACTGGGGCTACGCGCCCAGACCGAGGTGTTCGGCGTCGCCGCCGAGATCGAGGCGGCCGTCTTCCAGATCGACCGCAAGGACTTCATCCTCGCCACCAACGGCCAGTACAGCACTGCGACCACCCTGGCGACGCAGATGTACGACAACATCGGCGGCGTGCGCAACCGCGGCTTCGAACTGGCGTTCAAGACCGACCGCAAGCGCACCTACACCCTCGACGTCGCCTATACCTACATCCAGGCGAAATTCACCGACTACGACAACTTCAACCTGTCGCTCGGCAACTCCTACGTCGGCGGACCCGGTGCCTGCGACTACGACAACACCCCGTCGAACACGGCCTGCCGGCTCGTCCTCTTCGACAATGGCGGCAACGACGTGCCGCGCGTGCCGCGCCATCAGCTGAACATGGTGTTCGGCTGGCAGCCGGACGACCGCTGGCGCGTCGCTCTCGAGATGGATACGCGTTCCTGGTCGTGGGCCGACGAGATCAACCAGGAGAAATGGTCCGGCCGCACGCTCTGGAACCTGGCTGCGAATTACGACTTCCGCGAAAGCGGCTTCCTCGGCGCCAAGTGGTCGCTGTTCGCCAAGATCAACAACCTGTTCGACAAGTATTACTGGTCAGCCGCGCGCGGCACCAACGATCAGTCGAACTACCTGACCGGCACCTACGACGGCGTCTACAACCGTGAAGATCTGTCGATCGTGGTCGGCAAGCCGCGCAACTGGATGGCCGGCGTTTCCGCGACCTTCTGACGGGAGCTACGATGAAAACCTATCTGATTCCGCTCGGTCTGCTCGCGGCGACGGCCGCACTGGCCCAGCACGAGCATCATGCGCCGCCGGCCGTTTCCGCGGCTGCGCCGGCCGCCACGCAGGCTGCTCGGCCGACGGCGCGCCTGTGGACGATCCAGCCGCTGCTGCTGCCCGGCCGGGCGGCGCGGGGAGAACGCGCCAGCGCGCTGCTGCGGCCACAGGGCATCGCCGCGCAGACGGTGACCGTCTTCGCGGCGGAAGGGCCGGCCGAACGCCTGCAGGTCGAATACCCGCTCGCCCCGGAGGGCGCGCGCATTGCGCCCGCCACGCCGAAGGTCGGCAACTACCACTGGGTGGTCGCCCGCGAGGAATCCGCCGAGGCGGTCAGGGTGGCCTCCACCGCCTGGTATTTCGGCAATCCCGGCGATTCGCCGAAGGAATTGCTGAAGCTGCCGAAACACGAGCTGGAGATCGTGCCCGACCCGCTGCCGCGCGAGCATGGCAGTTATCGCGAAAGCGAGAAATGGCGCTTCCTCGTCCGCTTCAACGGCCAGCCGCTGGCGGGTCAGCCGGTCACGCTCGAGACCGAATTCGGCAGCCGCAGCACGGTGCTGACCGACGCCGCGGGCATCGCCACCGTGCTGTTTCCGCGCGATTTCAAGCCTGCGGAGAAGAAGGCCGGAGGAGGAGAGCACGAAGGACACAGCCCGCGCCGTGCCGCGTTCGTGCTGTCGACAACGACAGAGGCAAATGGCCGCCGCTATCTGACGGCCTTCAACTACACCTACGGCCAGGACGGCGACCGCAACCGCAGCCTGGGCTGGGGTGCGGCCTTCGGGCTGATCGGCATGCTCGCCGCCACGCCGCTGTTGCGCCGACGCAAACCCACGGCTTCAGGAGAACACCGCGATGCTTAAGACGCTCTTCCCCACTCTCGCGCGCTTCCGCCTCGCGGTGCAGCTCGTCATGCTGTTCGTCACCGTCTATGGCAGCGTGATCGTCGGCACCTACATGGCCGACAAGATCTCCAACAACCTGCCGGCGCTGTCCTGCGCCTACGACCAGATGAACGGCGGCTACTGCGTGCTGATCCCGACGCAGCACATCATCCACCACCGCATCGGCGAGGCGCTGGTGCGCGCGCAGCAGCTCACGTTCGGCATGGTGCTGCCGCTGCTGATGAGCTTCGTCGCCTTCTTCGCCTTCTTCTTCGTGCTCGGCAAGGCCTTCTGCGGCTGGGTCTGCCC
>DDXW01000023.1 GCA_002347285.1 Rhodocyclaceae bacterium UBA2250 | reverse complement strand
GCGCCACGCCGAAGTCGGCGCGGAATTCGCCGACTACCTGCGCAACCTGGAGAAGCTGCCGTGACGCGAAAACTCGGCGCTGGCGAGGCGGCGCAATGAATGCGAAAACGCCGCTGCTGCGCACCAGCATCGTCCTCGCCGCGCTGATGTTCGCGGCGACGGCGCTGGCCGTGGTGCTCAGACCGACGATCAGGCTGGCCGAGCAGGGGCCAAAGTTTGATCTCGAAACGCTTGTGCCAAAGACATTCGGGGAGTGGCGGATCGATGATTCGCTCCCGCTGATACTGCCGGCACCGGATGTTCAGGCCGCGATTGACAAGATATACAACCAAACGCTCGCACGTTCGTATATCAACAGCCGTGGCCAGCGCATCATGCTGTCGATCGCGTACGGCGGCGACCAAAGCGATAGCTTCAAACTGCATCGTCCCGAGGGCTGCTACGCTGGTCAAGGCTTCCAGATCGTCAATAACACGACATCCAGGCTAACCACTGCATCCAGCGCATTTCCTGTAGTCAATCTTGTCGCGAGACTGAACCGCAGGAACGAGCCGATCACCTACTGGATGGTCATTGGCGACCAGGTTGCGTTATCGGACTTCGAAATCAAGAAGGTCAAGCTGCGTTATGCACTGCGCGGCGAGATTCCGGACGGCATCCTCATCCGGATATCCAGCCTGTTTGTGGATGAGCAGGAGGCCTATGAAGTTCACAGGGAATTCACAGATGCCTTGGTAAAGGCAATATCCCCCGAAAATCGCTGGCGGCTGATCGGGGCGGGTTGACCCGGCATGATCCGCATCCCATCGTACTCCCCTCCCGAGGCTGGCGTAGTTGCCGCTGTCTCGTCCACGCTGCTGGTCGCAGTGCTGTTCGGGGCAGTAATCGGGCTATCGCAACCACTTTTCACCGTGGCCGTCTTTGGGCTCGTTGCGTCGGTTGCCCTCTTGGCGGCGCCAATCGCGGGTCTCTGGCTGGCGACGACACTGACGTTCCTGCTTGCCGGACCTATTCAGTATTTCCTCCCGCGCCTTGGCGCTCGGCTGGATTGGGCAGCCTATCTGCTGGCTGGGTCGTTGTTCATTCCGGCACTGGCAGCCTTGGCTGTCGCGGATAGGAAAACACACGCGACTGTGGTGCGGTCTTTGGTTGTGCCTCCGCTGGTTGTCTTCCTGTTGGCTGCATTCCTGTCTACCGCCGTCAATCATGGATCGGGCTTCGAGGTCATCGCGGCGATCAAGAGCTTCGTGTTGTTCGGCGGTCTTTGGGCTTTTCTCGCGATCGCGCCGATCGATGAAAAAAACATCCGCAAATGGCTCGCCTATATCCTGGCAATTGGCCTGATTCAATGGCTGCCTGCGATCTATCAATACATATTCGTGCGCGGAAAGCGGCTTGCCGCGAACATCGGTGACACGACGGAAGCTTCCGATGCGATCGTAGGAACATTCCCCGGCAGTCTTGATGCGGGAGGGCTATCGTCAGTCCTGGTGTTGTTCCTGATCCTCTTGCTCTCGGGGTTGCTCATTAGCTACAGAGAAAATCTGCTGAGCAGGAAAAGGCTGTCGCTGTATCTCGCCGTTCTTGCCGTCCCGGTTCTGCTTACGGAAGTAAAGGCGATCTTTGTCTATCTCCCGCTCGCACTGATGATCATCTATGGGGGCGAGTTCAAGCAGAGGCCGGTGGCCTTTCTTGCGCTGGCGGTCGGCACAGTCGCGGTAACCGCTACGCTTCTGTTCGCATACAACAAGCTGCACTGGTCTGGCAGGAAGGATGATCTCTCGACACGCATCGAAAAGCTGTTCAGCTACAGCTTTGAGGAGAAGCTCGGTGGCATCCAGCACCGGTTCGGATACATGTCACGCCGCGAAGCGGTCGAATTCTGGCTCAGGCAAGGGACACCCGACGCATTGGCCGTTCTGGCAGGGCACGGCATCGGATCATCCAGAACACAAGGGCTGGCGCTCGGCCATGCGGCACGGCAGCATTTTCCGATGCATATCGACCTGACGGGGCTGTCGCTCCTGTTGTGGGAGGTTGGCTTGATCGGCACGGGCGCCGTTATAGGCATGTTGCTGGCGGGTTATTCAGCGGCGCGGCGACTCGCGGAGAAACTGGCCAATCCCATGCACAAATCGATCGCCAATACGCTCCAGGTCTCCTTCATGCTGTACCTGGTATCGATCCCGTACCGGAACGACATTCCGTACGCGGCGCCGATGATGTTCATGGTCATGGCCTCGTTCGGGTTGTTGGGCTGGCTGAATCGGCAGACGGTGGGTAGCCGATGAGCACACAGAATCGGCTCCGGTTCTTGTTTTCCACCAGGGAAAACTACCCAGCCTACCGGGTTGACGTCACCGATCTGTTTTCGCGAGGTATGGCAAGCCGCGGTCACGCCATCGATTGGGTAATGCAGTCGGAAACACCTGCGCATTCACGCGTGATCCGGAGCAGCGATAACGAACGCGTCTTTCTCGGCGCTGCCACATCGGCGCGCGGCGGAGGCAAGCTGCTCAACGCCTGCCTGCTCTTTCTCAATGACCTGAGAATGATCAGATTGGTAGCGGTCAATGGTTATGACTTCGTGCAGGTGCGCGACAGGTTCCTTGCCGCGCTGCTGGCCCTGGCGATCGCCAAGATCAAGGGGTTGCCGTTTTTCTATTGGATGTCGTTCCCGTATCCGGAAGCTGACCTTAACCGGGCGAAGGAAGAGGCCGCAAATCTGTCGGCCTTCAAGAAGGTTGCCTACCTGTTGCGTGGCCATGCGTCGGCCCTGGCGCTTTACAAAATCATTCTTCCCTGCGCCGATCATGTGTTCGTGCAAAGCCAGAAAATGCTGGAAGCCGTCGCGGCCAAGGGCATCCAGTCCGACAAGATGACTCCCGTGCCGATGGGCATCCTGCTGTCGCGCATATCTCCCGAAGAAATCAAGCCGAGTGACGACGTGCGACTGCGCGGCGCCCGGCCGATCGTTTATGTCGGGACGCTCGTTGCGGAACGGAAGATCGAGTTCCTTTTTCAGGCGACGAAGCTTCTGCTCGACAAGTGGCCCGATGCCTTGCTGGTACTCGTGGGTGGGGCCGATGACGAGCAGATGCAACATCTCGCGGAAGAGGCGGGCAAGTCCGGTGTGGCTCCCCGGGTGCTGTTCACGGGCTTCCTGCCGATGACGCAGGCCTGGGGCTACATCAGGGCGGCCGACGTGTGCGTTTCGTATATAAGGCCGCACCCGATTCTCGATGTCGGCACTCCGACAAAGGTGCTCGAATATCTGGCGTGGAACCGGCCCGTCGTCGCCAACGATCACCCGGATCAGGTACAGGTGCTGCGGGAGAGCGGCGCCGGCATCGCCGTACCGAGCACCCCCGAGGCTTTTGCCGAGGCAATCGATCGTCTGTTGTCTGACCGGGAACTCGCCGAAGGCATGGCGCGGAATGGCGTCGACTACGTTAGGTCGAACCGGAATTACGAGGCGCTTGTCGACATGCTCGAGGATCGCTACCACGCGGTTCTGGATCGGCGGGAGTCGAGAGCGGCATCATGCGGCTGAGTACGCACTCATGGACGCAGCCAAGACGAAACCGGCAGAGAGCATGAGCCGCAATACGCCCGGCTTCTTCTTCGCCATGCGCGTGCTTACCGGCATCGTCGGCGTGGCGATTCCCGTCCTTCTCGCGCGCTCGATGTCCATCGACGATTTCGCCGCCTACGCCACCATCGGCGCAACGGCGGCACTCTCGGCCGCGGTGTCGTCCCTCGGCGTAGACAGGGCCAGCCTGCGCTTCCTGCCGGCCTTCGCCGGCAAGGCAGGGCTGCCGAATCTCGTGCGATTCCTGCTGGCGCTGACGCTGCCGCGCTTGCTTGCACTGTCTCTTGTCGTGATCGGGGTGTTGTGGAGCGGGATATGGCTGCCGCAAGACGGGAAGGAACCGGTCGACGCGGCATCCGGTGCCATTACGCTCATCGTCTGCCTCAGTCTGACGAACGCTTTCGGCCAGCTGACTTCTGGCTTCATCCAGGGCTTGCTGCTGCATGGCGCCTATGCGGTGATTTCGTTCGGCACCGTGCTGGTCCGGATTCTTGCCTTGCTCGTTTTTCTGAGGCTCGATGGCACCCTGCGGTTCGACCTCGTGCTGTGGGTCTTCATCGCTACGGAGCTTGCCGGCTCCGCCGTGCAGCTGGCGGTGTTGTTGGCAAACGGAGGCCGGCAGGCAGAGCAGCCCGGCGAGTTTGCCATGCCTTCGTTCAGGGAGGTGGTGGCGGCCAGCAAGGCGAATTACGTTTCATACCTTGTCGGCATCCCGTGGCTGCCGCCGTCTCTGATTCTGCTGGTCAGCCATTTCTCAACGCGCGAGGTAACGGCAGCCTATGCCTTCTTCTTGACGCTGGCCGAGAGGGCGCGGATGTTCCTTCCGGTGCAGATGCTCCAAGGGTATGTTGAGCCGATATGGGCAAGGCTGTACTCGAAGGACAACCGAGTCAACCGGTTTCGAGAGCCGGCAACGCTGTTGCTACAAGCCAATCATTTCATTCTCGCACTTGGGGTATGCATGCTTCTCGCAGTTGGCGATCAGTTGCTCCGAACCTATACGAAAGCTGTTTACGCGGATCACTATTTCTTTCTCCTGTTGATACTTGTACAGGTCGGTATCAGTTCATTGGGCGGGATGTTGTGGATTGGAATGAATGCAACACACCAATCCGAACGGCTTGCGTCAGCCTATATGCCAGTAAGCATTGGACTGGCCTTGTTATTGATTCCTTCGGTGCACCTGGCTGGTGCTTCGGGTGTAATCATTACCAGCTACCTCCCAACAATCAGCCTTCTACTGATCCTGCGGCATATCCAAAATGACCATTTCGCGAAACTCTCCTTTCGTCTGCACAAAGGGGTGCAGCTGTTTCTGATTGCGTTAATTGCGGGCCTTGCCGGGAAGTATGTTTCTTCGGGGCTGAGCGATACAGCCATGCAAGGCATGTTGGTTGGGATGGCCGTATCCACGATTGCTTTCTCGGTCGGCTGTTTGGCGACCCAGCGCCTGAATAGAGCACAAGGTCTCCTTGTCAAACATTTCATCCGTGGAGCAGCACGCTAATGCGACAGGCAATCAAGAAGAAGCTGGTTGTCGTTACCTGGTTTTTTCCGGGACAGCCCGGGTTTCTTGATTTTTCGTACCGTATTCGGACTCTGGCAGAGCACTATGACCTCACCGTCCTGTCCAGAGAACCCATCGTACAGGAAGAGCTGCTGACCGAAAGAGCAAAGTACAAAACGCTAAGTACGGCAGGTACATCGAAGCGCGATATGTTGAAGTACCAGTATGCGGCATGGAGAGAGATACGAGATATCAGGCCAGCCGGTACGGTTCTGCTTGGATCTCAGTTGGCCACCATGGCGCTGCTTATTCGCAATATTCCAACATTTATTTATTGGAATGAGCATCCAAGCCATTTTGCCAATCCTGATCAGAAGAGCCTCATTAAGAGGTGGGCAAATAGGCTGTTCTACGAGCTTGCGTACAAGGGTGCGAAAGCAGCCGATCTCGTACTACCGATTGGTGAAGCGCATCGGGACGACCTGCTCAACATGGGGGTGCCGCCAGAAAAGATTGAAATGATGTACATGGGCGTTCACTCGATGTTCCAAGCAATTGATCGGAATGGCCAGTCTCGGCCTGACAGGAAGATCAGGTTGATCTACACAGGGTCTGTCGAAGAGGCGAGAGGTAGAGACGTGATGCTTGAAGGATTGGCTTTGGCCAACGCAGGCAGCAGCATCGCAACCCTTACTATCGTTGGCGCATCAGAGGACCAAGTCCAATATTGCAATAGCAAGGCAACCGAACTGGGTGTCGCCAACGATGTAAAGGTTGTTGGCAGAGTGCCTGGCTATGAGATTCCGAAGTACCTCCAAGACGCGGATTTCGGTGTCTGCATATGGGAAGACAGACCCTGCTGGCGTTTTAACCCACCTACGAAACTCTTTGAATATCTGGTCGCAGGATTGCCTATTCTGGCTAGCAATATCCGAACGCATACTTGTTATGTTGAACACCAAGACAATGGTTTGATCTTTGACTATGGACCTGAGGAGTTCAGCAAAGCAATTCTGGCTGCAAGTTGCCAAGACATTGAATTGTTGAGAGCAAACGCAAAGAGTACCGGCGCACGGTATTTATGGCCCCAGATTGAGCCACAACTTGTTTCAGCCATTGAGGGTGTGTTTGTGCAAAGCGAAAGATGTTGCAGGATGGGATAAGAAATGGCCAACGCTTTTATTGTCATCGGAACACAAAGAACCGGAAGCAGTGCATTAGCCATTGCGCTTGCCAAACACCCGGATGTATTTGCCGGCTGGGAGTGGATGCTGGACATTCCCGTATGGAAGAAATTGGCCGTCGCTCAAGAGGGATTGGAGCGCAGCTTCGTAAATCTGGTGGAGGCCGACCGTAAGCACATCGAGGCTGAGTATCGCCGGCAGAGGTTTATCGGATTCCGGTGGCTGTTCAGATCCTCGGCGAAATGGGTGCTGCATCCCAGGTTTTCTCCGGCACTGGCGATTGATCGTCTTGAAACCTTCATTGATTGGGCGAGACGCGAAGACAGCCTGAAAGTGATTCACATCGTCAGAAACGATAATGTGGCGTGGCTCCAGTCGAAGGAGATGTCTCGTTCTTCCGGCCTGTACATAGGCAAGGAGTATCCGAAGGAGCTTAGGGTCGAGATCGACGTGCGAGAAGCACTGAAGCGAATTCGGTCAAAGAACTGGGTTGATGCACGACTGGGTTCGCTGGAAGGCACTGGCCGCTATCTGCGGGTCCGCTTCGAGGACTTCGCCAGAAACAATGATCAGGTCGCCAGGGATGCGCTGGGGTTTCTCGGCTGCGATCTTGATGGGCTTCCCAGTTTCGATGCTTCAATACGTCGCCAAAATCGGTCGCGAAGCGATGGCGACACAGTATTGAATTACGAGCCGTTGCGAATCGCGCTTGCCGAACGCAATCTGCTGTTGTCTTCTTTCTGAGAAGGACAGGTGTTCCTTTGATCCGAAGAAGGCTTGTCTATTTCGTCCAGTTGGCGGCTTTGCTGGGCATATGGGCAACATGCGGCATGACTGCCGTTGCGGCCTCGGGCGAGGCCTTTCATCACCACGTGCACAACTTCTCCGTCGATGTCTGGAACAAGAGTAGCCCGGACTATGCGTTAGCCCACTTGCACGCAAAGGAGATGGGTTACACGCTGGTCTCTGCGGGGCCGGCTGCGGGGGTGTCCGCCCAAGGCTTGGGCTATATCAAGCTGCATAACGCCTACTACGCCCCCGTGAGAATCGACTTCGAGAATCGGCTGATTCTTTACTTCGATTACTACGCCGGGACAGGAAGGGAGAGCTTGATCCGACCTGATCGACAGGTTTCCAAATGGTATCCGATTGACCAACTCGACCTTCGACTACTGAAGGTGTACGGCTGCACACGCAAGGAAGTCGAGAGCCTCACGCTCGAGAGCTTTACCTTCAATACGGCAAAGGACTATTTCTTTCTGGACTGGATCGAGGGTAGCCGGACGAACATCGTGGCCAACCTGGTCAGCAAGTTGGTCGTCCAGAAATTGATCGATGCAAGCCTGGAGAGCTTTGGTCGAGGCAAGGATTCAGCTCTGTTCTTTGATGATCTCGCGCACCGCGGACAATACTGCGCCAACGCCGCAACCGGCAATGCGGGAAGTTTCCAAGATTGGAAAGCCGGCCAGAAATACTGGATCGAACAGGTTGTGCGGCAGGTGAGATCCGCACCAGGCGACAAGCGACTTGTATTCGGAAACATCTGGGATCCCAATGATGCGGGAATCGGCGAAACCTATCTGAAATGGTATGCCGATGGCTCATTGAGGCTCGATCATTACTACTATGAAGCGGGACCGCAACAGAATCGAACTATAGAAGCCAAGAAAGCCGGGGAGGGGGTATATCAATACGTCTCGCCTTACGGCCATTTGCCGGCGGGGCTGGTGTCGATCTCTACCACATACGGTTACTACGGAACGCGGATCACCCGCGGCCAATATGCAGGCTATATGCAAGGGAAAGAAGGTTATTTCGGGAGCACGCTCGAGGTGGCCGGTATTGCGGGCAAGCAGGGTTCATGGTTCGGTTGGTATGGAAGCAATAATCTCGACAGGCGGGAACTGCTGTCGGAAAAAGAAGCTGGCCCGCTGGTGCATACCAACGATCTGCAACTGCTGCGTGCGATACCCGGCTGGGACAACCTTGCCTCGGTTCCACTGGAGAGCCGTTTCTTTGATGGGGCTCAGAGGGTATACGCCAGCGCGAATAGTTATTTCTCCCCGCAGGTCATCCATTCGCGCCATTACGAGACGGGGGAAATGTTCGCGGTTTTCAAGTCCAGTATGGGGCGAATCAGGTTGAGGCCCGGAGAAATGGTTGCCTCGGCGTGGTTTGCCAACCATTACTTCGGGAAAACGGATGAGAGCGCATTGGCTTGCCTGAAGCATAGTGATGAAACTGTCACTTTGATCTGTGATCATGCCGTCGATCGGGGACTCCGCATCAGCCTTACATCGGTAATCAATGGAAAGCGACCATGAAAGTCATAGAGCAGCCAGTAGCGACCGGTCTCGGCGACAAGGCATTCAGCTTGGCGGTGAAGACAGTACAGGCCGGTGTCATTCAGCATCTTGACCGGCTTAGAAAACCAGAACGCACTCCTTATTCGGGTGAGTTCGTCGAGAAAATGGGTGCTCTCGGTATCGACATGCGAAAGATCGGCTGGAAGGGAGCGATGACCTTCCTGCCCTACCGGGCCGAATACCTCATCAGGCAAATCGAATCCAAGCCTCCGAAGCGCCTGCTTGAGGTCGGTGCGGGAAGCAGCACGTTGTTGTTTTCCGCCTTGGCGCACAAGTACGGCTTCGAGGTGGTTTCGCTGGAGAACCACGGCGGCACGGTCGACTACGTCGATTACCTTCTGGAAGGGACACCTTTTGCCAAGCATGTTTGCTTGCAGATATGCGGATTCAAACGCTGCTTTTATCCGGATGGGAAGGCTTATTGGTGGTATGCCGCCGATCTGTCCGGCGCGCCTTTCGATTTTGTTTTCGTCGATGGTCCGATGAGTTCACTGGTGGGACGGAATGGAGCCTTGCCCCAGGCAATGCCGTATCTCGCTGCCGAGACAAGGGTGTTTGTCGACGATGTCAATCGAGAGCACGAGAAGGCGGCGCTGCAGGAGTGGAAACACTATTTCCCTGAAATACAGGTTGATGAAGAGTGTCCGGGCCTCGGTAGGGTGCTGGTGCGCAGGTGAGCACCGATAACGTTCTGCTTTCCATCAACAATTACTACTACCGCCGCGGCGGGGCGGAGGTGGTGTTTCTCGAACAAAATCGCCTGTTCGAAGAAATCAGGTGGGAAGTCGTGCCGTTCGCCATGCGGCATCGGAAAAACCAGTCCTCGCCCTGGCAGGACTGGTTCGTCGATGAAATCGAATTCGGCGAGAGCTACTCGCTGCCGCAAAAAGTGGTCAATGCCGGCAAGATCATTTACTCGTTCGAAGCAAGGCGCAAGATTGCCGCTCTCGTCGCGCGTGCGCGGCCGGCGGTCGCCCATGCCCACAACGTCTATCACCACATTTCGCCGGCGATCTTCGGCAAGCTCAAGGCACTCGGCGTGCCGACGGTGTTGACCTTGCACGACCTGAAAATTGCATGTCCCGCATACAAGATGCTGACGCATGACGGCGTGTGCGAGCGCTGCAAGGGCGGCGCGATCTGGAATGCCGTGACGCACCGCTGCGTCAAGGATTCGCTGCCGCTATCGATGGTCATCACGGCCGAGACGGCGGTGCATCGGATACTCGGTTGTTATTCACGGCATGTGGATCGTTTCGTCGTGCCGAGCCGGTTTTACCTGGAGAAGTTCGTCGAGTGGGGCTGGCCGCGCGAGCGTTTTGTTCATGTGCCGAATTTCGTCGATGCGGTGCATCTTCGCCCGGAGGGCAAGCCGGGCAAGGCGTTTGTTTTCTTCGGCCGACTCGGACCGGAGAAAGGCCTGGCGACTTTCGTTCGGGCATTGGCATTGGCGGGTACGAAGGGCTGGATCGTCGGCACCGGGCCGGAGGAAGCGCGGCTGCGGCAGCTTGTCGCCGAGACCGGGGCGGACGTGGAATTTCTGGGTTACCGCACGGGCGAGGCGCTCTTTGATGCGATCCGCGGCGCGCGCGCGATGGTGCTGCCGTCCGAGTGGTATGAAAACGCGCCGATGAGCGTGATGGAGGCCTATGCATTGGAGCGGCCGGTGATCGGCGCGGCGATCGGGGGTATTCCCGAGTTGATCCGCGCAGGGGAAACCGGCGCGGTGTTTCCGAGCGGCGACGCCGAAGCGCTTGCGGCGAGGTTGACCGAGTTCATGGAGAAGCAGGACGACGAAATTCTGGCCATGGGCAAGGCAGGCCGGCGCTGGGTCGAAGAGGAGTTCACCGCGGTGCGTTATCGCGAGCGTCTGCTCGATCTTTACCGCGACATGAGAGTGGCCTGCTGATGGCCGGCAAGCCCCTGCGCGTGATGTTCCTCGGCCTGCGCGGCTTTCCGCAGGTGCAGGGCGGCGTGGAGACGCACGCCGAGCATCTGTGTCCGCTGCTGGCCGGGCTGGGCTGCGAGGTGACGGTCATCGTGCGCTCGCCCTACATGCCTGCGGAGAAGGGCGACGGCTGGCGCGGGGTGCGTTACGTGCGCGTGTGGTCGCCGCGGTCGAAGGGGCTGGAGGCGATCGTGCATACCTTCCTCGGCGTGCTGGTGGCGGCCGTGCGCCGGCCGGACATCCTGCACATCCAGGCGATCGGCCCGGCGCTGATGACGCCGCTGGCGCGGCTGCTGGGCCTCAAGGTGGTGGTGACGCACCATGGCCCGGATTACGACCGGCAGAAGTGGGGCGGTTTCGCCAGGTGGACGCTGCGCTTGGGTGAGCGCTGCGGCATGCGCCGGAGCAATGGCCGCATCGTCATTTCGCAGGTGATCCGCGCGCTGGTGCGCGACAGGCACGACGTCGAGTCGACGCTGATTCCGAACGGCGTGGTGCTGCCCGCTTTGCCGGAAGGCCGCGCGACGCTCGACGTCTTTGGGCTTGAGCCGGGGCGCTATATCGTGCTGGTGAGCCGGCTGGTGCCGGAGAAGCGGCATCTGGACCTGATCGAGGCATTTCGCCGCGCGGCGCTGCCGGGCTGGAAGCTGGCGATCGTCGGAGCTTCGGATCATCCGGATGCCTATGTGCAGAGCGTGCTGGCGGCGGCGGAGACGACGCCGAACGTGGTGTGCACCGGCTTCCAGAGCGGCGCGGGGCTCGCCGAACTGTTCGGGCAGGCGGGCCTGTTCGTGCTGCCTTCGTCGCACGAGGGGCTGCCGATAGCGCTGCTGGAGGCGTTGAGTTACGGCCTGCCGGTGATCGCGAGCGACATCCCGGCGAATCTTGAGGTCGGCCTGTCGGCGAGGCATTATTTTCCGCTCGGCGACGTCGAGGCATTGACGTCGCGGCTCGTGGAGTTCTCGGCACGGCCGCTGACGGCTGAGGCCAGGGAAGTGCGGCGCACCTGGGTGGCGGCGGGCTACGACTGGCGGCGCATCGCCGAGCAGACGCTGGATGTCTATCGGTCGGTGGCCGGACGTTAGAAACTCGGCGCCGGCGAGGCGGCGGAGGATGATCAATTGAGTGCCTGGATGGCGGCGTTCGCAAGGTGCCTGCCTTTGCTGCTGGCGGCAGTTTTGCTGGGGATGTTCGTCTGGGGCGGCAATCAGCCGGAGGCGGCCGGGCTGATCCCGCCGCCGTGGGACAAGCTCGCGCATCTGGCGTGGTTCGCGGTGCTGGCAGGCCTGCTGCGACTGGGGCTGGGCGCGGCATGGACGCCGGCGGTGGCGGCGTTCTGTCTCGGCGTGGGTCTGTGGGACGAATGGCGGCAGTTGTCGCTGCCGGGACGCATGGCGGGCTGGGACGATCTGCTGGCGGATGTTTGCGGGATCGCGCTGGGAATCTGGCTGGCGGGTCGCGGGTTCGGCGCGCGCCGAAGCGCGCCGCATTGAAGAATGCCGCTGAATGTTGCAGAGATATTTCCGTCATCGAGCCGTAGGATGATCCGAAGAGACTAGGCAAGCCGCGCTGCTGGCTGGCGGCGGCGAAATGCAGGGCATAATGGCCGGTTGTATGCAGAATGAGATGAAGGGAAGGGTGGGGGGCATGGGTTCGTTGCTGCTGAAGGCAGAGGAGGCCGAAGCGATCAAGCGCGAGGCGGCCGGTTTGAAGGGCGTGGATCTGCGCGGCGATGCGCTGGCGCTGCTGGAGCTGCTGCTGCTCGGCTTTTGTGCGCCGCTGCGCGGCTATCTGGGCCGGGCTGATTGCGAGGCGGTGCTGGCCGATGGCCGCCTGAAGGATGGCCGGCCGTTGGCGCGGCCGGTGCTGCTGGAGGCAGGGGCGGCGCTGGCCGAGTCGCTGGCGCCCGGCGAGCGGGTGGCGCTGCGCGATCCGGAGGGCGTGTTGCTGGGCGTGCTGACGGTGGAGGAAGCCTGGCGGGCGGCCGATCTGGGCGAGGACGCGGTGCGGGAATTGGCGGCGTTCGGCCACGACGGCGGGGTGTTCCTCGCCGGGCCGGTGGCGGGCGTCGAGGCGCCGGTGCATTATGATTTCGCGGCGCTGCGGCTCAGTCCCGAGGAGCTGCGCGGCCAGTTCGCCAAGCGCGGCTGGCGCCGCGTGCTGGCCTGCCAGCCGGCGGGAATGATTCATCGCGCCGAGGCGGCGCGCATCGTGCATGCGGCTCGCATCGCGCAGGCGAACGTGCTGGTGCTGGCGCCGGTGACGGAGGAACAGACGATCACGCTGGACCATTTCACGCGCGTGCGCGCGCTGGAGCACGGCCTGCACTATCTGCCGGAGCGCGGGGCGCTGCTGTCGCTGCTGCCGATCCCAGGCGCGCCGGGCGGACGCGGCGTGCTGTGGCGGGCGCTGCTGGCGCGCAATGCGGGGGCGACCCATCTGCTGGTGGAGCCGGAATGGTGGGGCGAAGCGGACGAGGCGGCGCGCCGGAGCGCGACAGGACTGGCGAGCGAGCTGGGCATCGAGCTGGTCGATCTGCCGCGCTTCGCGCGCGACGACGCGCTGCATGCCTTCCTGCCGGTGCACGCGGAGGCGGGAGCGTCGGCGCATGACATGACGGCGGAGATCGTCCGCCGCGTGCGGGCAGGGGAGGAGGTGCCGGCCTGGCTGTCGTTCCCCGAGGTGGTGGAGGAGCTGCGCCGCAGCCATCCGGTGCGCGGCCGCCAGGGCGTGACGGTGTTCTTCACCGGCCTGTCGGGCGCGGGCAAGTCGACCATCGCGCGCGTGCTGCTGTCGAAGCTGCTCGAGATCGGCGACCGCACGGTGACGCTGCTCGACGGCGATATCGTGCGCAAGCACCTTTCCAGCGAACTGGGCTTTTCGCGCGCGCACCGCGACCTGAACATCCAGCGCATCGGCTTCGTGGCGAGCGAGATCACCAAGCACGGCGGCATCGCGCTGTGCGCGCCGATCGCGCCCTACCGCGAGACGCGCCGCAAGGTGCGCGCGATGGTGGAGGCGCACGGCGGCTTCGTCGAAGTACATGTGGCGACGCCGCTGGAGACCTGCGAGGGACGCGACAGAAAGGGGCTGTACGCCAAGGCGCGCGCCGGCATCATCAAAGAGTTCACCGGCATCAGCGACCCCTACGAGACGCCCGAGCGCGCCGAGCTGGTGATCGACACGCGCGAGTGCACGCCGCTCGAGGCGGCGCAGATGATCGTGACGCGGCTGGAGACGGAGGGGTTCATCCGGTGAAGTCCATCGACGTGTTCAACGGCGACGCGGACGGGCTCTGCGCGCTGCATCAATGGCGGCTGGTGCATCCGGCCGAGGCGGTTCTGGCGACGGGCGTCAAGCGCGACATCAACCTGCTGCGCAATGTGGAACTCGGCGCCCGCGGGGCGGCGCGCGTGTTCGACATCTCGCTGGACAGCAACCGTGCCGACGCGCTGCGGCTGCTGGAGGCGGGCGCCCGCCTGATCTGGTTCGACCATCATTTTGCCGGTGCGCCGATCGAGCATCCGCGCTTCGAAGCGCACATCGACACGGCAGCCGATACCTGCACCAGCTTGATCGTCGACGGCTTGCTGAAAGGCCGGCATCGTGCCTGGGCGGTGGCGGCGGCCTGCGGCGACAATCTGCACGCGGCGGCGCGCCGGGCGGCAGAGCCGCTGGAGCTCGACGAGGGGCGTTTCGCCGTGCTGGCCGAACTGGGGGAACTGCTCAACTACAACGGCTACGGCGACAGCGTGGCCGACCTGCATTTCGATCCGGCCGAGCTCTACCGGCAAATGATGCCGTTCGTCGATCCGTTCGCGTTCGTCGCCGAGTGCGCGGCATTTGCGAAACTGCGCGAGGGTTTCGCCGCCGACATGCAGGCCGCCGCAGGAGTGACGCCCTGCCTGGACCGTAGGCATGCGGCGGCCTGGGTGCTGCCCGACGCGGCCTGGGCGCGGCGGGTGGTCGGCGTGCTGGCGAACCGGCTGGCCGTCGCGACGCCCGAGCGGGCGCATGCGCTGCTGGTGCCGGACGCCTTCGGCACGCTGACGGTGAGCGTGCGCGCGCCGAAGGCACGTCCCGTCGGGGCCGATGCTTTGTGCCGGCAGTATCCGACCGGCGGCGGCCGCAAGGCGGCGGCGGGCATCAACCGCCTGCCGGTTTCCGGGACCGACGGCTTCCTGGCGATGTTTTCCAGGCATTATTCCTGAGCGAGCAGTCCGCCATGCGCCGTTCGGCTCATGGCGCGGCGGTGTTCCTTTAATGCCGCCGTCACCCGCGGTCGCTAAAAAGGAAGAGGTTTCCACCTTTTCCGAGGAGCGATCCATGCCTGTCCGCAACGCTATGCGCGTTCTGCTGCTTGCCGCTGCGCTCGCCGCTTCCGCCGCCGCCCAGGCGAGCGCGCTGAACCTGGCCGACTACCGGTTGTCCGGCCGTTACGATCTGCCGGCGCTCGCCGTCTCCGAGGCTTCGGCGGTGACCTACAACTGGGATACCGGCTCGCTGTTCGTGCTCGGCGACGAAGGCGATGCGCTGGTGGAAGTGAGCAAGACCGGCGCCCAGCTCGGCGTGATGAGCCTGTCCGGCTTCGACGACACCGAGGGACTGAGCTACGTGGGCAACGGCAAGTTCGTCGTCGCCGAGGAGCGGCTGCAGGATGCGTATCTGCTGACTTTCGCCGCGGGCGGGACGGCGAGCCGCGCGGCACTGCCTTCTTTCAGCATCGGTGCCACGGTCGGCAACATCGGCATCGAGGGTATTTCCTACGAGCCGCTGACGGGCAATTTCTATACGGTGAAGGAGAAGTCGCCGCAGGCCGTGCAGGTGCTGAGCGGCGTGGATTTCGGCGGCGCGGGCAGCGTCGCCAGCCTGTTCACGCCGAGCCTCGGCGTGCTCGACCTTTCCGACATCCAGGTGCTGTCGACGGTGCCCGGTCTGAACGGAACGGCGGATCAGGACAACCTGCTGCTCTTCAGCCAGGAGTCGTCCCTGCTGCTGGAGGTTTCACGCAGCGGACAGGTACTGAGCCAGTTCGATTTCAGCAGCCTCGCCGGCGACGTCGAGGGCGTGACCATCGGCACCGACGGCACGATCTATCTGGTCGGCGAGAAGCCCGAGCTGTTCGTGCTGACGCCGGTGCCCGAACCCGAGTCCTATGCGCTGCTGCTCGCCGGGCTGGGGCTGCTCGGCTGGATCTCCCGCCGCAAGACCGCCTGACACGTTTCTTTCATCGATATTCCAACGAGGATGCCTGCCATGAAAACCAAATCCTTCGGCAAGCTGCTTGCCGCCGTCGTTCTGTCCGCCGGCCTCGTCAATGCCGCCAGCGCGAACGTCTACATCACCGAGTGGATGTACAGCGGCGACGAGTTCATCGAGTTCACCAACCTGGGTGCCGGCGCCGTCGATTTCACCGGCTGGAGCTACGACGACGACAGCCGTACCGCCGGCACGGTCAGCCTGTCGTCCTTCGGTACGGTGGCCGCCGGCGAGTCGGTGATTCTCTCCGAAAGCGCGGCGGCCGATTTCCGCGCCGCCTGGGGGCTTTCGGCCAGCGTCAAGGTGATCGGCGGCAACAGCGTCAATCTCGGTCGCAACGACGAGATCAATCTCTACGATGAGGCTGGCGATCTGGTCGATCGCCTCACCTACGGCGACCAGAGCTTCGTCGGCACCATCCGCACCCAGAACGCGAGCGGCATTCCGGCGAGTCTCGCCGCGCTGGGCGCGAACAGCGTGAGCCAATGGCAGTTGTCGGTTGCCGGCGACGCGGCCGGCTCTTATCTGTCGACCAGCGGTTACATCGCCAATCCGGGCGTCGCCCCGGTTCCCGAGCCCGAGAGTTTCGCCATGCTGCTGGCGGGTCTCGGCCTGCTCGGCTGTATCGCCCGTCGCCGTTTCACCTAGGCGCCACGCCTCAATCAGGCTTGCGGGGTGCCGGCATCCCGCAGGCTACTCCGCCGCGGGTTCCGGATTGTCGGCATCGACCGAGAGGCGGTAGCCGCATCCACGTACCGTCCGGATCAGGCCTTCGACGCCCTTCGGTTCGAGCGCCGCGCGCAGACGCCGGATGTGCACGTCGACGGTGCGTTCTTCGATGAAGACGTGATCTCCCCAGACCTTGTCGAGCAGTTGATCGCGCGAGTGCACGTGGTCCGGATGCGTCATCAGGAAATGCAGCAGCCGGAACTCGGTCGGTCCCAGGTGGATCTCGCCGCCATCCACCAATACCCGCCGCGCGGCCGGATCGAGCTTGATGCGCCCGGCAGAAACCTGCGCCGTCGTCGCCTGCGGCCGGCCGCGCCGCAGCACCGCCTGAATGCGGGCGAGCAGCTCTCGTGCGGAAAACGGTTTGGTGATGTAGTCGTCCGCGCCGAGTTCGAGTCCCGACACCCTGTCCTGTTCGGACGCCTTGGCGGTCAGCAGGATGATCGGGATGTGATAGGTCCGCAGGTCGCCGCGCAGCTTGCGCATCAGCTCCAGTCCGCTCATGCCCGGCAGCATCCAGTCGAGCAGGATCAGGTCCGGCAGGGAGTTGTTGATCTGGACAATGGCGGCTTCCGCGCTCAGGGCCATGTCTACGCTATGTCCGCCCCTGCTGAGGTTGGAGGCCAGCAACGCTTGAATTCCGGGTTCGTCTTCAACAACGAGTATTGAAGATTGCATTGTCATTGATCGTGGAGTTGCCGAGGCTCCAATTTATTCAGGCGAGGTTAAAGAAACATTACGCCGGAATGGGAGATGCGCTCCGCTCCGGATCGGCGTCGCGGCGCGCGTTGCACGATGCCTCGATTCGGACTAATCTGCATCCGTCGCACAACAAGGGGATGACCATGGATCTCGTACAGCGCGTGAAGGACATTCTGCTGGCGCCACGCCAGGCGCGGCCCGCCATCGAGGCGGAAGCGACGGATACCGCCAGCCTCTACAAGAATTACATCGCCATCCTCGCCATCATCCCGGCGGTCGCCGGGTTCATCGGCATGTCCGTGGTCGGCTTCGGCATGATGGGCGTGACCATCCGCCTGCCGTTCGTCAATGGCCTCGCCCAGATGATTACCGGCTATGTCCTCTCGCTGGCGATGGTGTTCGTCGTCGCGCTGATCGTCGATGCCCTGGCGCCGGGCTTCGGCGGCCAGAAGAGCCAGATCAATGCCTTGAAGCTGGTGGCCTAGGGCAGCACGGCGGGGATGGTCGGCGGCATCTTCAGCCTGATCCCCGCGCTGTCGGTGCTCGGCCTGGTCGCTTCGCTGTATTCCATCTACCTGATCTACCTCGGCCTGCCGGTGCTGATGAAGTGCCCGGCGGAAAAGGCGCTGGTATACACGGTCGTGATCCTGGTCTGCGCGATCGTCGCCGGCATGATCGTCGGCGCCGCGTCGGCCATCTTCACGCCCGCACCCGCCATGTCCATGCTGGGCGGAGGCGGCTAGACGATCATCGCCTCGCCGGCGGTCCAGGGATAGGGCCGTACTCTGGCCGCCGCAATCGTCTTGAGGCGGCCGAGATCGGCGAGAAGGTCGTCGTTTGCCGCGGAGAGTTCGCGCCAGTGCGCCTCCAGAACTTGCGAATCCGCGGCGCTGCCGCAGTCGCATAGCCGCCGGGCCAGTTCATTGATACGCGCGTAGTCGCGGCAGGCATCACGGAAGGACGCCTCCTTGCCGAAGCGTTCCTTGCCGACCCCTTCGGCCCAGAGGGTGAATGTGGCGGCGGGACACGCCGGGATATCCAGGTTGGCGGAGCCGTTTTCCAGTCCGTCGAGCGCTTGCCGCACCAGGCGCATCCAGATGCGCTGGTCGATCTCGATCTTCAGCAGCGGCAGGTCGTCATGCCAGAGCATGATGCGAGTCGCCTCATGCCAGGTCGGATCGGGCAGGAAGCCGGCGAGCCAGGCCGGAAGTTCGGCGGCGCGCATCGGGCGCGCGATGCCGTAGCCTTGGGCGATGTCGCAGCCGAGCTGCAGCAGCAAGGCACCGTGTTCCGGCACTTCCATGCCCTCGGCGGCCACGTTGCGGTTGAACACGCTGGTCAGCCCGATGATGCCGTCGATGATGGCGAGATCCTCGGGATTGTCGAGCATGTCGGCAATGAAGCGGCGGTCGATCTTCAGGGTGCGCGCCGGCAGCTGGCTCATCGCTCCAAGCGAGGATCGGCCGGTGCCGAAGTTGTCGATCGCGAATCGCACGCCGAGCCGTTCGCATGCCCTCATTACGCCGCCGACCACTGCGGCATCGCGGATCGCGTCGTGTTCGCTGATTTCCAGCTCGATGCGGTCGTGCGGCAGACCGGGGCAGGCATCGAGGACGCGCGACAGGTCGATGACGAAACCCGGATGATTCAGATGGTGTGGCGAAACATTGATCGCCACGACCAGATCGAGGCCCGCGCGGTGCCACAGGTCTGCTTGGCGAACGGCCGCCTGCAGCACCCAGCGTCCCACTTCGACCGCCAGATCGGAGGTTTCCAGCGCATCGAGAAAATCGGCCGGCGCCAGCATGCCTCGTTGCGGATGTTGCCAGCGCAGCAGTGCTTCAGCACCCACGACCTTGCCGCTGCGCAGGGAAACCTTCGGCTGGTAGAGCAATTCGAATTCATCGCGGTGCAGCGCCTGCTCGATGCTGTGCATCAGGTCGCGATGGCTGGTGATCAGTTCCGCGTCGCGCCGGTCGAACAGGTGATACCGGTTCTTGCCGGCCTGCTTGGCGGAATACATGGCCTGGTCGGCGTGCCGGATCAGGACATCCGCATCCTCGCTGTCGAGCGGAAAGAGGGCGACGCCGATGCTGGCCGATACCACGGCGACATGATTGTCGATGGCCACCGGCCGCGAAGCCGCCGTGAGCACCCGCAGCATGGCAACGTCGAGTTCGGCGGGCGACTCGATGTTGCCGATGATCAGGATGAACTCGTCGCCGCCGAGGCGGGCGACGGTATCGCCGCCGCGCACCGAATCGTTCAGGCGCGCCGCGATTTCGATCAGCAGCCGATCGCCGGCTTCGTGACCGAGTTGATCATTGACCTCCTTGAAGCCGTCGAGATCGAGATAGCAGACGGCCGCCAGCATGCTGTCGCGACGCGCGCGCGCCAGGGCGAGACGCAGGCGGTCGGCGAACAGGGCGCGGTTGGGCAGGCCGGTCAGTGGATCGTAATGCGCCATGCGCTCCAGCGCCAGCCGCGTGGCGACATGCTCGCTGATGTCGTGCGCATGCAGCAGCAGCATCACCGGCGCTTCCTGCGTTTCGTAGAGCGGCTCGATCGCGACGCTGAGCGGCGGCGTGCTGCCGGCGATTTCGAACGCGGCCGCCTGGCCGCCGGCCGCCTGGCTCACGGCGGCCTGCAGGCGCTCGGCAACGAAGGTATCGGCACCGGCACGCAGGACGCAATCCTGAACGGACATGCCGCGCACGCCGGCGGGGCTGAGGTTCAGCCAGCGGCCGAAAGCGGGATTGCATCGCATGATGCTACCCGTGACATCCAGCAGTGCCACCAAGGTGGCGCTCTGATGCCAGGCCGTACCCAGTTGGGCGCAGAACTCCTCAAGGTTGGTCAGCCGATCGTTCAATATGCGTCCTGCCCCTCAGAATGGCCTTTGTCGTTCGTCCCGGTCTTGCTGACGAATCATATACTCGTTGATTATCTTGCGGTAGAGTCCGTTTTGACTAATGGGACGGGAGCGAAGGCCGGCGCAATCCCGGATACCCCGATCGACGAGCCGTATTCATTGAATTTCTTGACATGAGTCAGCAAAGTTGCCCAGTCCGCCTTCCGACGGCGCGGATGATCGTCGCGCGGCTGGAGACGGAGGGGTTCGTCGGATGAGGGCGGTCGATATCTTCAACGGCGACGCGGACGGACTGTGTGCGCTGCATCAATGGCGGCTGGCCAATCCGATGCAGGCGGAGCTGGTCACGGGCGTCAAGCGCGACATCAATCTGCTGCGCGGCGTGAAACTCGGCGCCGGCGAGGCGGCGACTGTGTTCGACATTTCATTCGACAGCAATCGTGCCGATGCGCTGCGGCTGCTGGAGTCGGGTGCGCGGCTTACCTGGTTCGACCACCATTTCGCCGGCGAGGCGCTGGTACATCCCGCGCTGGAGCTGCACATCGACACGGCTGCGGATACCTGCACCAGCCTGATCGTCGATGGCGTGCTGCGCGGCAGGTATCGCGCCTGGGCGGTGACGGCGGCCTGCGGCGACAACCTGCATGCGGCGGCGCGCCTGGCGGCGGCGCCGCTGGGGCTGGACGAGGTGCGCTTCGCGGCGCTGGCGGAGTTGGGCGAACTGCTCAACTACAACGGCTACGGCGACAGCGTGGCCGACCTGCATTTCGATCCCGCCGGACTGTATCGGCAGATCGGGCCGTTCGAGGATCCATTCGCCTTCATCGCCGAAAGCACGGCGTTCGCGCAGTTGCGCGATGGTTTCGCAGAGGACATGGCGGCGGCAGAAAACCTGGCGCCCTGCCTGGAGCAGCCCCATGCCGCTGCCTGGCTGCTGCCCGAGGCGCCTTGGGCTCGGCGGGTGATCGGCGTGCTGGCCAACCGGCTGGCGATGGCCGCGCCCGCGCGCGCGCACGCGCTGCTGGTGCCTAACGCGGCGGGCACGCTGACGGTGAGCGTGCGCGCGCCCAAGGCCAGGCCCGAGGGCGCGGACGCGCTGTGCCGGCGGTTTCCCTCCGGCGGCGGCCGCAAGGCGGCGGCGGGCATCAACGGACTGCCGGAGGAGGAGGTGGGGCGTTTCCTCGATGCCTTCGCGGCCTTCTTCGCCGGCCACAGCTGAAACTCGGCGCCAGCGAGGCGGCGGTCACCGAGCAGGACGAGCGCAGCGCCGGCGATTCCGTATAATCCGCGGCTCGCAGAAATTCAGGCAAAGGCGAACCCGGGTTCGCCTTTTTACTTCGAAGGCACCCCCCATGTTCGATCTCGTCCGCAACAACCAGAAAGTCGTCCAACTGGTCCTCGCCCTCATCGTGCTGCCGTTCGCGCTGTGGGGCGTCGACTCCTATCGCAACAGCGGCGGCGCCAATGAAATTGCCACGGTCGGCGGGACGCCGATCGTTCTGGAGGAGTTCCAGCGTTCGCTGACCGAACAGCAGGAGCGGCTGCGCGCGGAAGGCCGCGTGCCGGTCGAACTGCTGGAGAGCCCGGAGTTGCGCCGCGGCGTGCTCGAGGAGTTGATCAACCGGCGCCTGCTGCTACTGCATGCAGGCAAGGCCAACCTTGGCGTCAGCGACGAGATGCTGTTCAATTTCATCACCGCGCTGCCCTCGCTGCAGGTGGATGGCAAGTTCTCGCGCGAGCGCTACGAGGCGCTGGCGGCGGCGCAAGGCATGAGTGTCGCGCAGTTCGAGTCGCTGCTGCGGCGAGACCTGATCATGCAGCAATCGACGCTGGCCGCCGGCGGGGCGTCGGTGGCGGGCCGGTTGCCGGCCGATCGCTGGCTGGTGGCGCAACTCGAGGAACGCGAGATCGCCGAGGCGACGCTGCTCGCCGAGCAGTTTCCGGTCGCCGAGAAGCCTGACGCGGCGGCGGTGCAGCGCTACTACGAGAAGAACCGCGCGCGCTTCGAGCAGCCCGAGCAGGTGCGCGTCGAATACCTGATCCTGAACCAGGACAAGCTGATCGAGAGCGTCAAGATCGACGACGCCCAGGTCAAGGCGGCCTACGAGGCGAATCAGGCGCGCTACAAGACGCCGGAAGAGCGCCGCGCCAGCCACATCCTGATCCGCGCCGACAAGCAGGGTAAGGAAGACGAGATCAAGGCCGCCGAGGAGAAGGCGGCGAAGCTGCTCGCCCAGTTGCAGGCCGATCCGGCCGACTTCGCCAAGCTCGCCAAGGAGCATTCGCAGGATCCCGGCTCGGCGCAGAACGGCGGCGATCTCGGCTTCTTCGGCCGCGGCATGATGGTCAGGCCGTTCGAGGAGGCGACCTTCGCGCTGCAGGAAAACCGGCTGTCGGGCGTGGTGCGCTCGGATTTCGGTTTCCACATCATCAAGCTGACGGGCATCCGTCCCGAGCGGGTGCGTTCGCTCGACGAGGTGCGCGGCGAGATCGCGGCCGAGCTGAAGCGCCAGGCCGGGGCGAAGCTCTATGCCGAGGCGGCCGAAGGGTTCACGAATACCGTTTATGAGCAGCCGGACAGCCTGAAGCCGGCCGCGGAAAAATATGGCCTCGCGGTGCGGACGACGCAATGGCTGGCCCGCGGCGGGCAGGTGGAAACCCCATTCACCAATCCCAAGCTGATGCAGGCGATCTTCTCCGAGGATGCGGTGAAGAACCGGCGCAATACCGAGGCGATCGAGGTTGCGCCGAGCACGCTGGTGTCCGCGCGCGTGGTCGAACATCGCCCGGCGACCGTCGAACCGCTCGAAAAGGTGGCGGGCGTGATCGAGAAGGCGCTGCAGCGGGAGACGGCGGTGGCGAAGGCGGTCGCCGCCGGCAAGGCCGCGCTCGAGAGGCTGGAAAAGGGAGAGAAGAGCGCGCTGGCATGGGGCGCGCCGCGCACGGTGAGCCGCCTGCATGCGCCGAACCTGGGCGCCGAGGCGCGCGCCGCGGTTTTCGGCGCCGCGGCGGGCAAGCTGCCGGCTTATGTCGGCGTGAATGTGCCGGGTGGTTTCGCGCTCTACCGCATCGACAAGGTGAAGGCTTTCGATCCGGCGGCCGAGGGCGAGGCAGCGGCGCGGGCGCGTGCCCTGCGGCAGCAGTACGGCGATCTGGTCGCGCAGGAGGAACTGCTCGGCTGGCTGGCCGCGCTGCGCGAGCAGTACGGCGTGAAGATCAACAGCGCTCTGCTCGAGCGCAAGTAGCCCGGAAACCGGAAACTCGGCGCCGGCGAGGCGGCGCCGGGAGGCAAGTCAGGCGGGCAACGGCTCCGCGTTGCCCATGGCGACGTTGTGCGTGCCGCCATCGACGTAGATGGTTTCGCCGGTGATGCCGCTGGACAGCTCCGAGAGCAGGAAGGCGGCGGCGTTGCCGACTTCGTCGATGGTGACGTTGCGGCGCAGCGGCGCGTGGTGGGCGTTGTAGGCGAGCAGCTTGCCGAAGTTGCCGATGCCCGAGGCGGCGAGCGTCTTGATCGGACCGGCGGAGAGCGCGTTGGCGCGGATGCCCTGCGGGCCGAGGCTGAAGGCGAGATAGCGCGTGGCGGCCTCGAGACTCGCCTTGGCCAGGCCCATCGTGTTGTAGTTGGGCATGGTGCGCTCTGCGCCGAGATAGGTCAGGCAGACCAGCGAGGGATTGTTGCCTCTCAGCAGCATCGGCCGGGCAGCCTTGGCGAGCGCCGGGAAGCTGTAGGAGGAAATCTCGTGGGCGATGCGGAATGACTCGCGCGACATGCCCTCGAGAAAGTCGCCCTCGATCGCCTCGTTCGGCGCGTAGGCGATCGAATGCACCAGACCGTCGAGTCCTTCCCAGCCTTTGCCGAGTTCGTCGAACAGTGCCTGGATCTGGTCGTCGTGCGCGACGTCGAGCGGGAAGACCAGATGGCTGCCGAGTTCGTCGGCGAACTTGGCGACGCGCTCCTTGAAGCGGTCGTTCTGGTAGGTGAAGGCGAGCCGGGCGCCTTCACGATGGCAGGCCTTGGCAATGCCATAGGCGATGGAACGGTTGGACAACAGACCGGTGATGAGAATGCGCTTGCCGGCAAGAAATCCCATTGTTGAATCCTCCCTCTTCCTTCCAAATCGAGCGGCGGATTATAGCCGCGATTCCATTACACTTCGGCCATGGGCCGCCTCATGTCACGCCTCAGGCCACTCCTGCTGATCGTCCTGCTCGCCGGTTGCGGCGAGGCGTGGAATGATCCGTATCCGGCCGTCGACCGCGGCCGCAACATCCTCTACACGGCCTTCACCGAGCGGCCCAAGCATCTCGATCCGGTGCAGTCGTACAGTGAGGACGAGATCACGTTCACCGCGCAGATCTACGAGCCGCCCCTGCAGTACCACTACCTGCGCCGGCCTTACCAGCTGATCCCGGCCACCGCGGCGGCCGTGCCGCAGCCGCAGTATCTCGATGCGGCCGGCCGGCCTCTGCCGGCCGATGCTGATGCGAGGCGCATCGCCTTCACCGACTACGTCATCGAGATCAAGCCGGGCATCCGCTATCAGCCGCATCCGGCCTTCGCGACGCAGCCGGCGGACCTTTCCGGTTTATACACTCTGGCCGACTTCCCGAATCGCGGCACGCGCGAACTGATCGCCGAGGATTATGTCTATGGCCTGAAGCGGCTGGCTCATCCGCGCCTCCACTCGCCGATCCTCGGCCTGATGGGCGACTACATCGTCGGCCTCAACGACTATGCCGAATTGCTCAAAAACTCGGCGCCGGCGGGGCGGCGGGATGGCGAATGGCTGGACCTGCGCCAGACGGACCTGCCCGGCGTGCAGGTGATCGACCGCTATCGTTATCGCATCCGCATCAAGGGCAAGTATCCGCAGTTCCTTTACTGGTTGTCGATGCCGTTCTTCGCGCCGCTGCCGTGGGAGGCCGACCGCTTCCACAGCCAGCCCGGCATGGCCGAGAAGAACCTGACGCTCGACTGGTATCCGGTCGGTACCGGCCCCTACATGCTGACGGAGAACAATCCGAACGCGCGCATGGTGCTCGAGCGCAACCCGCATTTCCGCGGCGAAACCTATCCCTGCGACGGCGAGGACGAGGACCGGACGAACGGCCTGCTCGCCGACTGCGGCAAGCCGCTGCCGTTCATCGACAAGGTGGTGTTCACGCGCGAGAAGGAGCAGATTCCCTACTGGAACAAGTTCCTGCAGGGCTACTACGATGCTTCCGGCATCGCGTCGGATTCCTTCGACCAGGCGGTGCAGATCGGCGCAGGCGGCGAAGTGTCGCTGACGCCGGAGATGCAGGCGCAGGGCATCCGGCTGGCGACCTCGGTGGCGACGTCGACCTTCTACATGGGCTTCAACATGCTCGACCCCGTGGTCGGCGGCTATACGGAAACCGCGAAGAAGCTCCGCCAGGCGATCGCGATCGCGATCGACCAGGAGGAGTTCATCTCGATCTTCATGAACGGCCGCGGCATCGCGGCACAGAGCCCGATTCCGCCAGGCATCTTCGGCTACCGCGACGGCCGGGCCGGGATCAATCCGGTCATCTACGACTGGACGGCACAGGGGCCGAAGCGCAAGGACATTGCCGTCGCCAGGCGCCTGCTCGCCGAGGCCGGTTGGCCGAACGGCCGCCATGCCCGCAACGGCGAGCCGCTGGTCGTCAATCTCGACACCACCGCGACCGGCGTCGGTGCGAAGGCGCGCATCGACTGGCTCAACAAGCAGTTCCAGAAGATCGACGTGCAGCTCGTGGTGCGCAGCACCGACTACAACCGCTTCCAGGAAAAGGTCCGCAAGGGGGCGGTGCAGCTGTTCTATTACGGCTGGAACGCCGACTATCCCGATCCGGAAAATTTCCTGTTCCTGCTGTACGGGCCGCAGGGCAAGGGCAGCCATGCCGGCCAGAATGCCGCCAACTACGCCAATCCGGAATACGACCGGCTCTTCGAAAGAATGCAGGCGATGGAAAACAGCTCGGAGCGCCAGGCGATCATCGATCGCATGCTGGCGATCCTGCACGAGGATACGCCATGGGTCTGGGGCTTCCACCCGAAGGACTACAGCTTGCGCCACGCCTGGCTGCACAACCGCAAGCCGAGCAAGGTCGGCAACAACACGCTCAAGTATCAGCGGCTGGATGCCGCCTTGCGGCAGGAGCTGCGTGCACGCTGGAACCGGCCGGTACTCTGGCCACTCGCTGCGCTGGCCGCCGCAGTGCTGCTGCTGGCATTGCCGGCGCTGCTCGGCCACCGGCGCCGCGAGCGTGCTACCGCGGGCGCGTCGCCCGCAGCAGGTAGTTGACGCTGGTATCGCTGCCGAGACGGTAGCTCTTCGTCAGCGGGTTATAACTCATGCCGATGATTTCGGTGACCTCGAGCCCGGCCTGCCGGGCAAAACGCGCGAGCTCGGCCGGCCGCAGGAACTTGGCATAGTCGTGCGTGCCCTTCGGCAGCAGCTTGAGGATGTATTCGGCGCCGATTACCGCGAACAGATAGGCTTTCGGGTTGCGGTTGATGGTCGAGAAGAAGACCTGGCCGCCGGGTTTGACGAGCTGCGCGCAGGCGGCGACCGTCGAGGCCGGATCGGGCACGTGTTCGAGCATTTCGAGGCAGGCGACGGCATCGAAGCCGGCGGGGGCTTCCGCCGCGAGCGCTTCGGCTGCGATGTGGCGGTAATCCACCTGCCGGCCGCTTTCGAGCAGATGCAGCTTCGCCACGCCGAGCGCCTTTTCGCCCATGTCGATGCCGGTCACCTGCGCCCCGAGCGCGGCCATCCCCTCGGAAAGAAGGCCCCCGCCGCAGCCGACGTCGAGGAGGCGCTTGCCGGCCAGGCCGACACAGCGGTCGATCCAACCTAGCCGCAGCGGGTTGATGTCGTGCAGCGGCTTGAATTCGGAGTGCGGATCCCACCAGCGATGAGCCAGTTCGGCGAACTTGGCCAGTTCCTGCGGATCGAAGTTGGCGGTGGCTGTCATGCAACGCTCCAGCGCAAAGAGAAAAGCCCTGCAGGGCAGGGCTTTTCTTTCCAGCGAACGGAAAAGCTTACTTCTGGGTGCCGATCACTTCGATTTCGACGCGACGGTCCGGCTGCAGGCACTCGATCAGCTGCTTGGTCTTCTTGACGCTCTTGCCGCACTTGTCGCCGGTCACGGGCTGCTTCTCGCCCTTGCCTTCGGCATAGACGCGGTTTGCTTCGACGCCCTTGCCGACCAGGTAATCCTTGACGGCGGCGGCACGGCGCTCGGAGAGCTTCTGGTTGTAGGCGTCCTTGCCGATGCGGTCGGCGTGGCCGACGGCGATGATCACCTCGAGGGTGATGCCCTTCATGTCATCGACCAGCTTGTCGAGCTTGGACTTGCCTTCGGCGCGCAGGACGGCCTTGTCGAAGTCGAACAGGGCGTCGGCGGCCAGCGTCACCTTCTTGGCGGCGGGCTTCGGCGCGGCAACGGGGGCGG
>DDXW01000054.1:35214-35341 GCA_002347285.1 Rhodocyclaceae bacterium UBA2250 | reverse complement strand
AGCTCGATCTTGGCCTTCTCCGCGGCTTCCTTGAGGCGCTGCAAGGCCAGCACGTCTTTCTTCAGGTCGACGCCTTGTTCCTTCTTGAACTCGGTGACGATGTAGTCGATGATGCGCTGGTCGAAGT
>DDXW01000054.1:0-35162 GCA_002347285.1 Rhodocyclaceae bacterium UBA2250 | reverse complement strand
GAAGTAGGCCGGCACGGTGATGACCGCCTCGGTGACTTCCTCGCCGAGGTAGTCCTCGGCGGTCTTCTTCATCTTGCGCAGCACTTCGGCGGAAACCTGCGGCGGCGCCATCTTCTTGTCACGCACCTGCACCCAGGCGTCGCCGTTGTCGGCCTTGACGATCGAGAAGGGCATCAGGTCGATGTCCTTCTGCACTTCCTTCTCCTCGAAGCGGCGACCGATCAGGCGCTTGACCGCGAACAGCGTGTTCTTGGCGTTGGTGACCGCCTGACGCTTGGCCGAGGCGCCGACCAGGATTTCGCCGTCCTCGGTGTAGGCGACGATGGACGGCGTGGTGCGCGCGCCCTCGGAGTTTTCGATGACCTTCGGCTTGCCGCCTTCCATGATGGCGACGCAGCTGTTGGTGGTGCCGAGGTCGATGCCGATGATCTTGCCCATTGTTCGTGTCCTTTATTGCCTGAATTTTTGGAGAAAACTAACCTGCGCTCAATATGGGGTTATCGCCGTTCGCTTCAAGCCGCGTCACGGCTCATTTCGGCTTGGCGACGGTGACCAGCGCCGGCCGCAGGATGCGCTCGTGCAGCGCATAGCCCTTCTGCAGCACGCCGACGACGGTATTGGCTTCCTGCTCCGCATCGACCATCGCGATCGCCTGGTGGAAGTGCGGGTCGAACTTCTCGCCGAGCGGGTTGATCTCGGTGACGGAGGATTTCTCGAAGGCGGCGATCAGCTGCTTGAGGGTGAGTTCGACGCCGGCCTTGAGCGCCTCGACGGTCTGGGTTTCGTTGGCCAGCGCGGCTTCCAGGCTGTCCTTGACCGCCAGCAGTTCGGACGCGAACTTCTCGGCGGCGAACTTGTGGGCCTTGGTCACGTCCTCGTGGGCGCGGCGGCGCAGGTTTTCGGTCTCGGCCTTGGCGCGCAGCCAGGCGTCGTGGTGTTCCGCCGCCTTGATCTCGGCCGCCCTGAGCATTTCCTCGAGGCTGGTCATCGTGTCGGAGCCGGCGGCATCGCTGGCCGCAGCCTGTTCCGCCGCCTCGCCGGCGCCGAGTTTCACGTCCAGTTCGGGGGCTTGGGGATTCTGGTCTTCCTGCATGGAAATCGATCCTCGTCGCGTTAAACCACAAGGCAAATGCGGCCTCTCCGCCCGTTTTCAAGGGCGGAACGGCGAACAATTGCCTGGATCAGGTGCGGAAACGGCCGACCGTGCCCTGCAGTTCGTCGGCCAGTCCCTCGAGCCGGCGGACGGCCTCGGTGGTCTGGCCGACGACGCCGTTGTTTTCCTGCGCCATGACGGCGATGGCTTCGATGTTTTCGGCGACCTTGCTGCAGACCTGCCGCTGCTCGTCGGTCAGTCCGGCGATCGTTTCCATGCCCTGTTCGACCTCGGTGACGGAGCCGCTGGCCATCGCCAGCACCTCGGCCACCTGCTCGACCGAACTCTGGCTCGAGGCAATGTGCTCGAGGCCGTTGTCGATCGAATCCTTCACCTCCTGGGACTGCTGCGCGAGGGTGCGGGTGATGCCGTCGATCTCGTTCGCCGACCCCGCCGACTTCTCGGCCAGCTTGCGCACCTCGTCGGCGACCACCGCGAAGCCGCGTCCCTGCTCGCCGGCGCGCGCCGCCTCGATCGCNNGCCAGCAGGTTGGTCTGGTCGGCGATGTCGCGCACCTCCTTGGTGATCACGGTGATGGCCTGGGCGTTCTTGATGAACTCCTGCACCGAGTCCGCCATGCCGCGCACGGAGTTCTCGACGCTGTCGATCTCGCCCATCAGCCGGGAAATGCTTTCGTTGCCGATGTGCGAGTTCTCGGCGCTGCGGCGCGCCTCCTCGCGCAGCCTGCCGACCTGCTCGGCGATGGTGCCGGTGCTGGCGAGCAGCGTTTCCATTTCGGTGGTGGCCGCGGCGGAACGTTCGCTTTGCTGGCCGGAGCTGACCTCGACCTGTTTCGCCCCGGCGACCAGATCATGGGCGGCGGTCGAGACGTGGCCAGCCGATTCGCCGACCTGGCGCACCAGGTTGCTGAAATTGGCCATCATGTCGTTGAAGACCTTGCCGGCCTGGCCGATTTCGTCGCTGCCCTTGACCGCGAGCCGGCGCGTCAGGTCGCCTTCGCCGCTGGCGATGGCGGAGAGGCCGGCGACCATCTCGTCGAGCGGCCGGGTGACCAGCCGGCTGACGAACAGATAGATGAACACCAGCAGCGGGATGCTGACGGCGACCGCGGCGAGCAGCGACTTGACGCGCTGGGCGGCGACGGCCGCGTTCACGTTGTCGAGCGAGACCTTCATGCTGACGACGCCGAGCACGGTCTGCTCCGGCGTCTGGTGGCAGAGGATGCAGTCCTTGCCGAGGTAGTTCTTGCTGGCCAGCGTCGGCCGCACCACGCGCAGGTATTCGCCCTGGGCGTCGCTTTGCACCTCGATGAACTCCTTGCCGCTGGCGAGCACCTGCCGCTCGACGGCATCGGGCTTGGCGTCCTTGTCGGTGCCGGGGCCATAGAGCTTGATCACGCTTTCGCCGCGCAGCACCTTGAGGTCGCGGATGATCGACAACTGCTTGATCTGGTCGAGGAACACCTCGCGCTGGCCGATGGTGCCGGTGATCATCATGCCGGTCAGGCCGGCGAGCGTCGCCTCGTGCATCGACAGGGAAAACTGCGCGGCCTGCGCGATGGCGGTGTCCCGGTTGACCTTGCTTTCCCAGAAGATCATGCCGGTCCAGGCGATTACCAGCATCAGCCAGATCGCCGCGGTCAGTTTGACCCAGAGCTTCATGTCGTTGAATCGCATTGTTGTTCCCTCCCTGCTTTCTGCAACCGCGCGAGTTTAGCTGAAACCAGGGAGAAGCAATGCGCCGGCCGACCAGCCGGCTCTTGCGCGACTACACGGTCAGGTCGATTTCCTGCAGGGTGCCGGCCTGGCCGGACTCCGTCAGATACACGCCGCTTTCCTTGACGACGCCGAGGTCGGCGTTGTCGCTGCCGCGCAGCGCGAAGGGCGTGGCGACGCGGGCGAGGCCGAGGGCGCCGATGCCCAGTTCCGCCAGCGAGCGCAGGCTGCCGTCGCCTGTCGCCGCGGGCGTCCAGACCGAAAGTTGCTGGAAGGCGGCGTCGTTCTCGTCGATCCAGCCGTTGCCGTCGCCGTCGAGGCGGGCGAACTCGGCGAAGCCATTGCCGGTGCCGGGGCCGAACAGTTCCTTGCCGGAATCGATCTTGCCGTTGCCGTTGCGGTCGAAGGCCAGATAGCCGCTGCCGGAGACGAACAGGGGCAGGTCTTCGGCCGTACCGTCGCCGTCGAGGTCGAAGCGGAAGCGCTGATCCGCGAGTCCCGACAGTTGCGCCGCCGTGCCGCCGAAGTTGACGACGAGCGGGTCCTTGCGCACGGCGGCATTGCCGGCGCGCAGGCTGACGCTGGTCTCCTCGCGGTAATAGCGGGCCGTCTCGAGTTCGAGGGTGAAGCTGATTTCCTTGCCGTCGGCGGTGCGGATCGTGCCCTGCGCCGAGAAGCGCGTGGCTTCGGCCTCTTCGCGGACTTCGCGGTAATCGTATTCGACGCCCCAGTTGCCGTTGCCCGCGGCGGTCTGCAGTTGCGCGCTGCTGCTGCTGGTGCGCACCTCGACCTGTCGCAGCTCGGCGGAGAATTCCTCCCTGTCGAAGATGCGCACCTCGCGGCCGAGCAGGTGCTCCAGCATGCGCTTGATGAGGAAGAGGCGCGGATCGTTCTCGACCGCCTCTTCGGCGGCCTCGAGCGACTTGGCCGCGCCGCTGGCGTCGGTTTCCACCGGCGCCGGCTGGGCGTTGGTGGTCTGCGCGAGGGCTTGGTAGGCCGCCGCCGAAATGCTGGCGACCGCCGAGGCGATCGAGGCGACGCTGGGCGGACCGCGCCGTCCCTCGAAGTCGGGACGCTCGCCGCGCCAGGCGCGCAGGCTTTCCTCGCTCTGGCGGCGCGTTTGCGCGGAATGCTCGGACTGCAGGGCGAGATCGGCGGCGGCGATTTTCATGGGAGGCTCCGAAGGACAAGGGCTGTCTTTCGGTTTACGTCCGTCCCGGGGCGAACTTTAGACCATGAAAACAAAAGCTTGTGTGCCGCCTCACCGGCGCCGAGTTTTATCAACAGGTTACGGGGCGAACCTCATGCAACAGGTTATGCCGGATCAGCCGCCCAGGCGGGCGAGGCAGATGTCGCCGAGCGCCTCGATCCAGTCGGCGCGCTCGTTGAGGCAGGGGAGGTAGTGGAAGGTCTGTCCGCCGTTGGCGAGGAAGGCGGTCTTGCATTCGAGCGCGACCTCCTCGAGCGTTTCGAGGCAGTCGGCGGCGAAGCCGGGGCAGAGGATGTCGATGCGCTTGACGCCCTGTTTCGCCAGTTCCTCGAGCGTCGGCTGGGTGTAGGGCTGCAGCCATTGGGCCGGCCCGAAACGCGACTGGAAGGTGACGAGCGCCTGCTTGTCGGTGAGGCCGAGCCGTTCGCGCAGCAGCTGGCCGGTGCGCTGGCACTCGTGGAAATACGGATCGCCGAGCTCGGTCGAGCGCTGCGGCAGGCCGTGGAAGCTCATCACCAGCCGCGTGTCCGCGTCGGGATGGCCGTGCGCCATCCAGTGCTCGCGCACGCTCGCGGCGAGCGCGTCGAGGTAGCCGGGATGGTCGTGATAGTCGCGCACGTAGGCGATTTCGGGCAGGTTGCGCTGGCTCCGCATCCAGGCGGTGACCGCATCCAGCGCGCTGGCGGTGGTCGAGGCGGCGTATTGCGGATAGAGCGGCACGACGAGGATGTGCTCCGCGCCGGCCGCCCTCAGGGCGTCGAGCTTGTCGGCGACCGACGGGCTGCCGTAGCGCATCGCGCAGTCGACGCGCAGTTCGCCGCGGCCGCGCTGGCCGAGCAGGCCCTTGAGCAGCTTGGCCTGGCGCTCGGTGTGCACCTTGAGCGGCGAGCCCTCGGTCATCCAGATCGACGCATATTTTTCGGCCGACTTCTTCGGACGCGTGTTGAGGATGATGCCGTTGAGCACGAACCACCAGACCGGCCGCGGAATCTCGACGACGCGCGGATCCCAGAGGAACTGGCCGAGATAGCGGCGCAGGGCGGGGGCGTCGGGCGCGTCCGGCGTGCCGAGATTGACCAGCAGGATGGCGGTGGACATGATCAGGCGGGGCTGAGGGCGGAGGAGAGCAGACGCGCGGTGATGTCGACGATCGGGATCACGCGCTCGTAGGCCATGCGCGTCGGACCGATCACGCCGATGGTGCCGACGATCTGGCCGTCGGGGCCGTCGATCTCGTAGGGCGCGGCGACCACGCTGCACTCGTCGAGCGGCGCGATGCCGGATTCGCCGCCGATGAAGACCTGCACGCCGTCGGCGCGCGTCGACAGGTCGAGCAGCTGCATCAGGCCGGTGCGCTGCTCGAACAGGTCGAACAGCTGGCGCAGCCGTGCCATGTTGGTCGACAGATCCTCGCTGTCGAGCAGGTTCCTCTCACCCGAGATGACGTACTGCGACGAGGCGTCGGACGCGGCGGCGGCGCCGGCGTCGGCGGCGGCGCTCATCAGCTCGGTCATGTCGCTGCGCAGCTGCTGCAGCTCGGTCTGCAGCCGCTGGCGGATCTGCATGAAGTCGAGGCCGGCGAAGTTCTGCGTCAGATAGTTGGCGGCCTCGACCAGTTCGCTCGGCGTGTAGGGGCGCTGCGTCAGCAGCAGGCGGTTCTGCACCTCGCCTTCGGCGGTGACGATGATCAGCAGGATGCGGGTTTCGGTCAGCGCCAGGAACTCGATCTGGCGGATGCGCGGCGCCTGCCGGCGCGGGGCGATCACCACGCCGGCGAAGTGCGTGAGTTCCGAGACCAGCTGCGAGGCATGGCCGATCACGCGCAGGGGCACGTCGGGGAGCAATGCGCCCTTGATCTCGGAAACATGCTGTGGGTCGAGCGGCCGGACGGTCAGCAGCGTGTCGACGAACAGCCGGTAGCCGCGCGGCGTCGGCACGCGGCCGGCCGAGGTATGCGGGCTGGCGATGAAGCCCATCTCCTCGAGATCGGCCATCACGTTGCGGATCGTCGCCGGCGACAGCTCGAGGCCGGAATACTTGGAAAGCGTGCGTGAGCCGACCGGCTGACCTTCGACGATGTAGCGTTCGATCAGGGTCTTGAGCAGGGTCTGGGCGCGCGGGTCGAGCATGATGGCAAGATTGTAGCGAACCTCTGGATTACAATCCTCCGCTGTTTCGTTGCCGCCGCCCCGCCAGCGCCGAGTAATTCCGTCATGACCCGTCAACTGAACGTCCATGCCCTCGGACAGGTGTTCACCCCGGAAGCGGTCGTCGCGCGCATGCTCGCCCTGCGCCAGCGGCGCGGGCGCAGCCTCGACCCGTCGGCCGGCGACGGCGCCTTCAGCCTGCGCCTCCCCGGCTGCGAGGCGGTCGAGATCGACGCGGCGGTGGCGCCGCCCGGCGCCCGGGTGATGGACTTCTTCGCCCTGCCGCTCGACGAGAAGTACGACACCATCATCGGCAACCCGCCCTACGTGCGCTTCCAGGACATTCCGCACCAGACCCTGGCGCGGCTCGACGGCGAGATGTTCGACCGGCGCAGCAACCTCTACCTCCATTTCATCGAGAAGGCGGTGCGCCACCTGCGCCGCGGCGGCGAGCTGATCTTCATCGTGCCGCGCGAATTCGCCAAGCTGACGGCGGCGCGCCGGCTCAATGCCTTCCTCTACGAGGAGGGCGACATCACCGACTTCATCGAACTCGGCGACGCGCGCATCTTCGGCACGCACAACCCGAACTGCGCGATCTTCCGCTTCGAGCGCGGCCGGCGCGAGCGCCGCCTCGCCGACGGGCGCCAGTTCGCGCTGGTCGACGGCCAGCTGATGTTCCTGCGCGGCGACTATCGCCTGCCGCTCGCCGAGCTGTTCGACGTCAAGGTCGGCGCCGTGTCGGGCGCCGACGAGATCTTCGCGCATCCCGAGGGCAACACCGAGTTCGTCTGCTCGACCACCGTGGATGATGCTAAAACCCGGCGCATGATCTTCGGCATTCCCCATCCGCACCTCGAGGCACACAAGGACCGCCTGCTGGCCCGGCGCGTGCGCCATTTCGACGAGAGCAACTGGTGGCAGTGGGGACGGCTGCATCATGTGTCGGACACGCCGCGCATCTACGTGAATTGCAAGACGCGGCGGGCGCGGCCGTTCTTCCTGCACGACTGCCCGAATTACGACGGCTCGCTGCTGGCGCTGTTTCCGAAGCAGCCGGGCATGGATCTCGCGCTCGCCGCCGCCATGCTCAACGACCAGGTCGACTGGCGGGAACTCGGCTTCGTCTGCGACGGCCGCCATCTGTTCACCCAGCGTTCGCTGCAGAACTGCCTGCTGCCGCCGCCGTTCGAGAAACTGCGGCAGCTGGCGCAGGCGCGCGCCGCGCGGCGCGGAGCGGTCGCCGCATGAAGGGGCCGATCCGCAGCGTCGCCCTGTTCGGCAAGAGCGGCAGCGCCGAAGTGGTCGAGGCGCTGGTGGCGCTGCTCGAGCACCTGCAGGGACGCGGTGTCAATGTGCTGGTCGAGGAGGGCATCGCCGCCGCTCTCGGCATGATCGCCGGCGCGGCCGGCATCGACGTGATCGCCGCCAATGCCGACGCGGCGATCGTGCTGGGCGGCGACGGCACCCTGCTCAACGCCGCGCGCCGCCTCGCCGCGCACGACATCCCGCTGGCCGGCATCAACCAGGGCCGCCTCGGCTTCATGACCGACATCGCGCGCGCCGACATGCTCGGCGCGATCGACCGCCTGCTGGCCGGCGAATTCACTCCCGACCGGCGCACGCTGCTCGACGCGCGCGTGCTGCGCGACGGTCGCGAAGTCTTCCAGACCATTGCGCTCAACGACGTGGTGGTCAACAAGGGCGATCTCGGCCGCATGATCGAGATCGAGGTGCGCGTCGACGGCGAGTTCCTCTACGCGCTGCGCGCCGACGGGGTGATCGTCGCCACGCCGACCGGCTCGACCGCCTATGCGCTGTCCGCCAACGGGCCGATCCTGCAGCCCGCGGTGCCCGGCTTCGCGCTGGTGCCGCTCTGTCCGCATGCGCTGACGCACCGCCCGATCACCGTCTCCGACGCCTGCCGTATCGAGATGGCGCTGGTGGCGCCGCACGAGGCGCGCGTGCATTGCGACGGCCAGAGCCATTTCGACGCGCGCCCCGGCGACATCGTGCGCCTGACGCGCTCCGCGTTCGGCGTCACCCTGCTGCATCCGCCCGGCTACAGCTACTTCGCGATGCTGCGCGAGAAGCTGCACTGGAGCGCCTCGCCGAAGCGCTGAACCCGCCGCGACCATGCTGCAGCGCCTCGTCATCCGCGACTTCGTCATCGTCGACCGGCTCGAGCTCGAGTTCGCCGGCGGCTTCGGCGCGCTGACCGGGGAGACCGGCGCCGGCAAGTCGATCCTCGTCGATGCCCTGTCGCTCGCCCTCGGCGAGCGCGCCGACGCCGCCGTCGTGCGCGGCGGCGCCGACAAGGCGGAAGTCTCGGCCGAGTTCGAGGTCGCGCCGGGCTCCGCGCTTGCCGCCTGGCTCGCCACCAACGATTTCGAGGCCGATACCTGCATCCTGCGCCGCGTCGTCGATGCCGGCGGGCGCTCGCGCGCCTGGCTCAATGGCTCGGCCGCGACGCTCGGCCAGTTGCGCGAGGCGGCCGACTTCCTGTGCGACATCCACGGTCAGCACGCCCATCACTCGCTGCTGCGCGCCGACGCGCAACGCGCGCTGCTCGACGCCCATGCGGGCGCGCAGGCGCTGGCGCGCGCGGTGGCGGAGCGGCACGCGGCCTGGCGCAAGCTGCACACGGCGCGGCTGGCCGCCGAGCAGGACGTGGCGGCCTCGGCGCGCGAACGCGAACTGCTCGACTGGCAGGTGAAGGAACTGGAGACGCTCGGCTTCGGTCCGCAGGCCTGGCAGGAGACCGAGCAGGAGCAGCGCCGCCTCGCGCATGCGGCCAGCCTGCTCGAGGCGAGCGCGGCCGCGCTCGACGCGCTCGACGAAGGCGAGGTTCCGGCGCTGCCGGCGCTGCAGCAGGCGGCAGGGCGGCTCACCGAACTGACCGCGGTCGATCCGGCGCTCGGCGATGCGGCCCAGCTGTTCGAGAGCGCGCTGATCCAGCTCGACGAAGCGGCGCTGGCGCTGCGGCGCTACCGCGACCACCTCGATCTCGATCCGGCGCGGCTCGCCGAACTCGATGCGCGCATCGACGCCGTCACGCAGCTGGCGCGCAAGCACCGCGTCGCGCCGGAGGAACTGCCCGAGGTGCTGGAGCGCCTGCGGGCGCGGCTGGCCGAGCTGACGCTCGCCGCCGACCCGGCCGCGCTGGCAGAACGCGAACAGCAGGCCGCCGCGGATTACCGCCAGGCGGCGGAAAAACTGGGCAAGGAACGGCGGCGCGCCGCGCAGCAGCTGTCCGCCGCGGTGACGGCGGCGATGCAGGAGCTGGCGATGAGCGGCGGCCGCTTCGAGGTGGCGCTGTCGCCGCGGGAGGAGGGGGCCGCGCATGGCCTCGAGGACATCGAGTTCCTCGTGACGGCGAACGCCGGCCAGCCGCCGCGTCCGCTCGCCAAGGTCGCCTCGGGCGGCGAGCTGTCGCGCATCGGCCTTGCGCTGCAGGTGATCGCCAGCCAGTCCCACGCCGCCGGCACGCTGATCTTCGATGAAGTCGATGTCGGCATCGGCGGCCGCGTCGCCGAGATCGTCGGCAAGATGCTCAAGCAGCTCGGCGTCGATCGCCAGGTGCTGTGCGTCACCCACCTGCCGCAGGTGGCGGCCTGCGCCGACTGGCAATGGTCGATCGCCAAGGACACCCGCGCCGGCCGGACGCTCAGCCGCGTCAGCGTGCTCGATGCCGCCGGCCGCATCGAGGAGATCGCGCGCATGCTCGGCGGCGTGCAGATCACCGACACCACGCGCCGCCACGCGCGCGAAATGCTCGGCCAGCGCGAGGCGCCGTGAGCGGCGCGACCCCGCCGGCCACCGCCCGACCCGAGCCGGCGGCAGCGCGCGCGCGCCTGGCCGGCTGGCGCCGCATGTCGGTTTATGCCGCCGTTTGGCTGGCGGCGGTCGTCCTGACCCGCCTGATCGGCGCCACGGGCCTGGTCGCGCCGCTCGAACTGGCGTTCGCGGATTACTGGCACCGGCTCGCCGGTCCGCGCGCGCCGGCGCAGCATGTCGCGCTGGTCGTGATCGACGACGCCTCCCTGGAAGCCTTCCGTGACGATCCGCTGGTGTTCTGGACGCCGCACGTCGCGCGCGCGGTCGAGGTCCTGCGCAGCGCCGGCGCGGCGCAGGTCGGCCTCGACCTGCTGTTCTCGATCAGTCCGGAAAGCTGGCTCGACCGGCATGGCCCGCCGGGCCGCTCCTCGAATTTCGATGCGCCGCTGCGCCGCGAGATCGCCAGCGGCCGGCTCGTCCTGTCCGCCTCGGCCACGACGCCGGACGAGGGCGACAGCGAATTCCTCCTGCCGGCGCCGGAACTGCTGCTGGCCGTGCCCGATCTCGACCTGGCGCGTCATGTCGGCCTGGCCGACCTGCGTGCCGATGCGGACGGCATCGTGCGGCGCTTCTCGCTGGCGCCGGCGCTGCGCGTGCCTGCCGGCGCGGCGCCGGCCGATCTGCCGCGGCTAAGCTTCGCCGCGCTGCTGGCGGCGCGCGCCGCGGGCGCCTGGCCGCCGCGGGAGCAGGAGGGCGGCGCGCTCCTCCGCATGGGAGGCCGCAGCCATCGCCTCGACGACGCGGGCGAGCCGATCGCCTTCGCCGGCCCGCCGGGGCACATCCCGCGCGTGCCGTTCGCGGCGCTGCTGGCGCCCGATGCGCTCGAGCAGCCGGCCGTGCGGGCCATGAAGGGGCGCGTGGTGATCATCGGCGGCGAATATGCCGGCATGAACGATACCCATGCGACGCCCTACGTCTCGGGTTTCTTCAAGACGGCGGGCCGCTACATGACCGGCCCCGAGTTGCAGGCGAACATCGTCGAAACCCTGTTGTCCGGCCGTCACCCGACGTCGCTGCCGGCGTGGCAGGAACTGCTGGCCAGCGGCGGCTTGCTGCTGCTCGGCCTGCTGCTGTTTCTGCGCCTGCGTCCCGCAGCGGCCGCCCTGGCGTTGCCGGTGCTCGCCGGCGGCGCGGCCGCCGCGGCCTATGCCCTTTTCCTGCAGGATGTCCGCTTCCCGCTGGCGGCGCTGGTCGGCGGCCTGATCCTGCTGCTGCTGGCCGTGCTCGGCTTGCGCTACGTCCTCGAAGAGCGCGAACGCGGCCGCATCACCGGCCTGTTCGGCCGTTACGTCTCGGCGCACGTCGTCGAGGAATTGATCGCCAGCGGCGCGCCGCCGCAGCTGGGCGGCGTGCGCCGCACGGTGACCGTGCTGTTCTCGGACATCCGCAATTTCACGGTGATCTCGGAGCGGCTCAAGCCCGAGGAGGTGGTCGAGATGCTGAACCGCTATTTCGGCGAGGCGTGCAGGATCATCCTCGAGGAGGGCGGCACGATCGACAAGTTCATCGGCGATGCGGTGATGGTGCAGTTCGGCGCGCCGGTTTCGCACGCGGACGACGCCGACCGGGCGCTGCGCACCGCCCTGCGCATGCAGCAGGCCGCCCACGCATTCGCCGGCTGGATGCGCGCGCGCTTTCCCGGGCGCGACCTGCCCGACTTCGCCGTCGGCATCGGCGTGCATACCGGCCCGGCCGTGATCGGCAACATCGGCTCCGAACAGCGCACCGAATACACCGCCATCGGCGATACGGTGAACGCCGCTTCGCGCATCGAGGGCGTCACCAAGGAAATGCAGTGCACGATCCTCGCGAGCGCGGCGACGCTGGCGGCATGCCAGGGACAGGTGAAGACCGGCAAGTCGCAGACCGTGTGGGTGAAAGGCAAGGCCGTGCCGCTCGACCTGTTCGAAATTCTCGCGTCCGGCGCCGCCCCGTCAGCGCCGGGTTTCAGCGTGCCTCCTCCGTCGCCAGCCTGAGGATGTAGGCGGAGAAGGCCGGATCCTCGCCGGCGCCGAGTCTGCCGTTCAGGTGCTTCATGGCGCGCTTGACGCGCTTTATCGTTATTCTCGCGGGACCGGTCAGAGACTGTCGCGCCAGACGCGGATGGCGGCGAAGGTTTCCGCGTCGTTGGCGGGCGGATGGCCGAGGCGCCGGGCGGCGGCGGCGATCACGGCCGGCGCGCTCCAGCGCAGGAAGGGGTTGGTCTCGAGTTCGGCGCCGAGCGTGGCGGGCACGGAAGGCTCGCCGGCGGCGCGCTGGCCGGCGACCTTTTCGCTGCGCGCGGCGATGGCGATGCTGTCGGGCTCCACCTGCTGGGCGAAGCGCAGGCAGGATTGCGTGTATTCGTGGGCGCAATAGACGAGCGTCTCGCGCGGCAGGGCGGCGAGCCGGGCGAGCGAGGCGTGCATCTGCGCCAGCGTGCCTTCGAAGACGCGGCCGCAGCCGGCGCCGAACAGCGTGTCGCCGCAGAACAGCATCCCCGGACGATAGAATGCGACATGGCCCAGCGTATGTCCCGGCACTTCCAGCACCTCGAATTCGGTCCCCAGCGCCGGCAGCGTCATCCTGTCGCCGTCGCGCAGGGCATGGGTGACCACCTCGGCGGCCTCGCGCGCCGGGCCGAACACCGGCACGGGGTGGCGCGCCGTCAGTTCGGCGACGCCGCCGATGTGGTCGCCGTGGCGGTGCGTGACGAGGATCGCGCACAGCCGGTCGCCGGTCGCGGCCAGGAAGCGCAGCACCGGCGCGGCGTCGCCCGGATCGACGACGGCGACCTGGCCGTCCTCGCCCATGGAACGGATAGCCCAGATGTAGTTGTCCTCGAAGGCGGGGATCGGTTCGATCTTCATGGCGGACGATTGTAATGGCGATTGACGGATTCGCCGACTGGCTGCAGACGCCGCAGGGCCGCTACGTGCTGGACTGGGAGCAGGCCAAGCTCGACAACCTGCTCGCCGACATCTTCGGCTTCAACGCGCTGCAGCTCGGCTTTCCGCAGATCGACTTCCTGCGGGCCAACCGCATGCCGTTCCGCTTCTGCTGCGGCGACCGCGCCGGCGTCGCCGCGATCAGCGATCCGCATCACCTGCCGTTCGCCACCAACAGCCTCGATCTCGTCGTGCTGCCGCACATCCTCGAGTTCGATGCCAACCCGCACCAGATCCTGCGCGAGGTCGACCGCGTGCTGGTGCCGGAAGGCAGCACCGTCGTCACCGGCTTCAACCCGTTCAGCCTCTGGGGCCTGCGCCGCCTGCTCGCCGGCCGGCGCGGCGCGGCGCCCTGGCAGGGGCACTACCTGAGCGTGCCGCGCCTGCGCGACTGGTTCGCGCTGCTCGGGCACGAGACGCGCGGCGGCGCCTTCGGCTGCTACGCCCCGCCGGTGACGCAGGAAAAGTGGCTGCAGCGCTGGCATTTCATGGAGCCGGCGGGCGACCGCTGGTGGCCGATCGCCGGCGGCGTCTATGTGCTGCAGGCGATCAAGCGCCAGCCGGGCATGCGGCTGGTGACGCCGAAATGGAAGGACCGCATGGCGCGCGCGAAGGCACTCGCCCTCGTGCCGCGCAATCCCCTGACCCACAAGAGCGACGAGCGGCGATGAGCGAGACCGTGGACATCTACACCGACGGCGCCTGCAGCGGCAACCCCGGCCCCGGCGGCTGGGGCGCGCTGCTGCGCTTCGACGGCAAGGAAAAGGAACTGTCGGGCTACGAGCCGGCGACCACCAACAATCGCATGGAGCTGACCGCCGTGATCGAGGCGCTGCGCGCGCTGAAGCGGCCCGTCGCGGCGCGCGTGCACACCGACTCGCAGTACGTCCAGAAGGGCATCAGCGAGTGGATCCACGGCTGGAAGAAGCGCGGCTGGCTGACCGCCGACCGCAAGCCGGTGAAGAACGTCGACCTGTGGCAGGCGCTCGATGCCGCCGCCGCGGGGCACAGGATCGAGTGGCTGTGGGTGCGCGGCCACGCCGGCCACGCCGAGAACGAGCGGGCCGATGCGCTCGCCAGAAAAGCGATCGAGACGGAAGGGAAATGAGCCGATGAGCGAATTGCGCCAGGTGGTGCTGGACACCGAAACCACGGGCCTCGAATGGCGCCAGGGCGAGCGGGTCATCGAGATCGGCTGCGTCGAGCTGCTCAACCGCAAGCTGACCGGCCGGCGCTTCCACCGCTACCTGAACCCGGAGCGCGCCATCGGCGCCGGCGCCCAGGCGGTGCATGGCCTGACCGACGAGTTCCTCGCCGACAAGCCGAAGTTCGCCGAGATCGCCGACGAGCTGCTCGAGTTCGTGTGCGGCGCCGAACTGATCATCCACAATGCGCCCTTCGACGTCGGCTTCCTCGACAATGAGTTCTCGCTGTGCGGCCGCGAGCCGCTGCGGAGCGGTTGCGACAGCATCACCGACACGCTCAGGATGGCGCGCGACCTGCGGCCGGGCAAGAAGAACAGTCTCGATGCGCTGTGCGGCGAGTTCGGCATCGACAACTCCGGGCGCCAGCTGCACGGCGCGCTGCTCGACGCCGAACTGCTCGCCGAGGTCTACCTCGCAATGACGCGCGGCCAGGAGAGCCTGATGATGGATCTGGAGGCGGGCGGCGCCGAGATCGCCGCCTTCGCCCACGGCGAACGGCCGCCGATCCGCGTGCTCGCCGCGAGCGCCGAGGAAATCGCCGAGCACGAGCAAGTGCTCGCCGAGATCGACAAGGAAAGCAAGGGCAAGACGCTCTGGCGCGTTATTGCCGTTTGAAAACTCGGCGCTGGTGAGGCGGCGCCGGGTCGGTCAAGCCGGTTCGAAGAACAGCGCGCCGAGCGGCGGCAAGCGCAGCAGCAGCGAATGCGGGCGGCCGTGGTGCGCCCAGTCCTGGGCAGTCACGCCGCCGGCGTTGCCCTGGCCGCTGCCGCCGTATTGCGGAGCGTCGCTGTTGAGCGCTTCGCGCCAGTATCCCCCGTGCGGCACGCCGACGCGGTAGTTCTCGCGCACCACCGGCGTGGCGTTGAGCACCACCAGCATCGTCTCGCCGTGCGGCCCGCGGCGCAGGAAGCTGATCACGCTCTCGTCGCTGTCGTGGCAGTCGATCCACTCGAAGCCGTCGTTGCCGAAGTCGCGGCCGAACAGCGCAGGCCGGCTCTTGTAAACGCCGTTGAGGTCGCGCAGCCACGCCTGCGCCCCGGCGTGCGGCCAGTATTGCAGCAGGTGCCAGTCGAGGCTGGTGTCGTGGTTCCATTCGCGCGTCTGGCCGAACTCGCTGCCCATGAACAGCAGCTTCTTGCCCGGATGCGCCCACATGTAGCCGAGCAGCAGGCGCAGGTTGGCGAAGCGCTGCCACTCGTCGCCCGGCAGCTTGCCGACCAGCGAACCCTTGCCGTGCACCACCTCGTCGTGCGAGATCGGCAGCATGAAGTTCTCGTGGAAGGCATACCAGATGCTGAAGGTGATCTGGTCGTGATGGAACTTGCGGTGCACCGGTTCGTGCGAGAAATAGTCCAGGGTATCGTGCATCCAGCCCATGTTCCATTTCATGCCGAAGCCGAGGCCGCCGACCCAGGTCGGACGCGACACCATCGGCCAGGCGGTCGACTCCTCGGCGATGGTCTGCGTGTCGGGGAAGTCGCGATACACCGCCTCGTTGAGCTGGCGCAGGAACTGGATGGCATGGATGTTCTCCCGCCCGCCGTGCTCGTTCGGAATCCACTCGCCTTCCTTGCGCGCGTAGTCGAGGTAGAGCATCGAGGCGACCGCATCGACGCGCAGGCCGTCGATGTGGTACTTGTCGAGCCAGAACAGCGCGCTCGAGAGCAGGAACGAACGCACTTCGTGGCGGCCGTAGTTGAAGATCTGGCTGCTCCATTCGGGGTGGTAGCCCTGGCGCGGATCGGCGTGCTCGTAGAGCGCCGTGCCGTCGAAATAGGCGAGACCGTGCTGGTCGTTGGGGAAGTGCGAGGGCACCCAGTCGAGGATCACGCCGATGCCGCGCTGGTGCAGGTGGTCGATCAGGAACATGAAGTCCTGCGGTCCACCGTAGCGCGAGGTCGGCGCGAAGTAGCCGGTGACCTGGTAGCCCCACGAGCCGTAGAACGGATGCTCCATCACCGGCATCAGCTCGACGTGGGTGAAGCCCATCTCGGCGCAGTAGTCGGCAAGCTGCGGCGCGAGGTCGCGATAGCTGAGCGGCTTGCCGGGATCGTCGGGTGAGCGGCGCCAGGAGCCGAGGTGCACCTCGTAGACCGAGATCGGCGCTTCGAGCGCGTTGGCGTGCCTGCGCCGCGCCAGCCAGTCGTCGTCGTGCCAGGTGTAATCGAGCGCGGCGACGACGGAACCCGTGGCGGGCGCCACCTCGCTGGCGAAGGCGTAGGGGTCGGCCTTGTCGACCTTGTAGCCGTGCAGGGCGGACTCGATGTGGAACTTGTAGCGCTGGCCGGCGGCGACGCCGGGCACGAAGCCTTCCCAGATGCCGGAGCCGGCGTGCATCTGCTGCAGCCAGTGGCTGTGGCGGTGCCAGCCGTTGAAGTCGCCCATCACCGAGACGGCATGGGCGTTCGGCGCCCAGACCGCGAAATGGCAGCCGGCCACGCCGTCGCGGACTTCCGCGTGGGCGCCGAGGCGCTCGTAGAGGCGGGTGTGGCTGCCTTCGTGGAACAGATGCAGGTCGAGGTCTGTGAAACGGCTGGCCTGCGGCAGGACGGATTCATTATGCATAGCGCGATTCTACTCCTTTAGTTCGATGCGGGCATGCCCTGGCCGAGAATTGGCCGGGAAAGCCATTGCAGTTGCGCGTTTCGGGATTAAGGCCGGTTTAAGGAAGGCTCCCTAGTCTGCGCGGCATCGCAACCACCCGCATCGGCCATGACCTTCGCACAACGCAAATTGCTCCAGCCGCGCAACTCCGTCATCCGGATCTCGCACGTCGACGCCCGCTCCCCGCGCCGCCCCGAGGTCGAAGCCTTCATTCGCGACAAATTCCTCCGCCATTACGATGCGAGCGTCAGCGTCTTCGCCCCCAACCTCCTGCTGATCGAATCGGGCGAGCAGATCGTCGCCGCGACCGGCTGGCGCAGCGCCGCCGCGGACAGCCTGTTCCTCGAGTCCTACCTCGACGAGCCGGTCGAGCAGGCGCTGGCCCGGCGCGTCGACCGGCCTGTCGCCCGCGAGCGCATCGTCGAGGTCGGCAACCTCGCTGCCGACAAGGCGGGCGGCAGCGTGCATGTGATCCTGGCGCTGGCGGACTACCTCGATGGCCTCGGCCACGAGTGGGTGGTTTTCACCGCCACCCAGGAATTGATCGGCATCTTCGCGCGGCTCGGCCTGCCGCTGCTGGCCCTGGGGCAGGCCGATCCCGAGCGTCTCGGCGCGGCCGCCCGCGACTGGGGCCGCTACTACGACACCCGGCCCGTCGTCGTCGCCGGCCGCATCCGCCTCGCGCTGGAGCGCGCTGCAGGCCGCCACGCATGAGCGCCGCACCGCTGTTCGATTCCCTTGCGGCCCGGCCGGCCGGCACGCCCGTGCTGCACGGCTCGGCCGGCAGCTGGGATGCGCCGGCGCTGCTGCGCGAGATCGAGGATTTCGCGGCGCGCCTGACCGGCGGACGGGTGCTGGCGGTGCTTGCCGACAACGGGCCCGCCTGGGTGATCGCCGACCTGGCAACGCTGCACAGCGGCATGGTGCACTTGCCGCTGCCGGCTTTCTTCAATGGCGCGCAACTCGCGCACGCCCTGCAGGCGTCCGGTGCCGACTTGCTCCTGACCGACCAGCCGGCGCGCGTCGCCACGCTCGGGCTTGGCTTCGCGCCCGCAGGCGAATGGCAGGGGCTCGTGCTGTTGCGTCGCGATGTCGCTCCCGCCGCACTGCCCCGCGGCACCGCCAAGCTTTCCTTCACTTCCGGCAGCACCGGCGCGCCGAAGGGCGTCTGCCTCAGCGCCGCCGGTCTGCTCGCCACCGCGACTGCCTTGACCGATCGGCTCGGTGATCTCGGCATTGCCCGCCATCTTGCAGTGCTGCCGCTGGCGCTGCTGCTCGAGAACGTGGCCGGCGTCTATGCGCCGCTGCTGCTCGGTGCCGAGGTTCGTCTGTCCCCGTTGCAGGCGCTCGGCTGGACGGGAATGGCCGGTTTCGATCCGGCAGCGCTGCAGCGCGCCGCGACGATGTCGAAGCCCGGCAGCGTGATCCTCGTGCCCGAGTTGCTCAAGGCCTGGACGCAATACCTCGCGGTGACCGGCACGCGCGCGCCGACGGCGCTGCGTTATGCCGCCGTCGGCGGCGCGCGCGTCGATGCGGGCTTGCTGGCCCGCGCCCGCGCCCTCGGCCTGCCGGCCTATCAGGGTTACGGCCTCACCGAGTGCGGCTCGGCAGTCAGTCTCAACCGGCCTGGCGACGACGGCGACGGCGTCGGCCGCCCGCTCGGCCATGCCGTCGTGCGCGTGGTCGAGGGCGAACTGCGCATCGCCACGCCGGCCTTCCTCGGCTACCTCGGCGGCAGTGCCGAGGCGGGAGAGTTCGCCACCGGCGACCTCGGCGATATCGACGCGCAGGGACATCTGCACCTGTCCGGCCGCCGCAAGAACCTGCTCGTGACCTCCTTCGGTCGCAACATTGCGCCGGAATGGGTCGAGTCGGTGCTGCTGGCGCAGCCCGAGATCATGCAGGTGGTGGTCGCCGGCGAAAGTCGGCCCTGGCTGCACGGCGTGCTGGTGCCGCTGCCCGGCGCCGGCCGCGAGGACCTGGCCCGCGCGGTGACCCGCGCGAACGCCGTGCTGCCCGACTACGCCCGGATCGGCGGCTGGATCGCCGCCGCGCCCTTCAGCCCGCAGAACGGCCTGGCCACCGGCAACGGCCGGCCGCTGCGCACCGCCATTCTCAATTTCCACGCCGCCGCGCTGGTGGCGCTCTACCACCGGGAGGAACCCACCGATGTCGTTCTATGACCAATTGATCGCCGCGACAGAGCCCGAACGCCGGGCGCTGATGAGCGCGCCGATCATCGCCGACTGCCTGCAGGGGCGCGTCACGCGTGCCAGCTACCTGGCCTTCCTCGGCCAGGCCTACCACCACGTGCGCCACACCACGCCGCTGCTGATGCTGCTCGGCGGCCGCCTGCCGGAACGGCTGGCCTGGCTGCGCCGCGCCGTCGCCGAGTACATCGAGGAGGAGATCGGCCACGAGGAGTGGATCCTCAACGACATCGCCGCCGCCGGGGGCGACGCGGCCGCCGTGCGCGCCAGCGCGCCCGAACTGCCGGCCGAGCTGATGGTGGCCTACGCCTACGACCTGGTGAACCGCGGCAACCCGGCCGGCTTCTTCGGCATGGTGTTCGTCCTCGAGGGCACCAGCGTCGCGCTGGCCCTCGCGGCGGCGGACCGCATCCAGCAGGCGCTCGGCCTGCCGGACGCGGCGTTTTCCTACCTGCGTTCGCACGGCACCCTCGACCAGGAACACACACGCCACCTCGCCAACCTGCTCGACAAGATGACGGCCGATGACCAGGCCGAGGTGCTGCGCTGCGCGCGCATCTTCTACCGCCTCTACGGCGACATTTTCCGGGCACTGCCCGGCTGGAAGGAGACCTCATGCAATTGAAGAATGCCCGCATCCTGCTGACCGGCGCCACCGGCGGCCTCGGCCGGGAACTCGCCCGCCAGCTGTCCGCCGCCGGCGCGCAACTGCTGCTCGCCGGCCGCGACAACGCCCGGCTGGCCGAACTGAGCGGCTCGCTGCCGACCCTTAGCTCGAGCGTGCGCGCCGACTTGACGCGTCCCGAGGGCATCGCCGCCGTGGCTGGCGCGACGCGCGAGTTCGGTGTCAACGTGCTGATCAACAACGCCGGCATCGGCAACTTCGGGCTGTTCGACGCCCAGGCGTGGGATACCGTCGCGCAGGTGCTGGCCACCGACCTGGCGGCGCCGCTGCGCCTGACCCATGCGCTGCTGCCGCTACTCAAGGCGCAGCCCGAGGCGGCAGTCGTCAACATCGGTTCGACCTTCGGCAGCCTGCCGTTTCCCGGCTTCGCCGCCTATTCGGCGGCCAAGGCCGGCCTGCGCGGCTTCTCGCAGGCGCTGCGCCGCGAGTTGGCCGACACCCGCATCGCGGTGATCCACTTCGCACCGCGCGCCATCGACACACCGCTCAACAGCGATTCCATGGTCGCGCTCAACCGCGCGCTCGGCCACCGCGCCGACAGCGCCGCCACGGTCGCGACGCAGATGGTCGCGGCCCTGCGCTGCGAGCGCGGCGAGCGCCACTTCGGCTTCCCGGAGCGGCTGTTCGCCTGGCTCAACGGCATCGCGCCATCCCTGATCGATCGCGGGCTGTCCGGCAAGCTGCCGGTGGTCAAGCGTTTCGCCCATACCCCCTGAAACAGATAGGAAACTTCCATGAACAAACTGATCCGCAATCTCAAGCTCGCCGCCGCCACCCTGGCGTTCGCCACTGTCGGCTTGGCCCAGGCCATGGCCCCCGACGAACTGGTTCGGCCGATCCAGGACCGCTGGGCCGAGATCAAGTACCGCCAGCCGGAGAAGCTACAGGCCGAGCAGTATCGTGCGCTTGCCTTGCAGGCACGCAAGCTGGTCGAGGGCAATCCCGGCAGCGCCGAAGCGCTGATCTGGGAGGGCATCGTCCTGTCCAGCGAGGCGGGCGCCAAGGGCGGTCTCGGCGCGTTGTCCCTCGTCAAGGAGGCGCGCGAGCGCCTCGACGAGGCGCTCAAGATCAACGACAAGGCGCTGAGCGGTTCGGCCTACACCAGCCTGGCGACGCTCTATGCCAAGGTGCCGGGCTGGCCGATCGGCTTCGGCGACAAGGAACGCGCCGAGGATTACTTCAAGAAATCGCTGGCCATCAATCCGAACGGTATTGACCCGAATTTCTTTTACGGCGAGTATCTGGCCGAGCGTGACCGCACCAAGGAGGCCCGCGCCCATCTCGAAGCGGCGCTGAAGGCGCCGCCGCGTCCGGGCCGCGAACTGGCCGACACGGGCCGCCGTCTGGAAATCCAGACACTGCTGGACAAACTAAACAAGGAACAGAAGTAATTGCGGGTACTGTTGGTCGAGGATGATGGACTGCTGGGCGACGGCATTCGCGCCGGCCTCAGGCTGGCCGACTATGCGGTCGACTGGGTGCGCGACGGCGAGGCGGCGCGCAATGCGCTGCAGGATCACGCCTACGACGCCTGCGTGCTCGATCTCGGCCTGCCGCGGCGCGACGGGCTGACCCTGCTGCGCGAGTTGCGCGGCCGCGGCAGCCTGTTGCCGGTACTGATCCTTACCGCGCGCGATACCAGCGCCGACAAGGTCGCCGGACTCGATGCCGGTGCCGACGACTACCTGACCAAGCCCTTCGACCTGCCGGAACTGCAGGCGCGCCTGCGCGCGCTGCTGCGCCGCGCAGGCGGAGCGGCCAGCCCGACGTTCGAGCATGCCGGCGTGACGCTCGATCCTGCGACCAAACGCGTGACGCGCGGCGGTCAGCCGGTGACCCTCTCGGCGCGCGAGTATGCGCTGCTGCATGACCTGCTCGGCCACAAGAACCGCGTGCGTACGCGCGCGCAACTCGAGGAAAGCCTCTACGCTTGGGGCGAGGAGGCGGAGAGCAATACCGTCGAGGTGTATATCCATCGCTTGCGCAAGAAGTTCGGTCCTGACTTCATCCGCACCGTGCGCGGGCTCGGCTACCAGCTGGGCGAGGGCGCATGACCACGCTGTTCGCCCGCCCCGCCGGTTCGCTGCGCCTGCGGCTGGTGCGCCTGGTCTCGGTCGCCACGCTGGCGATCTGGGCTTTGGCGGGGGCGTTCAGCTACAACCAGGCGAGCCATGACGTACGCGAGCTCATGGACAGTCAGCTCGCGCAATCGGCCGCGCTGTTGCTGTCGGGGGCGGTCCATGCGCCGGAATCTCTTGCCGACGTTGCCGCTGAAACGGCGCAGTTGCGCGGCGTGCGCAAGGGCAGAAACTCGCTGACCCTCGAGTTCCAGGTGGTCGGTGCCGATGGACGCGTGGTGGCGCGTTCCTTGAACGGGCCGGACCGGCCCATCGACGACAAGCTCGGCTACGCGGACGTCGGCCACGGCGGTGAAAACTGGCGCAGCCTGGTGCTGGTGACGCCGTGCGGCGACCGCATTCAGGTGATCCAGTCAAACCGGTTGCGCGACAAGGAGGCGCTCGAGATCGCCGTCAAGACGGTGGTGCCGCTCGGCCTGTTCATTCCTGTGCTGATCGGGCTGATCTACTTCTCGGTGCGGCGCGGGCTCAAGCCGCTCGACGACCTCGCTGCGCAGGCTTCGGCGCGCTCGTCGGAGAACCTCGAGCCGCTCGGACATGCAAATGTGCCACGCGAGGCACAACCGCTGGTGGCCGAGTTGAACCGACTGCTACTGCGGCTCGGCGCAACGCTCGAGAACGAGAGGCGCTTTACCGCTGACGCAGCCCACGAGTTGCGCACGCCGCTGGCGGCGGTGCGCGTGCAGGCGCAGGTGGCCCTCGCCAGCCCTTCGGCTGAGGTGCAGCGCCATGCGTTGCAGCAGGTGGTCGCCGGGGCGGATCGCGCCACGCGTCTGGTCGAGCAGTTGCTGCGGCTGGCGCGTCTTGACCCGCTGGCCCGACTACCGGATCCGCAGCCAGTCGACCTTGTCGAGTTGGCGCGCGAAGCGGTCGACGCGACCGCCGCCGAACCCGGCGTGGAGCAGGCCGTGCGCCTCGAGACGCTGGCGGAGGCGCTGACGGTCGCCGGCGATCACGATCTGCTGGCGGCCGCGCTACGCAACCTGATCGACAACGCCCTGCGCTACACGCCGGCTGCCAGCACCGTTACCGTGTTTGCCCGTATGGAACACGGCGAACCGCTGCTGGGGGTGGCCGACGACGGCCCTGGCGTGCCGGTCGAGGAGTTGCCCAAGCTGATCGAGCGCTTCTACCGCGGCCGTGACAACACCGCCGAGGGCAGCGGCCTCGGGCTCGCCATCGTTCGCAGGATCGCCGAATTGCACGGCGCGCGCTTCGAGGTAGGCAACCGCGCCGAAGGCGGATTCGAGGCGTATCTGCGCTGGTGCGCCAATGGCGCGCAGCCGGCCTGAACGGCGATCGACCTCGTCTGAGCGGGGTTAAACGATCAGCTTGGTGAAGGAAAAGACGCGCATGCCGGTGTCGCGCAGGCGGCTCACCATCATCTGCAGCAGCATGATCAGGAACTTGTTGGCCAGCCGTGGATGCAGGGCCATGATTTCGTTCAGGTCGGTGCGCGACAAAACGGCGAACATGGTCGGTTCCACGGCGATGCAGCTGGCGAACCGGTGCTCGCCGTCGATCAGCGACATCTCGCCGAGCACGCTGCCCTGGCCGACCGCGGCGATGCTTTGCACCTTGCCGGCGAGGTCGTGCTTGCGCACTTCGACCTTGCCCGCCATGATGATGATCAGGTGGTCGCCTTCCTCGCCTTCCTTGAGCAGCACCGTACCCGCCGGCGCGCTGAAGCAATGCATGAACTGGCACAGCTCCTCGATCTCGTAGTGGTAGAACACGTCGAACAGCGTGCCCTTGTTGAGGGTGGCGAGCATCTCGCCGGCAAAGGCGCTCGCGCTACCGAGGTAGTCGATATCCTGATACAGCTGCTGGGCCGTAGTCTCGCTCATCGCAACCGAAATATAGCCGAAATGCTTAAGTAAGTTTCGCATATCTCAGTATTTTCAGCTACTCCCCGCAACCGTGATTATTGAATAAGCGGGAGGAAACCCTTCGAAAGCCGGCGGCCGAAAACAAAAACGCCAGCATTGCGCTGGCGTTTTATTTGGTGGGCGGTACTGGGATCGAACCAGTGACCCCTGCCGTGTGAAGGCAGTGCTCTACCGCTGAGCTAACCGCCCGATAGAGGCGCGCATTATAGCCTTACTTGAGCACGCTCGCGATGGCCTTCGCCACGTAGTCGATGTTCTTGGTGTTGAGCGCGGCGACGCAGATGCGGCCGGTGCCGACGGCGTAGATGCCGTACTCGGCACGCATCTTCTCCACCTGCGCGGCCGACAGGCCGGTGTAGGAGAACATGCCGCGCTGGACGTTGATGAACTCGAAGCCGTTGGCGCCATTCGCGGCGAGTTTCTCGACCAGGCTGTTGCGCATCGCGCGGATGCGGTTGCGCATGCCGGCCAGTTCGTCTTCCCACAGTTGGCGCAGCTCTGGGCTGGAGAGCACGGCCGCGACGACGGCGCCGCCGTGGGTGGGCGGGTTCGAGTAGTTGGTGCGGATCACGCGCTTGACCTGGGACAGCACGCGGGCCGATTCGTCCTTGCTCGCCGTGACGATGGTCAGCGCGCCGACGCGCTCGCCGTAGAGCGAGAACGACTTGGAGAACGAGCTGGAAACGAAGAACTGCAGGCCGGAGGCGGCGAACAGGTCGAGGGCGACGGCGTCCTGCTTGATGCCGTCGGCGAAGCCCTGGTAGGCCATGTCGATGAAGGCGACGAGGTTCTTCTCCTTGACGGCGGCCACGACTTCCTGCCACTGGGCGGCGGTCAGGTCGGCGCCGGTCGGGTTGTGGCAGCAGGCGTGCAGCACGACGATGCTCTTGGCGGGCATCGCGGCCAGCGCGGCCTTCATGCCGGCGAAGTTCACGCCGCGGGTGGCGGCGTCGTAGTAGGCGTAGTCCTTGACCGGGAAGCCGGCGGCCTCGAACAGGGCGCGGTGGTTCTCCCAACTCGGGTCGGAGATGTAGACGGTGGCGTCGGGCAGCAGGCGCTTGAGGTAGTCGGCGCCGACCTTGAGCGCGCCGGTGCCGCCGAGGCACTGGCAGGTGATGGCGCGGCCGGCGGCCAGCAGATCGCTATCCTTGCCGAACAGCAGGTTCTGCACGGCGCCGTTGTAGGCCGGCGTGCCTTCGATCGGCTGGTAGCCGCGCGGCGGCTGGGTTTCGAGGCGGGCCTTCTCGGCGGTCTTGACGGCGGCCAGCAGCGGGATCTTGCCGTCGTCGCCGAAGTAGACGCCGACGCCGAGGTTCACCTTGGCGGGGTTGGTTTCGGCGTTGTAGGCTTCGTTGAGGCCCAGGATCGGGTCGCGGGGGGCCATTTCGACGCTGGCGAAAAGGGAAGTGCTCATTTGGGCAAGGCTCCGGAAAAGATGGGTGGAATTTGCACCCGCAATGATAGTCGAATCCCCTCTCCCTGGCGCCGCCCTGCCATCGCCGACTTTTTACGATGCTGCTTGTTCCTGCGCCAGTTCCGCCAGTTCTTCTGTGCTGAATACCCGCGAGCGCGTATGGAAGGCCTTGCCCTCCGGCCCATCGAGGGAGAAGGTGCCGCCGCCGTGGGCGTCGATGACGTCGATGATGAGCTGGGTGTGCTGCCAGGTCTCGTACTGGGCCTTGCCGATGTAGAAGGGGCAGCCGCCGATGTCGCCGAGGTGCAGGTCGCCGGGGCCGATGGTGATTTCGCCGACCAGCAGGCAGTTGGCGGCGCTGTTGTCGCAGCAGCCGCCGGACTGGTGGAACATCAGCCGGTCGCCGTGCTTCTCCTTGAGCAAGGCGATGAGTTCGAGGGCGGCGGGGGTGACGACGACTCTTTCGACCATGGACGGCTCCCGGGAAAAGCGGGGGCGGGACCGCATGGCCCCACCCCCGAATCCGCGTTGCGCGGAGGAGGAATGTTACGGATGTCTTGCGCTGCAGCGGCGCGTTCAGAAGAACCCGAGTTTCTGCTCGGCGTAGCTGACCAGCAGGTTCTTGGTCTGCTGGTAGTGGTCGAGCATCATCTTGTGTGTTTCGCGGCCGATGCCGGACTCCTTGTAGCCGCCGAAGGCCGCATGTGCCGGATAGGCGTGGTAGCAGTTGGTCCACACGCGGCCGGCCTTGATGGCGCGGCCCATGCGGTACGCGACGTTGCCGTTGCGGCTCCACACGCCGGCGCCGAGGCCGTAGAGGGTGTCGTTGGCGATTGCCAGGGCCTCGGCCTCGTCCTTGAAGGTGGTCACGGCCAGCACCGGGCCGAAGATTTCCTCCTGGAAGATGCGCATCTTGTTGTGGCCCTTGAACAGGGTCGGCTGCACGTAGTAGCCGCCGCCGAGTTCGCCGCCGAGGCTGGCGCGGTCGCCGCCGATCAGCACCTGGGCGCCTTCCTCCACGCCCAGCTTGAGGTAGGACTCGATCTTGGCCAGCTGTTCCTTGGAAGCCTGCGCGCCCATCATGGTCTCGGTATCGAGCGGGTTGCCTTGCTTGATGGCGGCGATGCGCTTCAGGCAGCGCTCCATGAATTTGTCGTAGATCGATTCCTGGATCAGCGCGCGGGAGGGACAGGTGCAGACCTCGCCCTGGTTGAAGGCGAACAGCACGAGACCTTCGATGGCCTTGTCGAGGAAGCCGTCGTCGGCCGCCATGACATCCTCGAAAAAGATGTTGGGCGACTTGCCGCCGAGTTCGAGCGTGGCGGGGATCAGGTTGTTGGCGGCGGATTGGGCGATGATGCGGCCCGTGGTCGTCGAGCCGGTGAAGGCGATTTTCGCTATCCGCTTGCTGGTGGCGAGCGGCATGCCGGCCTCGCGGCCATAACCGTTGACGATGTTGAGCACGCCCGGCGGCAGCAGGTCGGCGATCAGGTCGACGAGAATCAGGATCGAGATCGGCGTCGACTCGGCGGGCTTCAGCACCACGCAGTTGCCGGCACCGAGCGCGGGGGCGAGCTTCCACGCCGCCATCAGGATCGGGAAGTTCCAGGGGATGATCTGGCCGACGACGCCGAGCGGCTCGTGGAAATGGTAGGCCACCGTGGTATGGTCGATCTCGCTGATGCCGCCTTCCTGCGCACGCACACAGCCGGCGAAATAGCGGAAATGATCCGACGAGAGGGGAATGTCGGCGGCCAGCGTTTCGCGGATCGGCTTGCCGTTGTCCACCGTCTCGGCGTAGGCGAGCAGTTCGAGGTTGGCATCGATGCGGTCCGCGATCTTGAGCAGGAGGTTGGCGCGCTCGGTCGGCGAGGTCTTGCCCCACTTGTCGGCGGCGGCATGGGCGGCATCGAGCGCCAGCTCGATGTCCTCCGCCGTCGAGCGGGCCGCCTTGGTGTAAGGCTTCCCGTTGATCGGCGTGACCACGTCGAAATACTGGCCCTTGGCGGGCGGCGTCCACTTGCCGCCGATAAAGTTGTCGTATTGGGCCTTGTATTGGATCTTGGCGCCGGCGGCGCCGGGTGCGGCATAAATCATGTGACTCTCCTCCTGTTGTGATGTAAGCGGCAGCTGGCGGACGGCCAGGCCTGCCCTTCCATAGGCAGAGAGCATGCCAATCAGGTGCAATTTTTCAACATATTGATTTTAAATGACTCATGCACGAGCTGGCGGATCTTCGCGCCGAAGGGCGGGACGTGTCGTTTCGGCACGCTGTCACGATTTGACACAGTCCTCCGGGCATTTCCCGCGGAACCCTTGCGCAGGCCGGTGCGCACGCGTATCGTGACAGGCATAACAAAGGCCGTCCTGCACGGACGAGTCGATATCCGGAGGAGTTGAGATGCTGTCCATGCCTACGGGCGCGGCCCTGCGTCAGGCGCGTCATCTGCTGGTCGAACGCGACGAGACGCCGTCTGCCGAGCTGGTGGCGCCCATTGTCGCGCGATCCTGGCGTCGATGCCGAGAAGCCGGCCTGATTCCTGTTGGCCGCCTGCCCGATGCACCGTTGCTTGACGGTCGCGCTGTACTGCGCGCGGCCGAGCGTCAGCGCGAACTGGTCGCTCATGCCCGGCCGGTGATGGAATACCTGCACGCCCAGACGCGCGACTCCGGCAGCATGGTGATCCTCGCCGACGATCGCGGCATGCTGCTGCAGACGCTGGGCGATCCCGACTTCGTCGATCGTGCCGAACGCGTTGCGCTGATGCCGGGTGCTTCCTGGCATGAACGCCATCGCGGCACCAACGCCATCGGCACGGCGCTCGCCGAGGGCGGTCCGGTGGTCGTGCATGGCGCCGAGCACTACCTCGACCGCAACGGCTTCCTCACCTGCGCCGCCGCCACGGTGAGCGCGCCTGACGGCCGACTGCTCGGCGTGCTCGACATCTCCGGCGACCAGCGCGGCCGCCATCCGCATACCTTTGGCCTGGTGCGCGCCGCGGCGCAGATGATCGAAAACCGCCTGTTCGACGCGCGTCACGGCGAGGTCCTGCGCCTGCGTTTTCATCCGCTCGCCGAAGGTATCGGTACCGTCGCTGAGGGCGTCGTTGCTCTCTCCGATGACGGCTGGATCGTCGGCGCCAATCCAGCCGGACTGGCGCTTCTCGGTCTCGCGCCCGCCGACCTGGGCGCCACACCGATCGCACGCGTGCTGCAACTGCGTCCGGCCGATCTCGTCGACTGGGGACGTCGCCACGGCGGCGAGCCCCTGCCCACGGCGCGCCGCGACGGCGCCCGCCTGCATGTGCGCGTCGAACCGGGCCGTACGGCGCGGCACATTTACGTGCCACCGAGCCACGCCGCCCCCGCCGCGCCGCCTGATGCGCTGGCCGCCCTCGATACGGGCGACGCACGGCTGCAGGTCGCCATCGACAAGGCGCGCCGCGTGCTCGGCAAGCCCATCGCGCTGCTGCTGCAAGGCGAATCGGGCGCTGGCAAGGAACTTTTTGCCAAGGCCTGCCATGCTTCCGGCCCGCGCCGCGCCAAACCCTTCGTTGCGGTGAATTGTGCGACGCTGCCGGAAAATCTTATCGAGGCCGAATTGTTCGGCCATATGCCGGGTGCCTTTACCGGCGCGCGCAGGGAAGGCAGCCCCGGCCGCATTCGCGCTGCCCACGGTGGTACGCTGTTTCTCGACGAGATCGGCGACATGCCGCTCGTCCAGCAGGCGCGGCTGTTGCGCGTGCTGCAGGAGCGCGAGGTGGTGCCCGTCGGCGGCGACCGGCCGGTACCCGTCGATTTTGAACTGATCTGCGCGACACACCGCGACCTCAAGGCCGAGATGGCTGCCGGTCGTTTTCGCGCCGACCTCTACTATCGCATCAACGGCCTGACGCTGATGTTGCCGGCCCTGCGCGAACGCGCCGACTTCGCCGCCCTCGTCGCGCGCATGCTTGCCGAGATCGCCCCCGAGCGTACCGTTGGCCTGTCGCCTGCGGTTGCTGCTGCCTTTGCCGCCTACGCCTGGCCCGGCAATCTGCGCCAGCTCGCCAATGCCCTGCGTACCGCCTGTGCCTTGCTGGGGGATGAGGAAACGCACATCGACTGGCAATGCCTCCCCGATGACCTGGTCGACGAGTTGCGCCGACCTGTGCTTCCCGTGTCTAATGCCGTCCCGTCCACCGACAATCTCCAGCATCTGTCGCAGGCGGCGATGCAGCGTGCGCTCGCCGCCAGCCAGGGCAACATGTCTGAAGCCGCACGTCGCCTCGGCATCAGCCGCAACACGCTGTACCGACGCCTCAGGCACTATCCGGCCGGGGGTGCCCATTGATCGAAGTCGTTTCTTTCTTGTGAATGAAGAAGTTGTAACGTTTCCCGGCAGTCCGTTCCGCCTGCACGAGCCGTTCCCGCCGGCCGGCGACCAGCCCGAGGCGATCCGGCTGCTGACCGAGGGCGTGAATGACGGCCTGAGCTTCCAGACGCTGCTGGGCGTCACCGGTTCGGGCAAGACCTACACGATGGCCAACGTGATCGCGCGGCTGGGCCGACCGGCGCTGGTGCTGGCCCACAACAAGACGCTGGCGGCGCAGCTCTACGCCGAATTCCGCGAGTTCTTCCCCGAGAACGCGGTCGAATACTTCGTCTCCTACTACGATTACTACCAGCCCGAGGCCTACGTTCCCGCGCGCGACCTGTTCATCGAGAAGGACTCGGCGATCAACGAGCACATCGAGCAGATGCGCCTCTCCGCCACCAAGTCGCTGCTGGAGCGGCGCGACGTGGTGATCGTGTGCACCGTCTCGGCGATCTACGGCATCGGCGACCCGGTCGACTACCACGCGATGATCCTGCACCTGCGCGAAGGCGAAAAGCTCGGCCAGCGCGAGATCATCCGGCGGCTGTCGGAGATGCAGTACGAGCGCAACGAGATGGACTTCCACCGCGGCACCTTCCGCGTGCGCGGCGACGTGATCGACATCTTCCCGGCCGAGAACGCCGAGAGCGCGCTGCGTGTGACCTTGTTCGACGACGAGGTCGAGGCGCTGACGCTGTTCGATCCGCTCACCGGCCACACGAAACAACGGCTCGGCCGCTTCACGGTGTTCCCGTCGAGCCACTACGTCACGCCGCGCGGCACCGTGGTGCAAGCCATCGAGAAGATCAAGAAGGAACTCAGGGAACGCACCGAATTCTTCTACGCGGAAAACAAGTTGGTCGAAGCGCAGCGCATCGAGCAGCGTACCCGCTTCGACATCGAGATGCTCGACCAGATCGGCTTCTGCAAGGGCATCGAAAACTATTCGCGCCATCTGTCCGGCCGCAAAGCCGGCGAGCCGCCGCCGACGCTCTACGACTATCTGCCGCAGGACGCGATCATGTTCATCGACGAGTCGCACGTGACGATCCCGCAGGTCGGCGCGATGTACAAGGGCGACCGCTCGCGCAAGGAAAATCTCGTCAACTACGGTTTCCGCCTGCCCTCGGCGCTCGACAACCGGCCGCTCAAGTTCGAGGAGTTCGAGGGGCTGATGCCGCAGACCGTCTTCGTCTCGGCGACGCCGGCCAACTACGAGCAGGCGCATCAGGGCCAGGTGGTCGAGCAGGTGGTGCGGCCGACCGGCCTCGTCGATCCGGTGCTCGAGGTGCGGCCGGCCAGCACGCAGGTCGACGACCTGCTGGCCGAGATCAAGAAGCGCATCGCGGTCGAGGAGCGCGTGCTCGTCACCACGCTGACCAAGCGGCTGTCCGAGCAGCTCACCGAATTCCTCGCCGACAACGGCGTCAAGGTGCGTTACCTGCACTCCGACATCGATACCGTCGAACGCGTCGAAATCATCCGCGACCTGCGGCTCGGCGTGTTCGACGTGCTGGTCGGCATCAACCTGCTGCGCGAGGGCCTCGACATCCCCGAGGTCTCGCTGGTCGCGATCCTCGACGCCGACAAGGAAGGCTTCCTGCGCTCCGAGCGCTCATTGATCCAGACCATCGGCCGCGCCGCGCGCCACCTCAACGGCACGGCGATCCTCTACGCCGACCGGATGACCGACTCGATGAAACGCGCCATCGCCGAGACCGAACGCCGCCGGCAGAAACAGCTCGCCTACAACGTTGAGAACGGCATCACGCCGGTGGGCGTCAAGAAGCGCATCAAGGACATCATCGACGGTGTCTACGACCACGAGATCGCCGTCACCGATCTCAAGGCGGCCGAGGAGCAGGCGCGCTACGAGGCGATGAGCGAGAAGGCGCTGGCGCGCGAGATCAAGCGTCTCGAGAAGGCCATGCAGGAACACGCGAAGAACTTGGAGTTCGAGCAGGCCGCCGCCGCGCGCGACGAGCTGTTCCGCCTCAAGCAGCTCGCCTTCGGGGATTCAGGGCACGACGCGCCGCCGGCTTAGAAATTCGGCGCTGGCGGAGCGGCGGCCGGGCGACTTACTTCTTGCGCGCCTTTTTCTCGAGCGCGGCGGCGGCCTGTTTCTTGGTCTTCGGCGCGGCGGCGCGGCGGCGGCGCGGCTTCGCTTCCTCCTCGCCTTCCGGTTTGGGTCGCCACAGGACGAGGATGTTGCCGATGTTCTGCACCGGGGCGCAGCCGAGTTCGGTGCAGATTTCGGTGAGCAGGGCGGCCCGGTCGTCGCGCTCGATGCCGTGGAGCTTGACCTTGATCAGCTCGTGCGACTTGAGCGAAAGGTCGATTTCCTTGAGGACGTTGGCGGTCAGGCCGTTGCCGGCGATGGCGACGGTCGGGTTCAGGTGGTGCGCGGCGGCGCGCAGCGCGCGGCGCTCGGTGGGCGATAATTCGATCATTTGCGGATTCTAGACCAGATGAGCTGGACGACCAGACAGAAGAAGAAGAGCAAGGCGTGGATGCACGAGCACGTCAACGATCCCTACGTGCAGCAGGCACAGAAGGAAGGGTGGCGCGCGCGCGCGGTGTTCAAGCTCGCGGAGATCGACGAGAAGGACAAATTGCTGAAACCCGGCATGGTCGTCGTCGATCTGGGAGCGACGCCGGGCAGCTGGTGCCAGTATGCGGTGAAGCGCATCCAGCCCGGCGGCCGGCTGATCGCGCTCGACCTGCTCGATTTCGAACCGCTGGCGGGGGTCGAGTTCATCCAGGGCGATTTCCGCGAGGACGCCGTGCTGGAGCGCCTCAACTCGGCGCTGGCGGGGCGGCCGGTCGACCTTGTTTTGTCGGACATGGCCCCCAATATGACGGGTATCGCGGCGACCGACAGCGCCCAGGTGATGTATCTGGCCGAGCTGACCCTCGATTTCGCGCGACAGAATTTGAAACCTGGCGGCGATTTGCTGGTCAAGGTCTTTCAGGGCGCCGGTTTCATGGAGCTGCGCCAGGCGCTGCAGGCGGCCTTCGAGACGCTGGCGACGCGCAAGCCGGCGGCGTCGCGGGATCGCAGCGCCGAGTTGTACCTGCTGGCCCGTAAGAAGCGGTAATTGACATAGAATGAGGCAGTTAGCAGTCCCAACCGAGAGAAGAGAGGCAGACTCTTGAACAACCTATTCAAAAACATGGCCATCTGGCTGGTGATCGGCATCGTGCTGATGACGGTGTTCAACCAGTTCAACACGCGCCAGGCCGCGCAGAGCACCATGGACTATTCGGCCTTCCTCGACGAGGTGAAGCAGGGCCGCATCGCCAAGGTGGTGATCCAGGGCCGCACGCTCGACGCGACGACGATCGAGGGCAAGAAGATCACTTCCTACGCGCCGGCCGACCTGTGGATGGTCTCCGACCTGCTCAAATACAACGTCCAGGTGGTCGCCAAGCCCGAGGAGGAGCAGTCCTTCCTCATGAGCATTTTCGTCTCCTGGTTCCCGATGCTGCTGCTGATCGGGGTGTGGATTTTCTTCATGCGCCAGATGCAGGGCGGCGGGCGCGGCGGCGCCTTCTCGTTCGGCAAGAGCCGCGCGCGCGTGCTCGACGAGAACACCAACACGGTGACCTTCGCCGACGTAGCCGGCTGCGACGAGGCCAAGGAGGAGGTTTCCGAACTGGTCGACTTCCTGCGCGATCCGTCCAAGTTCCAGAAACTCGGCGGCCGCATCCCGCGCGGCGTGCTGATGGTCGGCTCGCCCGGCACCGGCAAGACGCTGCTGGCGCGCGCCATCGCCGGCGAGGCCAAGGTGCCGTTCTTCTCGATCTCCGGCTCCGACTTCGTCGAGATGTTCGTCGGCGTCGGCGCGGCGCGCGTGCGCGACATGTTCGAGCAGGCCAAGAAGGCCGCGCCCTGCATCATCTTCATCGACGAGATCGACGCGGTCGGCCGCCAGCGCGGCGCCGGCCTCGGCGGCGGCAACGACGAGCGCGAGCAGACCCTCAACCAGCTGCTGGTCGAGATGGACGGCTTCGAGGCCTCGGCGGGCGTGATCGTCATCGCCGCCACCAACCGTCCCGACGTGCTCGACCCGGCGCTGCTGCGTCCGGGCCGCTTCGACCGCCAGGTGGTGGTGCCGCTGCCCGACATCCGCGGCCGCGAGCAGATCCTGAAAGTGCACATGCGCAAGGTGCCGCTGGCGCCGGACGTCGATGCGTCCGTGCTGGCGCGCGGCTGCCCCGGCTTCTCCGGCGCCGACCTCGCCAACCTCGTCAACGAGGCGGCGCTGTTCGCCGCACGCGCCAACAAGCGCCTCGTCGACATGGAAGACTTCGAGCGCGCCAAGGACAAGATCATGATGGGCGCCGAGCGCCGCTCGATGGTGATGCCCGAGGAAGAGCGCCGCAACACCGCCTATCACGAGTCCGGTCACGCCGTGGTCGCCAAGCTGCTGCCGAAGACCGACCCGGTGCACAAGGTGACGATCATCCCGCGCGGCCGCGCGTTGGGTGTGACCATGCAGTTGCCGACCGAGGATCGCTACAGCCAGGACCGCGAGCGTCTTTTGAACACCATCTGCGTGCTGTTCGGCGGCCGCCTCGCCGAGGAAATTTTCATGCATCAGATGACCACCGGCGCGTCGAACGACTTCCAGCGCGCGACCGACCTGGCGCGCCGCATGGTGACGCAATGGGGCATGTCGGACACGCTCGGCCCGATGGTCTATGGCGAGGAGGAGGGCGAAATATTCCTCGGCCGCTCGATCACCACGCACAAGAACGTCTCCGAGGCGACGATGCAGAAGGTCGATGCCGAGATCCGCCGCATCATCGACGAACAGTACGCGCTGGCGCGCCGCCTGCTCGAGGAGAACCGCGACAAGGTCGAGGCGATGACCAAGGCGCTGCTCGAATGGGAGACCATCGACGCCGAGCAGATCAACGACATCATGGCCGGCAAGCCGCCGCGCGCGCCCAAGCCGTCCGCGGCGCCGCCGAAGCCGACTGCCGGCGACAGTTCGCCGGGCGCCGCGCCCAACGCTGCCGCCCCGGCTTAATCGATCCTGATCAGGCCGCCGCCCACTGCGCCGTGGCGATGCCCTCGCCGAGGTCGGCGCTGACGAGGCGGCGGCGCACTTCCAGCAGCTGTTCCAGCAGTTCCGGTTCGGCCCTCGCGTAGGCTTCGGCGTCGGGGCGGCGGTTCACCACCACGCCGAGCAGTTCGGTGATCGCGTTGCCGATCGAGTTCTGGCTGATCGTCACGATCAGCTTGCCTTCGTCGTTGCGGTAGATCAGCTGCTTGAAGGCCGGCTGCCAGCGGATCGCGTTGGCGTACTTGGCGTCCTTGATGCAGCGGTCGCGCACCATCTTCGCCGCCTTGAGGAAATCGTTGTCGAACAGCAGGCGCGCCTTGACCAGCTCGGGGAAGTGGATGTCGCGCGGCATCGGCGAGTTGCGCGTCGACACCTGGCCGAAGAAGGCGCGGTAGAAGTCGATGAAGCCCTTGAGGATGATGTCGTATTCCTTCCAGAAACGCACTTCGCTGAGCGACCTGACGCCGCCGCGCACCTCCCAGCTCGGCAGGCCCTGCGGATAGCCGGTCAGCGCGATCTTGCACGAGCCGGGCACGCAGGGGCGCAGGATCTGCAGGTCGAGCTCGTCGAAGAAGGCGCGGTAGACGTCGCGCATGTGCGCCTGGAACAGCGAGTGCTGGCCGCCGTCGGTGAGGTTG
>DDXW01000003.1 GCA_002347285.1 Rhodocyclaceae bacterium UBA2250 | reverse complement strand
GAGAACGTTGGGACACTACTGATGATATCGACCTCCATGGCCAGAACAACGCCTGGCCGGGCGCGTCGCCGACAGGCCGTTTGTAAGGGTTTGTTTCCCCTCGCTCATGGTTGAATAGCGCATGAGCCAGTTCCTGTCCCTCGCCATCGCCGGCATCGCCGCCGGCTGCGTCTACGCGCTGGTGGCGCTCGGCTTCGTGCTGGTCTGGAAGGCGACCGAGGTGGTCAACTTCGCGCAGGGCGAGCTGATGATGCTGGGGGGGTTCGCCGGCCTCGGGCTGGCGACGCTCGGCTGGTCCTGGCCGCTGGCGCTCGCCGGGGCGGCGCTGGCCGCCGCGTTCTGCGGCCTGCTCGCCGAACGAGTCGTGCTGCGGCCGCTGCTCGGCCAGCCGCACATCCCGATCGTGATGACGACCCTCGGCCTCGGTTTCATGCTCAAGGGCGGCATCACCATGGTGCCCGGCTGGGGCAGCGAAACGCACGCGCTGCCGACCCCATTCGCCGGCCGGGTCGCGACGCTCGCCGGCACGCCGGTCGCCGCCGACCATCTGCTGGTGATCGCGGTGACCGCCCTGCTCGGCCTCGCGCTGTTCGTCTTCTTCCGCTTCGTGCCGCTCGGCCGGGCGCTGCGCGCCGCCGCGCAGAATCCCCTCGGCGCGCGGCTGGTCGGCATCCCGCTGGCGCGCATGCAAGCCTGGACGTGGGCGCTCGCCGCGGGGCTCGCCGCGGCGGCCGGCGTGCTGCTCGCGCCGGTGACCTTCGTCCATGCCCACATGGGACTGATCGGCCTCAAGGCGCTGCCGGCGGCGGTGATCGGCGGCTTCGGCAGCGTGCCCGGCGCGGTGGCGGGCGGCCTGCTGCTCGGCCTGGTCGAATCCTTCGCCGGCTTCTACGCGCCGGCCGGCATCAAGGATGTCGCCGCCCATCTGCTGGTGCTGGCGGTGCTGCTGCTGCGGCCCGCCGGGCTGTTCGGCCGGCCGCAGGAGAACGCCTGATGCGGCGCGCGCTCCTTTCCGCCGCCATCCTCGCGCTGCTGGTCGCACCGGCCGTACTGTCGCCGTGGGGGCTGGCGCAACTGACCTTCGTCGCGATCTACGTCGTCGCCGGCGCCGGCCTGATGCTGCTGGCCGGCTACGCGGGCCAGCTGTCGCTGTGCCACGCCGCCTTTCTCGGCATCGGCGCTTATGCCGAGGCGCTGCTGCAGGCGCAGGGCTGGCCGCTCGCCGCCTCGCTGCCCGCCGCCACCCTGCTCGCCGCGCTGGCCGGCGGCGCGGCGGCCTGGCCGGCACGCCGCCTCGCCGGCATCTACCTCGCCATCGCCACTCTCTCGTTCGGCTTCATTGTCCAGGAAGTTCTCGTGCGCTGGGAATCGGTCACCGGCGGCAACGGCGGCCTCGTCGTCGCGCCGCTCGATCCGTGGGCGGCCTACGGGCTGGCCTGGGCGCTGGCGCTCGCCGCGCTGTGGCTGCTCGGCCGCCTGCTCGCCTCGCGCCTCGGGCGCGCGTTCGCCGCCGTGCGCGAGGACGCCACCGCCGCGCAGGCGATCGGCGTCGCCGTGCCGGCGCTCAAGGTCGTCGCGTTCGCCGCCGCCGCCGCGCTCGCCGGCCTCGCCGGCGCGCTCTACGCGCACCAGTTGCGCTTCGTCAGCCCCGAGCAGTTCGACTGGGTGATGTCGATCGAATTGCTGATGATGCTGGTGATCGGCGGCCTCGGCACGCGCGCTGGCATCGTGCTCGGCGCGCTGTTCCTGATCGCGCTGCCGCAGGCGCTCGGCCTGCTGCGCGACCTGGCGGGCTGGGCCGTACCGCCCGCCGGCGTCGAACTGTTCGCCTTCGGCCTCGCGCTGGTGCTGACCCTGCGCTACGCGCCCGACGGTTTATCAGGCCTGGCAGGCCGGCTGCGTTCCCTATAATCGCCGACTTTTCCGCGGAGACGCCGCCATGCGTCACCTGTTGCTCGCCTTCTGTCTCGCCTGTCTGGCGCCGTTCGCCGCCGCCGGCGGTGTCACCCCCACCGAACTCCGCGTCGGCAGCCTGCAGGATCTGTCCGGCCCGATCGCCGCGCTCGGCGTGCATTTCCGCAACGGCACCCAGATGCGCTTCGACGAGGAGAACGCCAAGGGCGGCGTGCATGGCCGGCAGCTGAAGCTGCTGGTCGAGGACACCGGCTACGATCCGAAGCGCGCGGTGCTGGCGGCCGAGAAGCTGCTCGGCGGCACGGGTGTCTTCGCCGTGCTCCACAACCTCGGCTCGCCGGTGGTGATGGCGACGATGCCGCGCTTTCTCGAAGCCGGCGTGCTGCACCTGTTCCCCGGCGCGCCGCTCAAGGAAGTCTATGAACCGGTGCATCCGCTCAAGTTCGGCATGAGCCCGTCCTACACCCAGTCGGTGCCGCCCGGCGCCCGCCACCTGATCGAAAAGAACGGCTTCAAGCGCGTCGGCATCCTCTACCAGGACGACGACATGGGCCGCGAGGTGCTGCGCGGCATCGACGCGCTGCTCGGCGAGCTCGGCCTCAAGTGGTGCGAACAGACCAGCTACAAGCGCGGCGCCACCGACTTCGCCGCGCAGATCGCGCGGCTCAGGGCGGCCGACTGCGACTTCGTCGTGCTCGGCACGGTGGTGCGCGAAACCGTCGGCGCCTACACCGAGGCGCGGCGCGCGGGCTGGCAGGTACCGATGCTGGTCACCGCCTCAGGCTACACGGCGCAGGTGCCGCAACTCGGCGGCGCGGCGATGGACGGGCTGTATGCGGTCGCACTGGTGCCGCAGCCCGACCCCGACGGCGCGAACCGCGCGCTGGCCGACTGGATCCGGCGCTACCAGGAAAAGTTCAAGACCGAGCCGAACACCTGGGATGTCTATACCTGGGTCGGCGCCGACCTGTTCGTGCGCGCGCTGCACGCCGCCGGCCCGCAGCCGACGCCGCAGAAGGTCGCCGCCGCGCTCGAGCGGCTGGAGGTCGCGCGCGACTTCTTCGGCAGCCAGCCGATCGCCCTGTCCGCCGACAACCACCTCGCGCTACGCCAGGTGCGCGTCGCGCAGATCAGGAACGGCCGCTGGGAAAACGTCACCGACTACCTGCCGATCGCGCGCTGAAACTCGGCGCCGGCGGGGCGGCGCGGCGCCCCGCGCCCAGGCTCAGATGCCGTGCTGCTTGAACCAGGCCTGCAGCCGCTGCCAGCCGTCGTCGGCCGCGTCCTTGCGGTAGGTCGGCCGGTAGTCGGCGTGGAAGGCGTGCCCGGCTTCCGGGTAGACGTGGATCTGCGACCGGCCGCCGGCCTTCTTGAGCGCGTCCCGCATCGCCTCGACGTCGTCGAGCGGAATGCCCTGGTCCTTGCCGCCGTAGAGGCCGAGCACCGCGCCCTTGAGCTCGCCGCCGACGTCGAGCGGCCAGCGCGTCGTGCGGTCGTTCACCTCGCCGTCGATGCGGCCATACCAGGCAACGCCGGCCTTGACGGCGGGATTGTGCGCGGCATAGAGCCAGGTGATGCGCCCGCCCCAGCAGAAGCCGGTGATGCCCAGCCGCGCCGGATCGCCGCCATTGCTTTTGGCCCAATTTGCGCAGGCGTCGAGATCGGCCATCACCTCCTGGTCGGCGACCTTGCTGATGATGCCGTCGAGGATCTGCTGCACGTTGGTCAGCTGGCGCGGGTCGCCGTGGCGCGCGAACAGCTCGGGCGCGATGGCGAGGTAGCCGAGCTTGGCCAGCCGCCGGCAGACGTCGGCGATGTACTCATGCACGCCGAAGATTTCCGAGACGACGAGGATGGTCGGCAGGTTCGCGCCGCCGGCCGGCATGGCGCGGTAGGCGGCGAGTCCGTCGATCTTCACCTCGCCGGCGGTCAGGCCGGTCGCATCGGTCTTGATCGCGGTCTGCGCCATCACCGGCTGCACGGCGAGCGCGAAGCCGGCGCCGAGCGCGGTGGCGACGAAGCCGCGGCGCGTCAGTTTCGCGGCGGGCAGCAGGCTGTCGAAATCCGGGTTGCTTCTCTCTGTGGTCATGGCCTTCTCCTTTTTATATGGGTACTGCGTCGGGGGTGGGTTACATCAGCACGATATCGTATTGCTCCTGGTTGTAGCTCGGCTCCGCCTGCAGCGAGATCGGCTGGCCGATGAAGTCGGAAAGCATCGCCAGCGCTTGCGATTCCTCGTCGAGGAACAGGTCGATGACGACCGGGGCGGCCAGCACGCGCATCTCGCGCGCGGCGAACTGGCGCGCCTCGCGCAGCAGCTCGCGCAAGATCTCGTAGGCGAGGGTCTGCGCCGTCTTGACCACGCCGCGGCCGCCGCAGGTCGGGCAGGTCTCGCACAGCACCTGCGCCAGCGACTCGCGCGTGCGCTTCCTGGTCAGCTCGACCAGGCCGAGCTGGGTGAAGCCGTTGACGGTGATGCGCGTATGGTCGCGCGCCAGCGCCTTGTTGAGTTCGGCGAGCACGGCGGCCCGGTGCTCGGCCGACTCCATGTCGATGAAGTCGACGATGATGATGCCGCCGAGGTTGCGCAGGCGCAATTGCCGGGCGATCGTCTGCGCCGCCTCGAGGTTGGTCTTGAAGATGGTGTCGTCGAAGTTGCCGCCGACGCGGTTGCCGACGAAGGCGCCGGTATTCACGTCGATGGTGGTCAGCGCCTCGGTCTGGTCGATGATCAGGTAGCCGCCGGACTTGAGGTCGACGCGGCGCCCCAGCGCCTTCTGGATCTCCTCCTCGACCGCGTAGAGGTCGAACAGCGGCCGCTCACCGGTGTAGTGCTCGAGCAGCGGCGCGAGCTGCGGCATGTATTCGTGCGCGAAGGCCGACAGCTTCTGGAAGTTCTCGCGCGAGTCGATGACGATGCGCGTCGTCTCCGGCCCGGCCAGGTCGCGCAGCACGCGCTGGGCGAGCGTCAGGTCGTGGTGCAGCAGGGACGGCGCAGCGGCGTTCTGCGCGCGATGGCGGATCTCCTGCCAGAGCCGGCGCAGATAGGCGATGTCGGCGGCCAGCTCCGCGTCCGAGGCGCCTTCCGCGACGGTGCGGACGATGAAGCCGCCCCCCTCGTCGGCGATGTCGGGCGGCAGCAACCGCTGGATGCGCTCGCGCAGCGCCTCGCGGCCGGCCTCGTCCTCGATCTTCTGCGAGATGCCGATGTGCCGCTCCTGCGGCAGATAGACGAGCAGGCGGCCGGCCAGCGAGATCTGCGTCGACAGGCGCGCGCCCTTGCTGCCGATCGGGTCCTTGAGTACCTGCACCATCAGCGTCTCGCCCTCGCTGAGCAGGCGCTCGATCGGCCGCGCCGCGCCGAGCTTCTCGCCCCAGATGTCGGCGACGTGCAGGAAGGCGGTGCGCGCGAGGCCGGCCTCGATGAAGGCCGACTGCATGCCCGGCAGCACGCGCGCGACGCGGCCGAGATAGACGTTGCCGACGATGCCGCGGCCGCCGGTGCGCTCGACGTGCAGCTCCTGCACGGCGCCCTGCTGCATCAGCGCGACGCGCGTCTCCTGCGGCGTGAAGTTGATCAGGAATTCTTCATTCATGGCAAACTCGGCGCTGGCGGGGCGGCTAGACCGGGTAGCCGAACTCGCGCAGCAGCAGCGCGGTTTCGCACAGCGGCAGGCCGACGATGCCGGAGTGGCTGCCGCGGATCTCGGCGACGAAGGTCGCCGCGCGCCCCTGGATGCCGTAGGCGCCCGCCTTGTCGCGCGGCTCGCCGCTGGCGACGTAGCGGTGGATTTCGTCCGGGGCCAGCGTGCGGAAGCGCACTTCGCTGATCGACAGCCGCGTCTCGACGCGCTGCTGGTGGGCGACGGCGATCGCCGTCAGCACCAGGTGCGCGCGGCCGGACAGGCGCTGCAGGATCGCCGCCGCGTCGGCGTCGTCGCGCGGCTTGCCGACGATCTCGCCGTCCACGTCGAGCGTCGTGTCGGCCGCCAGCACCGGCCGCGGCGGCAGGCGGCGCAGCGCCAGCAGCTGCGCGCCGTGGCGCGCCTTGGCGGCGGCGACGCGCAGCGCATAGGCTTCGGGCGCCTCGCCGGGCAGCGGCGTCTCGTCGGTTTCCGGATCGGCGCGGTCGCCGTTGCGGAACAGCAGCAGGTCGAAGCGCACGCCGATCTGCGTCAGCAGCTCGCGCCGGCGCGGGCTCTGGGAGGCGAGGTAGACGCGCGGCTCGAGCGTGGCCATGACGCCGTCAGTCGCGATGGTAGGGATGGCCGCAGCGCAGACTGTGCGCGCGGTAGAGCGCCTCGGCGAGCACCACGCGCGCCAGGCCGTGCGGCAGCGTCAGCGACGACAGGCGCAGCCGCTCGTGGGCGGTGCGCTTGAGTTCCGGGTCGAGGCCGTCCGGCCCGCCGATCAGGAAGGCGACGTCGTCGCCCTGCGCCTGCCACTGCCCGAGGCGGTCGGCGAGCGCCCGCGTGTCGAGCGTCTCGCCGCGCTCGTCGAGCGCGACGCGGCGGCAGCGCGCGGGCAGGGCCGCCTCGATGCGCTTCGCCTCGGCGGCCATCATCGCCTCGACGGTCTTGCCGGTGGTGCGCGGCTCGGGCCTGATCTCGGCCAGTTCGAGCGGCAGCTCGCGCGGCATGCGTTTGGCGTACTCGGCGAAGCCGGCGTCCATCCACTCGGGCAGCCGGGTGCCGACGGCGGCCACGATCAGCCTCACTCCGCCGGCGCCGCTTTCGCGGCCGCCGGGCGCTTCGGCTTCACCTGCCAGAGCGCCTCGAGGTCGTAATAGCGGCGCGTCTGCGGCTGCATCACATGGACGACGATGTCGCCGAGGTCGACCAGCACCCATTCGCCGACCTCCTCGCCCTCGGTGCCGATCACCTCGCCACCCGCCTCGCGGACTTTTTCCTCGACGTTGCGCGCCAGCGCCCGCACCTGGCGGTTCGAATCGCCGCTGGCGATCACGACGCGCGCGAACATGTCGGAAAGCTTGCGCGTGTTGATGACGACGATGTCCTTGCCCTTGATGTCCTCGAGGGCGTCGACGACGATGCGCTGCAGTTTGCGGATGTCCATGAATCAGTCGCGATACAGATGATGTTGGCGAATATAGTCGAGAACGGGCGCGGGCAGCAATTCGAGCAGCTGCGCGTCCGGCGCGCCGGCCGCGACGAGGCCGCGCGCCTCGGTCGCCGATACCGTGCCGGCGACCAGCTCGAAGGTGACGATGCCGCCGGCCGGCGCGCCAAACTCGGGTCTGGCGAGGCGGCGCGCGGCGAACTCCGCTGCCAGTTCCGGCGCGAAATCCGCGAGCGGGAAGCCCGGCCGCGTCGCCACCGCCAGATGCGCGAGTCCGAAGAGCTCCCGCCAGCGGTGCCAGTCCGGCAGGCCGCGGAAGGCGTCCGCGCCCATCAGCAGCACCAGCGGCTGCGCCGCGCCGAACTGCCGGCGCAGGCGCTCGAGCGTCTCGACGGTGTAGCTCGGCGCCGCGCTGTCCGCCTCGCTCGGATCGAGCACGAAGCGCGGCTCGCCGGCGATCGCGGCGCGCACCATCGCCAGCCGGTCGGTGGCCGCCGTGCGGGGCGCGGCGCGGTGCGGCGGCCGGCCGGCGGGAATCCACAGCACCTGGGCGAGGCCGAGGCGGTCGAGCGCCGCCTGCGCGAGCGCCAGGTGGGCGCGGTGAACCGGATCGAAGGTGCCGCCGAGGATGCCGACGGGATCAGGCATTCTCGTCGACGGCGGGCCGGAAGATGTCGACGTAGCTCACGTAGACGCTCGCGGTGAGGATCGGCGCGACGACGAACGCGAGCAGCAGGCGCAGCGCGATGAAAACGGCGCCGAGCGACACGCCCGGAATCTGGCCGAGGAGGATCAGCAGGAAGCCGGGCAGGATGCCGCCGACGGCGATCACGGCGAAGGCGAAGGCGCCCATCGCCCGCCAGTTGCGCCAGGCCGCGACGGTGCTGAAGAACACCGCCTTGAACGGGGCGACGCGGTCCCAGCCGACCAGGAAGGGGGCGAACCAGAAGGCGACGATCAGCGGCGCCGCCAGCAGCATCAGCTGCATCAGGGCGCCGAGCGCGACCGCCTCGGCCGCCGGATCGCCCGGCGCGCCGGAACCCGGCGAACCCTGCGGCCCCGGCGCGCCCTCGGCCGGAGCGCCGGCGGGCGCGCCCGCCTCGAGAGCGGCGAATGGATCGCTGCCGCCGTTGAGCGCCAGGTTGACCACCACCAGCAGCAGCATGCCGAGCAGTTGCAGCCCGCCCAGCCGCAGCATGGCGGGGCCGTTGCCGGCGAAGCCGTCCAGCAGCGCCGCCTTGCCGGGCGCGCGGCCTTCATCGACGAGCCGGCAGCCGTTGGCGACGACCAGCGTCAGCGCGGGTAGCACCAGCGGCAGCAGGATCGGGCCGATGCCGGGCAGCAGCCCGCCGAGCACCTGCACCACCAGCAGGTAGAACAGGGTCAGCGCGGTGAGCAGCGCGGGGTTGCGGCGGAACAGCCGGAAACCGGCGAGCAGCCAGAGCGGCCCGCGCATGGCGGGCAAGCGGCGCGCCTGCATGCCGCGGTCAGAAGCTGTGGATGACCCACAGCGGCACGGAGATGCCCTTGTCGCCGACGCCGAGATCCTCCCGCACGAAGCCGCCGTCGCCCTTCGGGTCGACCAGGTAGTAGGGCACGCCGTGCGGCGGGGTCACCTTGATCATGTATAGCCGGTTGTTGAGGCGGTATTCCTCGACCTTGTCCTCGCCGCGCTTCTTGATGGTGATCTGCGGCTGCAGTGAGGCGTCGTCGATCATGCCGGGCGGCGGCGGGGGCGGTTCGGGCAGCGGCTGCAGGTCGGGCGGCCGGGTCTGCGCGGCGGCGGCCAGCGAGAAGGCGGCGGCCAGCAGCGCGAGCAGTGAGCGGAACGGGTTGGGGCGCATGGCGTTTTCTCGGGATGGATAGTCGGATTTTATCTACAAATTCAGCAGCAGTTCATGTTCTACCGGCAAGCGGGCGAAGCCGCGCGTCTCGTAGTGTTTGAAAATCGCCGCAACGATGGCCTCCGGCTCGTCGATGACCTGGATCAGGTCGACGTCCTCGGGGTTGATCATGTCTTGCGCCACCAGCCGGTCGCGGAACCAGTCGATCAGGCCGTCCCAGAAGCCGTTGCCGACGAGGATCAGCGGCATCTTCGGCGTCTTGCCGGTCTGGATCAGCGTCAGCGCCTCGAGCAGCTCGTCGAGGGTGCCGAAGCCGCCGGGCATCACGACGTAGGCGGCGGCGAGGCGCACGAACATGTACTTGCGCGCGAAGAAGTGGCGGAAGGTCTGCGAGATGTCCTGGTAGGGGTTGGTCTTCTGCTCCATCGGCAGCTGGATGTTGAGGCCGACGCTCGGGCTCTTGCCGAAGTAGGCGCCCTTGTTGGCCGCCTCCATGACGCCCGGCCCGCCGCCGGAGACCACCGAGAAGCCGGCGTCCGACAGCAGCCGCGCGATGCGCTCGGTCTGCTGGTACCAGGGCGAGTCGGGCTTGAGGCGGGCGCTGCCGAAGATCGACACCGCGGGCTTGATGCCGGCCAGCCGCTCGGTCGCCTCGACGAACTCTGACATAATCCCGAACACCCGCCACGCCTCGCGCGATGTCGAAGCCGGGGCCGCCAGCCGCGGATCGGCAATCTTCGGCAACTTGTCCTTCGCGCTCACTCGATCGATCTCCTCATGCTCCTGCCCCATGCTGCTGCTGGTTGACGGTTCCTCGTATCTGTATCGCGCCTTCCATGCGCTGCCCGACCTGCGCAGCCGCGCCAATGCGCCGACCGGCGCGATCTACGGCGTCCTCGCCATGCTGCGCCGGCTGGTGGCAGATTACCCCAGCGCCGACAAACGCGCCATCGTCTTCGATGCCAAGGGCAAGACTTTCCGCGACGACTGGTACCCCGACTACAAGGCGCACCGGCCGCCGATGCCCGACGACCTCGCCGCGCAGATCGCGCCGCTGCACGAGGCCATCCGCGCGCTCGGCTGGCCGCTCTTGTGCATCGACGGCGTCGAGGCCGACGACGTGATCGGCACGCTCGCCGCGCGGGCGGCGGCGCGCGGCGAGGACTGCGTGATCTCGACCGGCGACAAGGATCTCGCCCAGCTCGTCGATGACCGCGTCACGCTGGTCAACACCATGACCGAGGAGCGGCTCGACGCGGCCGGCGTCGCCGCCAAGTTCGGCGTGCCGCCGGAGCGCATCGTCGACTATCTCGCGCTGATCGGCGACGCGGTGGACAACGTGCCGGGCGTCGCCAAGGTCGGCCCGAAGACCGCCGTCAAGTGGCTGGCGCAGTACGGCTCGCTCGACGGCGTCGTCGCGCACGCCGACGAGATCAAGGGCGTCGTCGGCGAGAACCTCCGCAAGCACCTCGACTTCCTGCCATTGGGAAAGAAGCTCGTCACCGTCGCCCGCGATCTCGAACTGCCTGCGGTCGAATTGACGCCGACCACACCGGACAAGGAAAAGCTCGCCGCGCTCTACGGCGAGCTCGGCTTCAAGAGCTGGCTGCGCGAACTGGATGGCGATGCCATCCCCGCCAAGCCGGCCAGGACAACGCCCGCCGCCGCCTCGCCGGCGCCGAGTTTCGACGCGCCGCTCGCCGCGCCGGATCGCTCCGGCTATGAGTGCATACTCACGGCAACGCAGCTCGACGACTGGCTGCAGCGCCTCGACAGCGCGGAACTCGTGTCGCTCGACACCGAAACCACCGCGCTCGACCCGCAGCAGGCCCGGCTGGTCGGCCTCTCGTTCTGCATCGAAGCGGGTGCAGCGGCCTATCTGCCGCTCGGTCACCACTACGCCGGTGCGCCGGATCAGCTGCCGCTCGAAGCGACACTCGAGAAGCTGCGGCCCTGGCTCGAGTCGCCGGCGCACAGTAAAGTCGGCCAGCACCTCAAGTACGACCGCCACGTGTTCGCCAATCACGGCATCGCCTTGCGCGGCATCGCCGCCGACACGCTGCTCGAGTCCTACGTGCTCGAATCCGACCAGCCGCACGAGCTCGGTTCCCTGGCCTCTCGTCACTGCGGCCTCGCGACGATCAGCTACGACGCCGTCACCGGCAAGGGCGCGAACCGCATCGGCTTCGAGCAGGTCGCGATCGAACGCGCCGCGGAATACGCGGCCGAGGACGCCGACGTCACGCTGCGCGTGCACCAGGCGCTCGCGCCGCGGCTCGCCGCCGAACCGCGCCTCGACCAGCTCTACCGCGAGATCGAGCTGCCGGTCGCCGAAATCCTCTTCCGCATGGAGCGCGCCGGCGTGCTGATCGACACGCAGGCGCTCGCCCAGCAGAGCGACGCGCTCGGCAGGCGGCTGATGGAGATCGAGGCGGCGGCGCACGCGCTCGCCGGCCAGCCCTTCAACCTCAATTCGCCCAAGCAGCTCGCCGAGATCCTGTTCACCAACCTCGGCCTGCCGGTGGTGAAGAAGACGCCCTCGGGCACGCCCTCGACCGACGAGGAGGTGCTGCAGAAGCTCGCCGAGGACTACCCGCTGCCGAAGCGGTTGCTCGAGCACCGTGCGCTCGCCAAGCTCAAGGGCACCTATACCGACAAGCTGCCGAAGATGGTGACGCCCGCCACCGGCCGCGTGCATACCAGCTACGCGCAGGCCGTCGCCGTCACCGGCCGGCTCGCCTCGTCCGACCCGAACCTGCAGAACATCCCGATCCGCACGCCCGAGGGGCGCCGCATCCGCGCCGCCTTCGTCGCGCCGCCCGGCAGCCGCCTCGTCAGCGCCGACTATTCGCAGATCGAACTGCGCATCATGGCGCACCTCTCCAACGACGCCGGCCTGCTCGGCGCCTTCGCGCGCGGCGAGGACGTGCATCGCGCCACCGCCGCCGAGGTGTTCGGCATCACGCCGCTCGAGGTGACGGCCGACCAGCGCCGCGCGGCGAAGGCGATCAATTTCGGCCTGATCTACGGCATGAGCGCCTTCGGCCTCGCCAAGCAGATCGACGTCGAGCGCGGCATCGCGCAGGCCTACATCGACCGCTACTTCGCGCGCTATCCCGGCGTCGCGCGCTACATGGATGAGACGCGCAGGGTTGCACGGGAGCAAGGGTATGTCGAGACCGTCTTCGGCCGCCGCCTGTGGCTGCCGGAGATCCGCTCCAGCAACGTCGGCCGCCGCCAGGCCGCCGAGCGCGCCGCGATCAACGCGCCGATGCAGGGCACCGCCGCCGACCTGATCAAGCTGGCGATGATCGCCGTGCAGCGCTGGCTCGACCAGGAAAAGCTGCAAGCGCAACTGATCCTGCAGGTGCACGACGAACTCGTGCTCGAAGTCCCCGACGGCGAACTGGCCGCCGTCAAGGCCGCGCTGCCGCGGCTGATGGCCGGCGTCGCCCAACTCGCCGTGCCGCTCGTCGCCGAAGTCGGCATCGGCGGCAACTGGGACGAGGCGCACTGACCGTCCGCGGCCATGCACGCCGGCAAAGCGAACGAAGCGTACTGGAGTTGCAGCGCCGCCGACCTGTTTTCCCGGCTGGGCACGGACGCCCAGGGGCTGCCGGCGCAGGAGGCGGCGGAGCGTCTGCACGCGCACGGCCCGAATGCGGTCGTCGACCAGCTCCAGTCCACGCCCGGGCGCCTGCTGCTGCGCCAGTTCGCGAGCCCGCTGGTCCTCGTGCTGGTGTGCGGCGCAGTCATCTCGCTGTTTCTGCGCGAACTGGGCGACGCAGCGATCATTCTGGCCATCGTCCTCGGCAGCACACTGCTCGGCTTTTTCCAGGAATACCGCGCCAGCGCAGCCGTGGCCGAGCTGCGCCGCCGCCTCGCGTTGACCGCGAAGGTGCTGCGCGACGGCCGGCTCCGGATCCTTCCTGCCAGCGAGATCGTGCCCGGCGACGTCATCGAGCTCTCGGCCGGCAACCTCGTGCCCGCCGACGGCATCGTCCTCGCCGCCACCGACTTTCTGGTGAGCGAGGCCAGTCTGACCGGCGAATCCTTTCCCGTCGAGAAGCAGCCGGGCGTGCTGCCGGCGGAAACGCCGCTGGCGGCGCGCACCAACGCGGTCTTTCTCGGCACCTCGGTGCGCAGCGGCACCGCACGGGTTCTGGTGGCACGCACCGGGCGCGACACGCTGTACGGCGCCATCGCCGACCAGCTCAGCGCCCGGCCGGAAGAAACCGAGTTCCAGCGCGGTGTGCGCCAGTTCGGCGCCCTGCTGGTGCGCGTGATGGTGTTCATCGTGCTGTTCGTCCTCGCCGTCAACCAGTTCCTCGGCCGGCCGGCGCTCGAGTCGCTGCTGTTCGCCGTGGCGCTCGCCGTCGGCATGACCCCCGAACTGCTGCCTGCCATCGTCAGCGTCACGCTCTCACGCGGGGCGCGCGTCATGGCGAAGAAGGGCGTCATCATCCGCCGCCTCGAGGCCATCGAGAACCTCGGCAGCATGGACATCCTGTGCACCGACAAGACCGGCACGCTGACCCAGGGCGTCATGTCGCTCGACGCGGCCGTCGATCCCGACGGTGCGCAGTCGGAACGGGTGATGCGGCTCGCCTACCTCAATGCCGCGCTGGAAACCGGCATCGACAACCCGCTGGACGAGGCCATCGTCAAGGCAGGCGCGGCGGCGGGCCTCGCCGGCACCGGCCTCGTCAAGATCGACGAAATTCCCTACGACTTCATCCGCAAGCGGCTGACCATCGTCGTTGCCGAGAGCGAGCATGGCGGCGACCATCGCATCGTCACCAAGGGCGCCTTCGCCAACGTGCTGTCGATCTGCACCACCATCCAGCGCGGCGACGCCGAGCTGCCGATCGACGCGGCGATGCGCGAGCGGCTCGAGGCCTGGTACCGGCAGAAGGGCGCGGCAGGCTACCGCGTGCTCGCCGTAGCGACGAAATGCGGAACTGCCAAGGCGCACTACGGACACGGCGACGAGCAGGGCATGGCCTTCGCCGGCTTCCTGCTCTTCGTTGACCCGCCCAAGCCCGGGGCCGCCTCGGCGATCCATCACCTCGCCCGCCTCGGCATGCGCATCAAGGTCATCAGCGGCGACAACCGCTACGTCACCGCCCACGTCGCTGCGGCGGTCGGCCTCGACCCGCGCGCCATCCTCACCGGGGAGGAGATCGCGCAGATGCGCGACGAGGCCCTCTGGCACCTGGCCGCCAGGACGGATCTGTTCGTCGAGGTCGACCCGCAGCAGAAGGAGCGCATCGTGCGCGCCCTGCAGCGCAGCGGCCACGCCGTCGGCTACCTCGGCGACGGCATCAACGACGCGCCGGCCCTGCACGCCGCCGACGTCGGCATCTCCGTCGATCAGGCGGTCGACGTCGCGCGCGAGAGCGCCGACGTGGTGCTGCTGCGCCCCGACCTCGACGTGCTGCGCGGCGGCGTCGAGGAGGGCCGGCGCACCTTCGCCAACACGCTGAAGTACATCTCGATCACCACCAGCGCCAACTTCGGCAACATGGTGAGCATGGCGCTGGTCACGCCACTGCTGCCCTTCCTGCCGCTTGCCGCCAAGCAGATCCTGCTCAATAACCTCCTCTCGGACATCCCTTCGATCGCCATCTCCACCGACCGCGTCGATGCCGGCACGATCACCCGCGTGCAGCGCTGGAACGTTGCCGGCGTGCGGCGCTTCATGGTGGTGTTCGGCCTGATCAGTTCCTGCTTCGATCTGCTCACTTTCTTCCTGCTGTTCCGCGTCTTCGCCGCCGACGAAGCGACCTTCCAGACGGCCTGGTTCGTCGTTTCCCTGCTCACCGAGCTGGCGGTGGTGCTGGTCCTGCGCACCCATGGCCCGTGCCTGAAGAGCCGGCCGAGCCCGCTCCTGCTGTGGTCGACCCTCGTCGTCGGCGCACTGGCGATCAGCCTGCCCTACCTCGGCCATGCCATCACCATCTTCAGCTTCGTGCCGCTTCCCTGGCACCTCATGGTCGCGATGATCGGCGTCACCGCCGGCTACATCCTCTGCACCGAGTTCGCCAAGCGCCGGCTTCTGCGCGCCGCGGCCAGCCTGAACTCCTCGACCAACGCATAGATGGCGGGATGACGATCAGGGTCAGCAGGGTCGACGACACCATGCCGCCGACCATCGGCGCGGCGATGCGGCGCATCACCTCCGAGCCGGCGCCGACGCTCCACATGATCGGCAAGAGGCCCGCCATGATCGCGACCACCGTCATCATCTTCGGCCGCACGCGCTCCACCGCCCCTTCCATCACGGCAGAGTAGAGCTCGGCGTTCGCATACATGCCCGGCCGCAGCAGGCCGGCCACGTTGGGCAGCTCGATGCGCACCGGCACCGTGCGTGTCTGTGCGTTGAGCGTCGGGTAGATGTAGCTCACCTTGCCGTCGAAGACGCGGTCCGGAGAGGCGGCATGCGCTCCTTTTTCAAACAACCAGACTCCAATCAATGAAAAAAACTGCCATTTAAACCGTCCGAGATCAGCCAGAAGCGGAAGCCCTTGGAAACAACTGCAACCGCTTGGCGATGATCGAGGCTGCATTTTGCAGCTTACACGACAGCCATCATGGCTTACATATTGCCGGGGCTTCAAGCCACAGTGCCGCGCTTACCTCGCCATTCCGTTGTTCGTAACACAGACGAGCACCCGGACCATCATCCTGATGGACTTCAATCTTCCGGACATCGACGGCATAGAAACGACGAGGCGCTTGAAAGCCGTCGCAAGTTCAGCCGACATCCCGGTGATCATGATCACCGGCCAGAGCGGCAAGGAACTTGTCGTGGATAGCCTGAAAGCCGGTGCATCCGATTTTCTCGTGAAACCATTCGATAAGAGCACGTTGCAGACAAAAATGCAGAAGCTGCTTGGCTCCTAATGTCCATCGCAATATGGCTGATTGGTGGTAGCAAGTAGTGGCTGGTGCAGGCAACAGGCAATCAGCTCCGGTTTACGAATCTGCCGGCTGTTGAAGTTCAGACGGCCGCCCCGCCGGCGCCGAGTTTCTATTCCGCCCTGAGGGCCTCGACCGGATCGAGGCGCGCGGCGTTGCGCGCCGGCAGCACGCCGGCGGCGAGCCCGATGAACACCGCGACGCCCTCCGCGAGCAGCACGAAGAACAGCGGCGTCTGCACCGGCAGCGCGGGGAACAGCAGGTGGGCGAGCTGGGCGATGCCGATGCCGAGCGCGAGGCCGACCACGCCGCCGAGCGCCGACAGCGCGACCGCCTCGCCGAGGAAGATGCCGAGGATGGTCCGTTCCCTGGCGCCCAATGCCTTGAGCAGGCCGATCTCGTTGGTGCGCTCGGTGACGGCGATGGTCATGATCGTGACGATGCCGACGCCTCCTACTAACAGGGATATCCCGCCGAGCGCGCCGACCGCCAGCGTCAGCACGTTGAGGATCTTCGACAGCGTGCGCAGCATGTCCTCCTGCGTCGTCAGCGTGAAGTCCTCGCGGCCGTGCCGCTCGGTCAGCACCGCCTTGACGCGTTCAGCGACCGTCGCCGCCGCCAGCCACTCGCGATAGGAGAGGTGGATGCGCATCAGGCCCTCGCGGTTGTAGAGCTCGAGGGCGCGCGCGGTCGGGATGAACACCGTGTCGTCGAGGTCCATGCCGAGGAACTGGCCCTTCGGCGCCGCCACGCCGACGATGCGGAACTGCATGCCGCCGATGCGCAGGCGCTGGCCGAGCGCCGGCTCGCCGCCGAACAGCTCCTGCTTGAGCTTGGGGCCGAGCACCGCCAGCGCGCGCGCCTGCGCAAGGCCTTCGTCGGGCAGGAAGCTGCCGCTTTGCAGCGTCATCTTCATGATCTCGAGCGTGCCGGGGCCGACGCCCTGCACCATGGTGCGGCGCAGGCGGCCGTTCGCCCCGACCTCCGAGTTGCCCCAGACGTTGGGCGAGGCGGCGGCGACGCCCGGCACGCGCGCGAGGGCCTCGACGTCGTCGAGGGTGAGCAGGCGCACGGTGGTCTGCAGGCCGCCGGGGCCGCCGCTGGCGCGCGTCTTGCCCGGCGCGATCTCGATGACGTTGGTGCCGAACTGCGTGAACTCGGCGAGCACGAAGCGGTGCACGCCCTCGCCGATGCTGGTGAGCAGGATCACCGCCGCGATGCCGACGGCGATGCCGAGCAACGTCAGAAAGCTGCGCAGCCGGTGCGCGGTGAGGGAGCGGGCGGCGAGGAGGAACAGGTCGACGGCGCGCATGGCCTACCTCTTGGCGAGCGCCTGCACCGCGTCGAGCCGCGCGGCGCGGCGCGCCGGCATCACGCCGAACAGCAGGCCGGTGACCAGCGCCGTGGCCAGCGCGGCGATCACCGCCCAGTCGGGCGGATAGGCGGGCAGCACCGGCAGCGCGGTGCGCAGCGCGAAGGCGCCGCCCTGGCCGAGCAGGTAGCCGGCCACCGCGCCGGTGGCCGAGAGCAGCGCCGCCTCGGTAAGGAAAGCGTTGCGGATCGCATTGTCTTCCGCGCCCAGCGCCTTCAGCAGGCCGATCTCGCCGGTGCGCTGCGTGACGGCGACGAGCATCACGTTCATGACGAGGATGCCGGCGACCGCGAGGCTGATCGCGGCGATGCCGGCGACGCCATAGGTCAGCGTGCCGAGGATGCGGTCGAAGGTCTCCAGCACGGCGTCCTGCGTGATCACGGTGACGTCCTCCTCGCCGTCGTGGCGCGCCTTGACGATCTCGAGCGTCTGCGCCTTGGCCTGCTCGAGCAGCGCACGCCCCTTGGCCTCGACCAGGATGCGGAACAGGGTATTGGTGTCGAACATCGCCTGCGCCACGGCGACCGGCAGGATCACCACCTCGTCGGCGTTCATGCCGAGCCCCTGGCCGCTCTGCGCCAGCACGCCGATGACGCGCACGCGCCGGTCGCCGATGCGCAGCACCTTGCCGATCGCGGCTTCGGCGCCGAACAGCTCGGCCTGGATCTTCGCGCCGATCACCGCGACCGCCGCGTTCGGCTCGTCGGCCGGCAGGAAGCGGCCCTGCGCCAAGTCCATGCGGCGCAGCCTGAGGTAGTCGGGAGTGGTGCCGACGATGGTGACGTCGCGCAGCCTGCCGCTCCACACCGCTTCCGAGGTGCCGATGGTGATCGGCGCGCTGCGCAGCACCGCCGGCGCGCGCGTGATCGCCTGCGCGTCGTCGGCGGTCAGGTCGCGCGGCGTGCTGGTGATCGCGTTGGCCGGATTGAAGCCGCCGGTCTCCGAGCGGCCGGGCAGGACGATGACGAGGTTGGTGCCGAGCGAGGCGAACTCGTTGACCACGTAGCGCCGTGCGCCGTCGCCGAGCGCGGTGAGCACGACGACGGCGGCGACGCCGATGCTCATCGCCAGCACCATCAGGAAGGTGCGCAGCGGATAGCCGGCCGCGGCGCGGCTGGCGAAGCGCAGCGTGTCAGACGGCTTCATCGCCTCATTACCCGTCCGAGACCTTGCTGCCGTCCTGCATGACGACGCGCCGCCGCGCGCGCGCGCCGAGCGCGGCGTCGTGGGTGACGATGACCAGCGTCACGCCGCCGGTGTTGAGCGTTTCGAGCAGACGGATGACCTCCTCGCCGGTGGCGCGGTCGAGGTTGCCGGTCGGCTCGTCGGCGAGGATCACCGCCGGCCGCATGATGGTGGCGCGCGCGATGGCGACGCGCTGGCGCTGGCCGCCCGACAGCTGGTCGGGCCGGTGGTCGGCGCGGTTGGCGAGGCCGAAGCTCTCGAGCGCCGCGGCGACGCGCCGCGCACGCTCGGCCGGCTTGACGCTGGCGAGCATCAGCGGCAGGGTGACGTTCTCGGCGGCGGTGAGGCGCGGCACGAGGTGGAAGCTCTGGAAGACGAAGCCGATGCGCTCGCGCCGCACGCGCGCCTGCTCGTCGGCGGACAGGGTGGTGACATCGCGGCCCTCGAGCCGGTAGGTGCCGGCGTTGGGCCGGTCGAGCAGGCCGAGCAGGTTGAGCAGCGTCGACTTGCCGGAGCCCGACTGCCCCATCACCGCGAGGTATTCGCCGGCCTCGATCGCCAGGTCGAGGCGGTGCAGCGCGTGCACCTCGCTGTCGCCGAGCGTGAACACGCGCTCGATGCCGGTTAGCTCGATGAGCGGCATCTATTTCTTCTCGGCCGCCGCCTCTTCGACGGCGCGTGCGCCGGGCTTGACGCCTTCCTTCTCGAGCGACAGGACGATGCGCTCGCCGGCGGCCAGCCCCTCGGCCACTTCGGTGAACTCCCAGTTGGCGAGGCCGGGCTTGATCTGGCGCGCCGCCAGCAGGCCGTCGGCGCCGAACAGCAGCACGCGGTTGCCTTCCTGCAGCGCGGCGGTCGGGATGCGCGCGACGCCGTCGCGCGCCTGGAGCAGGATCTCGACGTCGGCGCTGTAGCCGACCAGCAGGCCGCGCGCCTCCTCGGGCTGCGCGAAGTCGACCTCGACGTCGACGGTGCGCGCCTGCTTCTCGACCGCCGTGACGTAGGGGGCGACGCGCTTGACCTTGCCGGCGAAGACGCGCCCGGGGTGCGCGTCGAGCCGGATGCGCACGCTCTGGCCGGGCTGGATCTTCGGGCCGTCGATCTCGTCCATCGGCGCCTTGACGTAGAGGCAGGAGTCGTCGATCAGGTCGATCGCCGGCGGCGTCGGCACGCCGGGCGGCGAGGGCGTCGAGTATTCGCCGACCTCGCCGACGATCTTCGCCACCGTGCCGGCGAACGGCGCGACGATCACCGTGCGGCCGAGGTCGGCGCCGGCGGCGGCGAGCTGGCGCTCGGCGGTGACCACGTCCTTCTTGGCGCTGTCGCAGCCGGCGCGCCGCGCGGCGGCCTCGGTGCGCGCCGACTCGGCGCGCGAGGCGGAGATGAAGCCCTTGGCCGCCAGGGCTTCCTGGCGGGCGGCCTCGCGCTCGGCGTTGGCCGCCACCGTGCAGGCTTCGCTGGTGCGGCTCTTCGCGGTCGCCAGCTGCGCCGCGGCGACGTCGCTGCGGGCGCGCAGGTCCTGGTGCCAGAGGCGCATCAGCACCTGCCCCGCCGCGACGCGGTCGCCTTCCTTGACGCCGAGATACTCGATGCGGCCGCCGAGGATGGTCGACAGTTTGGTGCGCTGGCAGGCCTCGACCGTGCCGGCGCGCGTGTTGGCGAGCGTCGCCTCGACCTTGCCCGTGGCGACCGTGTGCAGGCGCACCGGGATCGGCTTGGGACGGGTGAACCAGGCGACCGCCGCGGCGAACGCGGCGGGCAGCAGGACGGCGGCCAGGAAGCGGCGCAGGAAGGGGGACATGATGCGAGAACCTCGGGAGCGATGCCGCATTCTAGCGGCCGGCGGAAAGGGGCCGCCTTATGCCGCCTGCTGCGTGCGCCAGGCGTCGGCGAATTCGTCGGCGGGCTGCGGCTTGCCGTAGATGAAGCCCTGGATCTCGTCGCAGCCGAGCGTCTGCAGGAAGTCGATCTGGCCGCTGCCTTCGACGCCCTCGGCGACCGTGGTCAGGCCGAGGCTGTCGGCCAGCGCGAACACCGTGCGGATGATCGCCTCGTCGCCGCGGTTCTCGCCGATGCCGACGATGAAGGCGCGGTCGATCTTCAGCGTGTTGATCGGCAGGCGCTTCAGGTAGGAGAGCGAGGAGTAGCCGGTGCCGAAGTCGTCGATCGCCAGCTGCACGCCGAGCGCGTGCAGGCGCTCAAGGATGGCGAGGGAATCGTCCATGTTCATGATCACCGACTCGGTGATCTCGAGCTCGAGCGCGGCCGGCTCGAGGCCGGTTTCCGCCAGCACGCCGCGCACCGTCTCGACGATGTCGGTGCGCTCGATCTGCTTGACCGACAGGTTGACCGACACCTTCGGCACGTGCAGCCCTTCCTTGCGCCAGGCGATCATCTGCCGGCAGGTCTGGCGCAGCACCCATTCGCCGAGCTTGACGATGAAGCCGATCTCCTCGGCCAGCGGGATGAAGCGCACCGGGGAGACGTTGCCCAGCTCGGGGCTGTTCCAGCGCAGCAGCGCCTCGGCGCCGGTCGGCTGGCCGCCGCGGCCGACCTTGATCTGGTAGTGCACGGCGAGCTCGCCGACGTCGATCGCCCGGCGCAGCAGGCCCTCGATGCGGCTGCGCTCGCGCGCGTATTCGGTCATCTCGGGCGAGTAGTAGTGGCTGCGGCCGCGGCCGTGCGCCTTGGCCTCGTACATCGCCGTGTCGGCGTTGCGCACCAGCGTGTCGACGTCGGCGCCGTCGTCCGGATGCACGCAGATGCCGACGCTGCCCGAGACGAACAACTCGTGTTCGAGGATCTCGAACGGGTGCGACAGCAGCTCGATCAGCTTGTCGGCGACGACGCCGGCCTCGCGCGCGTCCTTGACGTCCTCGACGATGCAGACGAACTCGTCGCCGCCGAGCCGCGCCAGCGTGTCGCCGGTGCGCAGATGCGCGAGCATGCGGCGCGTCGCGGCGACCAGCAGCTCGTCACCGACGGCGTGGCCGAGGGTGTCGTTGATCTCCTTGAAGCGGTCGAGGTCGATGAACAGCACCGCCAGCCGGCGCCCGTGGCGCTGCGCCTGGCCGATGCTGTGGCGCAGCTGCTCGGCGAACATCACGCGGTTCGGCAGCCCGGTGAGCGGGTCGTGGTGCGCGAGGTGGTCGAGCCGCTGCTCGGCGTTGCGCCGCTCGACGATCTCGGCCTCGAGTTCGCGCGTGCGCTCCTGCACGCGGCGGTCGAGATCGCGGTTGACCGCCTCGAGCGCCTCGCTCTGGCTGCGCAGGATGCCCTGGGCGCGGCGCACGACGAACAGCTGGAACAGGAACAGCAGGGCCAGCGCGCCCATCACCGCGAAGCGCACCTTGTTGTCGCCGAAATAGGCGCCGGCCAAGCCGCCGGCCAGCACGATGAAGATGAAGCTCAGCGTCGAGAAGTAGCGCGTCAGGTTGAACATCGCCGCCTCGCCAGCGCCGGATTTCATGGGGTCGCGAACACCGCCGCGGCCGCCGCCACCGTCGCCGCGATGTCCGCGTCGCTGTGCGCCGCGGAGACGAAGCCGGCCTCGAAGGCCGACGGCGCGAGATAGACGCCCTGCTCGAGCATCGCGTGGAAGAAGCGGTTGAAGGCTTCCCTGTCGCAGGCCATGACCTCGGCGTAGGAGGTCGGACAGGCAGCGGAGAAGTAGAGGCCGAACATGCCGCCGACCGACTGGGCGCTGAAGGTCACGCCGCGCTTCTGCGCGGCGGCCGAAAGGCCATCGACGAGCGCCTTGGTCTTCGCCGCCAGCGCCTCGTAGAAGCCCGGCGCGGCGATCTTCTTCAGCGTGACGAGACCGGCGGCGACGGAGAGCGGATTGCCCGACAGCGTGCCGGCCTGGTAGACCGGGCCGAGCGGCGCGATCTGGGTCATGATGTCGCGGCGGCCGCCGAAGGCGCCGAGCGGCATGCCGCCGCCGACCACCTTGCCAAAGGTGGAGAGATCCGGCTTGATGCCGAACAGGCCCTGCGCCGAGCCCGGCCCGACGCGGAAGCCGGTCATCACCTCGTCGAAGATCAGCACCGCGCCGTGTTTCGTGCACAGTTCGCGCAGCGCCTGGAGGAACTCGGACTTCGGGGCGATCAGGTTCATGTTGCCGGCGACCGGCTCGACGATCACGCAGGCGATCGTGTCGCCGTGCTTGGCGAAAGCATCGCGCAACTGCTGCGCGTCGTTGTAGTCGAGCACCAGCGTGTGCTGCGCCAGGTCGGCCGGCACGCCGGACGACGACGGGTTGCCGAAGGTCAGCATGCCCGAGCCGGCCTTGACCAGCAGGCTGTCCGCATGCCCGTGATAACAGCCCTCGAACTTGACCAGCGTGTCGCGGCCGGTGAAGCCGCGGGCGAGGCGGATCGCGCTCATCGTCGCCTCGGTACCCGAGGAGACGAGGCGCACCATCTCCATGCTCGGCACGCGGGCGACGAGCAGTTCGGCGAGCTCGATCTCGGCTTCGGTCGGCGCGCCGAACGAAAGTCCCTTGCTTGCGGCCTCCTGCACGGCGCGCACGGTGTCCGGCTCGGCATGGCCGAGGATCAGCGGCCCCCACGAGCCGACATAGTCGAGGTAGCGCCGGCCGTCCGCGTCCCAGACATGCGCGCCGGCGCCGCGCGTGAAGAAGCGCGGCGTGCCGCCGACGGAGCGGAAGGCGCGCACCGGCGAATTGACGCCGCCGGGAATGGTTTGCTGGGCACGGGCGAACAGGTCTGCGTTGCGGGTCATGAATGGCGGTCCTTGAACAGCTTCTGGAATTTTTCGGCCTGCTTCTTGATGTCCATCGCGTCGAACAGGTCGGAAAGCACGGCGATCATGTCGGCGCCGGCGGCGATCACCTGCGGGGCATTCTTCACGGTGATGCCGCCGATGGCGACGACCGGCAGCTTGAAGCGCCGTTTCGCCTCGCTCAGGGTCGCGAGCGAGGCGCGCGTCGCCTGTGGCTTGCTGACCGAGGCGAACACGCTGCCGATCGCGATGTAGTCGGCGCCGGCATCGACGGCGACTTCGGCGCGCGCCAGGTCGTCGTAGCAGGAGACGCCGAGGATGCGGTGCGGGCCGAGCGCGTCGCGCGCCGTGCGCAGGCTGCCGCCGGGAATGTCCTCGCGGCCGAGATGGGCGCCGTCGGCGCCGATCTCGACGGCCAGCCAGACGTCGTCGTTGACGATCAGCCTGGCGCCGTGGGCGTGGCAGATGCGCAGCAGCTCGGCGGCCTGGGCGCGCCGCAGCGGCGGCGGGGCGATCTTGTTGCGGTACTGCACCCACTTGACGCCGCCGGCGAGCGCGCTTTCGACGAGCGCCGACAGGCGCGGCAGCAGGTTGTCGTCCGGGGTGAGGGCATACAGCCCCTGCATCGGCACGTGCTTTTCAGACGGCTCGGGCATCGTTCGCCTCCACTGGGTTCGCCAGCGCATGGCCGGGGGTACGCCACAAACGATTGGGCACGAACTGGCCCATGCCCGGCCGGAAGCCGTGCGCCAGGCTGTGCCAGGTGTATTCCTGCGCCGCGCGCACCGCCGCGGGCAGCGGCTGGCCCCACGCCAGCTGGGCGGCGATCGCGGAGGCGAGCGTGCAGCCGGAGCCGTGGTAGCTGCCGGGCAAGCGCTCCCAGTCGTCCTGCCGCACCGGGCCATGGGAGCCGTAGAGGGTATTGACGACGCGCGGGCTGTGCTCGTGGGTGCCGGTGACGAGGACGTGCGCGCTGCCCGCCGCGATCAGGCGCCGCGCGCATTCCGCGAGGTCGGGCGTGGCCTCGGCCGAGGGGCCGAGCTCCTGCGCCAAGCGGCGCGCCTCGAGACTGTTGGGCGTGAGGATGTCGGTGAGCGGCAGCAGCAATTCGATCATCGCATCGACGGCGTCCTCGTCGGCGAAGGCGTCGCCGCGGCCGGAGGCGAGCACCGGGTCGAACACCACCGGCGTGTCGGGATAGTCGGAGAGGACTTCGGCGACGGCGGCGATCGCCTCGACGCTGCCGAGCATGCCGAGCTTGAAGGCGGCCACCGGCATGTCCTCGAGCAGCGCGCGCGCCTGGTCGGCCACCCAGCCGGCCTCGAGCGGCAGCAGATCCTCGACGCCGGTCGTGTCCTGCACCGTCAGCGCCGTCACCACGGTGAGCGGATGGCAGCCGTGCGCCGCGATGGTCAGCAGATCCGCCTGCAGGCCCGCCCCGCAGGTCGGATCGGAGGCGGCGAAGGTCATCACGACGGGAGGCGCGGCAGAAGTCATTGGCATCGTCCGATTCTAACCGAAAGGCCCGCGCGCCTTTCCCGTCTACGCGCCGCGCGCTGCGGCAAAGCGCCTCAGGGTGCGCTCCCGCGCCTGCGCGTGGTCGACGCACGGCGGCGGATAGCCAGCCGGCGGGGACGGCATTTTCCAGGGCGCGTGGATGAACCTGTCGGGAACCTCGGCGAGTTCCGGCACGTAGCGGCGGATGAAGCGGCCCTGCGGGTCGAACTTCTCCGCCTGCGTCACCGGGTTGAAGATGCGGAAATACGGCTGGGCGTCGCAGCCGGTCGAGGCGGCCCACTGCCAGCCGCCGTTGTTGGCGGCGAGGTCGTAGTCGAGCAGCCGGTCGGCGAAGTGCCGCTCGCCCAGGCGCCAGTCGATGCCGAGATCCTTGACGAGGAACGACGCCGACACCATGCACAGGCGGTTGTGCATCCAGCCCGTCCGCAGCAGCTGGCGCTGCGCCGCATCGACGAGCGGATAGCCGGTGCGCCCTGCGCGCCAGGCGGCGAAGAGTTCTGGCGCCTCGTCCCAGGCGAGCGCGTCGTATTCGCGCCGGCAGCAATGCTCGGCCACGTCCGGGCGATGCCAGAGGATCATCTGGTAGAACTCGCGCCAGATCAGTTCGCCGAGCCAGGCGGCCGCGCCTGCGCCATGCGGCAGCAGGCTTTCCACATGCGCGGCGGCGGCGAGGCGGCGGATCGAAACGGTGCCGAAGCGCAGGTGCGGCGAGAGTCCCGAGGTGCCGGCCAGGGCAGGGAAGTCGCGCGTTGCGCGGTAACGGCCGATGCGGGCGAGGAACTCGTCGAACAGCCGCGCGCCGCCGCTCATGCCGGCCGGCAGCCGCAGGTCGGTCGGCCGGAAGCCGGGTTCGGCGAGCGTCGGCAAACTCGGCGCTGGCGGGGCGGCCGCGGACACGGCCAACTGTCCCGGCGCGGCGGCGCAATCGTGCTCGGCGAGGGCGGCGGCGCGCAGCGCGGCCGCCAGCGCGGCATGGTCGAAATCGCGCAGGTCGCGGCGGAACCAGACGAGGGCGCCGGCGGTCATCGGGCGGAGAACGATATTTCCACGCCGACAGATTACAATGCCCGCCATATCATGAGCAGCGACGACAAATCCGCCACCGTCAGCCTCGCGAATCACTTCCTGATCGCCATGCCTGCCATGACCGATCCGAATTTCGCGCGCACGCTGACCTATCTGTGCGAGCACAACAGCGAGGGCGCGCTCGGCATCATCGTCAATCGTCCGCTCGACCTCAACCTCGGCGACCTGTTCGAACGCGTCAGCGTGCCGCTGACGCCGGGCGAGAACCAGGCGAAGTACCAGAATCTGCCGGTGTTCTTCGGCGGCCCGGTGCAGACCGACCGCGGCTTCGTGCTGCACCGGCCGGTCGGCCGCTGGCAGTCGACCCTGCCGATCACCGGCGAGATCGGCCTGACCAGCTCGCGCGACATCCTGCAGTCGATGAGCGACAGCGGCGAGCCGGCCGACGTGCTGGTCTCGCTCGGCTATGCCGGCTGGAGCGCTGGCCAACTCGAGTGGGAGATGACGCAGAACGCCTGGCTGAGCGTCGCCGCCGACCCCGAGATCATCTTCGGCTTGCCGCCTGCCGAACGGCTGCCGGCCGCGCTGCAACTGCTCGGCGTCGACTTCGCCAATCTCTCCGACGTGGCGGGGCATGCCTGAGGCCAGCGAGACGGTGATGGCCTTCGACTTCGGCGAAAAGCGCGTCGGCGTGGCGATCGGCGAAACCCTGCTCGGCCAGGCGCGCCCGCTCGAGACCATCGCCGAATCGGCGAACGAACGGCGCTTCGCCGCGATCGACCGGCTGATCGCGGCCTGGCATCCGCAGCGCCTCCTCGTCGGCCTGCCCGCGCACGCCGACCGCGACGCGCCCCACGAATTCGCCGCCCGCTGCGAGCGCTTCGCGCGCCAGCTCGCCGGCCGCTACCGCCTGCCGGTGGACATGGCCGACGAACGCTATTCCTCCTGCGTCGCCGAGGAACGCATCCACGGCGACAAACGCAAGCAGAAAGCCCGCCTCGACGCCGAGGCCGCCGCCGTGATCCTTCAATCCTGGTTCGACCAACAGCATGCCGCCGCTTCCTCCCGTCACTGAACTCATCGACCGGCTCGCCGCGCAGCTGCGGCCGCACGTCACGCCCGCCACGGTGCTGGTCGGCATCCATACCGGCGGCGTCTGGGTGGCCGAGGCGCTGCACGCCGCGCTCGCCCCGCACGGATTGGCCACGCCGCTCGCCACCATCGACGTCTCGTTCCACCGCGACGACCACCATCTCGGCAGCGGCCTCCGGTCCGGCGGCCGCGTCTCGCACCTGCCGGACGTCGCGGATGCGCACCTGGTCCTCGTCGACGACGTGCTCTACACCGGCCGCACGATCCGCGCGGCGCTCAACGAGATCTTCGACTACGGCCGGCCGGCGAAGGTCGAGCTGGCGGTGCTGGTCGACCGCGGCGGCCGCGAGCTGCCGATCGCCGCCACCTACTGCCCGCACGTCCTGCCGGCGCCGCTGCCCGCGAGCCAGAGCCTCGACCTGGCGCGCGCCGCCGACGGCACGCTGAGCTTCAGCCTGAGGGAGAAATGATGGGCGCGCTCAACCCGCAACTCAACGAACACGGCGAACTGATCCACCTGCTCTCGCTCGACGGCCTGTCGCGCGAGATGATCCACGACATCCTCGACCGCGCCGCGCCGTTCACCGAGATCGCCGAGCGCGAGGTCAAGAAGGTGCCGCTGCTGCGCGGCAAGAGCGTGTTCAACCTGTTCTTCGAGAACTCGACGCGCACGCGCACCACCTTCGAGATCGCCGCCAAGCGGCTGTCGGCCGACGTGATCAACCTCAACATCAACACCTCGTCCGCCGCCAAGGGCGAGAGCCTGCTCGACACGGTCGACAACCTCGCGGCGATGCAGGCCGACATGTTCGTGGTGCGCCACGCCTCCTCCGGCGCCCCCTATCTGATCGCGCAGCACCTCGCCGCCACCGGGCGCAACCACATCCATGTCGTCAATGCCGGCGACGGCCGCCACTCGCACCCGACCCAGGGCCTGCTCGACATGTACACGATCCGCCACTACAAGCAGGATTTCACGCGGCTCACCGTCGCGGTGGTCGGCGACATCCTGCACTCGCGCGTGGCACGCAGCCAGCTGCACGCGCTGGCGACGCTCGGCGTGCCGGAGATCCGCCTGGTCGGCCCGAAGACGCTGCTGCCGACCGCCGCCGACCGCATGATCGCGGGCGCGCCGCTGCGCGTCTGCCACGACATCGCCGACGGCTTGCGCGGCGCCGACGTGGTGATGATGCTGCGCCTGCAGAACGAGCGCATGCAGGGCGCGCTGCTGCCGAGCCCGCAGGAATACTTCAAGTCCTACGGCCTGACGCCCGAGCGGCTGGCGCTCGCCAAGCCCGACGCGATCGTGATGCACCCCGGGCCGATGAACCGCGGCGTCGAGATCGATTCGGCGGTGGCCGATGGCAGGCAGGCGGTGATCCTGCCGCAGGTGACCTTCGGCATCGCCGTGCGCATGGCGGTGATGAGCATGCTGGCGGGGGGAGGCACGCAATGAAGATCGAGATTCGCAACGGCCGCGTCATCGACCCGGCGAGCGGCTTCGACCAGCCGGCGAGCGTCTATGTCGCCGACGGCCGGATACTCGGCTCTGGCGGGGCGGCGCAAGGTGTTCCAGCGGGCTTCCAGCCCGAGGCGGTGATCGACGCGACGGGCTGCATCGTCTGCCCCGGCCTGATCGACCTGTCGGCGCGGCTGCGCGAGCCGGGCTTCGAATACAAGGCCACGCTCGAATCCGAGATGAAGGCGGCGGCGGCCGGCGGCGTGACGCGCCTGGTCTGCCCGCCCGACACCGATCCGCCGCTCGACGAACCGGGGCTGGTCGAGATGCTCAAGCACCGCGCCCGCCAGCCGGGCTTCGCCCATGTCCATCCGCTCGGCGCGCTCACCGTCGGGCTGGCCGGCCAGCGTCTCACCGAGATGGCCGAGCTGGCCGAGGCCGGCTGCATCGCCTTCGGCCAGGCGAGCGTCAGCATCGTCGATACCCAGGTGCTGCTGCGCGCGATGCAGTACGCAGCCACCTTCGGCTTCCCGGTCTGGCTGCAGGCGCAGGACGCCCATCTGGCCAGGAACGGCGTCGCCCACGACGGCGCGGTCGCCGCGCGGCTCGGACTGGCCGGCATCCCGGTGGTCGCCGAGACCGTCGCGCTCGCCACCTATCTGCAGCTGGCGCGCGAAACCGGCGCGCGCCTGCACGTCCGCCGCCTCTCGTCCGCCGCCGGCCTGGCGCTGATCCGCGCCGCGCGCGCCGACGGCCTGGCCGTCAGCTGCGAGGTGAGCATCAACCACCTGCACCTGTGCGACGAGAACATCGGCTTCTTCGACGCCCATGCGCGCCTCGACCCGCCGCTGCGCAGCGCCGCCGACCGCGCGGCGCTCGCCGCCGGCCTGGCCGACGGCGGCATCGACGTGCTGGTGTCCGACCACACGCCGGTCGACGACGACGAAAAACAGCTGCCGTTCGCCGAAGCCGAGACCGGCGCCACCGGCCTCGAGCTGCTGCTGCCGCTGACGCTCAAGTGGGCGGCCGACAGCGGCGTGCCGCTCGCCGCGGCGCTGGCGCGCGTCACCAGCGAGCCGGCCCGCATCCTCGGCCTCGAGCGCGGCTGCCTCAAGCCGGGCGTGCCCGCCGACCTGTGCGTCTTCGATCCGGCCGGCCGCTTCACGGTCAGCCGCGAACGGCTCAGGAGCCAGGGCAAGAACACGCCCTTCCTCGGCCGCGAACTCGCCGGTGAGGTGCGCTACACGCTGATCGACGGCCACCTCGCCTACGCGGCGGACGGGCTGGCGTAGGCATGGGCAGCATCGTCACCTTCAAGTCGGCGGCCTGCGCCGACGTGATCTACTTCGGCGACGTCGCGCGGCGGATGATGGAGCTGATGGGCAAGGATCCCGATCCCAAAGGCATCGTCACCGTCGAGCAGCTGCCGGTGGCGATCGCGCGGCTCAAGGCGGCGATCGCGGAGGACAAGGAGCGCCACCGGCGGCTCGTGCAGGAAGAGGAACGGGGTGCGGAAGCCGCCGAGGGCGGCGGCACGCGCCCCGCGGTCAGCCTGACGCAGCGGGCCCTGCCGCTGCTGGCGATGCTGGAAGAGTCGCTGGCCGAGAAGAAGCCCGTCGTCTGGGGCGTCTGATCAAAACAGTTCGATCTCGCCGCCCGACTGTTCGATTTCCTTCATGCGCGCCGTCATGTAGGTTTCGAGCGCCTCCTTGACGGTCGCGCCGCCGAGGACCGACTCGAACATCGCGCGCTCCTCGACCATCGTGTATTTGGCGAGGATTTCGTCCTGCAGCGACTTCCATTCGGCCGGATCGTAGAGCCGCCGCCGGTCGGCGACGAGCCGCGACAGACCGGCGAGGCCGTGGCAGACGTGGTCGAGCCGCTGCACCAGCTTGTCGTAGAACTGGAAGGCGATGATGGCGTGGTGCACCTTGTCCGCCACGATGCGCGTGTTCTGCTGGATCTCGCCCTTGACCAGGCCGTTGCCGACCGTGTCGGGCAGGGTGTCGAGGGCGACCTCGATGTGCTGCAGCGTCGCGGCCAGCGAGGTGAAGGTATCCATCAGCACCTCGACCGAACTGTTCGAGTCCTTCATCGCCGCCTCGACCTGGCCGGCGGCGACCTCCAGCATCACGACGGTCTCGCGCACCTGGCTCCAGTCCAGGTCCGGGGCATGTGCGCGCGTGCCGCGCACGGGATCGTTGCTCATGATTCGATGGCTCCCTGCAGACAGGTCGCCATCATAAACCGAATGCGGCGCCTCGCTCAGTGCGGCGCCTTGCCGCCGCTGTCCCGGCCGATGAAGTTGACCGGAAACACCACGTTCTCCTCGGCGGCGCGCGTCGGCATGTTCTCGTAGTCCGGCAGCTGCGCCGCGATGCCGCTGCCCTGCACGAGCTTCTGGATCAGCACCTGGATCTGTTCCTCGAGCCAGCTTGCGTCGACGCTGCCGATCGGCATGAAGCGCAGCTCGCGCACGCTGTCGGGCACCTCCTCGGGCGGAATGATCTCGTTCGCGGCGTAGGCGTTCGAGAAGAACGGGCCGGCGATGAAGCGCAGTTGCCAGTCGCCGGCGCCATCGGGATCGATGATGAAGATGCGCGCGCCCTCGGCGGTCTGCTCTTCGTCGTCGCTGCGGTCGCCGAACACCGGCACGGCGCAGAAGGCCGCCCGCTGCTGCTGCAGCGCGCGGGTCACCGCCGCGTCGAAGGAAAGGCGGCCGTCGTTTTCTTGGCTATCGGTCATGTCGGGGGGTCTCCTGAGGGGGTCAGAGCAGGGGGGCGAGCCATTTTTCGGCTTCTGGAAGCGTGTAATTGGAGCGCTTCGCCCAATCTTCAAGCTGATCGCGGCCGATTTTCGTCACCGCGAAGTATTTCGCCTGCGGGTGGGCGAAGTAGAAGCCCGACACCGAGGCGGCCGGCGTCATCGCGAAGTTTTCGGTCAGGTCGATGCCGGCGGCGGCCGGCGCGTCGAGCAGCGCGAACAGGTCGCGCTTGACGGTGTGGTCGGGGCAGGCCGGATAGCCGGGCGCCGGGCGGATGCCCTGGTATTTCTCGGCGATCAAGTCGTCGAGGGTGAGCTTGCCGTGCTCGCCATCGCGGGCATACCCCCAGTCGTCGACACGTACGCGCTCGTGCAGCCATTCGGCGGCGGCCTCGGCGAGGCGGTCGGCGAGCGACTTGAGCATGATCGCGTGGTAGTCGTCGTGCTGCGCCGCCAACTCCGCGAGCTTCGCCTCGATGCCGAGGCCGGCGGTGACCGCGAAGGCGCCGATCCAGTCGGGCGTGCCCTTGGGAGCGACGAAGTCGGCCAGGCAGAGGTTCGGCTGATCGCTCGGCCGCTCGTGCTGCTGGCGCAGGCCCCTCCACGTCATCACAACGGAGTCGCGCTTCTCGTCTTTGTAGATTTCGATATCGTCGCCGGCGGAGTTCGCCGGAAAAAGACCGAACACCGCGTTGGCCGTAAGCCACTGCTCGTCAACGATCTTTTGCAGCATCTGCTGCGCATCGGCGAACACCGAGCGCGCCTGCTCGCCGACCCGGGCGTCGTCGAGAATCTGCGGATAGCGGCCGGCGAGATCCCAGGTCTGGAAGAACGGGCCCCAGTCGATGTAGCGCGCCAGGGTGGCGAGGTCGATCCTGCAGAGCGGGCGGATGCCCGGCCGGCGCGGCGGAAAGGTGCGGTAGTCGAGCTTCGCCCGGTTCGCGCGCGCGGCGGCGAGCGTCAGCAGCTTCACGCCCTGCTTGGTCGCGTGCTGGGCGCGCACCTTCTCGTAGTCGGCGGCGATCTCGGCTTTGAAGCCGGCGGCCTGATCCTGCGAGAGCAGCTTGGTCACCACGCCGACGGCGCGCGAGGCGTCCGGCACATAGACCACCGTGCCCTGGTAGTTCGGCGCGATCTTGATCGCGGTGTGGGCGCGGCTGGTGGTCGCGCCGCCGATCAGCAGCGGCGCCGAAAAACCCTGGCGCTGCATCTCGCTAGCGACGTGCGCCATTTCCTCCAACGACGGCGTGATCAGGCCCGAGAGGCCCACCGCATCGGCCTGATGCTCCTGCGCCGCATGCAGGATCTTGTCGGCCGCGACCATCACGCCGAGGTCGACGATCTCGTAGCCGTTGCAGGCGAGCACCACGCCGACGATGTTCTTGCCGATGTCGTGCACGTCGCCCTTGACGGTGGCGAGCACGATCCTGCCCTTCGCCGCCGCGCCGGTCTTTCTCTTCTCTTCCTCGATGTAGGGGACGAGGTGGGCGACCGCCTGCTTCATCACGCGCGCCGACTTGACCACCTGCGGCAGGAACATCTTGCCGGCGCCGAACAGGTCGCCGACGGTGTTCATGCCGGCCATCAGCGGTCCCTCGATGACGGCGAGCGGCGGCTTGCCCGCCGCCGCCAGCGCAGCGCGGCACTCCTCCGTATCGGCGACGACGAATTCGGTGATGCCGCGCACCATGGCGTGCTCGAGGCGCTTGTCGACCGGCCACTCGCGCCAGGCGAGATCCTGCGTCTGCTCTTTGGCGGCGCCCTTCACCGACTGCGCGAACTCGACCAACGCATCGCCCGCGCCGGGCTTCCGGTTCAGGACCACATCCTCGACCATGTCGCGCAATTTCGGGTCGAGCTGGTCGTAGACGCCGAGCTGGCCGGCGTTGACGATGCCCATCGTCAGGCCGGCACGGATCGCGTGGTAGAGGAAGACGGTGTGGATCGCCTCGCGCACCGGCTCGTTGCCGCGGAAGGAGAACGAGACGTTCGAGATGCCGCCCGAGACGTGCGCGTGCGGCAGGTTCCGCCTGATCCAGCGCGTCGCCTCGATGAAGTCGACCGCGTAGTTGTCGTGCTCGGCGATGCCGGTGGCAATGGCGAAGACGTTCGGGTCGAAGACGATGTCCTCGGCCGGGAAGCCGTCGGCGACCAGCAGCTCGTAGGCGCGCTGGCAGATCTCGGTCTTGCGCCGATAGGTGTCGGCCTGGCCCTGCTCGTCGAAGGCCATGACGATGACGGCCGCGCCGAGCCGGCGCGCCTTCCTGGCGTGCGCGAGGAACTTCGCCTCGCCTTCCTTCATCGAGATCGAGTTGACGATGCCCTTGCCCTGCACGCACTTGAGGCCGGCTTCGATCACCTCCCACTTCGAGGAGTCGAGCATGATCGGCACCCTGGCGATGTCCGGCTCGCTGGCGATCAGGTTGCAGAAGCGCACCATCGCGGCCCGGCCGTCGAGCATCGCCTCGTCCATGTTGATGTCGATGACCTGGGCGCCGTTCTCGACCTGCTGGCGCGCCACGCGCAAGGCATCGTCGTAGCGCTCCTCGAGGATCATCTTGGCGAAGGCGCGCGAACCGGTGACGTTGGTGCGCTCGCCGACGTTCACGAACAGCGCATCGGGCCCGATGTTGCACGGCTCCAGTCCGGCCAGGCGCAATTGAAAATCGGCGCTGGCGGGGCGGCGGGGCGGCATGTCCTGCAGTGCCTGCGCGATCGCGCGGATGTGGTCTGGCGTGGTGCCGCAGCAGCCGCCCGCGATGTTGAGCAATCCATCCCGTGCCCACTGCGCGAGCTCGTCGGCGAGCATTGCCGGCGTCTCGTCATAGCCGCCGAAGGCGTTGGGCAGGCCGGCGTTCGGATGCGCCGAGACATAACAGTCGGCCACCCGGCCGATCTCCTCGACGTACTGGCGCAACTCCTTGGCGCCGAGCGCGCAGTTGAAACCGAAGGACAGCGGCCGCGCGTGGCGCAGGGAATTCCAGAAGGCTTCCGCCGTCTGGCCGGAGAGCGTGCGGCCCGAGGCGTCGGTGATCGTGCCCGAGATCATCACCGGCCAGCGCCGACCGGCTTCGTCGAAAAAGGCCTCGATCGCGTAGAGCGCCGCCTTGGCGTTGAGGGTGTCGAAGATGGTCTCGACCAGCAGCAGGTCGGCGCCGCCCTCGACCAGGCCGCGCGCGGCTTCCATGTAGTCCGCGACCAGCGCATCGAAGCTGATGTTGCGCGCGCCGGGGTCGTTGACGTCCGGCGAGATCGAGCAGGTACGCGAGGTCGGGCCGAGCACGCCGGCGACGAAGCGCGGCTTGTCCGGCGTGGAATATTTGTCGGCGACTTCGCGCGCCAACCGCGCGCCGGCGACGTTGAGTTCGTAGGCAATCTCTTCGAGGCCGTACTCGGCCTGCGAAACGCGCGTCGCGTTGAAGGTGTCGGTCTCGAGGATGTCGGCGCCGGCTTCGAGGTAGGCGGCGTGGATGCCGCCGATCACGTCGGGCCGCGTCAGGCAGAGCAGGTCGTTGTTGCCCTTGAGGTCCTTGGCATGGCTCTTGAAGCGCTCGCCGCGATAATCGGCCTCGACCAGCCCGTGCTTCTGCACCATGGTGCCCATGGCGCCGTCGAGAATGAGGATGCGCCGCGCGAGCAGTTCGCGCAGCTCGCTGGAGCGGTCGGGTTGCATCGGCAAGGAACTGCGGAAGTGGTTGAAATCGAGGAAAATTCTAGCATGTGGCCCATATTTGCTTGATTTATGGGTGAATCAGCGATACTGTTCCGGTTCGCCGGTTAGGAGAAAAAACATGGAACACCTGACACCCAAAGAGGCTGCTCAATTTCTGCAGGACAACCCCAAGGCCCTGTTCATCGACTGCCGCAGCGAAATGGAATTCCTCTTCGTCGGCCATCCCGCCGGCGCGCTGCACGTGGCCTGGAACGACGGCCCGGACTGGGATGTCAATCCGCATTTCGTCGGCGAGGTGAAGAAGCTCGCCGGCCACACCCACGACCGTCCGGTGGTGCTGATCTGCCGCAGCGGCAACCGTTCGGTCGATGCCGGCAATGCGCTCGAAGGCGCCGGCTTCACGCGCGTCTATAACGTGCTGCACGGCTTCGAGGGCGAGCTCGACGACCACCACCACCGCGGCACCGAGAACGGCTGGCGCTTCGACGGCCTGCCGTGGGAGCAGTGCTGACCGCCTGAGCGGTCAGGCGGGCGCCTGCCACGGCTGGCGCTCGAGGCCGTTTTCGCCGAGCGCGATGGTGCAGCCGCTCTGCTCGCGCGGAACGCGATAGTGCTGGCTGCCGATCGTCACCTCGACGCCTTCGTGGAGGGCCTGCTCCGCCAGCACGCGCGCGTGCTGCGACAGTTCGATCTTGCGCGTCAGCGCGTCATGTTCGGCACGGATGGCGGCGATCTCCGCCGACAGCATGGCGGCAGTCGCGCGCGCCTGCTCGATCTTGTCGGCCGGCAGCTTGCCCGGATGCGCCTGGGCGAAGGCGAGCAGCTTGCTGATGTCGAGCAGCTGGGTTTCCTTGCCGTCGCGTGTCCTGGCCAGCACGAGCAGCTGTTTCTGCATCAGCGGATTGACGCCGATCTCCAGGCGGGTATGTACGCGGCTGGGCGAGCCGAACACCTTCGCGGCGATCGACAGCATCGCCTGCACCGTGCCGCCGATGATGTGGCCGCGCTTCTGGTTGCCGACCCGCACATGGTTGATCGCGGTCAGTTCGCATTGCATGGCCAGGTCGTCGATGAAGATGCTGTCGCCCGCCTCGATGGCGGCCTGCTGCGCATAGATGGCGCTGAAGCTGCCGCCGCAGCGGATGCGATGCGGCTCGCCGCCCTTGTGGCCGAGGTCGCCGATGACGCCGCCCTTGACGACGATGCTGCCGCCGGCCTCGAGGTTCGCGCGCTCGACGACGCCGCCGATCTCGATGTCGCCGGTCGCGCGCACCGACATGCCGGCGGTGACGTCGCCCTCGATCGTCACGCTGCCCTCGAAATCGATGTTGCCGCTCGCGGTATCGACGTTTTCGATCTTGAACACCGGCTCGACGAGGACGCCGCCGGGCACGACGACCGGCTGGCCGGTGATCGCCGCCCGCAGCAGGTCGGGATCGTCGGGCGCGCAGACGGTGCCGGGCAGCTTGGCGGCGTACTGCACCTCCTTGCCGGGCTCGGCGGGCAGCGCCGCGCCGCGCACCGTCATGCCGTAGCTGCCCTCGGTGGGCGCATGGCGCCGCATCAGCGCGTCGCCGGCATGGACGACCTGGATCGCGCCGAGGTCGCGGTAGTCGGTATGGCCGGCTTCATCGACGCTCGGCACGCGGCTGCGCGCTTCCGGCACGAGGGACTCGAGCCAGCCGTCGCGGCCCGGCAGGGGCGCCTCCCCGCGGGCGATCACCACGCCTTCCGCCGCCCCGGCGGCGATCGCCGCGTCGATGGCCTCGTCGAGAATGCCGTGGCTGACGCCCTTCTCCGCCAGCGCGGCGAGCACCGTCTCGCGCGCGACGGGTGCGCCGCCGCCCTGGGCGGGCTGGATGCGCAGCCGGGCCTCCATGCCGTCGGCGGCGACGGCGATCTCCAGGCTGGCGTCGCGGATCTCCGCCGCTGCCGCGCCCTGCTCCTCGTTGTTCTCCATGGCCTCCTCGCCGTTGGTCCCGTTCGCGGCAGGATATGTCTCAGCCGCCGCTGGTGTGGTCGACAAAATAGCAGATGCGCTTGCGCGGACTCAGGTAGTCGTGAATGGCCTCGGGCAGCGCGGCCGGGCGCAGGGTGCGCTCGATCGCGTCGTCGAGGTCGCGCCTGAGATTGACGATCGCCGCCGTTTCCTTGGGGATCGCCGGATCGTAGAGCATCAGGTTCGGATGCAGCAGATCCGCCGAATCGACCGACATCACGATGCCGATGCGCTCGCTTTTGAGCTTGACGATGGTGCCTGGCGGATAGATGCCGAGCGCCTTGATGAAGGCGCCCAGCGCCGCCTGGTCGTACTTCGCCAGTTCGTTCTTGTACAGGTGTGACAGCGCCTCGGAAGGCGTGCGCGAACGCTTGGCGATGCGCTGGTTGCAGAGGTTGTCGTAGGCGTTGGCGATCGTGACGATGCGCACGGCCGGATCCAGCTCCATCGCCTTGACGCCTTTCGGATAGCCGCTGCCGTCGGCCAGCTCGTGATGGAACAGGATGATCTCGCGGACGCGGTTCGACAGTTCGGCCACGCCCTGCATGAGCTTGATGCCGTAGCCGGGGTGCATCTGCAGCAGCTTGCTTTCGGCGGCGGTCAGTTCCTCGTCCTTGAGCAGGATCTGGCTCGGCACCATCGCCTTGCCGACGTCGTGCAGCACGGCGCCCTGCGCGATGTCGCGCATCGTCGCCTCGTCGTCGATCCGCATGGCGCGCGCGAGGATCAGCGACAGCACGGTGACGTTGAGGCTGTGGAAGTAGGCGCTCTCGTCGGCGACGTGATCCCCCATCAGATGGATGAAGGGGTTCTGCTCGGCGAGGAAGATGTCCGCGAGCTCGGCGGCGACCTCGCCGGACAGCTGGGCCGCGTGGCGCGGATTGTTGTTGGCCAGGCGCATCACGTTCTTCACGCTGTTGGCCGTCTTCACGTACTTGCGCTCGGCGGCGCGGATCTGTTCGCGTTCGCGGCTCAGCGTCTCGATGCGCGCCTTCTTCTCGCGCATCAACTCCTCGAGATCCGCCGTCGCTGCGGCGGAAGGCGGGAGAGGTTCTTCCTTCGCCGCCGGCAGGGGCGCCGGCGCGGTATCGCTCTTTGCCGGCAGGTATTCGATCTCCTTGAGGCCCATCGACCTCAGGGTGGCAATCTGTTCGGCGTTCTTGATCTTGAAGCTGCTGAACAGGAAGGGGTGGCCGAGCCAGCTGTCGAGCTTGATGTGCAGGCCGATGCAGACCTGATCGATGCTTATCCTGTGCCGCCCCGCGCCTTCGACCGCCATCGCCTTTTCCCCTCGTGGATCGTCTCGATTCTACCGGCGCCGGGGCAGGCCGGCACTGCTAACATCGCTCCATGCGCCCGTTCCGCCCCGCCCAGATTCTCGCCGCCCTGCGCGACCCACGGCGCTGGCGCCGCTGGGCGATCGAGGCCCTGCTCCTCGCCGCCATCGTCGGCGCGGTCACCGCTTGGCAAAACCGCGGCCTGCCCGAGGGCGCGGCGCCGCCGCTGGCGGGATTCCGCACCGACGGCACCGCCGTGAAACTCGGCGCCGACGGGGCGGCGGCCTCTGGCCAAGCGGCCCAACTGGTGGTGTTCTGGGCGACCTGGTGCCCGGTCTGCCGCGCCGAGGAAGGCAACATCGGGGACGTGGCGCAGGACTGGTTGGTCGTCTCGGTGGCGCTGCAGTCGGGCGACGCGGCGACGGTGGCGAAATATCTCAAGGAGCGCAAAGTCGCGGTGCCAGCGGTGATCGACGACGAAGGCGCCATCGCCGCCGCCTGGCGCGTGCGCGGCACTCCGACCCATTTCATCCTCGATCCCGCCGGCAACATCCGTTTCCGCGTCGTCGGCTACGCCACCGAATGGGGCCTGCGGCTGCGGCTGTGGTGGGCGCAGAACGTCGCATGAACCACCCGCCGCTCAAGCTCGCCTGGACGGTGTGGGGCCTCGGCGCCCTGCTCTACCTGTTCGCCTTCTACCAGCGCGTCGCGCCGGCGGTGATGACCGACCAGTTGATGGCCGAGTTCGCCATCAGCGGCGCGGCGCTCGGCAACCTCTCCGCCTTCTACTTCTACGCCTACGTCGCGATGCAGATTCCGACCGGCGTGATGGCCGACCGCTGGGGCCCGCGCCGCGTGCTCGCCGCCGGCGCGGGGATTGCCGCCATCGGCAGCCTGCTGTTCGCTTTCGCCCCGAGCTTCGGCTGGGCCGGCTTCGGCCGTCTGCTGGTCGGCGCCTCGGTCGCGGTCGCCTTCGTGTCGACGCTCAAGCTCGCCAGCCACTGGTTCCCGCCGCAGAAGTACGCGCTCGCCTCGGGCATGGCGCTGTTCTTCGGCGTGACCGGCGGCGTGATGGCCGGCGTGCCGCTGCGCCTGCTGGTCGAGAGCTTCGGCTGGCGCATGGTGATGGGCAGCGCCGGCGCCTTCGCCGCACTGCTGTGCATCGCGATCTGGCTGCTGGTGCGCGACGATCCTTCCGAACGCGGCTATGCGGGCCACCACGCGCACGACAGCGCGCAGCACGGCCACGCGCCGATCGTCGCCGGCCTGGTCGAGACGCTCTCCTACCGCAACACCTGGCTGCTGATGCTGGCGCCGATCGGCTTCTCTGGCGCGGTGCTGACCTTCGGCGGCCTGTGGGGCGTGCCTTGGCTGCGCCAGGCGCATGGCCTCGACCCGAAGGCCGCGGCGGCCGTCACCTCGACGCTGCTCGCGGCCTGGGCGCTCGGCGGCCCGCTGCTCGGCAGCTGGTCGCAGCGCCTGGGCCGGCGCAAGCCGCTCTACCTCGCCAGCGGTGCCGTGGCCTGCGCCGGCTGGGCGGCGGTGATCTTCCTGCCGCTGCCGCTGTGGCTAATGATCCCGCTGCTCGTGGTCATCGGCTTCGCCTCGGGCAACATCATCATCGGCTTCGCCTGGGCCAAGGAATCGCTGCCGCTGCGGCTGATGGGCACGGCCTCGGGCGTGGTCAACATGGGCCCGCTGCTCGGCGGCGTGCTGCTGCAGCCCGGCGTCGGCTGGCTGCTCGACCGCCACTGGAGCGGCACCCTCGAGAACGGCGTGCGCCTTTACGATCCCGCGGCCTGGCAGCACGGCTTCACGCTGATGTTCGCTGCCGTGGTCGTCGCCTTGGCCCTGATGCCCTTCGCGCGCGAATCCCACTGCCGCCAGGCTGGCTGAGCTTATCCAGACGATAAGAAATCCTGTCTGTTGCTTATGCTGCGGCGCAGCTAAATTAGCGCTTTCGAATTTAGCTGCTTAGGAGCGTTTCCATGCAAGACGGCCGCATCAGCCTGACCCAGTTCATCATCGAGGAGCAGTCCCACGCCACCGGCGCCACCGGCGATTTCTCCGGCCTGCTCAACGACATCGCCACCGCCTGCAAGGTGATCAGCAACGCCGTCTCCAAAGGCGCGCTGATCGGCGTGCTCGGCAGCGCCGGCGAGGAGAACGTGCAGGGCGAGGTACAGAAAAAGCTCGACGTGATCTCCAACGACGTGATGATCCGCTCGAACGAATGGGCGGGCCACCTCGCCGGCATGGCCTCCGAGGAGATGGAGGACATCTACCCGATCCCGGCCGGCAAGAAGCGCGGCAAGTATCTGCTGGTGTTCGATCCGCTCGACGGCTCGTCGAACATCGACGTCAACATCACCGTCGGCTCGATCTTCTCGATCCTGCGCAGCCCGCGGCCGGGCGAGGACGCGGCGCTCGAGGACTTCCTGCAGCCCGGCACGCAGCAGGTCTGTGCCGGCTTCGCGCTGTACGGCCCGTCGACGCTGCTGATCATCACCACCGGCCACGGCGTGAACGGCTTCACGCTCGACCGCGACGTCGGCGAGTTCATCCTCACCCATCCGAACATGAGGATTCCCGCCGATACGCAGGAATTCGCCATCAACGCCTCGAACGAGCGTTTCTGGGAATGGCCGGTCAAGCGCTACGTGGACGAGTGTCTCGCCGGCAAGACCGGGCCGCGCGGCAAGGACTTCAACATGCGCTGGATCGCCTCGATGGTCGCCGAGACCTACCGCATCCTGACGCGCGGCGGGGTGTTCATGTACCCGAAGGACACCAAGGACCCGGGCAAGCCCGGCCGCCTGCGCCTGATGTACGAGGCCAACCCGGTCGGCTTCATCGTCGAACAGGCCGGCGGCATCTGCACCACGGGTTTGCAGCGCATGCTGGAGGTGCAGCCCACCTCATTGCACCAGCGCGTGCCGCTGGTCTTCGGCTCGAAGAACGAGGTGGAGCGCATCGAGCGCTACCACCGGGAGCTGCAGCAAAAATAGGCGGCAGCAGGAACTGCCAGGGCTAGCTGGCGCTTTTCAGGCGGATTTTGTAACGCTCTGGCGTTACAATCCGCTCCGAAAAAGGAGGAGGCATGCCCAAAGCAGTTTCTTTGTTTTCTGGGTGTGGCGGATCTGATGCAGGTGTCATTGCTGCGGGCTTTGATGTCATCATGTCCAATGACATCCTTGCCTATGCGCGCGATGCATACCTAGCAAATCTGCCTGAGACAGATTACCGGCTAGGCGATGTTGCGAAGATCGATTCGTTTCCAGCTGCTGAGCTATTAGTCGGCTGTTATCCCTGCCAGGGGTTCAGCCAAGGCGGAGCACGTATTGCCAGCCGGCGCATCAATACGCTTTATCTTGAATTTTCACGTGCCCTCGGTGCTATTTCACCAAAAGCATTTATCGCCGAAAACGTTTCAGGCCTGCGCCGCTCAACCTATGAGCATCTGCTCAAGGATCAGCTAGATCGCTTTTCCTCTGCAGGTAAGCATGGCTACAACGTTGTCTGGAAAGAACTGGCGGCCGAGGACTATGGTGTGCCGCAGGAACGCAGGCGCGTCATCATTGTTGGGCTGCGCCGTGATCTTGGTGTCAGCTATGAATTTCCCTCTCCCACCCATGGAGAAGGGCTAGCCGCGCCACATCTGACAATCGGTAAAGCCCTTGAAGGTCTTCCGGAATGGCCGGAAGGTGAATTCTGCAGCGACGAATTTCACTGGTACTACTTGTCACGCAACCGGCGCCGTGACTTCTGTGAAATCAGCAAGACCATCGTAGCCCATATGCGCCATATGCCCTTGCATCCAATAAGCCCGCCGCTCAAGCGCATTCATACCGACAAGTGGGAGTTCTCCGAGAACCGCCCCGCTCGGCGTTTCTCCTACCGCGAAGCTGCCCGCCTGCAAGGCTTCATGCCGCGATATCTGAAGCACGGCGGTGACTTCGTGTTTCCTGAGGCCGACCACCCTTCGCCAGCTATCCGTTACAACCAAATGCGCCAGCGATACAAAGTTATCGGTAACGCCGTACCACCACCGCTATTTGAGGCGGTAGCGCAATCGCTGCCTGATGTATGGGACTAGGCAGCTTGAGGCTGCTTAGCAATAGACAGTGCATCGCCAATTGATTGTGTCATGGCAGCAATATCGTCGGCGATATGCGGCTCTTGGAGCGCATGAACAATGCGAACACGGTCGAACACCAGCCCGGCTTTGTGCGAGAGAGTATTTAGAATCGGCTTAACTGCATAGCGCGGAGTGAAAAAGCTGCGGACTGGTTCTACTCTTGGAAGACGAAACCATTCAGTGAAGTCTTTCAGGTCAAGGTCCTTGTCTTTTTCCAGCCAGTCATTGCCGCAAGCGCATTGTCCAACTAAGTAGAGCTGGCCTGTGCGACCGTCTTGCCACTTCCTCCAGGCGACGACATCGAGGCCTTCTTCTTTGACAAACTTTGGGGCAGGGTTGTCCGGCAAATATTCCGCCTGCTGCCATTGCCATTCGGCTTCGAAATTGCCCGACTTGAGCTTCAGATCGCCGATGGCTGTCTTGAAGTGCGTTACGTTCTCCGGTCTCGGCCATCCGGTGCGGTAGCCATCCGCTCGAGGACCAAGGAAGCCGCGTCCTGCTAGTAAGCTGAGGTTCTCGAACAATCGTGGCAACTCGCAATAGGGTGCGGCGGTAAGCGATGGGGCTTGGCAAATGCCGACGAGCAGCTCGTAGATTGGCAAGCCCTCTGGGGTGTAATACAGTGAGTTGCCGTCGATCTTGAATGGATAGGCCGTCCCAAGCAGATCCTTGCGTTCGAGCAGTAGCTCATAGACAGTGCCTTGCCTGGACTCCTGGAGCACTTCCTGCCCTTGAAGGCGGTCCTCAATAAGGACTTCAGCACCCGCCGGAGCAAACTCGTCGCCTGCGTCGGCCATGGCCTCGTCGCTGGTTCCCGCCGACACATGAGCAGAGCCGTTCAGAATAGCTGCCCATTCTGCTTCATCGGCGTTTTCCGCCAAGCGGTTATATGGGAAGCGAGCTTCCCAAGACTGCCCTCCTTTGATTTTTCTAGCGCGTGCCATGTCTTACTCGCCCTCCCCAAACTGGATGCTATGCAGCTTCTTGGTAAGGTTGGAAGACAAGGTACTGACCTGCTTAGCCATCGGCAAAAATGCACCGGCGAGTTTCTCTGAGGGAGCCGTAGCGTTGAGCGCCGTCATGAGATCACCTAGGATTTCCTTACAGTCCGAGAGTCCGTCACGCAGCTTGGACTCGATTGGAAGGGTCTGGTATTCGATCTCATCGACTGACTTACCCTTTTGAAGCAAAGCGATCTTCTCTTGATCGTCAAGTAAGGAAGCAAGGTTGCCGATTTTGCGTGAGTCGTCGATAGCAGCTGAGCGTCCCGCTTGCTTGTCGCCGAACATGGCAGTGATAACAAGTCTGGCATCGTCCACCTTGGCCGCCGCGATTGGGCGTGGCGTCGGCTCCTCCCCGAGTCCAATAAAACGGCGGGCGGTCGGGTAGCCAAACAGCGTGTATATCCATGAAAATGGAAATTCCTTGTTGCTGCCGCGCCCCTTACGGACACTAGTTTCTGGGACGAATTTGCCGTCGTCAATCAACTGGTTGATGAAGTAATAACCCTCAAGCAGGCGACGCACCGTGCGGTGTTGATCGCCAGTCATCAGTGCTATCTCTTTAAGATCCAGCTTGTTGTTTTCGACAACCCGGGCGATCCAAGCAGCTTTGGCATAGGAATCCCAGCCTTGGGATGCTGCAATGTGCCGTACGCCGAGATAAGACAGTAGGTCTTTTTCTTTTTCATGCAGCTGAAAGCGAATGATCGGTACCTTGCTGAAGGCTGCACGTTTGTTCTCTTCTTGAATTGCGCGATATTGTTCGCGCTTGCGTTCTTGGTTCTTGGCGCGAGCATCGCCAGCAAGAATCAGGCAGGCAGCAAGACGGCGGTTGCCCTCGACTACAGTTAGTCTGGTGCTATTTTCTTGTTCGCGACAGATAAGCGGTTCGGCCACAAAGTAGCCATTGACTGAAATCGAACTTAATACATCATCGATCCCAAAATCATTGACGATGTAGTCAAGAATTTCTGTCTGGGTGCGCTGCTGTGTGGCTGTACGGCCAAAACGTGGGTTGGTGCTGTCAAAGTCGAGTTCAGAAAGGCTGATGTATTCGACTTCCTTGCCATTAGCAGCATTTTCTAACTTAACAGTGCCTTTTTTTGTCGTAGCCATTTTGGAATCTCACAATTATCCCAATCAATCAAAATTGCCACGATTACACGTGACCGCGAACAGTCGCCAACTCCTCACACTATCAAACATCATTCTTGGAACATGGTTACCCAACAGAACTTCGTCGAGCAAGGCCATGGGCAATCCTTAAGGCAACATTTTCACCATGCTTGAGCGTGTGCTCCCAAAAGCGCATTACGCTCCACCCTTCTGACCTCAATTGCCTTGATATTCGTTTATCTCGGGCGATGTTACGCCTAATCTTTTCTCGCCAATATCCCGTATTTGTCTTTGGCTCCCGGTAGCAGCGCTGACAGCCGTGCCAAAAACATCCATCTACGAAAATTGCTACTCGTTGCCTTCTGAAGACAAAATCAGGTGAGCCGGGAAGCCTTTGATTTCTCCGCCAACCGGATAGCTTATGTTTGCGCAGAATCGAAATCATGCGCTGCTCTGTGGTTGCATTGCCAGTACTTCTGATAGCCGCCATGTTTCTGGATCGCTCCGGTGTGGTTGGCAGCATCGGTTGTTTCATTTTCTGAAGCCCAATAGCTCTGAAACTATGCATTTAATCCGCGGCGATACTGGATCGCCTCGGCCACGTGGGGGCCGCGGACGATTTCCTCGCCCGCCAGGTCGGCGATGGTGCGCGCCACCTTGAGGATGCGGTGGTAGGCGCGCGCCGACAGGTCGAGCCGCGCCATCGCCTGCTTCAGGAGCATCGCTCCCGCGCAGTCGGGCAGGCAATGCAGGTCGATCTCGTCGGGATTCAACAGCGCGTTCGGCTTGCCCTGCCGGGCGAGCTGCCGTTCGCGCGCGGCGACCACGCGCTGGCGCACCGTCGCCGAGACCTCGCCCTCGCCGCGCGTCGAGATTTCCGCCTCGGTCACGGCCGGCACATCCACCAGCAGATCGATGCGGTCGAGCAGCGGGCCGGACAGCTTGCTCCGGTAGCGCGCGATCTGGTCGGGCGTGCAGCGGCACTTGCCGGAACCGTGGCCGAGCCAGCCGCAGGGACAGGGATTCATCGCAGCGACCAGCTGGAAGCGCGCCGGGAATTCCGACCGCTTGGCCGCGCGCGCGACGCGGATGTGGCCGGTCTCGAGCGGTTCGCGCAGCGCCTCGAGCACGCCGCGTGCGAACTCCGGCAGTTCGTCGAGAAACAAGACTCCGTTGTGGGCGAGCGAGATCTCGCCGGGACGCGGCACGCCGCCACCGCCGACCAGCGCCGGGGCCGAGGCCGAGTGATGCGGCGCCTGGTAAGGCCTCTGCGCCCAGCGCGCCGTGTCGAAGCCGCCGGCCAGCGAGTGCACGGCGGCGCTCTCCAGCGCCTCCTGTTCCGTCATCGGCGGCAGGATGCCGGGCAGGCGCTGCGCCAGCATCGACTTGCCCGAACCGGGCGGACCGGACATCAGCAGACTGTGGCCGCCCGCCGCGGCGACTTCCAAGGCGCGTTTCGCCGGCAGCTGGCCCTTCACTTCGGCGAGATCGGGAAGCGGAATGGTCCGCAGCGCTACCGCCGGCACGTGCGGCGCAAGCGGCGCGGCGCCGGTCAGGTGGGCACACACCTCGAGCAGCCCGCGCGCCGGCAGGATGAGGGCGCCCGACACCAGCGCGGCCTCGTCGGCCGAGGCGGCGGGCAGCACGAAGGCGCGCTGGCTGCCTGCGGCGGCCAGGCACATCGCGAGCGTGCCGCGCACCGGCCGCAATTCGCCGGACAGGGACAGTTCGCCGGCGAATTCGTGGGTGGCCAGGTTCTTCGCCTCGACCTGTCCCGAGGCGATCAGGATGCCGAGCGCGATCGGCAGGTCGAAGCGGCCGGATTCCTTGGGCAGGTCGGCCGGCGCGAGATTGACGGTGATCCGCTTGGCGGGAAATTCGAAGCCGCTGTTCTGCAGCGCGGCGCGCACGCGGTCGCGCGCCTCCTTGACCTCGGTTTCGGGCAGGCCGACCAGCGTGAAGGCCGGCAGGCCGTTGGCGAGATGGACTTCGACCGCGACTTCCGGCGCGCTCAGGCCCGCCAGGGCGCGGCTCTTGAGGACGGCGAGCGACATCGGGAAACGAACGGAAACTCGGCGCTGGCGGGGCGGCGAAGATCAGGGCTTGCGCCGCCCTTCGATCTCGGCGAGCCGCGCTTCCAGTTGCGCGAGGCGCGCCTGCGCACGGGCCAGCAGTTCCTTCTGCACCTCGAAATCCTCGCGCGTCACGAGATCGAGCTTGGCGAACTGGGCGAGCAGCAACGCACGCAGGTTCTTTTCGATGTCGGCGGCGGGCGTGGCGGCGAGCGCGGCGGAAATCCGCGCACTCAGGTCTTCGAGCAGTTTCGGGTCGAGCATGTCGATCTCGGCGATTCAGGAATGAATGGACGGCGCCGAGTGTAGCACCGGCGCCCATGCCAACGGCAATTGCGGCGCCGCGGCAGAGGATGCACAACCGTGGTGCGCCCTCGCCCCGCCCTGATGCAAAGCGGTGCGCCGACGTTTCTCCGCCGGGTTGCCGACTCCTCCCTTCCCGCAGCCATCACCATGATTATCAATGACTACCAGTCACTGGCACGCTAACTGCAGAGATGGCCTGCAGAGTTTTTTTTCGGCAACCACCTTTGGAGACTTCCATGAACAAAAAATTTCTCGCTCTCGCCGTCGGCGCCGCCCTGGCTTCCCCGCTCGTTGCCGTCGCGGCCGATCCGGCCCCGACGCCCGAACATGCGGTATCCGGCAACCTCGGCCTGTTCTCCAGCTACCGCTTCCGCGGCATCGACCAGACCTTCGGCAAGCCCGCACTGCAAGGCGGCATCGACTACAGCCATTCGAGCGGCATCTACCTCGGCAACTGGAACTCCAACGTGAACTCCGGCGCCGGCTTCCCGGACGGCAACCTGGAAATGGATTTCTACGGCGGCTACAAGACCAGCTTCGGCGATATCGGTCTCGACGTCGGCGCGATCCTCTACTACTACCCCGGCTCGAAGGCCAAGGTGCTCGGCATCGGTGCGGATTCCGGCGCCGTGACCAACAAGGAGGTCTATCTCGGCGCGAGCTGGAAGTTCCTGTCGGCCAAGTATTACTACTCGATGGACGACTACTTCTCGCTGCGCAGCGCGACGGGCAAGAGCACCAAGGGCACCGGGTATCTCGATCTCTCCGCCAGCTACGACCTCGGCGACGGCTGGGGCATCAACGGCCATATCGGCCACCTCAACATGAAGAGGATCCGCAACGCCGACTACACCGACTGGAAGATCGGGGTGACCAAGGACGTCAACGGCTGGCTCTTCGGTCTCGCCTACATCGACACCAACGCCAAGGGCAGCTGCGGCAAGGGGCAGTTCTACTGCTTCACCGATTCCAACGACGAGACGGCGGGCGCCCTGGTGCTCGGCGACGACAACAAGGACGCCGGCCGCGGCACGCTGGTGCTGTCCGTCAGCAAGACCTTCTAACCGATTGCCCTCTTTCAAGGAGCCAACATGAAACTCGTCACCGCCATCATCAAGCCGTTCAAGCTTGACGAGGTGCGCGAAGCCCTCGCCGCCGTCGGCGTGCAGGGCATCACCGTCACCGAGGTCAAGGGCTTCGGCCGGCAGAAGGGGCACACCGAGCTGTACCGCGGCGCCGAATACGTCGTCGACTTCCTGCCCAAGGTGAAGATCGAGGCCGCGATCAAGTCGGAACTGCTCGAGCAGACCATCGAGGCGATCGAGAAGGCCGCCAGCACGGGCAAGATCGGCGACGGCAAGATCTTCGTCTTCGACCTCGAACAGGTCGTCCGCATCCGCACCGGCGAAACCGGCACGGATGCCCTTTAAGGAGATTCGTCATGAAGAAACTGTTTGCAGTCATGCTGATGGCCATCAGCCTCGGCATGTCGGGCCTGGGTCTGGCGGCTGACGCAGCCGCCGACGCAGCGCCCGCAGCAGCCGTCGCTACCGCGGCGGCCGCGGATGCGGCAGCCGCTCCCGCCGCCGCGCCGGTGCCCGACAAGGGCGACACGGCGTGGATGATGATGGCGACCGTGCTGGTCATCCTGATGACCATCCCCGGCCTCGCGCTGTTCTACGGCGGCCTGGTGCGCGCCAAGAACATGCTGTCGGTGCTGATGCAGGTGCTCGTCATCTTCGCGCTGATCGCCGTGCTGTGGGCGATCTATGGCTACAGCCTCGCCTTCACCGGCGGCTCGCCCTTCATCGGCGGCTTCGACAAGCTGTTCCTGCTGGGGATGACGCCGGAATCGCTCGGCGCGACCTTCAGCAAGGGCGTCTACATCCCCGAGATGGTGTTCGTCGCCTTCCAGGCCACCTTCGCCGGCATCACCACCGCGCTGATCGTCGGCGCCTTCGCCGAGCGCATCAAGTTCTCCGCGGTGCTGCTGTTCTCGGTGCTGTGGTTCACCTTCAGCTACCTGCCGATGGCGCACATGGTCTGGTACTGGGACGGCCCGGACGCGATCACCGACGCCGCCGCGCTCGAGAAGGTACTGGCCGGCGCCGGCTTCCTCTGGGCCAAGGGCGCGCTCGACTTCGCCGGCGGCACGGTGGTGCACATCAACGCGGCCATGGCCGGCATCGTCGGCGCCTTCCTGATCGGCAAGCGCGTCGGCTACGGCAAGGAAGCGATGACGCCGCACAGCCTGACGCTGACGATGGTCGGCGCCGCGCTGCTGTGGGTGGGCTGGTTCGGCTTCAACGCCGGCTCCAACCTCGAGGCCACCGGCGTCGCCGCGCTGGCGATGGTCAACACGCTGTTCGCCACCGCCGCCGCCACGGTGTCCTGGATGCTCGCCGAGTGGATCTTCAAGGGCAAGCCCTCGATGCTGGGCGCCGCCTCGGGCGCCGTCGCCGGCCTCGTCGCGATCACCCCGGCCGCCGGCTTCGTCGGCGCGATGGGCGGCATCGTCATCGGCCTGCTCGCCGGCGTGGTCTGCTTCTGGGGCGTGAATGGCCTCAAGAAGCTGCTCGGCGCCGACGACGCGCTCGACGTGTTCGGCGTGCATGGCGTGGGCGGCATCCTCGGCTCGGTGCTGACCGGCGTGTTCGCCGCACCGAGCCTCGGCGGCACCGGCGTGTATGACTACGTCGCCAACAAGGTCGGCGACTATGACATGACCGCGCAGGTCACCAGCCAGCTCTGGGGCGTCGGCACGGTCATCCTGTGGTCGGGCATCGTCGCCTTCATCTGCTACAAGATCGTCGATGTGCTGGTCGGCCTGCGCGTGCCGGAAGACGAGGAACGCGAAGGCCTCGACATCACGGCCCACGGCGAAAGCGCCTACCACTACTGACCGGCTCCTTTACCTCCCTCCGCTCGCAAGGTGGATTCGGGCGTTCCTGCGGGAACGCCCGTTTTTTTGCCGCCGCCGGCTCGGCGGCGTTGCGTATCAGCAGACCCAGCGCATGAAGACGATGCCGCCGATGCCGGCGACCAGCATCAGCGCGGCCGACACGATCAGGTCGCGCGGCCGGCGCGGCTGGCCCCGGCGGACGCGGCGCATCATGTTGAGCGCGTTGCCGAGCGAGATGACCGTGAGGAAGATCAGCAGCACGAAGTCGACGAAGATCACGACGCCGCTGAAGTTGTCCAGCGGTCGGCAACTATGCAGGCCGAGCCGGTACAGCCAGGAGTTGATGTGTTCGTTGGCGGGATTGAAGCCGAGGCTCACGACGAACCAGGCGGCGGCGATCAATGCGGCGGCGAGCAGCAGGAAGAAGGCGATCCAGCCTTCGGCGCTTTTCAGGTCGTCGCGCAGTTCGCGCAGGTCGGCGAGGTATTCGCGCGCCTCGCGCGCCAGCCTTGCCTTGAGCGTTTCCCGGGCCATCGGACGTCAGCGGAAGACGACGGTCTTGTTGCCGTGCACGAGGACGCGGTCCTCAAGGTGATAGCGCAGGCCGCGCGCCAGCACGGTCTTCTCGATGTCCTTGCCGTAGCGCACCATGTCGTCGGGTGAGTCGGAGTGGTCGATGCGGATCACGTCCTGCTCGATGATCGGTCCCTGGTCGAGTTCGGAGGTCACGTAGTGGCAGGTCGCGCCGATCAGCTTGACGCCGCGCTGATAGGCCTGGTGGTAGGGCTTCGCGCCGACGAAGCTCGGCAGGAAGCTGTGGTGGATGTTGAGGATCTGCCCCGGGAAGGCGGCGCAGATCTCCGGCGAGAGAATCTGCATGTAGCGCGCCAGCACCATCGTGTCGCCGCGCGACTCTTCATACAGCCGGCGCATCTCGGCAAAGGCCTGCGGCTTGTTGTCGGCGGTGACCGGCACGTGGTGGAACGGGATGCCGTGCCACTCGACGAAGCCCTTGAAGGTGTCGTGGTTCGATATCACGCAGGGAATCTCGATGTCGATCTCCTTCGCCTGCCAGCGCGCCAGCAGGTCGTAGAGGCAGTGCTCCTGCTTCGAGACGAGGATGACGACGCGCTTCTTCACCGCGCTGTCGGTGATCTTCCACTCCATCCCGAGTTCGGCCGCGATCGGCGCGAAGCGCGCACGGAACTCGCTGAGCATGAAGGGCAGCGAGTCGGCCTTGATTTCGAGGCGCATGAAGTAGCGCGCCGGCGTCCTGTCGTCGCCCTGGTCGGCATGGAAGCTCGACTCGAGGATCCAGCCCTGGTGCTCGGCGATGAAGCCGGTGACGCGCGCGATGATGCCGGTGCGGTCGGGACAGGAGGCGGCCAGGGTGTAGAAGCGGTCGCGATGCATGGTCAGATGCGGGCGGCGGCCTTGTCGATCTCGGCGCGCAGTTCGGCGTAGGAATTCGTCACGGGAAACTGCGGAAATTCGTCGATGACGTTCTGCGGCGGGTGGAACAGGATGCCGGCATCGGCCTCGGCGAGCATCGCCGTGTCGTTGTAGGAGTCGCCCGCGGCGATCACCTTGAAGTTGAGTTCCTTGAAGCGGCGCACCGATTCCTTCTTCTGGTTCGGCATGCGCAGGTGGTAGTTGACCAGGAAGCCCTCGAGGTCGGCCTCGAGCTTGTGGCAGAACAGCGTCGGCATGCCGAGCTGCGCCATCAGCGGCATGGCGAACTCGTAGAAGGTGTCGGAGAGGATCACGACCTGATAGTCGCGGCGCAGCGCGTCGAGGAACTCCTGCGCGCCGGGCAGCGGCCCCATCGCCGCGATCACCTTCTGGATGTCGGGCAGGCCGAGCCGGTGGCTGCGCAGCAGATCGAGCCGGTAGCTCATCAGCTTGTCGTAGTCGGGCTCGTCGCGCGTGGTGCGGCGCAGTTCGGGAATGCCGGTGCGCTCGGCGAACGCGATCCAGATCTCGGGGACGAGCACCCCTTCGAGGTCGAGACAAACCAGTTGCACGGCGGACTCCCTGAAGCGAAAGCCCGCGATTCTACTTCAGGGCATCCGCGGGCATTGCCGCGCCCTACAGCCCGGCGGTGCAGAGAATGGCCGGATCGCGTTCGCCGGAACTGGCCATCGTTTCGAGATTGTGGATCACCTCCATGCTGGCCCGCTCCATCTCGCCGAGTTCGGTCAGCCCCCTGGCCAGATCGCCGGCGCGGTAGGCGCGCACGGCCTCCTGGCCGTGGCTATGCACGCGCTTGTGCGGCGGCTCGACCGCCGCGTAGCCGGGCAGTTGCGAGAAGCAGGCTTTGCCGTCGCCCTCGTAGTACCACTTGCCGAGGCGGCAGGCGGTATGGCTGGCAAAATCCTCCGGCCCCTTCTCGGACACGCCGAGGAACACGCGGTAGATCTCCATCTTGAAGACGAGGTGGTCCTCCTTCGCGGTCTCGACGAAGCTGCGCAGCGCGTTGGCGGCGATGGTCTGGCTCATGCGCTCCGAAACGCCGAGCAGGCCGTCGATGCTGGCAAAGGCCTCTTCGCCGTCCTGGCGGATCACCGCCATCTCTTCCGGATTGACTTCGGACTGCGCCTTGAGCTGCGAGGCCTGCTCCTGCACGCGCGCGACCAGCTGCGAAATCTCGGCCGTGGAGGCCGTCGTGCGCTCGGCGAGCTTGCGCACCTCGTCGGCGACGACCGCGAAGCCGCGCCCTTGCTCGCCGGCGCGCGCCGCCTCGATCGCGGCGTTGAGCGCCAGCAGGTTGGTCTGGTCGGCGACTTCCTTGATCAGCTGGACGATGCCGTTGATGCGGCCGGTGCGCTCGTGCAGCTGGTCGATCGCGGCGGCGCTCGCCTGCGCGCGCTCCGTCAGTTCGCCGACGTGGGCGTTCAGGCGCTGCACGGTCTGCTGGCTGTGGGCGGTCTCACCCGTGGCGACGATCGCTTCATGGGTCTCCTTGCGCAGCGATTGCGCCATGGCCGCCATGCTCGACTGCACGGCCTTCGTCGACTCGCCGAAGTCGTAGAGATACTTGAACAGGCCTTCGAAGAACTGTACCTGCTGCCGGCCGCCGGCCGCCGCGGCTGCCGCTTCCGTCAGCGCGCTCTCGAGCGCGGCGATGCGCGCCTGCGCGTCCTGCTCCCGTGCCGCCGCCGCGGCGAGATCGCGCCGCAGCGCCTCGATTTCCCTGCGTGACGAGCCAAACATGGTTCTCCCCTTCTTTTGTAATAGACAGACCACAGTTTGGGCAGGGATTATCAGGCAACGGCTATTGCTTTGAATTGATTTAAGTTATCCGCATACTTACAATTTTTAGTCGGGTAATCGTCCAGAATCAGGCTTCGAGCGCCGTCTGGACTTCCAGCCAGCGCAGTTCGGCACTCTCGATCGCAGCGGCCAGTTCCTGCCGGCGCCGCTCCAGGCCATCGAGGCGCGCGCGGCCGGGCGTCGCGTAGAGGGCCGGATCGGCGAGTTGCCGCTCGAGTTCGGCCTGTTCGGTCTGCCAGGCGGCGAGCTGGCTCTCGAGCTTTTCGGCCTCCTTCTCGAGCTTGCGCCGCTCCGCCAGCGCCGACTTTTTCGCGGCATGGTCGGCGGCACGCGTTGCTCGTTGCTCCGCCTGCGCCGGGTCGGCCGTTTTCGCCTGCGCGCGCCGCTGCGCGAGCCAGCCGGCGTAATCGTCGAGATCGCCGTCGAACGGCGCCACGCGGCCGTCGGCTACCAGCCACAGCTCGTCGACCGTGGTGCGCAGCAGATGGCGGTCGTGCGAGACCAGCACCACGGCCGCCTCGGTTTCCTGCAGCGCGAGCGTCAGCGCCTCGCGCATCTCGAGGTCGAGGTGGTTGGTCGGCTCGTCGAGCAGCAGCAGGTTGGGGCGCGTACGGATCATCAGCGCCAGCGCCAGGCGCGCCTTCTCGCCGCCGGAGAAATTGCCGCAGGGCGCGGCGGCCTGATCGCCGCGAAAATCGAAGCCGCCGAGGTAGTCGCGCAGTTCCTGCTCGCGGGTCTGCGGCTCCTGCCGGGCCAGATGCTGCAGGGGAGATTCGTCCGGCCGCAGCAATTCCATCTGGTGCTGCGCGAAGTAGCCGATCTTGAGATGCCTGCCCTCCAGCCGCCGCCCCGCCAGCGCCGAGTTTTCTCCAGCCAGCAATTTCACCAGCGTCGACTTGCCGGCGCCGTTCCTGCCCAGGAGGCCGATGCGGCTGCCCGGCCGCAAGGTCAGCTTGATGTCGCGCAGCACGGGCGTCGTCCCATAGCCGGCCGCCGCGTCCTCGAGCGCCAGCAGCGGATCGGAAAACCCTTCCGGTCCGCGAAAACTGAAATGGAAAGGCGCATCGACGTGTGCCGCGCTGATCAGCTCCATGCGCGCCAGGGCTTTGAGGCGGCTCTGCGCCTGGCGCGCTTTCGTGGCTTTCGCGCGGAAGCGTTCGACATAGGCGTGCAGGTGGGCGATCTCGCGCTGCTGCTTGTCGTGCATGGCCTGCTGCAGCGCGAGGCGCTCGGCGCGCGTGCGCTCGAAGGTCGAGTAGTTGCCCGCGTAGAGCTTCATGCCGCCGTTCTCGATGTGCAGGATCTGCCCATCCGCACCCAGGGCCGCGTCGAGGAAATCGCGGTCGTGCGAGATCATGATCAGCGTGCCGGGAAAGCTCTTGAGCCAGCTCTCCAGCCAGAGCACCGCGTCGAGGTCGAGATGGTTGGTCGGCTCGTCGAGCAGCAGCAGGTCGGCGCGCGCGACCAGGGCGCGCGCGAGATTCAGACGCACGCGCCAGCCGCCGGAGAATTCCGCCACGGCGCGCTGCTGGTCCGCCTGCGTGAAGCCGAGTCCGTCGAGGATCTCGGCGGCACGCGCCTTGGCCGTATAGCCGCCGATGTCGTGCAGCCGCGTATGCAGTTCGGCGATGCGGTGGCCATCGTGGGCGTCTTCGGCATCGAGAAGGTCGCTTTCCACTTCGCGCAACTCGGCATCGCCGTCGAGCACGAACTCGAGCGCCGGCGTCGGCAGCGCCGGCGTGTCCTGCGCGACATGGCCGATGCGCCAGCCCGGCGGGATTTCCAGGTCGCCCGCCTCGGCGTGCAACTCGCCGCGCAGCAACGCGAAGAAGGAGGACTTGCCGCAGCCGTTGGCGCCGGTCAGGCCGACTTTCCAGCCGGGGTGCAGCTGCAGCGAGGCGTCGGCGACCAGCGCCTTGCCGGCGCGGGCGAAGGCGAGTTTTCTCAGGAGAATCATGAATGCGTAAGATAGGCGGGGTCGTGCATTCTAGGGGCGGAGATGAGGAAGCTGATCGCGTTGGCTTGCCTGGTGGTTGCGCCGGTGCTGGCGCAGGACGCGGCGCCGCCGGCGGAAGACCAGGAACAGCTGCGCGCGCAGGCGGCCGAACTGCGCCAGCGCGCCAAGCAGATGCGCACGCTGGCCGACAAGACGCACGCCGACGCCGAGGCGTCCTGCCGCGGCAGGTTCCTGATGGCCGGCTGCCTCGATGATGCGCGCCACGCTCGCCAGGAGGCCGAGCGCGCCATACGCGGCGTCGATCTCGAGGCGATCGCGATCGAGCGGCGCATCAAGGTGCTCGACCGCGAGGAAAAGCTGCGGCGCCGCGCCGAGAAGGAAAAGGAAACGCAGGAAAAGGCCGCCGAGCGCGCCGAGGAAATCCGGCAGGATGAGGAGAAACGCCGCCGCAAGCTCGAACAGCGGCAGGCCGAGGAGGAGCGGCGGCGCCGGAAGGCCGCGCGCGACTGAGCCGGGCCTTGTCGGCGGTTATTTCTGGATGGAGGCGACGAACTCCTGCCAGCGCTGCCACTCGGCGCGGCAGGCGTCCGGCACCGGGATCGTCGATGGGATCGCCAGGCAGGCGAAGGGCGCCAGCCCCTGGGCGACGCGGATCGCGCGCGCCAGCGCGTCGAACCACTGCCGGTCGATGTCGCCGCGGCCGGCGACCGCGGCCGAGACGCTCTCTGGAAATTCGAAGCGCTGCAGGTAGCGCTCCGAGACCTTGTAGATTTCGCAGGGGAAAATCTCGCGCTGGGCGCGCGCCTTGGTCACCGGATCGGCATCCTGGATGCGCTCGAGGTAGCGCTCCATCAGCGCCGGGTAGGTTTCGGCGACCGCCAGCCAGCCGATGCCGGAGACCAGGCCGGTGGTGAAGGCCTCGTCGGCGCGGCTCTCGGGCAGCCCGAACTCGGGCAGCAGGGCGCGCATCGCCGCCCCGGTGGCGAGCGCGTTGAGCCAGAAGCCGCGGTAGTCGAAGCCCGGACAGCCGCCCTTCTGATAGCGTGCCATCATCTCGGCGACGAACACCACGCGCTTGACGAAGGCCGTGCCGAGCCGCGTCACCGCCTGCGGCACCGAGGCGGTCTTGCCGCCGCCGGCGAAGCGCGCGGCGTTGGCGTAGTTGATCAGCGAAGCGGAAAGCACCGGGTCGGGCTGGATCGCGCTGGCGATCTCGCGCGCATCGCCCTCCTCGGCGGCGATCGCGACCTTGCGGAAGACGACGCCGGGCGCGGGCAGGCTCGGATGCGCCTCGACCGTGTCGAGGAACTCGGCCATCGGCGGTGTCGTCGGGTCCCGGCTCGGCCCCTCGAGGACCGCCGACAGCAGTTCGATCGCGGCTTCGGCGGGCGCACCGACATCCTTGTAGAACGCGTCGATGCTGATGCCGCTGGCGAAGCGGCAGAATTCCACCGCGGGCGCCGCCCCGCCGGCGCCGAGTTTCCCGAAGTCGGGCACCGCCGCGCTGAAGCGGCCGTAATTGTCGATCGTCGCCCAGACCGCATCCTTCACCGCGTCGCCGAGCTGCGCACGGATCCAGCCGATGATGGCGGGCGCCAGCGCCTCGATCGTCCGGCCCGGGTCGTGGCGCGGATCGCAGCCGAACGCCACCACCGGCGGCTGGCCTTGCGCGGCCGGCACGTAGGCCGCCAGCACGCCGAAACCGGGCGCAGCGCTGCCGTCGGCGGCGGCGATTTCGAAGGTCTGCGGATCGTTTGGACTCATGGCGCGTTTCCTGTCGGCAAGCGCGTCGATTCTACGTCGCAATGCGGCTTTCCGCGCAACGGCCGGATTGCCCGCTGGTGTAACATCAAGCGCACCGACAACCTTGCCCGTTTCCATGGTTCCCCATCTCACCACCGCGCTCGCCGGACCCCTGCTGGCGCTGGAGAAGCGCTTCCTCGACGACGAGACGACCATCGAGCGCTGGCTGCGCGGCCAGTGGCTGGAACACACCCCGCCGTTCTACTGCTCGGTCGATCTGCGCAACAGCGGCTTCAAGCTCGCGCCGGTCGACACCAACCTGTTCCCCGGCGGCTTCAACAACCTCAACCCGGACTTCCTGCCGCTGTGCGTGCAGGCGGCGATGGCGGCGGTCGAGAAGATCTGCCCCGAGGCGAAGAACCTGCTGATCGTGCCGGAAAGCCACACGCGCAACCAGTTCTACCTGACGAACGTCGCGCGGCTCGCCGCGATCCTGCGCCACACCGGCCTCGACGTGCGCATCGGCTCGCTGCTGCCGGAAATCGTCGCGCCGACCACGCTCACGCTGCCCGACGGCCAGACGCTGACGCTCGAGCCCCTCAAGCGTCTTGGCCCGGCCGGCCGCCGTCTCGGCCTCGACGGCTTCGACCCCTGTGCGATCCTGCTCAACAACGACCTGTCGGCCGGCGTGCCGCCGATCCTCGAGAACTTGCACGAGCAGTTCGTCCTCCCGCCGCTTTCCGCCGGCTGGCACATGCGCCGCAAGTCGCGCCACTTCGCCGCCTACCGGCAGGTGGCCGGCGAGTTCGCCGCGCTGCTCGGCATCGACCCCTGGCTGCTCGACCCGGAGTTCGAGGTCTGCGGCAAGATCAATTTCCACGAACAGACGGGCACCGAATGCCTGGCCGCGAACGTCGATACGCTGCTCTACCGCATCCGCGCCAAGTACAAGGAATACGGCATCGACGCCCAGCCCTTCGTGATCGTCAAGGCCGACGCCGGCACCTACGGCATGGGCATCATGACGGTGAAGGATGCCAGCGAGGTCAAGGAACTCTCGCGCCGCCAGCGCAACAAGATGGCTGTCGGCAAGGAAGGCCTGCAGGTCACCGAGGTGATCATCCAGGAGGGCGTGCCGACCTGCGAACGGGTGGATGAGGGCCCCGCCGAGCCGGTGGTCTACATGATCGACCGCTACGTGGTCGGCGGCTTCTACCGCGTCAATACCCAGCGCGGCATCGACGAGAACCTCAATGCGCCCGGCATGCAGTTCAAGCCGCTCGCTTTCGAGACCGGCTGCACGCTGCCCGACTCGGCCCAGGCGCCGGACGCGCCGCCGAACCGCTTCTACGCCTACGGCGTG
>DDXW01000001.1 GCA_002347285.1 Rhodocyclaceae bacterium UBA2250 | reverse complement strand
AACGGCGCCAAGAAGATCAAGTAAATTGGCAATGTTTTGATCTAGTTCAAAGAAACCGGCGGGGGATGCTCAATAGAATAGCAATCCCCCGCCACCTACTACAGCGAAAGGAATACCCATGAAGCAAACCTTGTTGATCGCCGCCGCGCTTGCAGTTTCGGCCCCGGCTTTCGCGCTCGACGGTGCCACCCTCTACAAAGAGAAAACCTGTCTCACCTGCCACGGCAAGGACGCCAAGACGCCGATCATGCCCAATTACCCGAAGCTCGCCGGGCAGAATGCCGCCTATGCCGAACAGCAGATGAAGGACATCAAGAGTGGCGCGCGCAGCAACGGCCAGACCGCCGCGATGAAGGGTGTCATGCACCTCGTCAATGATGCGGAGATCAAGGCGCTGTCCGAGTATCTCTCGAAGTTGAAATAACCCCTCCCAAACAGAAAAGGATAGTCCAATGAAAAAGATTCTGACCCTGGCCGTCGCCGCCGCACTGCTTCCGGCCACTGCGGCCTTCGCTCAGGTACCCGCGGAGAAAAAAGCAGGCATCGAATCCAAGGATTACCAGTGGAACAAGATGGAAGGCAAGAAAGCCGAAGCGCTTCACCTGAAGGGCGATGCCAAAGAAGGTGAGGAAAGCTACGAGGTCTGCGGCGGCTGCCACCTGCCCAACGGCGCCGGCCGCCCCGACGGCACCTTCCCGCAGTTGGCCGGCCAGCACAGCACCGTGCTGCTGAAGCAGATGGCCGACATCGTCGAAGGCCTGCGCGACAACCCGACCATGTATCCGTTCGCCAAGGAAGCGCTGAAGAACCCGCAGGAACTCGCCAACACGACCGCCTACATCCAGAGCCTGTGCGTTCCGACCGATCATGGCAAGTACGAGGGCGCGGATGCCGCCATGCAGATCGCCAAGGGCAAGGATCTGTATGAAAAGCAATGCAAGGAATGCCATGGCGCCCACGGCGAAGGCAATGCCGACAAGTTCTACCCCGTCATCGCCGGTCAGCACTACAAGTACCTGCTGCGCCAGATGACCGAGATTCGCGACGGGCACCGCCGCAACGCCAACCCGGACATGGTCAAGGTCATCAAGCCCTACACCAACGACCAGCTGGTGGCGATCTCCGCCTATCAGTCCAGCCTGCATATGCCGGGCAAGATGTGCGCGGCCAAGCCGGCAGCCAAGGGCGGCAAGAAGAAGTAAAAAAACCGTCAGGCGCACCGCCTCGGGGGGAGGGTGGTGCTTTAATATCCGGACACCCGCCCGCGCCCCGCGGGCGGGTCCCTCAATCCACAGAGAACAGCCATGCAAGCAAACAACAAAGTCGTCGGCGGCCTGACCCTGGTCGCTATGGTGGCAATGATCGTCGCCTACTTCTCCCCGATCTGGTGGGTCTCGCTCACCGCACCGAACTACCCGAAGGACGCCTTCCCGGACGGCATCCGCATTCATTTCCACTTCAACGGCGTCTACAACGGCTGCAAGGCGGCCGGCAAAGGCACCCGCATGGCCGACGAGGTCATCCAGGGCGATATCGGCGGCAAGGAAGAGCGCTTCAACCCGATTCTCGACTCGCAGAAGAACGTCGATGAAGGTGCGCAGGGCCTCGACTGCGTGCATGAGATGAACACCATCAACCACTACGTCGGCATGTTCCCGATCGCCACCGGCGCACCGGTCGAGAAGCCGTTGGCCAAGTTCTTCTTCGGCTTCTTCACGGTCATGCTGCTCGGCTTCTTGTGCACCCACCCGAAGCGCCGCCTGGCGATCCTGACTGTCGGCTTCGCCGCCGTAGCCGCCTGGGCGATCGTCGACCAGTACGTGCTCGGCCACCTCGCCGCCCACGTCGATGAATACGTGCGCGAAGCCGGCACCTTCTTCAAGGAACCCGACAAGATCAAGCACTGGGGCGACAACGTCACCAGCATCACCGGCATGGTGATCGCCGGCATGATCGTGGCGATGGTCATCGTCGTGATCGGCGTCTGGAAAGTTCGCGGCTTCGAGTTGATGCTCGCACTGGTTCCGGGGCTGCTGCCGCTCTATTTCGTGATCGAATACGCAGCCTGGCTGTGGTTCTTCGGCCACAACCTGCACCCGTGGGGCGCGTTCACCGTCAAACCCTTCATGCCGACCGTCTTCGGCGAAGGCAAGGTGGCGCAGTTCTCGACCTTCTCCTATCCCTACTGGGGCTACGCGCTGCTGCTGGTCACCTTCGTCTGCCTGATCCTGGCGCTCCTGCTGCGCCGCAAGCAACTGCGCGAACAGGCGGGGGCGTAAATGGCGCGCTGGCGCAGGATCGTGCCGGGCGTCGCGCTCGGCGCGTTCTCGGTGCTCGTGACCGCACAGGGCGTCGGCGATGTCGTGGGCATCGGCGAGACCTCCGGCAAGCTCGGCGCCACCGCCGACCTGTCGAATGCGCCGCGGGTCACCATCGACCGTCCCAAGCCCACCTTCATGCTGATGGAACGGAACAAGCGCATTCACGGACTCAAGCCGTTCCAGGATCTCGTCGATGCCGCCGAGCCCGGCTCGGTCCTGAAGCCGCCGCCGGGCAACTACGCCGGCCCGGTCGTGGTCAGGAAGCCGCTGATCATCGACGGCGGCGGCCAGGTCACCATCGATGCCGGCGACCGCGGCACGGTGTTCTCGCTCGAGACCGAAAATTCCGTCGTCCGCAACCTGCGCCTCACCGGGTCCGGCGACAACCACGACACCGACGACTCCTGCATCGACGTGCGCGGCCACCACAACGTCATCGAGAACCTCGTCATCGACAACTGCCTGTTCGGCATCGACTTCAAGCAGTCGAGCAACGGCATCATCCGCGGCAACAAGGTATCGTCGAAGCCCTTCGACCTCGGCGTGCGCGGCGACGGCATCCGCCTCTGGTACAGCAACAACAACCTGATCGAGAACAACCTCATCACCGATTCGCGCGACAACGTGGCCTGGTATTCGCACCGCAACATCTACCGCAACAACGAGGGCCGCCGCAGCCGCTACTCGATCCACTTCATGTTCGCCAACAACAACCTCGTCGAGGACAACCGCTTCATCGACAATGCGGTCGGCATCTACTTCATGTACATGGAAGGCGGCGGCGCGCGCAACAACGTGATCTCGCACGCCACCGGCGCGACCGGCATGGCGCTCGGCTTCAAGGAAGCCTCGGACATCTTCATCGAGAACAACGAGATCATCTACAGCGCCGTCGGCGTCGGCTCGGACCTCTCGCCGTTCCAGCCAGACACGACGATCCGCTTCAAGAACAACCGCTTCGCCTACAACGGCATCGCCGTGCAGCTCACCAGCGAGCTCGGCGGCAACCACCTCGACGACAACATCTTCGAGGGCAACCTGACCGACGTGTTCCAGGCCGGTCGCGGCGGCGAGGCCGAAAAGAACAAATGGAACGGCAACTACTTCGACACCTATCAGGGCTTCGACAAGGATGGCGACGGCTACGGCGACACGCCACACGATGGCTACGCGTATGCCGACCAGATCTGGATGGAGATCCCGCCGGCGCGGTTTTTCAAGACCTCGCCGGTGCTCGAACTGCTCGACTTCCTCGAGCGGCTCGCGCCGATCACCTCGCCGGAACTGCAGCTGCATGATCCGAAACCGCGCCACCTCAAACCGCAAAGGACCGCAGGATGAGTGACCAGACTCCCCAAGAATCCGGCGCTGGCGGGGCGGCGACCGCCAAGCCCGCAGCCGGCGCCAAGCCGCCCCTGTCCAAGGAACGCCGGCAGCAGGCGCGCCGCCGCGTGCTGCGCAGCCTGCTGCTCGGCGGCGGCGTGTTCGGCGCGGCCCTGTCCGGCTATCTGCCGATCGCCTATGCGCAGAGGAAGCGGCTGCGGCCGCCCGGCGCGCTCGACGAGAAGGATTTCCTCTCCAGCTGCATCAAGTGCGGCCAGTGCGTGCAGGTCTGTCCGGTGCAGGCGATCAAGCTCGCCGACCTGGTCGACGGCTTCGGCGTCGGCGCGCCCTACATCGACGCGCGCGCGCAGGCCTGCGATTTCTCCTGCGACGCCGTGCAGTGCATCCTCGCCTGCCCGACCGGCTCGCTGACCTACCACAAGCCGGAAGGCATGGACGTGCGGCCGGGCGCGAAACTGGCGAACAAGCCCATCCTGCTCGCCAAGGAGAAGGATGCCGAGCCGACGCTCAACCTCGCCGAGCGCATCGGCGTGGCGCGCGTGACGCGTCCCGAATCCTGCCTCGCCATTCAGGGCAAGGGCTTCAAGGGCCAGGCGCGCGGCGCGAACTTCGACGGCGAACTGCGCTACATGGATGTCGACCGCTGGAAGCCGATCAAGGTGAGCGACCATCCCTACGACGTCGAGATCTGCAATCTGTGCGAGCAGGTCTGCCCGATCAAGGGGGCGATCACCGTCAAGATCGGTCCGGGTCTGGACGGCAAGCTGAAGGGCATCCCGGTGGTGCATGAACCCTGCGTCGGCTGCGGCGTCTGCGAAATGATCTGCCCGACCGAACCGGCCAGCATCGAAATCATTCCTGGCGAGGGGTGGCGCGCATGAACTCGATCCTCCGCAAGCGATTCATCGACCAGATCCTGGTCATGTTCGGCCGCGAGCCGCAAAAGCCCGAGCGCCAGACCGAGCAGGCGATCAAGATCCACGAACTCAAGCGCATGACCAACAAGGCGGATCTCGCGGCCGCCAAGGAGGCGCACCGGGCGAACGAACGCAACCACAAGTGGCGCAACCGCCGCTGGGTGACGCTGATCGTCGTGAACCTGCTGTTCGTCGTTTCCTTCGGCTTCGACATCCAGTTGCTCGAGGGCGCCCTGACGGCATCGCGCTTCGCCGGCTTCCACCTCATCGACCTCAACTCCGCGCTGCAGGTGATGCTCGCCCACAAGCACATCATCACCAACCTGCTGATCGGCACCGGCACGGTGCTGGTGCTGTGGGTGCTCTTCGGCGGCCGCACCTTCTGCTCCTGGGTCTGCCCCTACCACCTGCTCGCCGAGTGGGCCGAGAAGATCCACCTCTTCCTCGTCAGGAAGAAGCTCATCACCGACCAGCCGATCGACCGCCGCTGGCGGACGGTTTCCTGGGTCATCTTCGCCTTGCTCGCGGTCGCCACCGGCTACACGGTGTACGAGGCGATCTCGCCCACCGGCATCGTCTCGCGCGCCCTGATCTACGGCCCGGGCCTGGCGCTGCTGTGGGTGCTGGCGCTGCTGGTGTTCGAGGTGTTCTTCATGCGCCGCGCCTGGTGCCGCTACGCCTGCCCGATCGGCCTGACCTACGGCGTCGTCGGCATCTTTTCGCCGGTGCGCGTCAAGTATCGCCTGGAAAGCTGCTTCCACGAGGGCGATTGCCGCAAGGTCTGCCTGGTGCCGCACGTGCTCGACACGGTCATCAAGGGCCGCGCGGTCGATGCCGAGGTACCGATCGGCCCCGACTGCACGCGCTGCGGCCTGTGCGTCGACGTCTGTCCGACCGGCTCGCTCAAGTTCGACGTCAAGGGCTTGTCCAAACTGATGTAACCCTGCGAACAGGAGGGCCGCCCCCGGCGGCCGGCCCTCTTCACGGTAAAATCACCCCCATGATCCGCTGCGAAAACCTCTCCAAGTCGTTCCGGCGCGCGCGCGTGCTCGACGGCATCGACCTCGACATCGCGCTCGGCGAACGCATCGCCCTGATCGGCTCCAACGGCGCCGGCAAGACCACCCTGATCCGCTGCCTGCTCGGCGAATACGTCCATGACGGCAAGGTCAGCATCGACGGCCGCTCGCCGCGCAAGGAGCGCACCGCGGTGCTCGGCAGCATCGGCTTCGTGCCGCAGCTGCCGCCGCCGCTGAAGATGCCGGTCGGCCAGCTGATCGAGTTCTCCGCCTCGCTGTCCCGCGCCGACCCGAAGAAGATCGACGCCATCGCCGACCGCCTCGGCCTGAATGTCGACGAGATCCGCGCCCGGCCCTTCATCAAGCTCTCGGGCGGCATGAAGCAGAAGCTGCTGATCGCGATCGCGCTCGGACGCGACGCCAAGCTGCTGATCATGGACGAGCCGGCGGCCAACCTCGACCCCGAAGCGCGCAAGATCTTCTTCGACCTGCTTGCCGAACGCCAGCACGACGCCACGATGATCATCTCCAGCCACCGCATCGATGAAGTGGCTTCGCTGGTGAATCGCGTCATCGAAATGGACATGGGCAAGGTCGTGCTCGACGACAAGGTCGCCGACGACGTCTCGCTGTCCGGCCGCTTCGCCTGCCGCATCGTGTCGCGCCGCGCCGATGCCGCGTTGGCCAAGACGCTGGCTAGCTGGAAATTCACCGCCGATGAAAGCGGACTGGTGTGGACGGGCGAAGTCGCCGGCCCGGATCGCCTGCGCTTCATGGGCATGCTCTCGCGCTACGTGGCACTGATCGGCGATCTGTCGCTCAACGAGGCATCGCGTTAAATGAATCGTCGCGAGTTCCTCGCCGCCGGCTTCGTGCTGACGCCGCTGGCCGCCGCGCTGTCCGCCTGCGGCAAGGACGAGGGCTGGCCCGAGGGCATGAAGCCGATCAAGTGGGATCGCGATACCTGCATCGTCTGCAACATGGTCATCTCGGACCGGCGCTTCGCCGGCGAGATGCGCGGCGGCCCGAAGGACACCGTCTTCAAGTTCGACGATCCGGGTTGCATCGCCCTGTGCATCAACGACAAGGCGCAGCAGTTTCCCTGGGTGCGCGATCCGGCCACCCGCATCTGGGTCGCCGACGCCAACAGCCGCGGCAACGAGGTGCGCTGGCTCGACGCGCGCAAAGCCCAGTACGCCGCCAAGTTCTCGCCGATGGGCTACAACTTCGGCGCCGTGCCCTACCCCGTCGCCGGGTCGGTCGATTTCCCCGCCATGTGCGAGCACGTGGTGTCCAAAGTCAGGAATCCAAAATCATGAAGCAACTCTGGCTCACCGCCCGTCTCGATATCGTCGAAAGCCTGCGCGCGCGCTGGTTCATGATCTACATGCTGGTGTTCGGCGGCATCGTCGCGCTGCTGTTCCTGTTCGGCCTGACCGAATCGCGCGTACTCGGCTTCATCGGCCTGTCCCGCCTGCTGGTCACCTACATCCAGCTCACCATGGCGATCCTGCCGATCTTCGTGCTGATCACCACCGTGCGCTCGGTCGCCGGCGACCGCGAGGCCGGCGTGTTCGAGTACCTGCTGTCGCTGCCGGTCAGCCTGGGCGCCTGGTTCTGGGGCAAGATCCTCGGCCGCTACATCGTCATCTTCGCGCCGGTCTTCCTCGCCATGCTCGCCGCGGTGCTGATCGCCATGATCAAGGAAATCGAGATTCCCTGGTACATGTTCGGCTACTACACTGCCCTGCTCGCGGCGATGGCCGCCTGCTTCCTCGGCCTCGGCATGCTCATCTCCTCCGTCGCGCGAACCACCGACATGGCGCAGGGGGCTGCCTTCATGACCTGGCTGCTGCTGCTGCTGTTCCTCGACCTGATCCTCCTCGGCCTGATGATCCAGGAGCGCGTCGTGCCCGAGGTCGCCATCGGCATCGCCCTGGTCAACCCGCTGCAGGTGTTCCGCACCGCCGCGCTCGCGCTGTTCGACCCGCAGCTCATCGTCCTCGGCCCGGCCGCCTACGTGATCCTCGACACCTTCGGCGCCTTCGGCTACAAGATCTTCGCGCTCGCCTATCCGACCGCGCTGGGCCTGCTCGCCGCCGGCCTCGGCTACTTCCTGTTCCGCCGCGGGGATCTGCCCTGATGCGTCTGCTGGCAGGCGCGCTGCTGGCGTTCTTCAGCCTCTTCGCCCGCGCGCAGGACTCCGCACCGCTGTTCGCCGCCACGCTGACCGGCCTCGACGACCAACCGGTCGCGCTCGCCCAGTGGCGGGGCAGGCCGCTGATCGTCAACTTTTGGGCGCGCTGGTGCGGCCCCTGCCGCACCGAGATCCCCGAACTCATCAAGCTGCGCAAGCAGTACCAGGGCAAGGGACTCGAGGTCGTCGGCATCGGCATCGAGGACAAGACCGAGCCGGCGCGCGACTTCGCCAAGGCCTACGAGATGGACTATCCCGTGGTGCTCGGCAAGGACAAGGGTCTCGACCTGATGCGTACCCTGGGCAACGCCAAGATGGGCCTGCCCTTCACCGTCGCGATCGACCGCCAAGGCAGGGTCGTGGTCGTCAAGCTCGGCGGCATCAAGGGCGAAGAACTCGTCGCGGCGGCCGAAGCGGCGCTCAAGTAACTCCATGTCCTACCCGCCGCCCGCGCTCGACCGGAGCTTCGGCCGTCAGCAGGTGGCGAGCGACGAGCGGCGCGCGCGCATCCGCAGCGTCTTCGCCGCCGTTGCGCCGCGCTACGACCTCATGAACGACCTGATGAGCTTCGGCATCCACCGGCTGTGGAAGCGCACCCTGCGCCGCCGCTGCGCCGACGTCGCCGGCCAGGTCGTCGATCTCGCCGGCGGCACCGGCGACATCGCCCGCCTGCTGCTGCGTGATGACCGCCATCTCGTCGTCTGCGACCCCGGCATCGAGATGATGCGTGCGGGACGACAAAAACTCGGCGCCGGCAAGGCGGCGCCAGAAGTCTCCCCGCCCGCGAGGGCGGGGCTGGGGGTGGGGGGGCATGCAATAGTCGGGGCTGGCAGGGCGGCGCCGATCCGCTGGATTGCCGGCGAGGCCGAGGCGCTGCCCTTCGCGAGCGACAGCATCGACCTGCTGACCATCTCGTTCGGCATCCGCAACGTCACGAAACTCGCCGCCGCGCTCGACGAGATCCACCGCGTGCTCAAACCCGGCGGCCGCTTCGTCTGCCTCGAGTTCTCGCGCCCGCAGCGCTGGCTCGCACCGTTCTACGATCTCTATTCCTGGCTCGTCATTCCGCGCCTCGGCGCCGCCGTCGCCCAAGCGCCGATCGCCTACCAGTACCTGGTCGAATCGATCCGCCGCTTCCCCGACCAGCGCGAATTCGCCGCGCACCTCGCCGCCGCGGGCTTCGCCGAGGTGCGCTGGGAGAACCTCTCCTTCGGCATCGCCTGCTTGCATTTCGGCGAAAAACAGCGATCATCGGCCGCATGAAGCCCGAGCTGCCCGACGCCGTCATTGATGCTCCCCCCGCCGGCTGGCGCGTCTGGTGGACGGCCATCCGGCCGCGCACGCTGCCGCTGGCCGCCTCGCCGGTGCTGGTCGGCATCGCACTGGCCTGGGCCGAGGGCGCCGCGCCGCGCTGGCTGGCCGCGCTGGCCACCCTGCTCGCCGCGCTGCTGATCCAGATCGGCACCAACCTCCACAACGACGCCGCCGACCACGAGCGCGGCAACGACCGCGCCGACCGTCTCGGCCCGCTGCGCGTCACCGCCGCCGGCTGGGCCAGCGCCGCCGCCGTGCGGCGCGCCGCGCAGCTCGCCTTCGGCGCCGCCTTCGCGCTCGGCATCCACCTCGCCGTCGTCGGCGGCTGGCCGATCGTCGCCATCGGCCTCGCCTCGCTCGCCGCCGGCTACGCCTATTCCGGCGGCCCGCGGCCGATCTCCCACTCGCCGTTCGGCGAACTGTTCGTGCTGGTCTTCTTCGGCCTCGTCGCCGTCGGCGGCAGCCATTACCTGCAGAGCGGCGCGCCAACGCCGCGCGCGCTGCTCGCCGGCCTCGCCGTCGGCATGCCGGCCGCCGCCGTGCTGCTGATCAACAACCTGCGCGACCTCGCCGCCGATCATGCCGCCGGCCGCCGCACGCTCGCCGCGGTGCTCGGACCGGCCGCCAGCCGGCGCCTGCACGCCGCGCTGCTGCTGCTGCCCTTCGGCCTGCTGCCCTTGTTCGCGCCGCGCCCCGCCGCCTGGCTGGCGCTCGCCGCCCTGCCCGCGACCGTCGCGGTGATCCGCCGCTGCCGGCAGGCCGAGGGCGTCGCCTTCAACGGCGTGCTCGCCGACACCGCGCGCGCGCAGCTGATCTTCGGTTTCCTGTTCGCCCTCGGTTCCCTGCTTCCGCCATGAGCACTCACTGGACTTCCGCCGCAGATTTCGCCGACATCCGCTACGAGCTATCTGGAGACGGCATCGCCAAAATCTCGATCAACCGCCCCGAGCGGCGCAACGCCTTCCGCCCCGAGACGATCGTCGAGCTGATGGATGCCTTCGGCCGCGCGCACCGCGACTCCAATGTCGGCGTGATCATCTTCACCGGCGTCGGCCCGGACGCCTTCTGCGCGGGCGGCGACCAGAAGGTGCGCGGCGACGATGGGGGCTACCACGACGCGAAGACCGACACACCGCACCTCAACGTGCTCGACCTGCAGATGCAGATCCGCCGCCTGCCCAAGCCCGTGGTGGCGATGGTGGCCGGCTACGCGATCGGCGGCGGCCACGTGCTGCACCTCATCTGCGACCTCACCATCGCCGCCGACAACGCGCGCTTCGGCCAGACCGGCCCGCGCGTCGGCAGCTTCGACGCCGGCCTCGGCGCCGGCCTCATGGCGCGCACCATCGGCATGAAGCGCGCCAAGGAGATCTGGCTGCTGTGCCGCCAGTACGACGCCCGGACCGCGCTGGACTGGGGCCTGGTCAATGCCGTCGTGCCGCTCGACAAACTGGAAGAGGAAACCGTGGCCTGGTGCCGCGAGATGCTCAAGCTCTCGCCCACCGCGCTGCGCATGATCAAGGCCGGCTTCAACGCCGACACCGACGGGCTGGCGGGCATCCAGGAACTCGCCGGCCAGGCCACCGGCCTGTTCTACATGACCGCCGAAGGCCAGGAAGGCAGGAACGCCTGGCTCGAGAAGCGGCCGCCGGACTTCTCGAAGTACCGCCGCCGGCCCTGATCCCCGGACCCGCGAGGACGGCATGCTCACCGTGCTGTACCGCGACGAGCAGCTCGTCGCCATCGACAAGCCGCCCGGCTGGCTGGTCCACCGCAGCAACCTCGACCGGCACGAGACGCGCATCCTCGTGCAGGCGCTGCGCGACCAGCTCGGCCGCCACGTGCATCCGGTCCATCGGCTCGACAAGGGCACCTCCGGCGTCCTGCTGTTCGCCTTCGACCCCGCCGCGGCCGCCGCGCTCGGCCGGCAGTTCGAGTGCGGCGCAGTCGCCAAGAGCTACCTCGCCGTCGTGCGCGGCTGGCCGCCGGCAGCCGGCCTGATCGACCATCCGCTGCGCCACGTCGCCGACGACTACGAGGATGCGGCATCCGCCGCCGCGCCGCAGGCCGCGCTGACCGCCTACCGGCGCCTCGCCACCGTCGAACTGCCGCATGCGGTCGACAAGTATCCGACCGCGCGCTACGCGCTGCTGCGGCTCGAGCCGCGCACCGGCCGGCGCCATCAGTTGCGGCGCCACATGAAGCACATCGCCCATCCGATCATCGGCGACGCCACCCACGGCAAGGGCCGCCACAACCGCTTCTTCCAGGGACGCTTCGGCTGCGACCGGCTGCTGCTCGCCTGCACCGAGCTGGGTTTCCCCCATCCCGCCGACGGCCGCCCGCTGCGCATCGGCGCCCCCGTCGGCGACCAGTTCGCCGCCGTGCTGCGCGCGCTCGGCTGGGAAGCCGCCGCCGCATGAGCCGCGCCGCCGTCTTCCCCTACCGCCTGCCGCTCAAGCGCCCCTGGGTCGCCGCGGCGACCACACTGACCGAGCGGCGCGGGGCGCTGCTGCGGCTCACCGACGAAGACGGCCTGGAAGGCTGGGGCGACTGCGCGCCGCTGCCCAGCGGCGGGCCGGTCGAGCCGGTGATCGCCGCGCTGGAAGCCTATTGCCGCCGCCCTGCCAGCGCCGAGTTTCATGTGCTTCCGCCCGAGGCGCGCTGGGCCATCGAAACCGCGCAGGCCGACCTCGCCGCGCAGCGCGCCGGCCTGCCGCTGTGGCGGCATCTCGGCGGCGCCTCGGGGCAGGTCATGGTCAATGCCGCACTCGGGCCGCTCGACGACGACTGCGCCGCGCGCGCGACCGCCGCACTGGCACAGGGCCATGCGATCGGCAAGATCAAGGTCGGCCTCGATGGCGTCGACGCGGAACTGGCGCGGCTGCACGCGCTCGTCGACGCCACCGCGGGGAAACTGCGGCTGCGCCTCGACGCCAACCGCGCATGGAACGGCGCCGACGCGGCGCGCTTCCTCCAGGCCATCGCCGAGTTGCCCATCGACGCCGTCGAGGAACCGCTCGCGCAGCCGACCGCCGCCGCGCTCGCGGCATTGCAGGCCGGGCTGCCCTACGCCATCGCCATCGACGAATCGCTGCCGAACTTCGGTGTCGACGCGCTGATCGCAGCCCGCGCCGTGCGGCGCTTCGTGCTCAAGCCCGCCCGCCTCGGCGGCATCGCCGCCACGCAGGCCGTCGCAACGAAGGCGCAGGCGGCCGGCATCGAAGTCGTGCTCACCTCGGTCGTCGACTCCGCCGTCGGCGTCGCGGCCGCCGCGCACCTCGCCGCCGCGCTCTCGCCGACGCTCGCCCACGGCCTCGGCACCAGCGTCTGGCTCGCCGCCGATGTCGCCGCGCCGCTGCCAATCATCGCAGGAAGGATGCAACTGCCGGATGCGCCCGGCCTCGGCCTTCGACTGGTTTGATCTGTCTCATGCGCCGCCCGGGCGAGCCCACGTAAAATCGGCGCATGCTGCCGATCCGCGCCTGGCTGAGTCGTTCCCGTCCCGATGCCCCTGCTCTCGTCCTGCCCGACGGGGCGGTGTTGTCGTTCGGCGCCATCGCGGGCATGGCCGGACGATGCGGGCTGCAGGTGCTCGAGGGCGGTGCGGCGACCTTGGCGCGCGGGCTGATCGAAACCGCGCTCGGCGGCGGCACGGCCTTTCCGCTGCCGCCTGGGCTCGCCCCCGCGCAGCGTGCGCGGCTCGTCGATCTCGCGGCGCAGGCCGCGTCGCCAGCCCTGGCGTTGATCATCGCGACGAGCGGCTCGACGGGCGAGCCCAAGGGCGTGCGCCTGCCTTGGCGCGCGGTGGCGGCGGCGAGCCGCATGAGCGCCAAGGCGCTCGACCTGCGCGCGGGCGACGCCTGGCTCGCCTGCCTGCCGCTCCATCACGTCGGCGGCGCGATGATCCTCTACCGCTGCCTGCGCGCCGGCGCCACGGCCGTCGTGCATGACGGCTTCGATGCCGCCGCGGTGATGCGCGATATTGAAGCCCGGCGCATCACCCATCTTTCGCTGGTGCCGCCGATGCTCGCGCAACTGCTCGACACCGCCGCTTCGCCAGCGCCGAGTTTGCGTTGCGTGCTGGTCGGCGGCGCGGCATTGACGCAGGCGCTGTACGACCGCGCCGTCGCGGCCGGCTGGCCGGTCTGCCCGACCTACGGCATGACGGAGACCTGCGCGCAGGCCACCGTCAACCTGCGCCCGGGCGCGGGCTGGCGCGCAGGCGACGTCGGCCGGCCGCTGCCCGGCGTGCGCATCGCGTGCGATGCCGACGGCCGCCTGCGCATCGCCACGCCGGCGCGCATGGCGGGCTATCTCGGCACGAATGAAAATGCGCCGGAATGGATCGCGACCAGCGACCTCGGCCACGTCGATGCGGCCGGGCAGGTGCAGGTCGGCGGACGCGCCGACGACATGCTGGTGTCGGCCGGCGTGAACGTGCATCCGCTCGAAGTCGAATCGCGGCTCGCCGCCTGCCCCGGCGTGCGCGAGGCCGGCGTGACGGGGCTCGCCGATCCGGTGTGGGGCGACGTGATCGCCTGCGCCTACGAGGGCGAGCCGGACGAGGCGGCGCTCGACGCCTGGTGCCGCGCACACGTGCCCGGCGCGCGCCGGCCGCGCCGCTTCCTGCGCGTGGCCAGCCTGCCGCGCACGGCGAGCGGCAAGCTCGACCGCCGCGCGCTGCCGGCGCTGTGGAGTACGGCCGCATGATCGACTGGCAGGACATCGCGGCGCGGCTCGCGCAATTGGCAGCCACTGCCCAGCCCGCGCGCCTCTTGAGCGTCACCGTGCCGCTGCCGCGTATTCCCGCCATCGCGCTCGGCGACGACTGGGTCTGCTGGCAGCGGCCGGACCGGAATGTGCGGCTGCTCGGCATCGGCCGCGCCTTCGCCGCGACGAGCGCCGGCGCCGGCCGCTTTGCCGCGCTGCATGCGGCGCAGCGCGGCCTGATGGAGGGCTGGCGCCATGCCAACGGCCTGGCGCCCATCGCCTTCACCGGCTTCGCCTTCGCATCGGAAGGCGGCGCGCCGCTGCCGAACGCCAGCCTGTGGGTGCCCGAGCTGCTGCTGCGCGAACGCACCGATGCCGTCACCCTCACTTTCTCCTGCGCGGCCGATCAGGCCGAGGCCGCCCTGCCGCGCTGGCAAGCGCTCTGGCACATGGCAGCGAAGAATCCCGCCGCCTCGCCAGCGCCGAGTTTTTCGTTGCGGTCGAATCCGCTGGCCGACGCAGCCTTCCTCGCGCGCGGGCGCGCCGCGCTCGCCGCCATCGATGCCGGCCGCGTCGACAAGCTGGTGCTGACGCGCACGCAGTCTCTCGAAGCCGCCGGCCGCATCGATCCCGCCGCCGTGCTGGCCGAACTGGCCGCGCACCATCCGGCCTGCGCGATCTTCGGCGTCGGCCACGCCGGCGCGTTCTTCGCCGGCGCCTCGCCGGAAACCCTGCTCGCATTGCGCGGAGATCGCGTCGAGGTGGATGCGCTGGCCGGCACCGCCTGGCAGGACGCGGCGCGCGCGCTCGGCGACGACAAGAACCGCCGCGAGCACGACTTCGTCGCGCGGGCGGTGGTCGCCGCGCTGGCCGAGCTGTGCGCCGACGTGACGGTGCCGGACGCGCCCGAGGTGATGCAACTCGAAGCGCTGACCCACCTGCGCCGCCGCGTCACCGCGCGCCGGCCCGCCGACGTCGGCGTCTTCGACCTGGTCGCGCGGCTGCATCCGACCCCCGCCGTCGGCGGTGCGCCGACGCCGGCCGCGCTCGACTGGCTGGCCCGCCACAACGATCTGCGCGGCGCCTGGTACACCGGCGGCATCGGCTGGATCGACGCGGCGGGCGACTGCGACATCGCCGTCGCGCTGCGCTGCGGCCTGTTCCAGGGCCACACGGCGACGCTCTACGCCGGCGCCGGCTTCGTCGCCGGTTCCGATCCCGAACAGGAGCTCGCCGAGACCGAGGCGAAGTTCGCGGCGATACGTGCTGCCATCGTTGCTTCATCGGCCGCCGCGGCAACCGCGCGGGAAGAAGCCGCATGAACACGGGAACACTCAACCTCGCCTGGGCCGACGCCTTCGTCGCGGCGCTCGCCGCCGTCGGGCTGCGGCACGTCGCCTTCGGACCCGGCGCGCGCTCGGCGCCACTGGCGCTCGCCTGCCTGCGCCGCCCCGAACTTGCCTGCCATGTCATCAACGACGAGCGCGCCGCCGGCTTCTTCGCGCTGGGCATCGGCAAGGCCACCGGCCGCCCCGCCGCCGTGCTCACCACCTCGGGCACGGCCGCCGCCAACCTGCTGCCGGCCGTCATGGAGGCGAACCTCGCCGCCGTGCCGCTGCTGGTCTTGACCGCCGACCGGCCCGCCGAGGCGGTCGGCTGGGGCGCGAACCAGACCGTCGACCAGACGCGGCTCTACGGCGGGCAGGTACGCGCCTTCCATGCCGTGCCGCCGCCCGCCGCCGACGTGGGCGCGCGCTTCCTCGCCGCGCTGGCGGCGCGGCTGCTCGAGGAATGCCGCGCGCCGCTGCCCGGCCCGGTGCATGCGAACCTGCCGCTCCGCGAGCCGCTGCTGCCGGAGGCGATTTCCGCGCCGCCGCCGCTGCCCGCGCCGATTCACCTCCATTCGCCCGCGCCGGCGGTGCCGGAGAATCCCGGCGACGTCGCGGCGCGGCTGGCCGGCCGGCCCGGCGCGATCGTCTGCGGCGAGGCACCCTATCCGCCGGGCTTCCCGGCCGCCGTGACGCGGCTGGCCGCCGCGCTGGAGGCGCCGATCCTCGCCGAGCCGCTGGCGAACCTGCGCCACGGGCCGCACGACCTCTCGCGCATCCACGCTCATCAGGCGCGCTTCCTGAAGCAGGCCGATCTGCCCGCGCCGGCCTGGGTGCTGCGCTTCGGCGCCTTTCCGGTCTCGCGCGTGCTGGAACGCTGGCTCGCCGGCCTCGCTGGCGCGGAACACCTGCTCGTCGCGCCGCCGGGCCGCTGGCCGGACCCGCTCAGGCTTTCCGGCACGCTGCTGCGCGGCGATCCGCTCGCCGTGGCCGAAGCGCTGCTGCCGCACTGCCGCCCCGCCGGCGCCGAGTTTTGCGCGGCCTGGCGACAGGCCGAGCGGACGGCTGCGCAAGCGGTCGCGGCGCAGTGCGAACGGACCGCGCTGTTCGAGGGCAGCGTCGCGCGCCTGCTGCTCGACGCGCTGCCCACGGAATCGCATGTTTTCGTCGGCAATTCGCTGGCGATCCGCGCGGTCGATGTTTTCGGTGGCACGGGCGACCAGCCGCTGACTCTTCACGGCAACCGCGGCGCCTCGGGCATCGACGGCAATCTCGCCACCTGCGCCGGCATCGCTGCGGCGACCGACCGGCCGGTCGCCGCCCTGCTCGGCGACCAGACGCTGCTGCACGACTGCGGCAGCCTCGCGCTGCTGCGCGGGAAGAACGCCGTCATCGTCGTGATGGACAACGGCGGCGGCCGCATCTTCGACCACCTGCCCTTCGCCGCCGTCCTGCCGCCGGAACTGCTGGCGCGCGGCTGGACGGCGCCGCCGCAAGCCGACTTCGCGGCGCTGGCCGCCGCCTTCGGCCTGCGGTATGCGCAGGCGCACGACACGGACGGGTTGCGCGCTGCGTTCGCCGCGGCCTGCGCGGCCGGCGAGGCCACGCTGGTCCGCGCCGTCATCGACCGTGCGGCGAGCGCTGCGCAGTTTGCCTGATCCCGACTTGACCGCTGTCAACGCATAATAGGAGCCCTTTGCGCTCCAATAAGCCCATGTTCCGCATCTCCCAATACATGCAGGAAATCGCCGCGCCCACGCCCATTGGCCCAACGCGCAAGCCGCCCGGCCCGGTGGTCATCTGGAACCTGATCCGGCGCTGCAACCTGACCTGCAAGCACTGCTACTCGATCTCCGCCGACAAGGACTTCGCCGGCGAGCTGTCGACCGCGGAAGTCTTCCGCGTCATGGACGACCTCAAGGCCTTCAAGGTGCCCTGCCTGATCCTCTCGGGCGGCGAGCCGCTGCTGCGGCCCGATTTCTTCGAGATCGCCAAGCGCAGCAAGGAGCTGGGCTTCTACACGGCGCTGTCGTCGAACGGCACGCTGATCGACGCGGCGATGATGAAGCAGATCGCGCCGATCGACTTCGACTACGTCGGCATCAGCCTCGACGGCCTCGGCGCGACGCACGACAAATTCCGCCGCATGGAGGGCGCCTTCGCGAAGTCGCTCGCCGCGCTGCGCCTGTGCCGCGCCGCCGGGCTCAAGGTCGGCGTGCGGTTCACGCTGACGCAGGACAACTTCGCCGACCTGCCCGGCCTGCTGCAGCTGGTCGAGGACGAGGAGATCGACCGCTTCTACTTCTCGCACCTCAACTACGCCGGGCGCGGCAACAAGAACCGCAAGGACGATGCCCACCACCGCATGACGCGCCAGGCGATGGACCTGCTGTTCGAGACCTGCTGGCGCTACCAGCAGAAGGGTCTGAAGAAGGAGTTCACCACCGGCAACAACGATGCCGACGGCGTCTATCTGTTGCACTGGGTGCGGAGGAAGTTTCCGCAATCTCCTGAATTGGCGGCGCACGTCGAGGCGAAGCTGAAGCAGTGGGGCGGCAACGCCTCGGGGGTGAACGTCGCCAACATCGACAACCTCGGCAACGTCCATCCGGACACGATGTGGTGGCACCACACGCTCGGCAACGTGCGCGAGCGGCGGTTCAGCGAAATCTGGCCGGACACTTCCGACCCGCTGATGGCCGGCCTCAAGCACAGCCCGCGCCCGGTCGAGGGACGCTGCGCGAGCTGCGCGTATCTGGCGATCTGCAACGGGAATACGCGCGTACGCGCGGAACAAGTCACCGGCAATCCTTGGGCCGAAGATCCGGGCTGCTATCTCACCGACGGGGAAATCGCATGAAGAAGCTGTTCGTCATCCTGTTCGCCGCCCTGTCAGCGCCGAGTTTCAACGTTCAGGCGGTCGAGCCGCAGAAGCTCTTCATGGAACACTGCGCCGCCTGCCACGGCCCGGACCGGCTCGGCATCTCGGGCCCGGCCCTGCTGCCCGAGAGCCTGGCGCGGCTGAGGAAGCCCGAGGCGGTCAGGACCGTCACCGAAGGCCGCGCGGCCACCCAGATGCTCGGCTTCGCCGACAAGCTGTCGAAGGAGGAGATCGCCGCGCTGGTCGACTGGTTCTACACGCCGGTCGTGCCGGCGCCGACCTGGAGCGAGCAGCAGATGCGCGATTCGCGCATCGTCCATTTCGCCGGCCTGCCGGACCGCCCCGCCGCCGAGTTCCAGGGCGCGGACATGATGAACCTGTTCCTCGTCGTCGAGACCGGCGACCACCACATCAGCGTGCTCGACGGCGACAAGCTGGAGCCGATCGCGCGCATCCCGACGCGCTACGCGCTGCACGGCGGGCCGAAGTTCACGCCTGACGGCCGCTTCGTCTATCTCGCCTCGCGCGACGGCTGGGTCAGCAAGTTCGACCTGTGGAATCTCAAGATCGTCGCCGAGATCCGCGCCGGCCTCAACACGCGCAACGTCGCGGTCTCCGGCGACGGCAAGTTCATCGCCGTCGCCAACTACCTGCCGCACACGCTGGTGCTGCTCGACGCCGACCTGAATCCGCTGAAGACGCATCCGGTGGTCGGCCAGGACGGCAAGGAGAGTTCGCGCGTCTCGGCGGTCTACGACGCCTCGCCGCGCAAGAGCTTCGTCGCGGCCCTGAAGGACGTTCCGGAGGTCTGGGAGATCAGCTACGACACCAAGGCCGAAGACATCCCGGTTGGCAAGATCCACGACTTCCAGTACAAGGAAGGCGCCTTCGTTCCCGGCTTCCTCAACCCGCGCCGCACCTTCCTCGCCGAGCCGCTCGACGACTTCTTCTTCACCCAGGACTACAGCGAGCTGATGGGCGCCAGCCGCGAGGCCGGCAAGGGGCAAGTCGTCAATCTCGACGTGCGGAAGAAGGTGGCGGACCTGCAGATGCCCGGCATGCCGCACCTCGGCTCCGGCATCACCTGGGACTGGAACGGCCGGCGCGTGATGGTCTCGCCCAACCTCAAGGCCGGGCTGGTGTCGGTGATCGACATGAAGGACTGGCAGACGATCAAGACCATCGAGACGCGCGGGCCCGGCTTCTTCATGAGGAGCCACGAGAACACGCCCTACGCCTGGACCGACTCGATGATGGATCGCAAGGGCAAGGACACGCTGCAGATCATCGACAAGCGCTCCCTCGAGAAGGTCGCCGAGATCAGGACCGACCCGGGCAAGACGCTCGCGCACATCGAGTTCGATCGCCACGGCAAGGTCGCCCTGGCCAGCCTCTGGGAACGCAAGGCCGACGGCGGCGCGCTGATCGTCTTCGACGCGGCGACGTTCAAGGAACTCAAACGCATTCCGATGGACAAACCGGTCGGCAAGTACAACCTGCACAACAAGATCACCAAGTCCGAGGGAACTTCGCACTGATGAGACCGCCCGCCGTATCGCTTGCCTGCGCCCTGCTCTTCCCGACCGTCGCGGCCGCCGCCGATCTGCCGGCCGGCGACTGCTTCAAGCCGGCACCGCATACCGATCTGTCGAAGTGCGACCTCTCGCATCGCAAGCTGGCCGGCCGCGACCTGACGGGCATCCGCCTCTCCGGCGCCAAACTCGACAACGCCGACCTGCGCAAGGCGAAGCTCGCCGGTGCCGATTTTTCCGGCAGCAGCGCGAAATGGGTCAATTTCGCAGGTGCCGACGCCCGCCAGGCGAATTTCCGCAAGGCCGACCTCTTCCACGCCATCTTCGACGATGCCGTTCTCGAGGACGCACAACTGCAGGAAGCCAACCTGTTCGGCGCCAACCTCATCAACACGCGCGCCGCCAGGGCAGACTTTTCCGGCGCCTACCTGAAGGACATCCTGATGGAGGGCATCGATCTGTCCGGCGGCTCGATCCGCGGCTGCTACGCCTTCCGCGGCGTGTTCACCGACGGCAAGATGGTCGGCGCCAACCTGTCCGGCGCCGACCTGACCGGCGCGGCGATGGAGCATGTCGATTTCACCGGCGCCAAGCTCAAGGCGACCAAGCTGCTGGGCGCGACCTTGCGCCAGACCCGCTACGCGCAGGCCGACCTCGAGGGCGCCGACTTCGCCAACGCCGACGTCTGGGATGCCGACTTCAGCGACTCGCTCAACCGGCCGCAGTCGGTCGACGACGCGCTGATCGAGCTGTTCGTCGTGCGCGAACGGCGCTGAGCGATCAGTCCGCCGGCGCCTCCATCACCAGCCGGAAGCCGACGAAGTCGAAGCGCGCCGAGGGGCGGCAGTGCATGTGCCGCTTGCTGCAGCGCGCGAAGAAGGCGTCGTGGCTCCAGCCGCCGCCGCGCAGCAGCCGCGCCGGCCCTTCGGCCTGGTAATGGGGGTTGTCGCGCGGATGGCGCGCGTATGCATCGGCGGCATACACGTCGCTGACCCACTCCCAGAGGTTGCCGCTCATGTCGTGGATGCCCAGCGCGTTGGGCGGAAAACTACCGACCGGCAACGTGCCCTCGCCGTGCTGGTTGGCGTACTCGGCAGTGTTGGCGCCGGCCGGCGGCGGCGCGCCGCCGAACTTTTCCTGCCGGCCGCCAGCGCGGCAGGCGAACTCCCATTCCGCCTCGGTCGGCAGCCGGAACGTGCGGCTGGGGTTCCTTTCCATCAGCAAGGCGGTCAGCTTGACGACGTCGCGCTGCGTGACGCCATCGACCGGCTGGCGCGCGCCGCCGTTCCAGGAGGACGGATTCTCCGGCATCAGCGCGCTCCATTCGCCTTGCGTGACTTCGTACTTGCCGATCCAGTATTCCTTGAGGCAAACCTCGTGCGCCGGCAGCTCGTTGTGGTCGCCGCCGCCGAAGGTGTCGCCCATCGTGTAGCAGCCGGCGGGGACGCGCACGAATTCCATGCCGGTCGCCGGTTCGCGCCAGGTCTCCGCATGCACCAGCGGGACGGCCGCCAGCAGGGCCAGAAAAAGGGATGGGGCAAGGCGCTTGTTCATGCGCGGAGTTTACCGGCCGAGCGGCCGGCGCGGCTTGATCTGCCTCATGCCCCCGGAGCGCCGCTTCACCTAAACTGCGCGCGATGGATGCCATGACCGCCGCCCCGCCAGCGCCGAGTATTGCCCGCGACCGCCTGCCCGGCAATGCGGGCATCTGGGTCGGCATCTTCTGCGTGCTGGTCGAGTTCCTGCTGCTGTTCTGCGTCTATTTCGTCGCCAAGGCCCACCATCGCGAGGCTTTCCTCACCGGACCGGACAAGCTGGCGACGGTGGCGGGCGTGGCGATCACCGTGTTCCTGCTCACCAGCGGCTACTGCATGGTCAAGGCGGTCGAGGCGATCCGCCGCGACGAACGCCGGGCCACGCTGCGCTGGGTACTCGGCGCCATCGCGCTCGGCCTGGCCTACCCGGTCATCAAGTTCTTCGAGATCCGCTGGAACGTCGCCCACGGCATCGACGGCGAAGCGGGCATCTTCTACACCACCTACTACTACCTGACCCTCAACCATCTGGTACACGTCACCTGGGGGCTGTTCGGCCTGCTCTGGGTGGCGGCGCGCACAGCGATGGGCATGTATTCGCGCGAGGACTACAGCGGCCTCGAGGCAGCCGCCATGTATTGGCACACCACCGACACGATCTGGCTGGTGATCTTTCCGTTCTTCTACGTGCTGCGCTGATGGGACACGCCGAAAAGATCTGGCTGCTGCTGATCGGCCTGACCGGGGCCGGCGCCTGGCTCGGCGAAACCGGCCATTCGAGCTGGACGCTCGCCTTCGTGGTGGCCGGGCTGATCGCCCTGAAGGGACGGCTGGTGATCGACCACTACATGGAGATGACCAGCGCGAAGCCGCGCCTCCGGCGCGTGCTGTACGCCTTCCTCGCGATCGTGCCGACGATGGTGCTGGTCAGCCACGGCTGGAGCGACGTCCTCCGCCGGCTGACCACGATCAACTGAAGCGGCGCCTCAGCGCTTGATGAAGTCGATCATCACGCCTTCCGGCTCGCGGGCGCGGTAGGTGATCTCGACGATCTCCCCGTAGCGCGCCTGCATCTGCTGCAGCAGCGGGATCGGGTCGTGGTCGTTGACGAAGCGCATCACCTCGCCGGGATGCAGCGCGTCGAGCGCGCCGAAAATGGCGGCATGACGGAAGCGCTTGGCGATGCCGCGCGCGTCGAACGGGTAGATGCCGTCGGGGTTGGTGTGGTTGTGGATCGTGATGGTGCTCATGTGAACCTCCTCGTTGAAAAAATAATCGGATCGTTCCGCTCGGCTTTCAACCCGGCGCGGCGGCATGCCGCCGCGCCAGGACGCGGAACAGCACCGTCAGGATGAAGAGCAGCAGGGCGACGGCGTTGGCGACCGCCCCCGCCCGGCCGAGCGACGCGACCCCGGCGAAGCCGCCGCCGATGCGCGCGAGCAGCGAGGCGTGCAGCAGCGCGAACGGCAGATAGAAGGCCGGGTGGTAGGGGATCTGCACCTGGACGACGGCCGGAAAGATGATCGGCGCATGGCCGAAGATCATCGAGAACACGAAGCCGAGGAAGACGGCGTGCAGGGCCGCGTCGCGCAGCGGGTGGCCGGGCGCGAAGGCGCCGCTCAGGCCCATCAGCCCGCCGAGTGCGAGCCAGGCGTAACCGGCGAGCAGGCACACCGCGATGTAGCGCGTCAGCCCCGTCTGCCGCACCGTGCGGCGGGCGATGTCGTAGCGGAGCAGCCAGAGCGCGAGGGCGAGCAGCGTCGCTGCGAACAGCCGCAAGCCGGCCTCCTCGCGGAACAGCCCGAGAACGAGCGCGGCCAGTTGCGCCGCGACGACCGCGACGAACAGCCGCCGCGCGCCGGGCGGCGTCGGCAGAAAGCGCGTCAGCTCCAGGCGCTCGCCGGCGATGGTGAGCACGAGGAAGGCCATCCACCACGGAACGGCCGGCAGCAGGCTTCCATCGGCGAGCCAGACCAGGTTGCCGCCTAACCAGGTCGCCGCACCGAGCGCGAGGGTGGCGAGATAGACCGCCGGCTGGCGGAAGAACAGGAGTCCGCTGCCGAGCGCGAGGATGGCGCCGGAGACGAACAAGGTCTGGCTGCCCGCCGTCGGCAGGCCGAGCAGCATGGCGATGCCGCCCGCGCCGGCGCACAGCGGTGCGAGATACGTCCAGTTGCGGCCGCTGCCGGCGAGGGCGACGGCGCGCTCGAGGCCGATGACGGTGCCGAGGAAGGCGGTGATCATCAGGGCGCCGTGCGTGCCGGCCTGCGCCGCGGCGACCGAGGGCACGTCGACCGCGAAGCGCGCCAGTCCGGCGAGCACGCCGACGACGAGCGCGAGCATGCCGAGGAAGAGCAGCGGCAGGCGGGCGACGGGCGGCAACGGCTTCATGCTTCGCGGCGCCCTCACCAGCCGAAATGCCGCCGCGCGGCATCCGACATGCGCTCCGGCTCCCACGGCGGGTCCCAGACGAGCCGCACGTCGATGCCCATCCCCGCCGGCACGCACGCGCGCAGCGCGTCTTCGACATCCTTGACGATCAGGTCGCCGAGCGGACAGGCCGGCGAGGTCATGGTCATGTCGACGCGCACGACCTCCGGCCCGACGAAGATGCCGTAGATCAGCCCGAGATCGACGATGTTCATGCCGGCTTCGGGATCGATGACCGTGCGCAGCGCTGCGCGCAGCGACGTTTCGTCGGGCAGGGATGATGCGTTGGCGGTGGTCATGACATGGTCGATCCGGAAGGGTACCGGCGCCAATCATAGTCGACTAATTTTGTCTGGTAATTGACGCGGGTCAGTTTTTCGCGTCGCCTTCGGCCAGTTCCGCCCGGCCCGGCACCGCGAAGATGCCTTCCAGCCGCACCAGTTCGTCGCGGTGCTGGCGGGCGAGCCGCGCAATAAGCCGCTCACCCTTGGCGGTGAGGTGCACTTCGACCTCCCGGCCGTCGTGCCGCCCCGGCCGGCGCTCGACCAGGCCGAGCTTCTCGCAACGGGTGACGAGGGCGACGGTACCGTGGTGCTGCGCCTGCAGCCGCGCGGCGAGCTCGGAGATCGTCGCCCATTCGCGCTCCGCAAAGCCCTTGAGATGCAGCATCAACAGGTACTGGAGGTTGGTGACGCCGGCGCGGCGCGTCAGCTGCTCGCTCCAGTGCTGGAAGCGGCGCAGCTGGTAGCGGAAGTTCGACAGGGTTTCGAAATCCTGCTTGCGGAACGGGGCATCGCTCATGTGGGTAGGTTACCGCAAGCCTTATGGGGGAGTTGACAGAACTGCCGCAACGGGCATTATATATCACGGCGTGATGCTTTATGCCATTGACCCAGAGAGAAACCATCAAGGAGGAGGACGCCATGGAAGCCGCCATCGCAATGCCCGCCCGCGACGCCGAGGGGTATCTGGTCGAACCCGGGGAATGGAACGAGGAAGTCGCAGAGGCGCTGGCCGGGGAAATCGGCATCGAACTCGGCGCGGACCACTGGGACGTGATTCGCCACATGCGCACGCTCTATGAGGAGCATCAGGTCGCGCCCGATGCGCGCTTCATCATCAAGCATCTCGATACCCGCTATCCCGGCGCCGGGCGCAAGCGGCTGTTCGAGCTGTTCCCCTACGGCTACCCGGCGCAGGCCTGCAAGATCGCCGGAATGAAGCGGCCGCGCGCGTGGAGCACCGGCTGAAAGCGCTTCAAAACCAGACTTCCGGGTAGCGGCGCGTCTTCGCCAGGTTGTTGACCACGAGGCCGACCAGCAGCAGCAGCAGCGGCCCGAGTGTCGCCGGCATCAACACATACCAGAAGCCGAGCGCCTGGATCTCCGGCGAGCCGAGCGTCGCGATCAGTGCGGTCGCGCCGCCCGGCGGATGCAGGGTGCGCGTCAGATGCATCAGGGCGATGGCCAGCGAAACGGCCAGCGCCTGCGCCAGCCATGGCCAGGGCGCGAACAACTGCCAGCAGAGCACGCCGACCAGCGCCGAGAGCAGATGCCCGCCGACCAGGTTGCGCGGCTGGGCCAGGGGGCTGCGCGGGGCGCCATAGACCAGCACGGCGGACGCGCCGAAAGAGCCGATCAGGAACGGCAGGTCGTGGGCGGAAAACCAGCGCGCCCCCAGCCAGGCCAGCAGTCCGATGCCGAGGGCCGCGCCGAGCCAGGACCAGAAGACCTCGTCGCTATGGACGCGCGGCGGCGTGCCGGCCGTGGTGCCGCGCCACTTGCGCCAGTAGTCGCGCCAGCCGGTCTCAATCTTCATGGCATAATTTCGACATACTCGTAGACTTCGTTGTCGGTCAGGCGCTTGCGCACCGGCACGCTCAGCTTGGCGAACCAGGCGTGCGGGTCGTGCCGGTCGATCTCGCGTCCCATGAAGCGGATCAGCTCGCAGATCGGCTCGACCACGTTCTGCCGGTAGCGCTCGTCCTTCTTCACGTAGCCGAGCCACAGGTTCTTCATGCAGTTGCGGCGGCACCAGGAGAAGGCCTCGCAGCCCTCGCACGGCATCTCGGGCGTCGGCTGCAGCGGGCTCTTCTTCAGCCAGTTGCCCTGGATCTCGCCCATCTGCATGTGGTGGGCGTACATCATGTCGGGGCAGGGGTAGATCTGGCCGTTGGGCATCACGTTGATCAGGTGCGTCGACACGCGGCATTGCGTCAGGCCGGCGTAGAGCTCGGTGCCGCGGTTCGGCAGCAGCTTGTTGCGCACCATGCCCATGAGCGGGATCAGCGGATAGAGCGTGTCGGTCGAGGCGAAGAACTTGTCGATCAGCTTGACCAGCACGGCCTTGCGCTTATCCACCGAATCGCCGAAATACATCTCGTCGGCGACGAACTGCCAGTAGAGGTAGTCGATCGCCTCGAGTGCGGAGGCCAGTTCGTCGAGCTCCTCGAAGGTGGTGTCGGGGTTGCCCCAGGTGACGCGCGCCGTGATGGTGCCGCCGACCTTGCCATGCACCTTGTCGAGGTTGGCGATCACCTGGCGCCAGATGCCGCGGCCGCGGTAGCCGTCGGTGATCGCCTCGCCGCCGTCGATCGAGACGAGGATGTTGGAGAGCTTCGCCAGCACCCAGTCGGGCAGGTCGTCGAGCAGCGTGCCGTTGGTCTGCAGCTGGAAGCGGAACTCCGGAAAGCGCCGCATCACCGCTTCCATCATCGCGCGGTTGAGCGTCGGCTCGCCGCCGTAGAAGGTGACATAGACCTCCTTGCCCTTGAGGTGCGTGTCGACGAAGCGGGCGAGCTGGTCGATGTCGTACTTGAGCTCCGTCTGCGAGCCGAGCACCTCGCCGACGCCGAGCGAGCAGTAGGTGCACTTGAGGTTGCACTTGAGCGTGGTCAGCAGCTGCAGCTCGACGCGGCCGCCGACGATGGGATCGGGATCGGAAACCGGAGCGGCCGGGGATGCGATTTCGGGCGACTGGGTAATCATGGCAATGCGATAACGGTGAAAAACAATGGCAGGCCGGCAGTCTACCCACCCCGGCGCGGGGGTCAAGTCGTGCGGCGCCTCACAACGCCCTTCCCTCCCCCGCCACCTCGTGCGTGCGGCCATCGCGGATCTGATAGATGCGCCGGAAGGTCGGAATGATCTTCTCGTCGTGGGTGACGACGATGATCGCCGTGCGGTATTGCCGCGCCATGTCGTTGAGGATGCGCACGACGGTCAGCGCACGTTCCGAGTCGAGCGGCGCCGTCGGTTCGTCGGCAAGGATCACCGGCGCGTGGTTGGCCAGCGAGCGGGCAATGGCGACGCGCTGCTGCTCGCCGCCGGAAAGCTGCGACACCTGCGCCCCGGCGCGGTGCCGCACGTCGAGCGCGGTGAGCAGTTCCAGCGCGTGCTTTCTGGCGGCGGCGTTGTCCCGGCCGGCCAGCATCGGCAGGAGCGCGACGTTGTCGGTGACGTCGAGGAAGGGGATCAGGTAGGGCGCCTGGAAGACGAAGCCGATGCGGTCGCGGCGCAGCGCGCGCAGGTCGGGAATCCGCCATGCGTCGTCGTAGATGACCTCGCCGGCCAGTTCCATGCGGCCGGCGGTCGGCTCGATCACCGCGCCGAGGCATTTGAGCAGCGTGCTCTTGCCCGAGCCGCTGGGTCCGATCAGGCCGACCACTTCACCGGGCCAGACGGTCATGTCCACGCCCTTGAGCGCATCGACCGCGGCGTCGCCCGTGCCGTAGCGCTTCTTCAGGCCGGTGAGCTTGATCGCGGGCGTCTCCATTCAGCCGCCGATGGCTTCCGCCGGGTCGATGGCCAATGCGGCGCGGATGGCGACGCTGCTCGCCAGCGCGCAAATGGTCAGCACGATGGCGAAGCCGCCGATGGCGTCCTGCGGCAGCAGCAGCACGTATTTCGGAAAAGCCGGCCCCCACAGGCCGGCGGCGATGCGGCCGACCAGGAAGCCGATCACGCCGAGCGCCAGCGCCTGCTGCAGGATCATCGCCGCGATGGTGCGGTTCTTCGCGCCGATCAGCTTCAGCACCGCGATCTCGCGCACCTTGGCGAGCGTCATGGTGTAGATGATGAAGGCGACGATGGCGGCGGTGACGACGGCGAGGATGGCGAGGAACATGCCGATCTGCTTGGCCGAGGTGGCGATCAGCTTGGCGACGAGAATGTCTTCCATCTGTGCCCTGGTGTAGCTGGTCAGTCGCTTCCAGCGCTGGATTTCGTCGGCCACGCTATCCGCATCGGCACCGGGCACCAGGCGCACCAGCACGGCATTGACGTTGCGCGCCTGCGTGGCGCTGGCCTGCGCGGCCTCGAGCAGGCCGGGTACGCCGGGGCGGTTGAAGGCCGGGTTGGCGGCGGTGCGGGCGCGTTCGTTGACCAGCGCGTCGTTGTCCTTGAGGAACTGGATCTCCTGCGCGTCCTTGAGCGGCACGAAGATCATCGGATCACCGGAGGACGACACCATGCGCCGCGCCAAACCGACGACGGTGTAGTCGTGGCGACGGATTTTGACGCGCTCGCCGAGCTTGATCCCGGCCTTTTCGTCGGCGATGGCTTCGTAATGGCCCTGCAGGATCGGCCGGCCGGCAGTCAGGTAGGGCGGCGCGCCCGGACGATTGGGCCGATCGACTTCGATGCCGACGATCATCACGCGCGTGTCCTTGCCGGCATGCGCCATCTGGATGGTGAGATACGCCGCGTTGCCGGTTTCCGCCACGCCCCGGATGCCGGCGATGCCGCGCCAGACGTCGTCGCGCAGGCTGGACGGCTCGGCGTAGGGGCCGAGCGTGCCCTGCTGCACCACCCACAGGTCGGCGCCGCTGTTGTCGATCAGCACCTGGCCGTCATCGACCATGCCGCGGAACACGCCGGCCATGGTCAGCGTCGCGCCGATCAGGAGCCCCAGTCCGATGCCGGTGAACAGGAACTTGCCCCAGCCATGCAGGACGTCGCGACTGGCGAGATTGATCATTGCAGCGACTCGACCGGCTTGACGCGGGCGCCGCTCTTCAAATGGCGGGCGCTGTGCACGATCACGCCGTCGCCTGCCGCGAGCCCGCTGCGGATCTCGACCTTGCCGTCGGCGGAAACGCTCCCCGCCACCACCGGCACGTAGCGCGCCTTGCCTTCGTCCGGACGCCATACGCCCTGCTCGCCGCCTTGCCGTGCCAGCGCGGCTGCAGGGATCGCCAGGGCTTTCTCGATGGGCGGCAGGCGCAACGTGACCTCCGCCAACTCGCCGATGGCGAGGCCGCCGGGGGGGGCGTCGAACATGAGATTGGCGATGCGTTCCTCGGTCACCGCATCCCCCACCCAATCGACCCGCTCGACCCGGCCGGCAAACTTCTCGCCGGGACGCGAACGCAACGCGACCTCCGCCGGCAGCCCGACCGCAAGTCCGTTCGAGCGCCCCTGGTCGATGCGCGCGCGCAGCCACAGCGAGGCCGGGTCGATCACCTGCACCACCGCCTGCCCGGCGACCACCGTGGAACCCGGCTCGGCCAACCGCGCCGTCACGATGCCGTCCACCGGACTGACCAAGCGCAGGTTCGCCCGGTTCTGTCCGGCGCCGGCGGCTTCCGATTGCGCACGGCGCATGTCATCCTTCGCGGCGCCGAGTGCGGCGGCGGCGGACTGGCGCGCGGCCTGCGCGGCTGCCGCCTCGTGCGCCTTGGCGTCGGCGGCTTCCTGGCTGACGAAGTTCTTCTTGCGCAGGTCGGCGAAACGGTCGGCGCTGTTTCTTGCCAACTGCGCGCGGCTGCCCGCTTCGACCAGGGCGGCCTCGGCCGACGTGACGCGCTGTGCCGCACTCGCCGCGGCAGCGGCCCCGGCGGCGAGGCGCGCATCAAGGTCGACCGGCTCCATCTCCGCCAGCAGTTGCCCGGCCTTGACCGGATCACCCTGGTCGACCAGCACGCGCGCGACGCGCCCGGCCAGCGTCGGGCCGATGGCATGGCTGCGGCGCGCCTCGACGGTCGCGATGCCGAACAACGTGCGTTCGAGCCGGACTTCCTTCGCCTGCGCCAGGGTGACCTTGACGGGCGCCAGCGGCCCCTGGGTGGCGACGATCCAGCCGAAACCGGCGAGAAAGACGACGGCGATCAGGCCGAGAACCAGCGTGCGTTTGCCGGGTGCGTTCATGACCGTGCTCCGCGAAATCCATCGAGCAGAAGGGGAAAGAGGCGCTGCGCCGCTTCGCGCATGTCGAGCGCGCCGGAAAACAGCGTGCTCTGCACGACCAGGCCCTGGACCGTGCCGACGAACAGGACCGCCGCGGCTTCTTCGTCGAGCCCGAGCGGCAGTTCGCCCGCTTCCTTGGCGCGGCGGATCAAGGCCTTCAAGCGTTCGCGGTAAGCGCCGACGATGTTGCGCGCCAGCAGTTGCAAGGGCGAGCCGGCCGGTCGCTGCAGCTCGTGGAACAGGATGCGCGGCACGCCGGGGTGATCGGCGACGAAGGCGACTTGCGCGTGAAACAGCCGTTCGAGCACCTCCAGTGGCGTGCCGCCGCTGGCGAGGGCCGCGTCGGCGACCCGTCCCAGGCGCGTACCGAGCCAGTCGAATACGGTGCGCCAGATTGCCGCCTTGTCCGGAAAGTGACGAAACAGCGCGCCATGCGTGACGCCGATGCGCGATGCGATCGCCTGCGTGGTGATGCCCTCGGGGCTATGCTCGCCGGCGAGCTGGATCACCGCCTCGACGGTTTCTTCGCGGCGCGCCTCGGCCGAGTGACGCTGTCGGGGTTCGGCGGGAGGCTTTTCCAGAATCGACGTGTCGTTCATGATCGCAATTAAGTAAGTAACCTGTTACTATCTTACCAAGCGATTCCATCAATGCAAGCTTGCAAAGGTAACAAAATGCGCTTTCCCGATTTCTACGCCGCCGCTCCCGTCATCCGCCTGCGCGATCCGCTCGCCGACTTACTCGGCGCTGCCGAAGGCGGCATCATCGATTACCGCTACGAGGACGCCGTGCGGCTCGCCGGCCACAGCTGCCCGACCGTCGCCGCCGCCTTCCTGATGACGCGCGCGGCGCTGGCGGCGCTCCATGGCGACGCGCTGCCGGTGCGCGGCGAGATTCGCGTCGATCTGGCCGAGGCGCGCGACACGGGCGTCGCCGGCGTGATCGCCAGCATCGCGACGCTGGTGACCGGCGCCACCGCCGACACGGGCTTCCGCGGCCTGGCCGGAAGGTTCAACCGCCGCGACAAGCTGTTCTTCGGCCAGCCGCTGACACAGGGCAGCCTGCGCTTCACGCGCCTCGACACGGGTGCCGCGGTCGAAGCCGGCGCGGATTTGTCTTCGGTGGGCGGCGACCCGCACCTGGGCGAACTGATGCCGCTCTGCCTCGCGGGACAGGCGACGGCGGCGCAGCAGCAGGAGTTCCGGACGCTCTGGCAGGAGCGGGTGCGTCGGCTGCTGCTGGAACATGCCGACGATCCGCAGGTGATCCGGGTTTTTCGCTAGGCGCCGCCCCGCCAGCGCCGAGTTTTCAGTGCCCCATGCCGTCGACGCGCGGCGCGAGCAGGAAGGGCAGGGTGCGCCACAGCAGGATGCCGAAAGCGACCAGCCAGCAGGTCGCGGCCAGGTGCAGGAACATCATGTAGCCGGCCGGATGGAGTTGCGGCGCGACGACGCGCGCGACGAAGCCGGCGATCATGATCCACAACACCGCCTTGTCGGCGCGTTCGAAGACGACGTTGCGGCCGGTGTGGCCCTTCGAGATGCGCACGATCATCGCCGGTCCGATCAGGCCGAAGACGCCGACGGTGAACACATGCACGGCGACCGTGCCGACCCAGGCGAGCTCGGCGAAACGACCGATGCCGGAAATCAGGAGTTGCGCGGCGATCATCAGGTAGCCGAGGTACATGATGCCGACGTCGAGTCGCGAGAGCGCCTTGGCCGGGTGCCAGAAGGCGAAGCGCCACAGCAGCAGTCCGGCCAGGGCGAATTCGAGCGCGCCGGTCAGCGGCGCCGGCAGGAACTCGGCGAACACGAGCGCGACGGCCAGCCACTTGATCGGAAAGTCGAGGCGCGGATCGCGCAGAATCTCGAGTTGGAAGGCGTGGCGCATGAACTGCACCTGGGTGCGCTCCAGCATCAGCAGGAAGGCGATGCGGAACAGCGCGAGCGACATGCTCCAGCCGAGCAGGTACCAGTCGCCCTGGACGATGAGGATCTTGGCCGGCAGCGACAGCGGCAGCGCGATCCAGAAGAAATAGTTGTCGCTCGCCCCGCCGCGCACCTTCTGCTGCAGAAGCGTGTGCATGAGCATCGCCACCAGCGCCGTCTGGAAGATCAGGCTGGCGGGCCAGAACAAGGCGGGCGGCCAGCCGGCGCCGAAGCTCATGGCGACGCGGTCGACAATCCAGGCGGCGAACAGGAACAGCAGCGCCCCGCCATGCCAGCCGCGCACCCCGACCCAGTTCTTCGATGCCGTGAGCAGGAAACCACCGAGCAGCGCCCAGCCGAAGCCATAGAACATCTCGTGGACATGCCACTGCAAGGAGGAGGCGACGAAAGTCGGCGCCGGCGGGGCGGCGCCGGTGAAGATCAACGACCACCACAGCGGCAGGACGAGTCCCGCCACGCAGGCCAGCACGAAAAGCGGCCGGAAGCCGACCGACCAGAAGGGATGTCGCAGCATGGTGCGCCGTATCGAAATGGAAAGCCGGCATCCTAGCGGATGCCGGCCGGGCTTTCCTTGACCGCGATCAGACGGGGGCTAGATGCGGAAGCGCGCCACCGAGCTGGACAGCCCTTCCGCCAGGTCGTGCAGGCGGTCCGCGGCCGTAGAGGTCTGCCGCACGCTGGCGCTGCTCTCCTCGGCCATGTCGGCGATGCGCTCGACGCCGCGCGCGATCTCCTGCGCCGCGATCGACTGCTCGTCGAGCGCGCTGCCGATGTCGGACACGGTGGCGACCACGCGCTCGGCGCCCGCCTGGATGCCGTTGACCGAATCGCCGGCCTCGCGCGCCATGCGCACGCCGCCTTCCACCGAAACCACGCCGCTTTCCATTTCCTGCGCGGCGCGGCGCGCGCCGGCCTGCACCTTGTCGATGACGCTGGAGATCGTGTGGGTCGATTCGGCGGTGCGCTCGGCGAGCTTGCGCACTTCGTCGGCGACCACCGCGAAGCCGCGCCCCTGCTCGCCGGCCCGCGCCGCCTCGATCGCGGCGTTGAGCGCCAGCAGGTTGGTCTGGTCGGCGACCTCGCGGATCACGTTGATGATCGCGGTAATCTCGTTGGAATAATTCTCCAGCTCGCGGATCGTGCCGGCCGCCTCATTCACCGCATTGGCCACCTGGCTCATCTCGCCGGCAGTGGACAGGATCACCCGCCCGCCCGCCTGCGACTGCGCGCCGGCTTCGCTGGCGACGTTGCGCGCCTCGCGCGCATGGTCGCGCACCTGGTCGATCGAAACCGACATCTCCTCGACCGAGGCCGCCATGCCCGAGGCCGCCTCGCTCTGCGCCGCCGAGGCGGCAGAGGCCTGCTGCGCCGCCGCCTTCAGCTCCTGGGCGGCGCGCGTGAGTTCCTGCGCGTTCTGCTGGGCGCTGCCGACCATCGCGCGCAGGTTGTCCTGCATGTTGGCGAAGGCGGCGAGCAGGCGCCCCGCCTCGTCGCGGCCGCCCTGCGGCACCGGCCGGGTCAGGTCACCGGCGGCGATGGCTTCGGCGATACCGACCGAGGTCTGGATCGGCCGGGTGATCGAACGCGAGAGCCACCACGAAAAAACTCCCAGACCGATCAGGCCGAGGGCGATGATGACCGCGAACCACAGCATCACCTGCCGGAAATAGGCCTGCTCCTTCTGGAAGTTATCGGCGGCGAGCTTTTCCTGGTAGTCGCGCAAGGCCTGCAGCGTCTTCTGCGCTGCGGCCCGGTCGGTGCGCGCCGCGGCCAGCGCATCCAGCAAGAGCCTTTCGGAAAAGTCGCCGCTGCTGAGCCGTTCCATGACCGCGGATGCCTTGTCGACCCACGCCTTGCGTTTGGCGGCAAAGTCGGCCGCCATGCGCTTTTGTTCATCGTCCAGCCGGGTTGTCATATAAGCATCCCAATGCTTGCTCAATTCCGCGCGACGCTTGGCGTAATTGTCGGCATGCATGCTGACGGGATGATCGTGCGCAGCCGCAATCGGGCTGCGCGGATCATGCTGCATCGCGCGGAACAATTCGAGGGTGTTTTCGTTCAGCAGCGAATCGATCCTTGCCAAGAGGGCGAGCGGCGCCAGGTTGTCTTCCTCGACCTCGTGGAACGCCTGCAGGATGTGGTTGCTGTTTCTCCAGCCCAGCCCGGCGATCAGGAGAATCAGGAAGAAACTCAAGAAAGTCAGAATGGCCAGGCGCTTGCCGATGGAAAGGTTGTTCATGTTGTTTCCCGTTTTTTCGAATGAGTAACGACGGTCCCCGCTACGCTGCGGAGCAGCAATGCCATGCAGATGTGTAACTTACCGCCGATCGCGGAAAAAATATATCGCTGCTTTCATTGATGGCACTCAGGCATTGCCGGTGAGTTGCGCATACAACAACGGCAGCCGGTCGGGCAGGTCTTCCGGCTTGCGGACGATGGTGTAGCCGGCCGGGCCGAACAGGTGCGGCAGATAGCCGGCACCCTCGCGGTCGATGGTGACGCAGAACGGCTTGATGCCGGCCTCGCGCGCCTCGATCAGCGCCATGCGCGTGTCCTCGATGCCGTAGCGGCCCTCGTAGAGGTCGATGTCGTGCGGCTTGCCGTCGGACAGGATCAGCAGCAGGCGGCGGTTGGCCGGCTGCTTGTCGAGCAGCTGCGTCGCGCGCCGCACCGCCGCGCCGATGCGCGTGTAGTAGCCGGGCTTGAGCGCGGCGATGCGGCCGCGCGCCACCGCGTCGAGCGGCCGGTCGAACGCCTTGATCTCGTGGAAGCGCACGTAGCCGCGCTTCAGCGACGAAAAGCCGTAGAAGGCGAACTGGTCGCCGGTCGAATCGAGGGCCTCGCCGAACAGCATCAGGCTGTCGCGGATCACGTCGATGACCTTCTGCGTGTCGTTGGCGTAGGCGTCGGTGGACAGCGAAAGGTCGGCCAGCACCAGGCAGGCGAGGTCGCGCTCGGTCGGCCGGTGGTTGAGATAGGCGCCCGCGCCGGAGAAATGCCAGCCGGCCAGCCGGTCGGCGACGATGCGCACGCAGGCGTCGACGTCGATTTCCGTGCCTTCGGGCTGGGCCTTCTGCCAGCGGCGCACCGGCGCGAGCGCGGCGAACTGGCTCTTGAGCTTGCGCGCATGGCGGCGCAGGCGCTCGGGCAGCGGCTGCGGCTCGGCCTCGCGCGCCACCATCGTCTGCAGCCGGCAAAAGTCGGGCTTCATGAGGCGGCGCTTCCAGTCCCACTCCGGCAGCGGGATGCCCGGGCCAAGCGGCAGGTCGTCCTCGGCGGCGGAGGGCAGGTCGAGATCGAAGCGCACCTTCGAGGCGACGCGCTGCTCGCTCTCGGCGACCGTCAGCTTGTCGAGCGTTTCTGCCGCACGGCCGGCATCCGGGTTCTCGTCCTCGTCGAGCGCGCGATTGACCCGCAGGTACTCGGCCCAGGACAGGATGCTCTCGGCGCGCCACATCAGAATCATCGGCGACTCGTTCTCAGGCATCTCGTCGCGCTCGGCCTGGTAGCGCTTGTTCTCGACCCGCTGCTCCTCGGGCTGCGCCTCGTCTTCGGCTTCGTTCGCGGCCGGATCGTGCTTGCGTTTCTGTTGCGTGGCCGGCGGCGCCGGGTAGAGCCAGAGCGGCACCGGCTGCAGCGGCTTCGCCTTGCGATGCGTCAGCGGCGGCAACTCCGCCACGCTGCCGGGATCGACCAGCGCCTGGCGCACCGCGCGTTCCTGGGCGGCCTCGTCCGCCGGCAGCCGTTCCGGCGCGATGCGCTCGGCCAGCAGGGCCTCGACCAGCCGGCGATAGCGCGGCGCGAGGCCGGGATAGCGCTGCAGCGTCGCCCAGGCGGCGAACTGGTTGCGCACGATCCATTCGTCGGCGTATTTCCCGGCCAGCGCCGGCCCGGCGCTGCCGGCCACCGCGGCGAGCCAGACGTAGAGATCGCGGTTCAGGGCCGGCGTCGGCAAGACGGCGATTCGCGGCGGCAGCCGCAGGGTTTCCGCATCCAGGGCGGCATGCGCGGCGCGCTCATGGACGCCGGCGATGCGTTCGAGCAAGCGGCGCCGGGCGCCGTGCGTCGTATCGGCGGCGGCGGCGACGCGCAGTCCTGCATCGCCCCCCAGCGCGCGGAACAGCACGCCCAGGGTCTTTTCGATGTCCTTGAGATGGACGGCCGCGTGCGGGTGATCACGCCGCGCCGTCTGCGTGATCCAGCGATCCCAGATGCCGCCGACCCATTCTTCCATCTAGTCGCAGCGCGGTCCGATGAGCGGATAGACGTAGGGTTTGCCGGCCATCGCCTTGGCCAGCCCCAGCATGCCCAGCAGGATCAGCGTCGAATGCACGCAGGTGAAATAGATGACGACGATCACCCAGGTCCACTCCCAGTCCCAGCCGAAGATCAGGAACAGCGCGGCGTTGGCGACGACGAGCAGTACGCCGCCCCACAGACTGACGAAGAAGGTCTGGTCGAGATGACAGCGCGCCAGCGACGGCGCGGTGGTGCGGTGCCGGAACCACAGCCAGGCGACGACGAGAAAACCCACGCCCGGCGCCAGCATCAGGTTGACGAGATAAAACGCCTCGGCAGTGACGGCGATGTCCTGGCCGGGAACCTCGTGCTCGGCACCCATCGCCCTTATTTCCCGAAGGTCGCGAGCACCACTTCGTCGAGTGCGGCGGCGACCTCGAGGTCGTCGGTCAGCGCCTCGACCAGCGCCGCACGACAGGCTTCCACCGGATCCATGCCGTCGCGGATCAGGATCGCCGCATAGACGAGCAGGCGCGTGCTGGCGACCTCCTCGAGATCGACGTCCTTGAGCGCGCGCAGGGAGCGGCCGATATTGACCAGCCGCTTCGCCGTCATCCCGTCGCAGCCGGTCTCGCCGCGCAAGATGCTCTCCTCGCGCTCCGTGTTCGGAAAATCGAAGCGCAGCGCGAGGAAGCGCTGGCGCGTCGAGGGCTTCATGCCCTTGAGGAAATTCTGGTAGCCGGGGTTGTAGGACACCACCAGCATGAAGTTGTCCGGCGCGTGCAGCACTTCGCCGGTGCGGTCGATCGGCAGCGTGCGGCGATGGTCGGCGAGCGGATGGATCACCACGGTGGTGTCCTTGCGCGCCTCGACCACCTCGTCGAGGTAGCAGATGCCGCCCTCGCGCACCGCGCGCGTCAGCGGGCCGTCGGACCAGTAGGTGGCGCCGTCGCCGATCAGGTGGCGGCCGACCAGGTCGGCGGCGGTCAGGTCGTCGTGGCAGGCGACGGTGTAGAGCGGCAGGCCCAGCCTCGCGGCCATGAAGGCGACGAAGCGCGTCTTGCCGACGCCGGTCGGTCCCTTGATCAGCACCGGCAGGTGGTTGCGGTGGGCGTGCTCGAAGAGATCGATTTCGTTGCCGGCGGGCTCGTAGAAGGGCAGTTCTTGCGCGGTCATTTGATTCCCAGCCAATAGGCGAGCAGGATGATGGAGAGCGTCAGCAGCAGCCAGCCTAGCACGAGTCCGCGCCACAGCAGCCTGACGCGCCGCAGCGCCATGAAGTCGTAGATGATCAGCCAGCCCTTGACGGCGGAAATCACCAGCACGGCCACCACCATCGCGGTACTCAGTTCGCCGGTCTTGCCGATGAGCCAGGTCAGGACGGTCGCCACCATCAGGGCGACCCAGATGACATTGAGAAAATGGACGCCCATCGCCTTACCTCATCACATAGACCAGCGGGAACAGGATGATCCACACCAGATCGACCATGTGCCAGTAGCTCGCCCCGGTCTCCATGCCGTGATGATCCTGCGCCGAATAGCCGCCGGCCATCGCCTTCTTCCAGACGAGCAGGAGGATCGCCATGCCGAGCACGACGTGCATGGCATGGAAGGCGGTGAGCGCGATGTAGAAGGTGTAGAACAGGTTCGTGTCGAGGTTGATGCCGGCCGCGAACTTGGCGCCGTACTCGAAATATTTGACGATCAGGAAGCCCACGCCGCTGCCGATGGCGGCCAGCAGCCAGTGCGCGCTGGCGCGGCAATGGTTGCGCTTGATCGCCGCGACCGCGCGCGCCACGCACCAGCTGCCGGTGATCAGCAGCAAAGTGTTGATCATGCCGGCATCGCTATCGAGCGTGCGCTGCATCTCGGCGAAGAGCTGGAGATGCTTGAGCCGCGTGAAGGCATAGACGGTGAACAGGACAAAGAACGCCCCGAGCTCGGCGAGGATGAAGACCCAGATGGCCAGATCGCCGGGCGGATACCCGTGAAGCTTGTGGCCGTCCTCCGGCCGATGCGGCTGATGCTGATGCAATGCTTGGGCGGTCATGGGATGGCCTGTTGTCGCGGATCAGCCGGATGATATTCGCCGCCGGCGCAGCCGTGCCTTGACATGAAACAAGCCGCCGAAAACCGCGGCAGCACCAAGGGTTTCGGCTGTTCAGTCAGTCTTCGTTGGCCGGTGCGGGCAGTTCTTCTTGATGCAGTCCGCATACAGATAGAGCGCGTGCTCGACCACGGTGAAGCCGCGCTCCTTGGCCACCTTGGCCTGGCGCCGCTCGATCTCGGGATCGGTGAACTCCTCGACGCGGCCGCACTGCAGGCAGACCAGGTGATCGTGGTGCTTGGTGTCCCTGAGTTCAAACACCGCCTTGCCGGACTCGAAGTGATGGCGTTCGAGCAGTCCGGCCTGCTCGAACTGGGTCAGCACGCGATAGACGGTCGCCAGGCCGATATCGACGTTTTCGGCCAACAACTGGCGATAGACGTCCTCCGCGGTAAGGTGCCGCTGCGACGACCTGCGGAACAGGTCGAGGATCGTCATGCGCGGCACGGTCGCCTTGAGGCCGATGTTCTGGAGTTCTGCGCGGTCGGTCATGGATCTGGTCTCGATGTGAGTTTCATTCCGGTAGGCGGGCAACCGTATGATATAGTTTTTTGCATCCCAACCGCTTTCAGTTTCCCTCATGCCCGCGCGCGCCCTGCTCCCGTGCCTGTTGCTGATGACCGCCTGCTCCAGCACGGCGGATGTCTCCTCCTATTTCTCGCCGTATCGCATCGACGTGCGCCAGGGCAACTTCGTCACCCAGGACATGGTGGCGAAGCTCAAGCCGGGCATGACGCGCGAGCAGGTGCGCTTCGCCCTGGGCACCCCGCTGGTGACCGACATTTTCCACGCCGACCGCTGGGATTACGTCTACCGCTTCCAGCCCGGCCACGGCGAACCGCAAGTGCGGCGGCTGGTGGTCTTCTTCGTCGATGGCAAGCTGGCGCGCGTCGGCGGCGACGTGACCGCCGAAACCGAAGCGACCGCGGCGGCGCCGACCGAGAGCGGCCCGCGCGTGATCGAAATCCCCGCCGAACCCAAGAAAGACTGAAATGAACCAGATTCGCTGCGCCATCGCGGGCAGGAACGGCCGCATGGGCAAAATGCTGATCGATGCGGTGAATGCCGCGCCCGACGCCACCCTCGCCGCCGCTTTCGACATCGAGGACGACGCCGATGCCGCGCTGGCCCAGGCCGATTGCCTGATCGACTTCACGCGCCCCGAAGGCACGTTGAAGCATCTCGAGATCTGCCGCCGCCGCGGCGTAAGCGCCGTCATCGGCACCACCGGCTTCTCCGCCGGGCAGAAGCAGCGGATCGATGCGTTCGCCAAGGACATTCCCATCGTCTTCGCGCCGAACATGGCGGTCGGCGTGAATGCCGTGTTCAAGTTGCTCGACGTGGCCGCCCGCATCCTCGACGAAGGCTACGACATCGAAGTCATCGAGGCGCATCACCGCCTGAAAGTCGACGCGCCGTCGGGCACCGCCCTGCGCATGGGCGAAGTTGTCGCCGCTGCGCTCGGCCGCAACCTGGAGGAATGCGCCGTCTACGGCCGCGAAGGCCACACCGGCGAGCGGCCGGCCACCCAGATCGGCTTTTCGACGATCCGCGGCGGCGACATCGTCGGTGATCACACCGTGCTGTTCGCGGGCATCGGCGAGCGCATCGAGATCACCCACAAGTCGGCCAGCCGCATGCCCTACGCGCTCGGTTCGCTGCGCGCCGCCCGCTTCCTGCAGGGGAAAAAGAACGGCCTGTTCGACATGCAGGACGTCCTCGGGCTGAGATAAAAATCGGTTACAATGCGGCGGTTTGGCCAACGTCCTGATTTCAGGGCGTTGGTGCAGCGCAATAACCGTCCAGGAGACCGATCTTGCCAGCCTTCCCGCCCGCCCTGCTTGCACTCGCCGACGGGACGGTATTTCGGGGCAAGGGCATCGGCGCACATGGTGACAATTGCACCAGTGTCGGCGAAGTGGTGTTCAACACCGCCATGACCGGCTATCAGGAGATCCTCACCGATCCCTCCTATACCCGGCAAATCGTCACTCTCACCTATCCGCACATCGGCAACACCGGCGTCAATCGCGAAGACTGCGAAGCCGGCCGCATCTATGCCGCCGGACTGGTGATCCGCGACCTGCCCTTGCTCGCCTCGAACTTCCGTTCCGAACAAACCCTGTCCGACTACCTGAAGTCCGGCAACGTCGTCGGCATCGCCGACATCGACACCCGCAAGCTGACGCGCATCCTCCGCGAAAAAGGCGCGCAGGCGGGCTGCCTCGTGTCTGCCAACAGCGCGGGCGAAAACCTGGACGCCGACGCAGCAATTGCCCAGGCGCGCGCCTTCCCCGGCCTGGCCGGCATGGACCTCGCCAAGGTCGTCACGGCGGACAAGCCCTACGCCTGGAGCGAGGGCGAATGGAAACTCGGCGCCGGCTACGCGGCGGCGACCGATGCGCGCTTCCACGTCGTCGCCTACGACTTCGGCGTCAAGCGCAACATCCTGCGCATGCTCGCCCAGCGCGGCTGCCAGCTCACCGTCGTGCCGGCGCAGACGCCCGCCGCCGAGGTGCTGGCCATGAACCCCGACGGCGTGTTCCTCTCGAACGGCCCCGGCGACCCCGAGCCCTGCGACTACGCGATCGCCGCGATCCGCGCGCTGCTCGACAAGAAACTGCCGACCTTCGGCATCTGCCTCGGCCACCAGCTGATGGGCCTGGCCGCCGGCGGCCGGACGCTCAAGATGAAGTTCGGCCACCACGGCGCCAACCACCCGGTCAAGGATCTCGACTCCGGCCAGGTGCTGATTACCAGCCAGAACCACGGTTTCGCCGTCGATCCCGCCACGCTGCCCGCCAACGTCAAGGTCACGCACGTCTCGCTGTTCGACGGCAGTCTGCAGGGCATGGCCTGGACCGACCGACCGGCGCTGTGCTTCCAGGGCCACCCCGAGGCGAGCCCCGGCCC
>DDXW01000035.1 GCA_002347285.1 Rhodocyclaceae bacterium UBA2250 | reverse complement strand
GCGTCATCAGCCACGCCTTCGCCGAACTGGGCATCGAGCAGGCGCTCGGCCCCTACCGCGGGTTTCTCAACTGCGACGAGAGCCTCCTGCTTTCCGACATGCTCGAGATCCTGCCGCCCGAAAAGATCGTGCTCGAAGTGCTCGAGACGGTCGAAGTCACGCCGACGATCGTCGAGCGCTGCCGGGAACTCAAGGCGCGCGGCTTCACCCTCGCGCTCGATGACTTCGTCGATTTCGAGGAGAGGTGGCGCCCGCTGCTCGCCCAGATCGATATCGTCAAGGTCGATCTGCAGCCGCTCGACGAGGCGCGGCTGGGCGCGGTCACCGGCGCGCTGCAACGCTGGCCGCTCATCCTGCTGGCCGAGAAGGTCGACCGGCGCGAGCAGGCGGACGCCTGCCACCGGCTCGGCTACGGCCTGTTCCAGGGCTACTACTTCGCCAAGCCGGCGATCATCGCCGGCCGCAAGCTCAGCCACTCCCAGGCGGCCCTGATGCGCCTGCTCGGCCTGGTGCTGGAGGATGCCGAGACCGGCAGCCTCGAGGCGGTCCTCAAGCAGGAGCCCGGCCTGATGCTGAACCTGCTGCGGATCACCAATTCGGTGGCGACGGGGACGCGCACGCGCATCACCAGCCTGCGCCATGCGATCACGATCCTCGGCCGCAAGCAGCTGCAGCGCTGGCTGCAGCTGCTGCTGTTCACCAACCCGCGCGGCGAGGAGCACTTCGCGAATCCGCTGCTGCAGCTGGCCGCGACGCGCGGCCGCTTCCTCGAACTGCTGGCCGGCCGCCTCCGGTCCGGCGGCGGCGAACTCGAGGATCACGCCTTCCTCACCGGCATCATGTCGCTGACGCCGGCGCTGATGGGCATGGCGCTGGAGGACATCCTCAAGGGCATCCGGCTCGCCGGCGACGTGCAGCAGGCGCTGGAAAGCCGTTCCGGCACGCTCGGCATCATGCTGCGGCTCGCGGAGGCGCTGGAAACCGGCGACGGGGCGGCCTGCCACGACCTGACCGGACAGTTGCCGGGCGCCGACCACCGCATCGTCAACGCCTGCGAAGCCGAGGCGCTCGCCTGGGCGGGCGGCATCGGCACGGCGGCGGCATGAGGCCGCGCGCGGAAAACAAAAAGGCCGCTGGATCAGCGGCCTGTCTGTTGTATGCTTGCGCTTGGTGCCCAGGAGAGGACTCGAACCTCCACGGTTTTACCCGCTAGTACCTGAAACTAGTGCGTCTACCAATTCCGCCACCTGGGCAGGCGTGCGAAGGCGCGCATTCTAATGAAAAAACCATCGATGTCAAACCGACCCAAGAAAAAAATCCAAGGCCACAAGCCTGCGCTTTCCGCGACCCGCCGCGCCGACCCCGAGTTCGCGCGCGAATGCGGGAAATACGAACATCCGCTGCCGAGCCGCGAATACATCCTGCAGGCGCTGACCGAACAGGGCGTGCCCGTTTCGTTCGACCGCCTCTGCGAACTGCTCGACGTCGCCGACTTCGAGCGCGAGCACTTCCTGCGCCGCCTCGGCGCGATGGCGCGCGACGCGCAGCTCTTGCAGAACCGCCGCAACGACTGGCTGATCCCTGACAAGGCCGACCTGCTCAAGGGCCGCGTGCAGGGCCATCCGGACGGCTTCGGCTTCCTGGTGCGCGACCCGGGTGAAGCTGGCGGCCCCGACCTGTTCCTGCCCGAGAAGGAGATGGCCAAGGTGCTGCACGGCGACCATGTCATCGCGCGCATCGTCGGCATCGACCGCAAGGGCCGGCCCGAGGGCAAGATCGTCGAGGTCACCGAGCGCGCCAACACGCGCCTGGTCGGCCGCGTGCATGAGGAACACGGCGTCTATTTCGTCGTCGCGGAAAACAAGCGCATCAGTCAGGACATTCTCGTCGCGCCGCCCGAAAAGGGCGACAAAAAGGCGTTGCGGCCCAAGGCCGGCCAGGTGGTGATGGTCGAGATCGTCGAGCAGCCGACCAGCCAGGCGCAGCCGATCGGGCGCGTCACCGAGATCCTCGGCAACTACGCCGACCCCGGCATGGAGATCGAGATCGCGCTGCGCAAGCACGAGCTGCCCTTCGAATTCTCGAAGGAGGCGCTGGCGCAGACGAAAAAGATTCCGGACGAGGTGCGCAAGACGGACTGGAAGGGCCGCGAGGACCTGACGGAACTGCCGCTCGTCACCATCGACGGCGAGACGGCGAAGGACTTCGACGACGCCGTCTATTGCGAGCGCCAGGGCAAGGGCTTCCGCCTCGTGGTGGCGATCGCCGACGTCTCGCATTACGTCGACGACGGCGGCGCGCTCGACCTCGACGCGCGCGAGCGCGGCAACTCGGTGTATTTCCCGCGCCGCGTGATCCCGATGCTGCCGGAGAAACTGTCGAACGGGCTGTGCTCGCTCAATCCGCAGGTCGAGCGGCTATGCATGGTCTGCGACATGGACATCTCCGCGACCGGCGCGATCAAGCAGTACCGTTTCTATCCGGCGGTGATCTGGTCGCACGCGCGGCTGACCTATACCGAGGTCGCGGCGGCGCTCTACGACAAGGAGACGGCGGCGCTGGCGAAGCTCGGCCCGCTGCTGCCCTGGCTCGAGAACCTCGACGCGCTCTACCGCGTGCTGCAGAAGGCGCGCGCGAAGCGCGGCGCCATCGACTTCGAGACCGTCGAGACGCGCATGATCTTCGACGAGCACGGCAAGATCGCGCGCATCGAGCCCTACGAGCGCAACGACGCGCATCGCATCATCGAGGAATGCATGCTCGCCGCCAACGTCTGCGCCTCCGACTTCCTCAAGGAGCGCGAGCATCCGGCGCTCTATCGCGTGCACGAAGGGCCGACGCCGGAGAAGCTCGCCAAGCTGCGCGACTTCCTCGGCACCTTCGGCCTGCAACTCGGCGGCGGCGATGAACCGCACGCCAAGGACTACGCCAAGCTGATCGAGAGGATCCAGAGCCGGCCCGACAAGCAGCTCCTGCAGACCGTGATGCTGCGCTCGCTCAAGCAGGCGATCTACAGCCCGGACAACGTCGGGCATTTCGGCCTGGCCTACGAGAGCTACACCCACTTCACCTCGCCGATCCGCCGCTATCCCGACCTGCTGATCCACCGCTCGATAAAGTCGGCGCTGGCGGGGCGGCGCTACGACACCCTGAACTGGGAGGAAGTCGGTCTCGCCTGCTCGGCCACCGAGCGGCGCGCCGACGACGCGACGCGCGACGTCGAGGCCTGGCTCAAGTGCTGGTACATGCAGGACCGCATCGGCGAAGTGTTCGCCGGCAGCATCTCGTCGGTGGTGCCCTTCGGCATCTTCGTCGCGCTCGACGAGGTGTTCGTCGAGGGCCTGGTGCATGTCTCCGACCTCGGCCGCGACTACTTCCACTTCGACGAGAAGCAGCACGCGATGGTCGGCGAGCGCACCGGCGCGCGCTACCGCCTGTCCGACCGCGTGCGCGTGCAGCTGGTGCGCGTCGACCTCGACCAGAACAAGATCGACTTCAGATTGGCCGACGAGAAATAATGAAGTTCGACTACCCGCTGGCGGGCGACGCCACGCGCGCGCTGCTGCGCGCCTCCCTGCGCGACCGCGCCGAACAGTTCGCGATCTGGCTGCTCGAAGGGCAGCTCAAGAGCGTGCTGGCGGTCGTCGACAAGCACCCGAAGGCGCTCGCCGACCTGCTGCCGATCCTCGCCAATCCCGAGGCGAACATGAACGTGCGCTTCGGCGCGAGCGCCGCGCTCGAGCGCTACGCCGGCACGCCGGCCCTGCAGGCGCTGGTGCCGACGCTCGGCATGCTCGCCGGCCACGGCGACCACCGCGTGCGCGCCGACGCCTGCCACATCCTCGGCCTGAGCGGCACGGCCGACGCGATCAAGTATCTCGAAGCCCGGCTGGACGATCCGGACCCGGAGGTCAGGGAAATCGCGGCCGAAGGCCTCGAAGAATTACAAAAACCATAGGAGGAAACGGCATGTCGCAACTCGAAACGCTCCGGCGCCGCTTCGCCAGCGCCGAGTTTCTGGCCTTCGGCGAACCCGCGCCCGACTTCATCTCGATCGAGGTCAGGACCGCCTTCTCGACCGCCGCCATCGCCCTGCAGGGCGCCCATGTGACGAGCTGGCAACCCGTCGGCCAGAAACCGGTGATCTGGCTCTCGACCGAGGCGAAGTTCGCGCCGGGCAAGTCGATCCGCGGCGGCGTGCCGCTGTGCTGGCCGTGGTTCGGCCCGCACGCCACCGAATCCGCCTACCCCGGCCACGGCTTCGCCCGCACCATCCCCTGGCTGCTGGTCGATGCCTGGAAGCTGCCCGACGGCCGCGCGCGTCTCGAGTTCGAGCCGGTCATGAACGACGCGGCCTGCGCGATGTGGCCGCATCCCTCGCTGGTGAAGAACATCGTCACCGTCGGCCAGGAGCTCGAGGTCGAGCTCGCCACCACGAACACCGGCCATGCCGCCTTCCCCCTCGGCCAGGCGCTGCACACCTACTTCCGGATCGGCGACATCCGGCAGGCCAGCGTCGCCGGCCTCGAAGGCTGCAGCTACATCGACAAGGTGGCTGGCGGCAAGCGCAAGAAGCAGCAAGGCGCCGTCACCTTCGCGGGCGAAACCGACCGCGTTTATCTGGGCACCGCCGGTTGCTGCGGCATCGTCGATCCGGTGCTCAAGCGCACCATCCTCATCACCAGCACCGGCAGCCGCTCCACCGTGGTGTGGAACCCGGGCAGGGAAAAGGCCGCGAAGATGGGCGATTTTGGAACAATGAGCGGCAAGCCCGGCGAGGACTGCATGGTCTGCGTCGAGACGGCGAACGCCGCCGACGACGTGATCACACTCGCGCCGGGCGAGACGCACCGCATGACCGCCCAGTATCGCGTCATCAGGCATGGCTGAAGACACGCGCCTCATCCACGGCTTCCACGCCGTCACCGCCAAGCTGCGCCACGACCCCGAGGGCGTGCGCGAGATCTGCATCGCCGCCGGCCGCCAGGACGCCCGCATGCGCGACCTGGTGCAACTGGCGGAATCGCGCGGCGTGCGCGTCGTCACGCTCGACGCCGCGCGGCTCGACGGCATGACGGGCAATGCGCGCCACCAGGGCGTGGCGGCGAAGGTGGCGGCGCAGCAGCGCTACCTCACCGTCGACGACGTGCTCGACGGCCTGAGCGAGCCGGCGCTGCTGCTGGTGCTCGACGGCGTCACCGATCCGCACAACCTGGGCGCCTGCCTGCGCGTCGCCGACGCGGCCGGCGCGCATGCGGTGATCGCGCCGAAGGACCGCGCCTGCGGCCTCAACGCGACGGCGATCAAGGTGGCGAGCGGCGCGGCCGACACCGTGCCCTACCTCGTCGTCACCAACCTCGCGCGCAGCCTGCGCGAGATGAAGGAGCGCGGCATCTGGACCATCGGCGCGGCCGGCGAGGCGCAGCAGGATCTCTACGCGATCGACCAGAAGGGGCCGACGGCGTGGGTGCTCGGCGCGGAAGGCGAAGGGCTGCGCCGCCTGACGCGCGACACCTGCGACGAACTGGCGAGGATCCCGATGCACGGCTCGGTCGAGAGCCTCAACGTCTCCGTGGCGAGCGGCGTCTGCCTCTTCGAGGCGCGCCGGCAGAGAACGGCCAGATAAAACTCGGCGCTGGCGGGGCGGCGGCTAGGGCGGCAGCGCTGCCCGCCTTAACCTGCCAGAGTTACCAGAGCTTCCACCAGGGCTCGTCGCGATCGAGCCCGCGCTGGTAGTACTTGCTGTTGGGGAAGTTCTGGCGCATCACGCGCTCGGAGTCGTCGCGCAGGTCGTTCATGCCGAGCAGGTCGTAGGCCTTGACCATGATGAACAGCGCCTCCTCGTTGGCGGGCGCGTCGGGGTAGGTCTTCAGCGTGGTCTGCGCGCGGTTGGCGGCCGCGATGTAGGCGCCGCGCCGCATGTAGTAGTGGGCGACATGCACCTCGTGCGAGGCCAGCGCATTCACGAGATAGGCCATGCGCAGCGTGGCGTCCTGCGCGTACTTGCTGTCGGGGAACTTCTGGACGAGCGCCTTGAAGGCATCGAAGGATTCGGCGGCGGCCTTCGGGTCGCGCTCGGTCAGGTCCTGCATGCTGACGTGGCCGAGCATGCCGAGATCCTCGTTGAAGTTGACCAGACCCTTCAGGTAGTAGGCGTAGTCGACGTTCGGATGGTTGGGGTGCAGGCGGATGAAGCGGTCGCAGGCGGCGATCGCCTGCGGCTTCTCCTGCTGCTTGTAGTAGGCGTAGGCCACCTCGAGCTGGGCCTGCTGGGCGAAGCGGCCGTAGGGATAGCGCGCCTCGAGCTTCTCGAAGTACTTGACCGCCTTGTCGTAGGCGCCCTCGCCCATCGCGGTCTTGGCTTCGGCATAGAGCTTGTTGGCGGACCAGCCGACGGTCTCGTCCGCCTGCTCGGGCAACAGGCCGCAGCCGGCGACCAGCAGTAGAACGGCAAGCAGGGCAGCTAAACTACGCATGATGAACGAGTCCCAAGTGAGGTCGGCCGATTATAACGAAATCACCGTGCCGCCCGACTGCGCCGGGTTGCGCTTCGACGCCGCGCTGGCGCGGCTGCTGCCCGGCCACTCGCGCAGCCGCCTGCAGGCCTGGCTCAAGGACGGGCTGATCCTGCTCGACGGCGCCCGCGCCGAGGCCAAGCAGAAGGTGCACGGCGGCGAGCGCGTCCGCATCGCCGCCCCGCCGGAACCGAGTCCCGCCGATGCCCCCGAGGACATCCCGCTGCCGATCGTCTACGAGGACGCGGCCCTGATCGTCATCGACAAGCCGGCCGGCCTGGTGGTGCATCCGGGCAGCGGCAACACCTCGGGCACGCTGATGAACGCCCTGCTCCACCACGCGCCCGCGCTGGCGGGCGTGCCGCGCGCCGGCATCGTGCACCGCCTCGACAAGGACACCTCGGGGCTGATGGTGGTGGCCAAGACGCTCGAAGCGCAGACCGACCTGGTGCGCCAGCTGCAGGCGCGCAGCGTGAAGCGCCATTACCTCGCGCTGGTGCATGGGAGCGTGCGCGCCGCCGGCACGGTCGATGCGCCGCTCGGCCGCCACCCGGTGCAGCGCACCAGGATGGCGGTGGTCAAGCAGGGCGGCAAGGCGGCGCGCACGCACTACGAGATCAGGGAGCGCTTCGGCCGCTGCACGCTGGTCGAATGCCGGCTCGAAACCGGCCGCACCCACCAGATCCGCGTCCATATGGCGAGCATCGGCCACCCGCTGGTCGGCGACCCGGTCTATGGCAAGGCGAAATCGGGCGACGTCTGGCTCGACGCCTTTCCGCGCCAGGCCCTGCACGCCTTCCGCCTCGCGCTCGTCCACCCGCTGACGGGCGCCGAGATGGCCTGGGAGTCGCCGCTGCCGGCGGACTTCGCCGCCCTGCTGGAGGCGCTGCGTGAAGCCTGAGGAATTCATCGTGCCCGACTGGCCGGCGCCGCCGAACGTGCATGCGCTCGTCACCACGCGGGCCGGCGGCGTCAGCGTCGGTCCTTATGCCGGCCTCAACCTCGGCGACCATGTCGGCGACGACCCTGCCGCGGTCGCCGCCAATCGCGCCGCGTTGCGCCGCTATTTGCCCGCCGAGCCGGTCTGGCTCAGGCAGGTGCATGGAAAAAAGTGTTTAGACGCGGAGCGCGCAGGAACCGATAACGAGGCCGACGCCGCCTGCGCGCGCGCGCCGAACGTCGTCTGCGCGGTGCTGACCGCCGACTGCCTGCCGCTGCTGCTGTGCGACGCGGACGGCTCGGCGGTGGCCGCCGTGCACGCCGGCTGGCGCGGCCTGGCGGCCGGCGTCGTCGAATCCGCCGTCGCGGCGATGGGCGTGCCCGCGGAAAGCCTGCTCGCCTGGCTCGGGCCGGCGATCGGCCCGGCGAGCTTCGAGGTCGGCGCCGAGGTGCGCGCCGCCTTCCTGGCGCACGACCCGGCCGCCGCCGCGGCCTTCGTGCCCCACGGCGCGGGCAAGTGGCTGTGCGACATCCATTTGCTGGCCCGGCAGCGGCTGGCCGCGCTCGGCGTGCGCCGCCTCGCGAGCGCCGAGTTTTGCACGGTGCGCGACCGGGAACGCTTCTTCTCCTACCGGCGCGACGGCGCCACCGGCCGCATGGCGAGCCTGATCTGGCGCGGCTGAACGCGCGCCGCCGGGCAGCCGCCGCACCATTGACAGCCATTATGCTGCATTGCAGAATCATGGACTTCCAGCCTTCTTTCCCGAGCGCATGACCCTCCCCCCCGCCACCGACCCGGCCTTGCAGGCCCTGCAGCAGGAATGGCAGCAGAAGCACGCCGCGCTGTGGCAGGCCATGCTCCGGCGCAAGCCGGGTGAAGCCGCCGCGCCGCCACTGCAGCCGCCGGAGCCGGGCGACAAGCGCTTCGATCATCCGGCCTGGGCGGAGATCCCGATTTTCGACTACGTGCGCCAGTCCTACCTGCTCAATGCGCACTACCTGAAGAAAATGGCCGAGGCCATTCCCGCGCCGGACGGCTTGGCGAAGGACCGCCTGCGCTTCGCCACCCGCCAGTTCGTCGATGCGCTGGCGCCTTCCAACTTCGCGGCGACCAACCCCGAGTTCATCCAGAAGGCGATCGAGACCAACGGCGAGAGCATCAAGCTCGGCCTGCAGAACCTGATCGGCGACATGGAGAAGGGCCGCATCTCGATGACCGACGACGCGGCCTTCGAGGTCGGCCGCAACCTCGCGGTCACGCCGGGGACGGTGGTGTTCGAGAACGAGCTGTTCCAGCTGCTGCAGTACGCGCCGACCACCGACACCGTCGCGAAACGGCCATTCCTGATCGTGCCGCCGTGCATCAACAAGTTCTACATCCTCGACCTCCAGCCCGAGAACTCCTTCGTCCGCTACGTCGTCAAGCAGGGGCAGACCGTGTTCCTGGTGTCCTGGCGCAACCCGAAGCAGGAGCAGGGGCACCTGACCTGGGACGATTACCTGGAGCAGGGACCGCTGACCGCGATCCGCGTCGTGCGCGAGATCTGCGGCAGCGAGCGGATCAACGCGCTCGGCTTCTGCGTCGGCGGCACGATCCTGTCGTCCGCGCTGGCCGTCGCCAGGGCGCGCGGCGAGGACCCGGTCGCCTCACTGACCCTGCTGACCACCCTGCTCGACTTCACCGACACCGGCGAGATCGGGCTGTTCGTCGACGAGCAGTCCGTCGCCCAGCGCGAGGCGACGATCGGCAAGGGCGGCCTGCTCACCGCGCGCGAGCTGTCCTCCACCTTCTCGGCGCTGCGCGCCAACGACCTGATCTGGCAGTATGTCGTCGGCAACTACCTGAAAGGCAACAAGCCGGCGCCGTTCGACCTGCTCTACTGGAACGCCGACTCGACCAACCTGCCCGGCCCCTTCGCGGCCTGGTACCTGCGCCACCTCTATCTCGAGAACAGCCTGCGCGTGCCCGGCAAGCTGGCGATGTGCGGCGTCAAGGCCGACCTCGGCAAGGTGGACATGCCGCACTTCATCCTCGCCACGCGCGAAGACCACATCGTGCCCTGGCAGTCGTCCTACCTCGGCCGCCGGCACCTCGGCGGCCCATCCGCATCATCGACCTTCGTGCTCGGCGCCTCGGGCCACATCGCCGGCGTGATCAACCCGGCCGCGAAGAACAAGCGCAGCCACTGGATCAACGACAGCGCCACGGCCGATCCGGACGAATGGCTCGCCGGCGCCGCCGAAGTCAAGGGCAGCTGGTGGCAGCGCTGGGCCGCCTGGCTCCGGCAGTTCGCCGACGGCGAGGTGCCGGCGCGCGGCCGGCCGGGCAGCAAGAAATATCCGCCGGGCGAACCTGCGCCCGGCCGCTACGTCAAGGAAAAGGCCTGAACAAGGCTCGGGAACGGCACAACATCAACCCACGAAGAAGGAAAGGAATACCATGACTCAACGAGTAGCTTTCGTCACCGGCGCGATGGGCGGTCTCGGCACCGCCATTTGCCAGGCCTTCGCCAAGGATGGCTACAAGGTCGTCGCCGCCTACCACCCCCAGTTCGACAACAAGGACGAGTGGCTCAAGGAAATGGCCGCCGCCGGCTTCAAGGACTTCGTCTGCGTCGCCGGCGACGTGTCCTCGATCGAGGACTGCCAGAAGATGGCCGCCGAAGCCGAGGCCGCCGCCGGCCCGATCGACATCCTGGTCAACAACGCCGGCATCACCCGCGACCGCATGTTCGCCAAGATGGAAAAGGACCAGTGGGATGCCGTCATCTCCACCAACCTGACCTCCTTGTTCAACATGACCAAGCAGTGTTCCGCCAAGATGGCCGAGCGCGGCTGGGGCCGCATCATCAACATCTCGTCGGTGAACGGCGTCAAGGGCCAGGCCGGCCAGGCCAACTACTCGGCCGCCAAGGCCGGCGTGATCGGCTTCACCAAGGCGCTGGCGCAGGAACTGGCCACCAAGGGCGTCACCGTGAATGCCATCGCCCCCGGCTACGTCGCCACCAAGATGGTGATGGCGATCCGCGAGGACGTGCTGAAGAGCATCATCGACACGATCCCGATGAAGCGCCTGGCCAAGCCGGAAGAGATGGGCGCTTTGTGCTCCTACCTCGCCTCGGACCTGGCCGGCTACATGACCGGCGCGACGCTCAACATCAACGGCGGCCTGTATCTGCAGTAATCCGCAGCGCAAACGACCACCGGCGCGGCCGCCACGGCTGCGCCGGAAGCTTTGGGGGGAAAGTGCAACATGGCTGAACAGGCTCGACTGATCAAGAAGTATCCCAACCGCCGTCTCTACGACACGCGCACCAGCACCTACATCACGCTGACCGACGTCAAGGAGCTGGTCCTCAAGCACGAGGAATTCCGCGTCATCGACGCCAAGAGCGGCGACGACCTGACGCGCAGCATCCTGCTGCAGATCATCCTCGAGGAGGAAGCCGGCGGCGCGCCGATGTTCACCTCCGACCTGCTGGCGCAGATGATCCGCTTCTACGGCAACGCCATGCAGGGCATGATGGGCCAGTATCTCGAGAACAACATCACCGCCTTCGCCGACATGCAGAAGAAGCTGCAGGACCAGGCCAAGCATCTCTACGGCGACAACGCCGCGATGAGCAAGGACATGTGGGCGCAGTTCCTCAACTTCCAGGGACCCGCCATGCAGCACATGATGGGCACCTACGTCGAGCAGAGCCAGAAGATGTTCCAGCAGATGCAGGACAGCATCCAGGAGCAGACGCGCAAGATGTTCTCGGGCTTCCAGTACCCGGGCCAGGCCTCCGCGCCCGGCACTGCGGAAAAAGCCGCCGAGAAGAAGAAATAGTGCCGCGCAAGCCCTCCCGCAGCCCCCGGGTGGGGTTTGTCTCGCTCGGCTGCCCGAAGGCGGCCAGCGATGCGGAATTGATCCTGACCCGGCTGCGCGCCGAAGGCTACGAAATCACGGGCAGCTACGACGGCGCCGACCTCGTCGTCGTCAACACCTGCGGCTTCATCGATGCGGCGATCGAGGAATCGCTCGACGCGATCGGCGAGGCGCTCGCCGAGAACGGCAAGGTGATCGTCACCGGCTGCCTCGGTGCCAAGGGAAACATCGTCAGGGACACGCACCCTGCGGTGCTCGCCGTCACCGGTCCGCATGCGCTGCAGGAAGTCATGGATGCGGTGCATGCGCACCTGCCGCCGCGGCATGACCCCTTCGTCGACCTCGTGCCGCCGCAGGGCATCCGCCTGACGCCCGATCACTACGCCTACCTGAAGATCTCCGAAGGCTGCAATCACCGCTGCAGCTTCTGCATCATCCCCAGCCTGCGCGGCGACCTCGTCTCGCGCCCGATCGGCGAGGTGCTGCAGGAGGCCGGGACGCTGGCGCGCGCCGGCGTCAGGGAACTGATCGTCATCTCCCAGGACACCAGCGCCTACGGCGTAGACGTCAGGTACCGCACCGGCTTCGTCGCTGGCCGTCCCGTGAAGACGCGGCTGTTCGAACTCTGCCGCGAACTGGGCGAACTCGGCATGTGGGTCCGCCTCCACTACGTCTATCCGTACCCGAGCGTAGACGACCTGCTGCCGCTGATGGCGGACGGCAAGATCCTCCCTTATCTCGACGTGCCGTTCCAGCACGCCAGCCCGCGCATCCTCAAGCTGATGAAGCGGCCCGGCGACATCGAGCGCATCCTCGACCGCGTCGCCGCCTGGCGCAAGGCCGTGCCCGAGCTGACGATCCGCAGCACCTTCATTACCGGCTTCCCCGGCGAGACGGAAAGCGAATTCAACGAACTGCTCGACTTCCTCGATGCCGCGCAGCTCGACCGCGTCGGCGCCTTCGCCTATTCGCCGGTCGAAGGCGCGGCGGCGAACGCCCTGCCCGGCGCGCTGCCGGAGGAAGTCCGGGAAGAACGCAAGGTGCGCCTGCTGCGGCATCAGGAGGACATCTCGACGCAGCGCCTCGAAGCGAAGATCGGCCGCACGCTGACGGTGCTGGTCGACGACATCGACGAGGACGGCGCGATCGCGCGCACAGCGGGCGATGCGCCGGACATCGACGGCCTGGTCTACGTCACCGACGGCCACGAGCTCGCGGTCGGCGAATTCGCCACGGTCACCGTCACCGACTGCGACGTGCACGACCTGTACGCCACACTGCAGCCGGAAGCGGCATGAAACCGAAGGTCGGCCTCGCCCTCGGCAGCGGTTCGGCGCGCGGCTGGGCGCATATCGGCGTGATTCGCGCGCTGGAGGAAGCTGGCATCCGGCCGGACGTGCTGTGCGGCTGCTCGATCGGGGCGCTGGTCGGCGCCGCCTATGCCGACGGCGACCTCGACGCGCTCGCGGACTGGGTGACCGGACTGACCTGGCAGGACGTGGTCGGCCTCCTCGACGTCAGCTTCGCCGGCGGGCTGATCAAGGGCGACAAGCTGCTCGGCTTCTTCGAACGGCACTTCGTCGACAAGGACATTGCGGCGCTGCCCCTGCCCTTCGGCTGCGTCGCGACCGATCTCGCCACCGGCCGCGAGATCTGGCTGCGCGACGGCTCGGTCGCCGCCGCGGTGCGCGCCTCGATCGCGCTGCCCGGCCTGCTCGCGCCGGTCAGCCGCGATGGCCAGCTGCTGGTCGACGGCGGCCTCGTCAATCCCGTGCCGGTTTCGCTCTGCCGCGCCCTCGGCGCCGACATCGTGATCGCCGTGGACCTCGGCTCCGACATCGTCGGCAAAGCGCTCCGCCGCACGATCGACGCGGCGGAAGGCCAGGACGCGGGCTGGACCGAGCGCCTGCTCGCCAGCCTCGGCCTCAGGCGCAACGGCGAAGCGCTGCCCTCGCTGGCGACGGTGCTGGCGACCAGCATCAACATCATGCAGGTACGCATCGCCAGGAGCCGCCTCGCCGGCGAACCGGCCGACGCGCTGGTCGCGCCGCGCCTCGCCCACCTCGGCCTGATGGACTATCACCGCGGCGGCGAAGCCATCGCCGAAGGCATGGCCGCCGTCAAACGCATGCTCCCGGCGATCGAATACGCCCTGCAATCATGACCCCCCTGCTCGACACCCTGCGCACCCTCCTCGGGGCCGACCACGTCCTGACCGATCCCTTCGACATCGCCCCCTACTGCACCGACTGGCGCGGCCGCTACAGCGGCCAGCCGCTGTGCGTCGTGCGGCCCGGCACTACGGACGAGGTCGCGGCGGCCGTCGCCGCCTGCGCGCAGGCCGGCGTCGCCGTCGTTCCGCAGGGCGGCAACACCGGCCTGTGCGGCGGCGCCACGCCGGTCAACGGGGAGGTGCTGGTCAGCCTCACGCGCCTGGATCGCATCCGCGCCATCGACCCCGACAACAACACGCTGACCGTCGAGGCCGGCTGCACGCTCGCCGCCGTGCAGACGGCCGCCGCCGCGGCCGGCCGGCTCTTCCCGCTCTCGCTGGCGGCCGAGGGCACCGCCACGATCGGCGGCAATCTGTCGACCAACGCCGGCGGCGTGCAGGTGCTGCGCTACGGCAACGCGCGCGAGTTGTGCCTCGGCCTCGAGGTGGTGCTGCCCGACGGCCGCGTCTGGAACGGCCTGCGCGGGCTGCGCAAGGACAACACCGGCTACGACCTCAAGCATCTCTTCATCGGCGCGGAAGGAACGCTCGGCCTGATCACCGCGGCCGTGCTCAAGCTGTTCTCGCGGCCGCGCTCGGTCGCGACCGCCTGGACCGCCGTGCCGAGTCCGGCGGCGGCCGTCGCGCTGCTGACGCGCCTGCGCGAAAAGATCGGTGGCCGCGTCACCGCCTTCGAGCTGATCGGCCGGCCGGCGCTCGACCTCGTGCTGCAGCACATCCCGGGCAGCCACGACCCGCTGCCCGAGCACGCGCCCTGGCAGGTGCTGATCGAGCTGTCCGACACGATGGAAACCGACCTGTCCGCCCCGCTCGAGGAGGTGCTCAGCGACGCCGCCGAGGCCGGCGAGGCGCTCGACGCCGCGCTCGCCCGCAGTCTCGCGCAGACCCATGCGCTCTGGGCGCTGCGCGAGAACATCTCGGAGGCGCAGAAGATCGAAGGCCTCTCGATCAAGCACGACATCTCGCTGCCGGTCTCGCGCATCCCGGAATTCATCGCGCGCTGCGACGCCGCGCTCGTCGCCGCCTTTGCCGGCGTGCGCATCGTCTGCTTCGGCCATCTCGGCGACGGCAACCTGCACTACAACCAGTCGAAGCCGGCCGCGCAGGACAACGCCGAATTCATCGCGCAGACCGCCGCGGTAAACCGCATCGTCCATGACCTCGTGCATGAGTTCGGCGGCTCGATCTCGGCCGAGCACGGCCTCGGCCAGCTCAAGCGCGACGAGATCCAGCGCTACAAGAGCGCGGTCGAGATGGACCTGATGCGCGCCGTCAAGCGGGCGCTCGACCCGCACGGCCTGATGAACCCCGGCAAGGTGCTGTGAAAAATTTTCCGGATCGTTGTTTACACGGCCCGGCCGAGCGGTATAATGCGGCCTCTCTTTTGGGGGTATAGCTCAGCTGGGAG
>DDXW01000061.1 GCA_002347285.1 Rhodocyclaceae bacterium UBA2250 | reverse complement strand
CATGGGTGGCATGGGCGGCATGGACATGATGTAATCGACCGGGTCGATTGCATCATTGACGCCCCGCACGGGAAACCGTGCGGGGCGTTGTCTTTTGGCGCGTAGAAACTCGGCGCTGGCGGGGCGGCCGGGATGGGGCGGTGGTAAACTTGCCTGGAAAAGTCGGCAGGGGGCGGCACCTGACTGGCTTCCGCCCCCCGAGGCGAAGCGGTCCGGCGGGTTGCCGGGACTTGCCTCCATGACCGAAAAGGAGAACAGCGCGTCTTAATCTACCGGCCCGCCCTTACAGCCGGCTTACAGAAAAAACGCATTCCGAACATGCGCATCCTGCTCGCCGAAGACGACCCGATGATTGCCGATGGCCTGGCGCGCGCCCTGCGCAAGTCCAGCTATGCGGTCGACCATGTCAATAACGGCGCCGACGCCGATACCGCCCTGCTGTCCCAGCAATACGACCTGTTGCTGCTCGACCTGGGCCTGCCCAAGCTGCCGGGCATCGAGGTGCTCAAGCGCCTGCGCGCGCGCAAGAATGCCTTGCCGGTGCTGATCCTCACCGCGCAGGACGGCCTCGAGGATCGCGTCCGCGGCCTCGACGCAGGTGCCGACGACTACCTGACCAAGCCCTTCGCCCTGCCAGAACTGGAGGCGCGCGTGCGCGCGCTGACGCGCCGCGGCACCGCGCAGTCGAAGCTGCTCGAGTTCGGCTGCCTGAGCTACGACCAGGGCGAACGCGTCGCACGCTGCAACGACCACCTGCTCGACCTGTCGGCGCGCGAGCTCGCGCTGCTTGAGATCCTGCTGCTGCGCGTCGGCCGGCTCGTCAGCAAGGATCAGCTGGTCGACCATTTGTGCGGCTGGGGCGAGGAAGTGAGCACCAACGCCATCGAGGTCTATATCCACCGCTTGCGCAAGAAGCTGGAGCCCGAGGGTATCCGCATCGCGACGGTGCGCGGCCTCGGCTATTGTCTCGACAAGCCGCAGGGGGATGCCGTTGGCAGCGCCTGAGAAGCCGGCAGAACAGCAGCGGCGCCCCTCGGTTTTCAGCGACACCACCCCCGCGCTCAACTCCCTGTTCGGGGAAATCCTCGACTGGATGCTGGCGCCGCTGCTGCTGGTCTGGCCGATCTCGATCGCGGCGACCCATCTGGTGGCGGAAGAAATCGCCAACCAGGCCTACGACCATGCGCTGGTCGAGCACGTGGCGCGCATCGTCAAGGACATGCGAATCACCTCGGACGGCGAGGTATTCGTGACCCTGCCGCCGGCACCTCCCCTGCCGGCCCCGGACGACGAAACCGACCGGCAGTATTTCCAGGTCGCAGTGGCGGGCGATGAACCCTTCGCTGGAACCGAGGAGATCCCTGGCCTGCGCGCGGCGGAAGCCCGTACACCCGGCGAGATTCTGTTTCGCAACGGCAACCTGCTGGGCGAACCGGTGCGCATCGCCTATCAGCTTATTCCGTCGCCTTCGGATGCGCGCCCCTTGCTGGTCCAGGTGGCGGAAACCCGCAAGCAGCGCAAGGCGCTTTCCTCGCGCATCATCTCTGGCGTGCTGTTGCCGCAGTTCGCGATCATTCCGCTGGCGGTCGTGCTGGTCTGGCTGGGCCTATCGCGCGGCCTGGCACCGCTCGGCCGCCTGCAGACGCGCATCCGTCTGCGCCGGCCGGACGACCTGTCGCCGATCAACCTGCGCACCGTGCCCGAAGAGCTGCAGCCGATGGTCGCCGCCTTCAACGACATGATGGCGCGCCTGCATGACAATCTGGAAGCGCAGCAGCGCTTCATCTCGGCGGCGGCACACCAGCTCAAGACCCCGCTGACGGGCCTCAAGACACAGACCGAACTGGCGCTGCGCGAAACCGACTGCATCCAACTGCATGACTACCTGCAGCGCATCGCCACCGGCGTCGATCGTGCCGCCCACCTGACCAACCAGTTGCTGCAGCTGGCGCGGGCCGAGGCCAGCCACGAAACGCGGCATGTCTGGGAGCCGGTCGACCTCGAAGCGCTCGTGCGCGAGGTCGCCGCCCATTGCGTGCCGCGCGCGCTGGCGCGCAATATCGACCTCGGCTTCGAGGAAGCCGGTGAGCCGCTGAAAATTTCCGGCGTGCCGTTGCTGCTCCGCGAAATGATCGACAACCTGATCGACAACGCGATCAAATACACCCCGCCTGGCGGCCGCGTCACCGTGCGCTTGCATGCGGACGCGAATCCGGTGCTGGAGGTCGAAGACACCGGCATCGGCATCGCCGCGGAGGATCGCGGCCGCGTCTTCGAGCGCTTCTACCGGGCCTTGGGCACGGATGTCGACGGCAGCGGGCTCGGCCTGCCGATCGTGCGCGAGATCGCCGATCTGCATCGGGCGAGCATCGAGGTGCTCGACAATCCGGCCGGGAAAGGTACCCTGATGCGCCTGGTCTTCAGTAAGCCGAAAGCATAAATCCATCGCTATTGCCCTCACTGGGGACAGCGAAAATGCTGCACTGCATCAACAGGTTGTCGTCGCTTGTAAGTTTGCTGTCAGCTTCCTCCACGAACATCCGCGTGCCGTAGTGGGTGTCATGCCCGGCAAGGCAACCCGTATCCGCAGGACAAGACCGGGCGCGGGCTAAAAATTTCAATCAACCGAGGAGGCTAATTCATGCAGCTTACCGACAAGCACCGGGAGTACTGGGGCAGGAACTTGAGGATAACCTCGATTCTCCTTGCCATCTGGTTCTTCGTGACCTTCGTCGTCGGGTGGTTCGCCCGCGAACTCAACGCAATCGAAATCATCGGCCCGCTGGGCTTCTACATGGGCGCGCAGGGCTCGCTGATCGTGTATGTGCTGATCATCTGGTTCTACGCCCGTTACATGAACAACCTGGACCAGGAATACGGCGTCCATGAAGGGGAGGATGACTGATGGCGACCGCTGCCCAAAGCAACAAGGCCTTCTTCCAGCAACTGAAGAAGTACTACACCTTCTACACCGGCGGCTTCATCGCCTTCGTGGTGCTGGTCGGCATCCTCGAGATGATGGGCGTGCCGAACAAGATTCTCGGCTACATGTTCCTCTTCGCGACGATCCTGCTCTACGCGGGCATCGGCTTCATGTCGAAGACGGCCGAGGTGTCCGAGTATTACGTCGCGGGCCGCCGCGTGCCGGCATTGTTCAACGGCATGGCGACCGGCGCCGACTGGATGTCCGCCGCATCGTTCATCGGCATGGCCGGCACGCTGTACCTGACCGGCTATGACGGCCTCGCCTTCGTGATGGGCTGGACCGGCGGCTACTGCCTGGTTGCGCTGTTCCTCGCGCCCTACCTGCGCAAGTTCGGCCAGTTCACGATTCCGGACTTCCTCGGCGCCCGCTACGGCGGCAACATCCCGCGCCTGATCGGCGTGTTCGCCGCGATCCTGTGCTCCTTCACCTACGTGATCGCGCAGATCTACGGCGTGGGCATCATCACCAGCCGCTTCACCGGCCTGGAGTTCGGCATCGGTGTGTTCGTCGGCCTCGCCGGCATCCTGGTGTGCTCCTTCCTCGGCGGCATGAAGGCGGTGACCTGGACGCAGGTGGCGCAGTACATCATCCTGATCGTCGCCTACATGATCCCGGTGGTCTGGCTGTCGGTGAAGCATACCGGCGTGCCGATCCCGCAGATCTCCGCCTATACCTCGGCCCTGCCGAAGATCACGGCGCTCGAGAAGGAATTCAACAACAAGGAAACGCCAAAGGGCGCCGCCGAGGAATCGGTGCGGGCGATCTATCGCGAGAAGGCCGCCGCCGCCGATGCCAAGCTGAAGGCGCTCGAGGCGGGTGGTGCGGCTTACCTCGGCGAGGAGAAGGCCAAGCTGGAAGCCAAGGTTGCCGAGCTGAAGGCCGCCGAGCCGGTCGATGCGAAGGCCGTCGAGGCGGCAGAGAAGGCCGTCAAGGACTTCCCGGCCGACCCGGCCAAGGCCAAGGAGGCATGGACCAAGGACAAGGGTATCGGCGCCAAGGCCGCCCCGGTCAAGGCCCACGCCGAGGCCTTCGCTGCCAGTGGCAAGACGCCGGAGGAGATCGAGAAGAACCGCGCCAAGGCCAAGAAGAACTTCCTGGCGCTGATCCTCTGCCTGATGGTGGGTACCGCCGCGCTGCCGCACATCCTGATGCGCTTCTACACGACCCCCTCGGTCAAGGAGGCGCGCCAGTCGGTGTTCTGGTCGCTGTTCTTCATCTTCCTGCTCTACTTCACCGCGCCGGCGCTGGCCATCCTGGCCAAGTACGAAGTGTATAACCACCTCGTCGGCAGCTCCTTCGCGCAGCTGCCTGCTTGGGTGAGCAACTGGGCCGCGGTGGACAAGACGCTGATGGCGATCTCCGACATCAACAAGGACGGTATCGTGCAGCTCGCCGAGATCACCATCGGCGGCGACCTGATCGTGCTGGCCACGCCGGAAATCGCCGGCCTGCCCTACGTGATCTCGGGTCTGGTGGCGGCCGGCGGTCTCGCCGCGGCGCTCTCCACCGCTGACGGCCTGCTGCTGACCATCGCCAATGCCCTGTCGCACGACGTGTATTACAAGATGATCGACCCGAACGCTCCGACGGTGCGCCGTCTGGCCGTGTCCAAGGGCCTGCTGCTGGTGGTGGCGATCATCGCCGCCTACGTCACCAGCATGAAGCCGGGCAACATCCTGTTCCTCGTCGGCGCGGCCTTCTCGCTGGCAGCCGCGGCCTTCTTCCCGGCCCTGGTCTGTGGCGTGTTCTGGAAGCGGGCCAACAGGCTGGGCGCGATCCTCGGCATGGTGCTGGGTCTGGGCGTGACGATGTACTACATGGTCCAGACCTACCCGTTCTTCGGCATCAAAGCGCCGCTGTGGTGGGACATCGACCCGATCTCGTCGGGCATCTTCGGCATCCCGCTCGGCTTCATCGGGGTGATCGTCGGTTCGCTGATCTCGCCCGCGCCGAGCAAGGAGGTGCAGGATCTGGTCGATCACGTGCGTTACCCGAACCTGGAAGGCGACATCGACACGAAGGGCGCCTAATCAGAATACTGGAGGAGGAGGGGGGACGCAGTTCCCCCGCATTGCAGGCCGGCCCCACCCTCGCGGTGCGGGCCGGTTTTTTTTGCTCGTGTGTGGCGTGCGCCTAGAATGGCGAATTACCTGTTTTTCCCGCGCTCCCATGTCGATATTGCTCATCGAGGACGATCAGCCCCTGGCCGACGGCCTCGCTCGCGCCCTGCGTCATGAGGGGTATGCGGTCGCGATCGCCGGGGATGTCGGTGCCGCCTGCCGGGCGCTCGATGCACAGGCTTACGACCTCGTGGTTCTCGACCTCGGCCTGCCCGATCTCGATGGCAGCACGGTGGTCGCCCATCTCCGGGCGAGGCAATTGAATACTCCTGTCCTAGTGCTTTCCGCGCGCGATGCCATCGAAGAGCGGATCCGGCTGCTCGACATCGGTGCCGACGACTATCTGCTCAAGCCGGCGGCCCGGGAGGAGTTTCTCGCCCGTGTGCGGGCCATGCTGCGGCGCCGGCGTGCGCCGCAGAGCATCGTGTTGGGCAGGCTGCGACTCGACTTGGAAGGCAAGCGCGCCTACGTGGATGACGAACCGCTCGAACTCAACGGCCGCGAATGGACGCTGCTGTCGTTCCTCGCCGCCCATCCGAATCGCGTCGTCTCCCGGGATGAAATTGCCGATACGCTTTATCGCAGCGGCACGGCGGTGTCCGACAACGCGATCGAACAGATCATGTCGCGCTTTCGCAAGCGCATCGGCGAGAGCGGCCTGAACCTGCGCACCGTGCGCGGGCTGGGCTACTACTGCGAGATCGACGATGGAAAAGACGGCGAGTAGCCTGCGCAGCCACCTGCTGGCGCTGCTGCTGCCGGTAGCGCTCTTCGCCATCGTCGGCAGCATCCTGGCGGTCTATCTGATCGTGCAGAAAGCGTCGGCGGAGGCGCTCGACGAGGGGCTGATCGATGCCGCGCAACTCTACGTCGAGCATTTGCGGCGCAAGCCGCAGGCAGCGCCGCAGGAGCTGCCGGTCCAGGCCCAGCGCGTCCTGCTCGCGACCCCCGAAGACCGCCTCTTCTACACGCTGCAGGACATCGACGGCCGGCTGCTGATCGGCGAAGGCCGCCTGGGGGAGGATCTGCCGTGGGGCAGCTTGGAGTCTCCCGCGTTTTTCGATCTCAATTACGGCGGCTACTGGCTGCGCGGCATTTCGCTGGTATTCGAGGCGAACGGCCTGGCCCGCCATCTGACCCTGGCGACGACCGCCCAGAAACGGGAGCAGCTGATGAGGCAGATCATGCTCGGCATGGTCGCGCCGCAAGCGGTGCTGTTCCTGCTCGCCATCGTGCTGGTCTGGGCCGGCATTCGTCATGGCTTGTCGCCGCTGGCGATGCTGCAGACGGAGATCGGGCGGCGTTCGCATCGGGATCTGCGCCCGCTCGAATCCCTGTCGGCGCCCGACGAACTGCGGCCGATCATTGAGGAGATCAACGACCTGTTCGGCCGCCTCGATCAGGCGATCCAGTCGCAGCGCAACTTCATAGCCGATGCGGCGCACCAATTGCGCACGCCGATTGCCGGCCTGCTGGCGCAACTCGAAGCGGCGGGGCCGACGACGGCGGACAATCCTGCCCTGCTGGTTACGGCGCGGCGTCTGGCCCGATTGGTTGGGCAACTGCTGGCGTTGTCGCGCGCCGAGCCGGGCATCGAGCCGCCGCAGGCGGAGTTCGATCTCGCCGCGCTGATTCGCGAGGAGGCGAACGCCTGGTTGCCGCAGGCTTTCCGCCGCGACATCGAGGTACGCTTCGATCTGGCCGAAACGCGCCTGACCGCCTCGCCGTATGCTTTCAGCGAGATGCTCGCCAACCTCGTGGATAACGCCATCAGGTACGGGCGCCCGGGCGGCAGGATCGCCGTGTCCTGCCGCCGCGACGGGGAAGATGCCGTCCTGTGGGTCGATGACGACGGGCCGGGGATTCCCGCAGCGGAGCGGCCGCGGGTGTTCGAGCGCTTCTATCGCGGCAGCAGGGCGAATGCCGACGGCTGCGGCCTCGGCCTGCCGATCGTCGCCGCCCTGGCGCGGCAGCAAGGAGGCACGGTGCGGCTGGATACGGCGCCGGAGCTGGGCGGCCTGCGCGTCGAAATCCGGGTGCCTAGAACGGCAACTCGGGAATCAGCGGCATGAGATCCGCGCGCGTGGTGTCCTGCACGAGCTTTTTCGCCCGCTTCGGTTCGAAGTCGACCAGTTTTTCCACCACCGCCTTGACCTCGTCGGGTCGATTGGCATGATGCAGCGCCATGCCCCACTGGTAGTAGGCCTCCCCGTTCATCGGCTGCAGCTTGACCGCCTCCTGCAGCGCCGCCGCCGCCGCATCGTGCTGGCCGAGGCGGGCATGGGCGAGGCCCATGCCGTACCAGGCGCGGTCCTGCGTCGGCTTGAGCCGCACCGCTTCCTTGAAGGCGGCGAGGGACGCTTCCGCCTTGCCGGCGTGTTCGCGGACGAAACCCAGGTTGAACCAGGTGTCGGCATCGGCCGGCAGCAGCTCGAGAACCTTCTCGAACCAGGATTCGGCCGCCTCCCAGTGTTTCTTGCCCGCGGCGATCGCGGCCAGATGGCGTGCCGATTGGACATCGCGGGGATCGAGACGAAAAGCTTCCACATACGCTTCGTATGCGATATCGGGCTTGCCGAGGAAATGAAACACCCAACCGCGGGCATAATGGCGCCAGTGATCGTAATTCATCGCTGTTTCTTCAAAAAGGAAAGTTCGAACATACCATGACTCATCCGGAGCTTCTCGTCATCGGCATCCTGCGCGCGCTCGTCGAGGTCGCATTGCTGTTCCTCCTCGGCCAAGGCATCCTCGCGCTGCTGGCCGGCAGTCGCCGCCACAACAACGGCGTCTACAAACTCTTCGTGCTCATCACCAGCCCGGTGCTGAAGATCGTCCGGCTCATCTCGCCGCCGCAGATCATCGACAAGCACCTGCCCTTCGTCGCCTTCTTCGTGCTGTTCTGGTGCTGGATCGGCCTGGCCTGGCTGAAGCAGAGCTATTGCGAGGCGCACATGCTGCAGTGTTTCTGACGTCGTCGCGCATGAAAAAGGCCAGCCCGCGGGCTGGCCTTTTTCGTTGCTGCGCTACGGCTTAGTGAGCCGAGGCGGCAGCGGCGCCGACACCCGTTTCGGAACGGATCTGCTGATCGGGATACAGGGCACGTTCCTTCTTGGCCTGCGCGCTGTTGTCCAGCTTCGATATCAGCCAGATCGTGAAGAACGCGGCAGTCATCGAGAAGATCGCGGCCGAGTTGTAGGGGAACCAGGCCGAGCCTTTCGGGTAGTGCAGCACCGCTTCCCAGACGCTGGCCGAGCCGATGGTCAGGACGGTGGCGAGGAGCAGGCCGACGGTGCCGCCGACGACGGCGCCCTTGGTGGTGCAGTCTTTCCACAGCACCGACATGAACAGCACCGGGAAGTTGCCCGAGCAGGCGATCGTGAAGGCGAGCATCACCATGTAGGCGACGTTCTCCTTCTCGAAGGCGATGCCGAGGGCCACGGCGACGACGCCGAGCACCAGGGTGGCCCCCTTCGACCAGCGCAGTTCGGTGGCGGAATCGACGTTGCCATGACGCCAGACCGAGGCATACAGGTCGTGCGACACGGCCGAGGCACCCGACAGCGTCAGGCCGGCGACCACCGCGAGAATCGTCGCGAAGGCCACGGCGGAGATGAAGCCGAGGAACAGGTTGCCGCCCACTGCGTTGGCGAGGTGCACCGCCGCCATGTTGCCACCGCCCTTCAGGCCCTTGGCGATGTCGCCATCGACGTAGAAGGTCACGGGATCGGCGATCAGGTTGACGATCGCGCCGAAGCCGATGATGAAGGTCAGGATGTAGAAGTAGCCGATCCAGGTCGTCGCCCAGGCCACCGACTTGCGGGCTTCCTTGGCGTTCGGCACGGTGAAGAAGCGCATCAGGATGTGGGGCAGGCCGGCGGTGCCGAACATCAGCGCCATGCCGACGGAGATCGCGGAGATCGGGTCCTTGATCAGCGCGCCCGGACCCATGATGGCGTCCTTCTTGGCGTGCACCTCGACGGCCTTGGCGAACAGCGCCTCGGGCGAGAAGCCGAACTGGAACAGCACGGCCAGCGCCATGAAGGTCGCGCCGCCGAGCAGCATCACCGCCTTGATGATCTGCACCCAGGTCGTCGCGGTCATGCCGCCGAACAGCACGTAGGCCAGCATGATCACACCCACCATGATTTCGGCGTAGATGTATTCGAGGCCGAACAGGATCTTGATCAGCTGACCGGCACCGACCATCTGGGCGATCATGTAGAAGGCCACGACGATGAGCGTCGAAATCGCCGCGAAGGTACGCACCGGGGTCTGGGCGAAGCGGTAGGAGGCGACATCGGCGAAGGTGAATTTGCCGAGATTGCGCAGGCGTTCCGCCATCAGGAAGGTGATGATCGGCCAGCCGACCAGCCAGCCGATCGAGAAGATCAGGCCGTCGAAGCCGTTGGCGAACACCAGGCCGGAAATGCCGAGGAACGAGGCCGCCGACATGTAGTCGCCGGCGATCGCCAGGCCGTTCTGGAAGCCGGTGATACCGCCGCCGGCGGTGTAGAAGTCGGCGGCAGTCTTGGTCCTGGAAGCCGCCCACTTGGTGATCCACAGGGTGAAGATCACGAACACGGCGAACATGGTGATGGCCGTCCAGTTGGTGGCCTGCTTCTGGGTCGCGCCGAGGTCGGCGCCGGCGGCCAGGGCGCCGCCGGCCAGGGCAAGCAGCGCCAAGCCAACAAATGCGCCAAGGGTTTTCTTGAGGGTTGCGTTCATCACTTGGTTGCCTCCTTGACGATAGCTTCGCTCTCGGTATCGAACTCGCCGTTGGCGCGGCCGACGTAGATCCAGGTGAGGATGATGGTGAACACGATCACGCCGACACCCAGCGGGATGCCGAGGGTCGTCACGCCCGCGCCGATCTTGCTTGCCAGCAGATCCTTGTCGTAGGCGACCAGCAGGATGAAACCATAGTAGACGAGCGAGCCCAGAATGGTCATGATGATCGAATAGGTGTTGCGTTTCTTGACGAATGCTTGGAACTTCGGGTTGGCCCGAATCCTGTCCCACGTTTCTTGAGCCATGTTTGCCTCCTGAACTTGAAGAGAAGAGTTGCCGTTATTGTCTTTGTCGCTTTGGCGGGGCGAACTGTAGGCGCAGGGACTTACGTCGAACTTACTGACATCTGGCTTACACAGTCGCAGTCGGCGTGGCGAAGAGGTTCAACAGGTCTTTGACGACGACGACGACAGTCCCTATAATCCGCCGCTCTTCACGGCCAGGTAGCTCAGTTGGTAGAGCAGCGGATTGAAAATCCGCGTGTCGACGGTTCGATTCCGCCCCTGGCCACCAATTCCAAAAGCCCGAACCTGTTTCGGGCTTTTTCACGTATGCCAGCCGCGCCAGTCCTGGCGGGCCTTCGGCGTTTTGCCTCGCGAGCGTCAGCCCTCCCGTTTCGGCCTTTTTCGCCCCTCACGGCCTCTCTGTTCCCTGTTTTTATCTGGTTGCCTCGCGAGCGTGCGCGAGGGCACTTCCAGTGTTGGTGAGGGTTTCGGGGCGGCGAGTTGTGGTTGCAAACTGCTAGCCAGGGGCGACCGGATCAATAAATCCCGGGGCAATCGCCGCACTCTTGCAGTCCTTCAGTGATTCGATGTCCTTCAAGCTCAAGCGATGAATCATCGGATCCAGCCGCCTATCTGGACTGCAATCTACATTCCACTGCTGAAGCACATATCCGGCGACCGCAGCGCGAACGGTTACGTGCAGTTCGCCTCGTTGCATCCCGAAATCTCGTTGAACGATCTCAGGCCGATCAACGCCGGGATGCACCACCAGCACCAATTCCAGCTGGCGATTCCATTCTTCGTCCGCGCTTTCCATCTCATGGGGCTGTACTTCTGCATTATGTACAGGGTTTGCAGCCTCGATACGGGAAATCACCAAGTCCCGAAATTCGTTGCTCTTCCGATCAAAGACCCGTGTGTGCCAACGTAGCCCGCTGTCCACCAGGGCATGAGGGATGACCTCCCGATCTGCCGCGCCGCGTTTGAGCGAGTGATATTTCACCCGCAGCACCTGTTTCTGGTGAATCGCACGGGTGACCACGGCAAGCTCTTCAAGAGATGGGCGGTTCAGTCGAACCGGCAAACTATGGGCACCTTGATACCCGACGCCATCGTTCACTCTGGTTCCATTCTCAGAGGGGTGGTTGATGCTAAATACAAGTCTCTCCATCCATCTGCGAGTTCGCCGAATGGGCCGCAGCGTGACGATCTCTATCAGATGGCTGCCTACCTCGGCCGGTTTGCTCCTCCTGACGGCAGAATGTCTTGGGGCGTGCTAGCGTACCCGCTGGATCCAGCGCGGCCGTCGATCCCGCAGGCCGAGCAGTTCAGCCCCTGGAGTTTGGATGGTGGCAGGAAAGTCGTATTCACCTCCCTGCCGCATGTCGCATCGGACGCAGCCGCCAAGCTCCGCGTATTGATTGGCCTGATAGCCCCGGAGCGAGATGTCTGGCGGTTGCAAGCCTAGCCTCGCTCCGAGGCGACTCCGACCTCGAATGCCTGCGACTGTTTGCTACGCGAGCTTGGCACCGACCTCCTCGCAGACGGTCTCCACAACTGACGCCACTTCGTGCAGGAAGGAATTGCGGTCTGGCGAGGGCGTCACGTCCGGAATCGGCGCTGCGCGTTCGTAGATGCGTTCGCCGATGATCGAGGCGCGCGCATAGCTGGACCCACGCCCCGATTGGTTGAACGCCGACTGCCATTCCGGCATCCGCTCGGCCCGAACGCGCCGGGTGGCGAGGTCTAGCGTCTTGGCGGACAGGGCGTTGGCCAGACCGTCAAAAACCTGCTGCTTGTGCGCGTCGTCAGTCGGCTCTGCGGGGTCCCACCGGAGCGGGTTTTGCAGTAGTACATACAGTCGATCCTGAAGCTGCTTGCGAAGATCCGCTACCGGTTTGAGGTTGTCGTACTCGTCACCAAGGCCCGGTGTGCTGAGGCGCCGGCTCAAAGCCCAGATACGCTTCCAGTGCTCCTTGCCCACGCCGGGCTTGTAGGCGAGGCCCAGACGCGGCCACCATGCATCGTGGAAACTCTCGGCCGCGTTCTTGACGGCCAGGACGAGATTCATGCGGTCATATACTGGCTTGGCCAATACGGGCTCGGGCTTCTCGACGATGGCGTCGATGGCGGCTAGTAGCGCCTGCAATTGGCCAATCGTCCGCTTGTGAGCTTTCTTCGTGGCATCCAGATCCTCGTCAATCCCCCCAACGAAGAAGCAGGCATCCTTCAAGCGGCCGCGAAGCGCCCGTTCCGCGAACGGGCCAAGTTCCTCCCCAATCGATGCGAGGACGTTCTCGGCGGACGCTAGGACGTGCTGCTCCCGATCCGCCGCGTTGCGCAGGTTATCGCCCTTTACCTCGTCGAAGTGCGTGAACACGAGCAGCAGCTTGCTCGAACTGCCCGAGGTGATCATCTCCTTCATGGCCGCAACCGGCGCGGCCTGCATCGGCTGGACAGCGTTATCGACGAGCACGATGGCATCGGTTGACTCGATACGACGTGTCAGCGAAGTCGAGATGGCGGCGACCGACTTGGGTGTGTGTCCCAAGCCTTCGCCATCGAGAAGCACAAGCTTGGGCTGTTGCCCACCGGCCCAAGCTGGCAGGAACTCACCTGACACGCGGACACCGTTTACCAGCGGCGTCAGCAGTCGTCCGAAGCGTGGGGAATGGTTACTGGAGAAGCGCGTGACTGTCTTGATAAAGGTCGCTCGGTCGTCCGTTTCCCATGACCACGACTGCGGCCAGCCTTGCTTGTTGCGACGTACCGTGCCATCGGTTAGCAGCGAGAAACGAAGCTCGATCTCGTCCATGATCTCGTCGCTGATGCGATGGAACTCATCGTCTTCACGGAGTCGGCGATCAAGCTCCTCTTCGAACAGTTCGTCGACGACTCGCTGATCCTTCTCGTCGATTGCGCCCAGTTCGGTTTTCAGTTGATCGCCGTGGCTGGCCGCAATGGCTCGCAACGCGGTTATCGTCTTCGTCAGCAACGCATTGGTGGCGTCTAGGTCGATCACGCCGTCGGCAGCGGTTTCCTCGATCTGTTCCGGTGCTTCGTCCTCGTCATCATCATCGTTGTCGGCGGCTTGAGGTCCGTTGCCGAGTACGTAATTGAAGCGGAATCGTTGGTTTACATGCATCAGCAGCTTGCGCAGCACGTCACTGTCGCCGTCTCCCCGGTACGCAGCGAGAACGGCTTCTGAGATGCATTCGTTCAGATGCTCGCGGACTTCGTCGATGGGGAAGAAGGTGACTACCGCCTTGTACAGGCCAGGTGCAAGCACAACCTCGGTCTCGTGCACCGTGGTCTTCGCCGTCGATGTCGAGGGGAATCGCTCGGTTTCCGGGTTCGTGCCAATCAACTGACGCAGCAACGTCGTCTTGCCGGCGCCAGTCGTTCCTAGAAGCAGCGCCCGCCGATAGTCGGAGTCCTTGGATGTAGGCAGGGGAATGATCGACTCGCGGATCGCGCCAAAGTCGTTCTGCTCCGGCTCCATGCCGTGATAAAAGATCTCCACGACTCGGTGGTGGAGCCGCTTTTCCGCTTCGGCCTTGGCTGGCATGCTCCAGAATGACTCGTCGGCCAGCAGTTGGTTGAGTTGATCCTTCAGATCGTTGGCTTCGGTTTCATCGGGTGTTCCGAGCCCCTGGCGGACCCGCAGTCCAGGCTTGCCGGTGTTCGGATCGACCCGAACTGGATGGCGGAAGATCACCGCCCATGCACTCCTACCTTGCGACCGGCTAAGGGTTGCCGAGAAACGCTTTTCCATGACCGCCTCCGTTGTTCAGTTGTTGTTCCAGCCGGCAGAATAGATGCGCTTTTCCCTGATGTCAAGCATTTTTGGAACAACGCCGGAACAACGTAATCGTATCGAGTGGATGCCGAAATAGGTGGTACGTCGCGTGCAGCTTCCCGGATGGGTTGCCCTTAAGGTAGCGATGCTGGAGCCTGAAAACGGCCAAGTCATCGAAATCGCGGCCTCAATACTGATGTGTTACTATTCAGTCCTGAAAGCGGGCGCGGGTTCGGTTCCGTGTTCCGCCACCAATTCCAAAAGCCCGAACTCGTTTCGGGCTTTTTTACGCCCGCCCGCTACGCCAGTTCTGGCGGGCCTTCGCGGATTAGCCTCGCGAGCGTCACCCTTTCCATATCTGCCTTTTTTGCCCACCCAGGCATCTCTGTTCTCCGTTTTTATCTGTATGCCTCGCGAGCGTGCGCGATGTCACCCCTCGTAACCATGCGGGTTTGCGGGTAGGAGGTTGCGGCTGGTAACTCCTGTAGCGGGGGCGACCGAGAACAACGTGACGCAAGAAACTGCTGCAGGGCTACGCCAGGAGGGGCGATTGACCCGCTTCGAGGCCAACGTCGGCGAGCATTTCTCCAACGAAGTGATGGCGATCTTGCCGCCATGCATGGCCCGCAAGCTACGACACGATACGACACATCATGTCGCAACTGCCCGGATGGCCTTGCAGTACCGCGAGGACTGGCTGTCGAGCATCAAGACCAAGATTCGGATGGGGATCATCCCGTGATTGTCGTAACGCTGGCGGCGTTGCCACTTCATGGGAGGCAGGCCACACGGCATTGTTCAAGGAGTGATAAGTGGCCAAGAAGTCCCTCAAGAACAGCAAACACCTCGTCGAACTGATCGGATCGGCAACGTTGCGCGCCGTCGCTCTGCTTTCCAGAGTCGACAAATTCGCCTTCCTCGGCGTACTGGATGCATCGAAACCCGAGGACGTCGCCCGATCAACATTGATCGATGCCCTGTCGTCCGTCAAACCGGAAGCCATAGCTATCGCCGATGAGGAAGCCGTGCGCCTGCTGCAACTGGCGCGTTTCCGTACCGAGGAAATGCTCGAACACGCTTACACTCGATTGCAAGTTCGATTCCGTTCTGGCAGCCAGATTGTACCTATTTCCCAAAAAGGGATCAAGGCTTGCGGTCTTTTCCCTTGTTGTCAGCATCCCAGGATTTGACTGACTTGGCCGGTCTTGCCGATCAGGTGATTTAACAGTCGGTAGTTCTTGGTTTCATGGCGAAGTCGGCCGGCTACGATGGCAGGTGCCACACCAACTTGATCTGCGAAGGCGACTGCGTCATCCGAAGTCAGTGAGTGCCGTACTTTGGCAGCATCCCAGGCAGCCTCCGGGATTAGAGCTTCTCTTGCCATGCCATCCGCCTCTTGTTCGGCGCGCTCCGAGTTTCCGCGGTCCAGGTCGTCGATAAAGACAGGGGTCGCAGGCGTCAGGTGCAGCGCGACGTGTGCGACTTCATGCAATAAAGCGAACCAAAAGTTGTCGATGCGATCGTGTCTAAGCGTTAGTGCCACGATGGGCCGATCGCCATCAAGCATGGCCGCGCCATCGAGGAATGTGCGTTTGAAGTGCTTTTCGATTACGAGCGTAATTCCATGGCGCGCAAGATATTCCTTGGCGAGCTTTGGCCCTTCATCGAAGGCCGATAGCTTTGCAAGTTCACGCATCCATCCCAGAGTGATGGAGTTGGTTTTGTACTCTTTCGGTGGGAGCGACTCCCTGGCTTTGCGCACGACACACATCCGCCAGGCCTGAAGGGCGATTTCGTCCGCCTGCCGGTCACCACGCTGATGCAGTGGTGCTCGCAGGAAGGCTGTGCCCATCTGCTTGGGTCCGAGCTCTCGCATCAACTTCGAGACCAAGTCTTCGGCGTAGTCTTTGAGGCGCTGGACGTTCCCTTCAAAGTTTCCAAAGCACCCACGCTCGTACATCTCTTTGAGAGGGAATCGTGAGAAGTCGATCGTTGGATCACTCTCCACTACCGACCTGTCCGTCTCGACATCTTCAATCAGGATGTCTGCGGGAATGTCCAGGCCCTGATGGAGTCGTCGAATCATGGACAGCGACAGAGGGCGCTTGCGTGACAGCACCTCGGAAACCTTCGAGATCGAGCCGATGTAGGGGATCAGATCCTTGCGAGTGAGGCCCATTTGATCCATGCGAAAAAGGATGGCTTCAATAGGATCAGCCTTCACCGGGGGAACGGTTTGGCGCTCAAAGTCGTGGACAACCAGGGCGAGCAACTCCAGTTCATCCTCCTCCTTGGAGCCAGGCTTGAGATCGCGCGACATCAGGTCGGACAGGCGGCTCATTGCGGCCTGGTAGTCCTTTTCGCTCTTAATGATCTTTACGTTCATTGCCATCTCCGTTTTTGCTTCTGCCTATCGGTCCCGTTGCCTTAAAACTTTTTTTTGCTGTACTCGGCATGTGTTCCGACCCACTGCACTACCACCAGTCCGTTCTGATACCGGACCTGAACGACCAGACGATGCTTGTTCCCCTTGATGTCAAAGATGACTCGGTTGTCGGCCAAGAAGTCCGCGCTCCCATACCGCTGCCGGATGTCATGAGAGGAAGTCCAGTTCTGCCGCTCGACGTCGACTTGCCACGCGTCGAGTTGACCTCGGGCGTCAGTATGTTTCTTCTTGTACGCCTCGAGGATTGGCAGGCCCAGGATTCTCATGAAGGGGGGAGGGAAGCATGGTCAGATAGGCATTGTAGTTCCCAAAAAGGGAAAATTCAAGGACTGTTTAAATTAGCCTCTGGGAACTGCTGGCGTCTGCAAGTGATGCGCGATGCGTTCCACGGCCGCTCCCGAGAGCGCAACTAGACGGTTTGAACCAGAAGGTTGCGGGTCTCCTGGTTAGGTGGGTAGACATGCGCGATGTCGCCTGCGGAAATGTGGCGGGGAAGTGCGCGTAGCAGAGCAAACTTGTGAAACAGGGCGATTGAGTCCTCGTTGTTCCTTGCTCCCGCGCTGGTCACGCTGTTTTCCGTGTGTACCGGCTCGGATTGTTTGGA
>DDXW01000076.1 GCA_002347285.1 Rhodocyclaceae bacterium UBA2250 | reverse complement strand
GCTCGACGCGCTGCTCGCGCTCGCCCTGCAGGGCATCGGGGAGATCATCGCGGCGCAGCAGGCGGCCCTGGGAGTGCGGCCATGAAACAGATCGTCCTCGCTTCCAACAATGCCGGCAAGCTGCGCGAGTTCGGCCAGATGCTCGCCAGGGCCGACATCGAAGTCCTGCCGCAGGCGCACTTCAACATTGCCGAAGCCGAGGAGCCGCACGCCACCTTCGTCGAGAACGCGCTGGCCAAGGCGCGCCATGCCGCCAGGCTCACCGGCCTGCCGGCGCTCGCCGACGACTCGGGCATCTGCGTCAGGGCGCTCGGCGGCGCCCCCGGCGTGTTCTCGGCGCGTTACGCTGGGGAACCGAAGTCCGACGACAGGAACAACCAGAAGCTGATCGCCGAGCTGCAGGGCAAGGGGGACCGCCGCGCCCACTACGTCGCGGTGCTGGTGTTCGTGCATCACGCCGACGACCCGCAGCCGATCATCTGCGAAGGCGAATGGCACGGCGAGATCATCGACGCGCCGCGCGGCGCCAACGGCTTCGGCTACGACCCCTACTTCCTGGTGCCCGACCTGAACCAGACCGCCGCCGAGATCTCCGCCGAAGAGAAGAACCAGCGCTCGCATCGCGGCAAGGCGCTGGCGCAGCTGATGGAACGGCTGAAGCTCGACGTTTGAGACGCACGATCCCCATCGCCGCCGCCTCGCCAGCACCGAGTTTGCAAGGCATTCCGCTCGCGCTCTACGTCCATTGGCCGTGGTGCGTGCGCAAGTGTCCCTATTGCGACTTCAATTCCCACGAATCCATTGGGAAAAATGAGCCGCAGGAGGCCGCCTATCTCGCCGCGTTGATCGTCGATCTCGAAGCCGCGCTGCCGGCGATCTGGGGCCGCCCGATCGTCACGGTGTTCATCGGCGGCGGCACGCCGAGCCTGATGTCGGGCGCGACGGTGGATGCGCTGCTGGCGGCGCTGCGCATGCGCCTGCCGCTGCTGCCGGAAGCCGAGATCACGCTCGAAGCCAATCCCGGCACCGTCGAGGCGGAGCGCTTCGCGGCCTATCGCGATGCGGGCATCAATCGCCTCTCGCTCGGCATCCAGAGCTTCGACGACGCCAAGCTCGCCGCGCTCGGCCGCATCCATTCCGGCGACGAGGCGCGCCGCGCCATCGACATCGCACAGAAGCATTTCGAGCGCGTCAATCTCGACCTGATGGTCGCGCTGCCGGAACAGACTTTGGAAGAGGCCCGCCGCGACATCGAAACGGCCATCGCCACGGGTGTCTCGCATCTTTCCGCCTACCATCTGACGCTCGAGCCGAACACGGCCTTCGCGCACGCGCCGCCGCCGCTGCCGGACGAGGATCTCGCCGCCGACATGCTGGAGATGGTCGAGGAAAGTCTCGTGGCGGCCGGTTTCGAGCACTATGAAACTTCGGCCTATGCCAAACCCGGCCAACGTTGCGCGCACAACCTCAACTACTGGACTTTCGGCGACTATCTCGGCATCGGCGCCGGCGCGCACTCGAAGCTCTCCGATCATGCCGGAATCCGGCGCGAGGCGCGGCCGCGCCATCCGAAGGAATATCTCGCCGATCCCGTCACGCGTGAATGGCGGCCGGTCGCCGCGCCGGATTTGCCGGGTGAATTCATGATGAACGCGCTGCGCCTGGCCGACGGCTTCCCGCTGTCACTGTTTTCCGAGCGCACCGGCCTGCCGCTTACGACCATTGAAAACTCGGCGCTGGCGGGGCGGCGGGAAGGGCTGCTGGAAATCGCGGACGGCCGGATGAAACCGACGCCGCTCGGCCGGCGTTTCCTCAACCGGCTGGTGACGCTGTTTCTCGACGCGTAAAGAGGACGTCCCAGACGCCGTGGCCGAGGCACAGGCCGCGCGTCTCGAACTTGGTCTGCGGCCGCCAGGCGGGGCGTTCGGCAAAGCCCTTCGCCGTGTTCCTCAGCAGCGGCTCGGCGCAAAGCACTTCGAGCATCTGCTGCGCGTACTCCTCCCAGTCGGTGGCGCAGTGCAGGTAGCCGCCGGGCGCGAGGCGCAACGCGAGCTCATGCACGAAAGCCGGCTGGATCAGCCGGCGCTTGTGATGGCGCTTCTTCGGCCACGGATCGGGGAAGTAGACGTGAATACCCGCCAGCGATGCCGGCGGGATCATGTCGCGCACCACCTCGACGGCGTCGTGCTGGATCACCCGCAGGTTGGTCAGGCCGCGCGTAGCGATCTCCTTGAGCAGGCTGCCGACGCCGGGCGTATGCACCTCGATGCCGAGATAGTCGTTCCCGGGATGCGCGGCGGCAATGTTCGCCGTCGTCTCGCCCATGCCGCAGCCGATCTCGAGGAAGCTTGGCGCGGTGCGGCCGAACACGGCGGCGAGGTCGAGCGGCGCCGCGGCGTAGGGAATGCCCCAGCGCGGCAGCCCCTCCTCGTAGTAGCGCTGCTGGGCGTTCGAGACGCGCCCCTGGCGCAGCACGAAGCTGCGGATGTGGTCGCGCACAATCGGGGCGTCGCTCATTTTTTCTCCAGGAATTCGGCGCGGCGGCGCGCCAGGTCGTAGCGCGGCTGCGCGAGCGCCTCGGCGAGGCTCGCGCAGGCGGGCGCGAGCGCATCAGGCGCGAGATCAATGGACGTGGACAACCTCAACGCGGCGGCGATCGCATCGGGCGGTGCGTCGTCGCGCAGAAAATAGTACTGGCTCAGCGCCACACGCATCACCTCGATCTGCGCCGCTTCGCGCTCCTGCCAGTCGACCCAGGCCTCGGCCGCCGCGCCCTGCCCGGCCTGCGCGCAAGCCAGCGCCAGCAGGCGCACACCGTGGGCGAGGCCCCAGACATACTGGTCGGCCAGCACGCCCGGCCGCTCGAAGGCATAGCCCTGCGGCACGGCTGATTCCTGCCCCTGTGCCGGGAATGCCGCCGCCACGGCGCAACCCAGCGCCAGCCAGCGTTTCACGAACCGCTCATTGGCCGATGAGCCCCGCCGTCGGCGAGCTCGGGATCGCGCTGTAAAACTTCTTCGGCATGCGTCCGGCCAGGAAGGCCTCGCGGCCGGCCTCGACCGCCTTCTTCATCGCGCCGGCCATCAGCACCGGGTTCTTCGCGCCGGCGATCGCCGTGTTCATCAGCACGCCGTCGCAGCCGAGCTCCATCGCGATCGCCGCATCCGACGCCGTGCCGACGCCGGCATCGACCAGCACCGGCACCTGCGCGGCTTCGATGATGAGCTTGAGGTTCCACGGGTTGAGGATGCCCATGCCCGAGCCGATCAGCGAGGCGAGCGGCATCACCGCGACGCAGCCGATGCCCTCGAGGATCTTCGCCTGGATCGGATCGTCGGAACAATAGACCATCACCTGGAAGCCGTCCTTGACGAGGACTTCGGCGGCCTTCAGCGTTTCCGGCATGTTGGGGAACAGCGTGTCCTTGTCGCCGAGCACCTCGAGCTTGACGAGGGCATGGCCGTCGAGCAGTTCGCGCGCGAGCCGCAGCGTGCGGATCGCCTCCTCGGCCGCGTAGCAGCCGGCGGTATTGGGCAGGTAGGTGTAGCGCGACGGCGGCAGGACGTCGAGCAGCGAGGGCTGGCCCGGCTCCTGGCCGATGTTGGTGCGGCGGATCGCGACGGTGACGATCTCGGCGCCGCTCGCCTCGACGGCGCGACGCGTCTCGTCGAAATCCTTGTACTTGCCGGTGCCCACGAGCAGGCGCGAGCGGTAGCTCTTGCCGGCGATATTCAGCAGGTCTTCCATGATTTCCTTCCTGTCATCCTCCGCCGACGGCGACGACGATTTCGAGTTGGTCTCCGTCCGCCAACCGCGTGTCGGCATGGCGGCTCTTCGGCACGATCTCGCCGTTGCGCTCGACCGCCACCCGCTTGCCGGCGAGCCCCTCGCTCTCCAGCAGCATGGCGACGGTCAAGGGAGCGCCGAGACGACGCGCGGCACCGTTGAGGGTGATTTCGATCATGCCGGCGATTTTACCTCGCCGCGGCGTCTTGCCCTGCATGGGCGTCCCTGCGATACTTTCGTCATAAGCCATCGAATGCCGCCGCATGAACCCGACCGAATCCTCCGGCTTCCTCGCCCGCCTGCGCAATGCCGGCATCGAACCGAACGACAGCGAGGAACTGAAGCTCAACAAGCAGCTGCTGGTATTCGCCACCGGGCTGGTCTGCGTCGCCTCGATGCTCTGGCTGCTGATCTACTGGGCGATCGGTTCGCAGCTTTCCGTCACGCTGCCCTATCTGTACGCGGTCGCGCTCGCCGCCAACCTGCTGCTCTACGTCCAGTGGCGCAATTTCGACTTCTTCCGCCTGTCCCAGCTCGCGCTGTTCCTGTTCGCGCCGTTCGTGATGCAGTGGAGCACCGGCAACTTCATCACCGGCAGCGGCATCATCCTCTGGGGCCTGCTCGCGCCGTTCGGCGCGATCCTGTTCTTCGGCGTGCGCGAGTCGATCGCCTGGTTCTTCGCCTGGGTCTTCCTCACCGTGATGACGGGGGTGTTCGATTTCCTGCTGGCCGACGCCTATGTCTTGCCGGGCCTGAAGATCCCCCTGCGCACCAGCATGGTGTTCTTCGCGCTCAACTTCATCGCCGTGGCGACGATCATCTACGTGCTGCTGCGCTACTCGATCCAGGAAAAACGCAAGATCCAGGATCGCCTCGAGGATGCGCACCGCCGGCTGCTCGCCGAGCAGGAGCGCTCGGAAAGGCTGCTGCTCAACGTCCTGCCGGCGCCGGTCGCGCTGCGCCTCAAGAACGAAGAACAGACCATCGCGGACGGCTTCGCCGACGCGACCGTGATGTTCGCCGACATCGTCAATTTCACGCAGATCGCGGCCGACATGACGCCCGAGCAGGTGTTCCGCATGCTCAACCGCATCTTCTCGTCCTTCGACGACCTGGCCGAGCGCTTCGGCCTCGAGAAGNNGACCATCGGCGACGCCTACATGGTGGCGGGCGGCATCAATACCGCGACAACCGACTATGCCGCCGCGATCGCCGACCTGGCGCTGTCGATGCAGGAAGCGCTCCAGCGCGACTTCACCGCCCCTGCCGCGCCCGTGGCGGTCCGCATCGGCATCGGCACCGGACCGGTCGTGGCGGGCGTCGTCGGCAAGAAGAAGTTCATCTACGATCTCTGGGGCGACACGGTCAACCTGGCGAGCCGCATCACCAGCGAGGGTGCGCCCGGCGCGATCCACTGCGATGCCGTCACCTACCGGCGGCTGGTCGATCGCTTCGACTTCGCCGCCCCCCAGACCGTGCATCTGAAGGGCAAGGGGGACGTGGCGATTTACCGGCTTATTCGCCGCAAATTTGCCTGTTAAGCCGGCAAATCCCCCGTTAACATGCAAATGCTAAGATTCGTCCGGCCGTTCCCAAGGTGGAGTGAACAATGAAAAAGCAATCCGGTTTCACGCTCGTCGAAATCGCCATCGTGCTGGTGATCATCGGCCTGCTGCTCGGCGGCGTGCTGAAGGGACAGGAGCTCATCAACAGCGCGAAGGTGAAGAACCTGGCCAACGACTTCCGGCAGGTGCCCCTGTTCGTCTATGGCTATCAGGACAAGTTCAAGCGCCTGCCCGGCGACGATACCGGCGTCGGCGGAGCCAGCGGGCGCTTCGGCGCGAACGTCGGCACCACGCCGAGCGGCGGCGGGGCCGGCAACGGCGTGCTCGAAGGCGCGTGGAACCCCGCCAGCGTCACCGACGAGACGGCCCTGTTCTGGCAGCATGTGCGCCTCGCCAACCTGGCCGCCGGCTCGACCGACTTCTCGAACCTGACTGCCGCCGGCCTGCCCACCAATGCCGAAGGCGGCCAGTTCGGCATCCAGATGGCGATCCCCATCGTCGGCATGACGGGCACCTACTTCGCCTGCTCCGGCGGCATCCCGGCGGCGTTCGCCCAGCAGCTCGACACCACGATGGACGACGGTCGGCCCGATGGCGGCACCCTGCGCGCCGTGACCACGACGACCGCCACCAACTCGGCGACCGGCATGCCCGCCAGCCCGGCCGCCGCCAGCGCCTACACGAGCGGCAGCAGCTACACGGTCTGCCTCGCCTTCTGAACCGGACGCGCCGGCCGGCCTGCGACAAAGCCCGCTTTCGCGGGCTTTTTCTTTTCCGGCTAGCCGCGCAGCAGCCGTTGCTCGCCGGCGGCCACCTGCGCCGCACCGCCGCGGATCACCACGACGTCGCCGGCCAGCAGGCGCGTGTCCGCAGCAACGGCGACGTGCGGCTGCGCACGCCGCCGTACCGCCGCCACGCCGGCGCCGAGTTCCTCGATCTCAAGTTCGCCGATCGCCCGGCCCACCGCCCAGGCGCCGGCATCCAGCATGACCGCGTGCAGGCGCGGCTGCTCCGCGTCCGCGAGCCCCGCGCCGGCATCCGTCGCGCCATGGAAAAAGCCTCGCAGCAGCGCGTAATGCTGCTCGCGCAGTTCGCGCAGGCGCCGGATGACGCGGTGCATCGGCACGCCGAGCAGAGCGAGCGCATGCGTCGCCAGCATCACCGAGGACTCGAGCGCCTCGGGCACCACCTCGGCGACGCCGGCCTCGAACAGCTTTTCGGCGTCCTCCTCCTCGCGCGAGCGAGCGACGACGGGCAGGTCGGGGCGCAATTCGCGCACCCGCTGCACCAGGCGCAGGGTCGTCTCGATATCGGCGAAGGTGACGACCAGCACGCTCGCCCGCGCGATGCCGGCGGCGAGCAGGTTCTCGCGGCGCGTGCAGTCGCCCCAGGCGACCGGCTCGCCGGCGGCGGCGGCCTCGCGCACGCGCTCCGGGTCGAGATCGAGCGCCATGAAGCCGATCTTCTCGGTTTCGAGGAAGCGCGCCAGATGCTGGCCGGTCTTGCCGTAGCCGCAGAGGATCGCGTGCTTCTCGGCGGCGACGGTGCGCGCGGCGATCTGGGTCAGCTGCATCGAGCGCATCAGCCACTCCGAAGCGACCAGCCGCAGCACCACGCGATCGGAATAATGGACCACCAGCGGCGCGATCATCATCGACAGCACCATCGCCGCGAGCACCGGCTGGACCAGCGTCGCATCGACCAGACCGGTATCCGTGGCGCGCGCCACCAGCACGAAGCCGAACTCGCCCGCCGTGCACAGCCAGAGGCCGGAACGCAGCGCCGTGCCGGGGCTGCCGCCCAGCAGGCGCGAGGCCGCGCCGACGACGGCGAGTTTCACCGCCAGCAACAGCAGCAGCAGGGCCAGCAACCGGCCGGCATCGTTCCAGATCGCCGCCGGGTCGAGCATCATCCCCGTCGAGACGAAGAACAGCCCGAGCAGCACGTCGCGGAAGGGCTTGATGTCCTCTTCGACCTGGTAGCGGTATTCGGTTTCCGAGATCAGCATGCCGGCGACGAAGGCGCCGAGCGCCGGCGACAGGCCCGCCAATTCGGTCACCGTGGCGAAGCCGAGCGTCACCAGCCTGTCTCTTATACACATCT